>NZ_JBALFF010000067.1:0-33908 GCF_036916975.1 Nostoc sp.
TACACCCAGTAATTAGAATGTACAACAGACTATTTAATACATGACGATATGGTGCATGAGGCATTCCTTTGCACCGTTTGGATTTCTCCTCAGAATCGACACGGACGCGCTCCCGGTTCTAACGCAGTCAGAGATACAGCTAATTTTCAGTCATGGCTTAGACAATGACCTAATCGCAATATGCCTGATAAGCATCTTCAGGGGTGTCAAAATATGGTTGACTATTAACTGTGGTTTGCGCTCGGAACCTAGTATAAGGCAACACAAATTTTCTCACCAACCATCAAGAACAGCCTTGTGAGCAATAACTTTTAGCAAAGTACGATAAATTCGGAGACGTTTTGTTGAAAGTTGACTCTCCAAGTACTGTTCAATAGGTGCAATAATGGCTAAACCACCTTTAAACCTATGACTGATTATAAATACCAAGTCGGTGGCAGTTTGACAGTTAATGCACCTAGTTATGTTCAAAGACAAGCAGATACCCTGCTTTATGAGGCTCTCAAGCAGGGAGAGTGTTGCTACATACTGAACTCTCGACAAATGGGTAAATCCTCTCTGCTTGCAAGTACAAAACATTGCTTGGAACAAGAAGGATTTAAATGCAGTAGCATTGATATGTCGATTATTGGTACTTCACATATCACCCCACTCCAGTGGTATAAGAGTGTAATTGGTGATTTATGGTTAGGTTTTAATTTATTAAGTAAAATCAATTTAAAAAGTTGGTGGCGTGAACAAGAAGATATATCTTTACTGGAAAGATTAAGGTGGTTTATTGAGGAATTATTACAGCTTCATTTTCCTGGCAAACAATTATTTATCTTTGTTGATGAAATTGATAGTATTCTGAGTTTGGATTTCTCAGTTGATGATTTTTTTGCACTGATTCGGTTTTGCTATAATCAACGAGCAATCAATCCTGAATATAAACGTATTACCTTTGCTATTTTCGGAGTGGCAACTCCATTAGATTTGATTCAAGATAAAAGACGTACATCATTTAATATTGGTAAATCAATAGAACTTCAGGGGTTTAAGCTACAAGAAACTATCCCTTTAACAAAAGGATTGGAAGGAAAAGTAGTAAATCCAAAACTTATTTTAAAAGAGATATTAGCTTGGACTGGTGGACAACCATTTCTTACTCAAAAGCTATGTCAAATTGTGGCAAATGAGAAATGGGAAGATAGAGATAAATTACTAATGAACAATTCTCAATTATTTGTTAGTAATTTAGTTAGATCCCGTATTATAAATAATTGGGAATTTCAAGATGAACCGGAACACTTAAGAACTATAAGCTCCCGTCTTCTAGAGAACGAGCAAACGGCAGGAAGATTGTTAGGAGTCTACCAGCAAATTTTAATGGGTGAAGAAGTCACAATTGATGATATTAGAGAAAAGAATGAGTTAATTTTATCGGGTTTAGTTATTATATGTCAAGGGAAAAGTCAAATAAAAAATAAAATTTATCAAGCTATATTTAATTTAGATTGGGTTACTAAAAACTTAAAAAATCTCCGTCCATATTCTCAAAATTTCAAAAGTTGGGTTGATAGCAATCAGCAAGACAACACTCAATTATTAAGAGGCATGAAATTAAAACAAGCAGTAGCTTGGTCAGAAAATAAAAAACTTTCTAATATAGATTATCAGTTTATTGCTATTAGTCAGCAGTTGGATAAACAAGAAATTGAAATAAATTTAACCGCCGAGAAAATTGAATTAGAAAAAGCACAATTTACTTTGGCGGCTGCAAAGGAAGCAAATCGAATTTTAAATCAAGCTCGAAAAGCTGCTAAATTAAATGCTGTATTACACTTTGGTAAACCGTGTATTGTCAGCTTTGCAATTGGTATTACTAGTTTTATTACCCTGCTACGCTTCATTGGTTTATTGCAGGGAATGGAATGGAATATGTTTGACAGATTTTTGCAACAACGACCCCAAGCAGGAATTGATTCTCGTGTTGTTGTAATTACAATTGATGAACCAGATTTACAAAAAATAGGACAATACCCCATACCTGATAGTATTTTGGTTAAAGCGCTCAACAAATTGAAAATTTATCAACCTAAATTAATTGGGTTGGATTTATATCGAGATTTGCCAGTAGAACCAGGGTATCAAGAATTAGTAGAATTGTTCAAAGCTACTCCCAATCTTATTGGTGTTGATAAAGTTGTAGGCACTAAGGTTGCACCACCAAAAGTATTAGCTCAATTAAATCAGGTGGGTTTTAGTGACCAAGTATTGGATGGAGATGGTAAAGTACGTCGAGCCTTATTGACAGTGCGTTCATCACAGACGTTGGCGCGATCGCCAAAAAATCAATTACGGCAGAGTTTGGGTTTACAATTAGCATTACAATACTTAAAAGCTTTTGGTATAACTCCCCATCCTGATCCGGAAAATCGCCATCATATCCAGCTTGGCAAAGCCTTAATAGTACCCTTGCAGCCCTTTGATGGAGGCTATGTTCGGGCTGATACTGGAGGTTATCAAATTTTACTTAATTATCACGGCACAGAACAAAACTTTCAAAGCTTCTCCATCACAGATTTGTTGCAAGAACGGATACCAAAAGAAAAAATCCAAAATCGTATTGTCTTAATTGGTGCAACAGCTGAAAGTATTAATGACTTTTTTCAAACACCTTATAACAATCGCTTATTGGGGTCAACAAAACAAATGCCAGGAGTATTTATTCATGCTAATATTACCAGCCAAATATTAACCGCAGCGCTGCAAGGAAAAGGAATGCTGCGAACTTGGTCTGAGATATGGGAGAGCTTATGGATTTTGCTTTGGTCTGGGATAGGAACATTAATTGCTTGGCGGTTAAAATCACCTACACAATTAATGTTTGTCGTCACTAGCACTGGACTAGGATTAATTGTGTTTAGTTATCTGGTATTTTTACAAGGTTGGTGGATTCCGATTATTCCTCCATTATTGGGATTAATACTTGCTCCGATTATTTTACCTATGTTTGCAACTAAGCAGCTTGAGAAAATCCAACTCCAGCAAACTCTCAAGTCACTACTTGCGGTTGCAAAAGAGCAACCTGCTGCTGGAAAAATTGCGATTGAATATTTCAAACAAGCAGAAGGCAAAGAAAATCAGCAGTTGATAGACAAGATACTACAACAAAATAATTACGAATTATTTTAATTGGGTATTCTTAAGTTCAGCTTTTCTAACTTTCTCTATGGCCATAAGCATTTCATACCAGTATCCTCTCTGTGCGTACCAGTTTGCTTGACCAATGGTAGTCAACTGGCTCAACTCCTTATCAACTTTAGTCGTTTTTGCAACTCGTTGTACCCAACCTTTAAATATAGGATCGTCTGGTTGCACAGTTTTTCCACAGACAACTACTAAAGACCATTCGTAATTTTTACCTACGGTTAACGGCGTTTTTTCTTTGGGTTGAGTGAAGCTAACAATTCCTCCACTAGCAGTAATAGGTAAAAAAGTTCTTTGATAATAGTTACCTGTTTCATCTCTAAAAGTCAGCAAAACCTTCTGTGCTGAAGTTTTGGGTAAGGAAATGAATACGGGAGGATGATCTTGGAAGGTTAACCCAAAGTTATGTTTTGGCATTAAAGGTTTAATAGGCTGTTCATTCTCAGAACACCTCAGCCCATCACGAGAACCTGCACCAACAGTTTCACTTTTTGGTTTTGGCTCTCCAGGTGGTTCAAAAGTCTCTTGAAAAACGAATTGCTCTGGTAGGTTGGCTTTTGGTGTGAGTGATTCTGATTGCGCCAAACTGGGTAAGGCAAACATCAACAGTTGTAAAGATAAGCCAACAGTAAAGAATTTAAATTGATATGAGGCATTATTTACGATCATTTTCTGAAATGTCTGTGGTTGGTTGTGATTTGTCAGAGTTCAGGTGTTATTTTTTAACAAAGTTGGAGGGTTTAAGTAAAGAGCTTCTAAGCTGTTCCACATTTAAATTGCATAAACTGGGCGGGCAAGATGCCCACCCCACAAGAGTTATATTTAACTAGTTCCGTGGGTTTAAGTCCCCCGGCTCTAAAATCGGTAAGTTTTGTGTTGGGGTTAAATCCCCATTACAAAACTTAATTACGAATTGCGAATTGCGAATTGCGAATTGCGAATTGTTTTAAGCCTCCCTGATTGTGAGTCAACGCCAATTTCCTACCAGTACAAACCCAGACCAATAATAAGGATGTTTGTACTGAGAAGAATTTAATAGAGATAGTTGTGCTTGACGCAGTGCTTCGGCTTTGCTGACCACCTTCTGGGTAAGCAGACGGTAAAACTCTGCTATCAAGTCAGCAGTTGATTTGTCTTGTACTGACCAGAGGGTTGCTAAAGTACTCCTAGCACCAGAACGGATAGCAATTCCTGCCAATCCTAAAGCAGCGCGGTTGTCGCCTTTGGCAGTTTGACAAGCGCTAAGAACTAATAGCTCAATTGGTTGGCGTGGAGCATTTTTGCTCAGTTTTGAAGATGCACCTTTTAACCATCTATCTAAATCTTTAACATTAATCCGGTCTTCCCAAGTTAAAAGAAATGTGTCTTCGGCTTTGGAGCTAAATTCTCCGTGGGTGGCAAGATGAACTATAGAAAAGGGAACTTTTTCTATTTGCTTTTGGACGTTGGCGCGAGTAAATTTTTCATTAAGCAGTACTTGTGTATGCACATAGTTTGTAATTTGTTTAATTTCTTGTTTGACACCAGGTAACTCAGCAAAACCTTGACGTGCTGCTGCTAAACCCGCAGTTAAGGCTTGAAATTGTTGCGGAGGAAAATGGCGAGATTCTAACAGTTGTAAACCGGGGGTCAATGCTATGCTGTACTTTTGGATGATAAACTGTTGGCGATCGTGGAGAACTGCCATTGGTATACTGCGTAAAAAACCATCCAAGACAAATACTAAGGTTTTAATCCCCTGAAGTTCTATCTGTTTTTGGGCAGGACGTAATAACCAATCATATAATTTTTGGGCAGAAGGTAGTACCTCGTCAGGCAAGAAAGCAAGGTTTAAAGACTGGCGCAGTTCATCAAAAACCTTTAATTCTTCTTGTGATGAAAGGGTTGTTCCATAATGTTGCAAAGGTCGTCCAGGAAGAGAAACAACTACCTCTAAGCGACGTTCTAGCAAAATTGGGTAAATTACTGCTGCTTTTGAATCAATTTTATCTATTGCTTGCGGTTTATAAGTTAAGCAGGTTTGGCGGAAGAAGTTTTCTAACTCTGCTAATTGCAGTGCCTCAATTGTCTGGCGAGATTTCTCTAAGTGTTGTTGCTTAATGATTTGTGGCAGGGTGTCTACATCTTGTAAAAGTAATTGTACTAACTGCCGATACACTGGTTCAACTTGATCGCGGAAAGAAAACTGCACTTCCGGATTCATTTGGATTAAATCTTGACGCAGAGATGTTAAGGAATCAACAGCTTGTTCGTAAGCAGTAATTGCTGTCTCAATATTCCCTCTAGCTTTCTCGATTCGTCCTTGCTGCCACAACCAATTGACAGCAATATCATCTGCTTGTATTGCTTGTGCCAAAGATAATGCTGTTTGGGTGAGAGTTAAGGCTTCTGAGAATTGCTGAGTTTGTTCGTAGAGATGTCCTAATTCTCCTAAAGCATAACTTTGCGCTCTGGCATCTGTTAATTCTCTGGAATGTTGGACTGCTTTTGCCAAAAGTTGAGCAATGTCTTTTGTTTTTGATGATGACAGTTTCATCCAACTTGCTGCTAAATTAACTTGGGCGTAAATTCCCCAACGGCTGGGAGGAAGATTAGCAAGACGTTCTTGAATTTGGGGTAATAATATTAGTGCATCTGGATTTTGATCAGTTTTTATTAAAAGGCTGAGTTGGTTGAGGAGTGCTTCTAATTGAGTATGTTCGCCACCAATTGCGCTTGCTTGTTGATAAAATTCTAGGGCGGCTTTAAAATTTTCCCTAGCTCTAGCTGTATTCCCCAATCTTAAAAAGGTTTCCCCAATATCTGCGGTAGAATTTACCAGCTTGGCGATCGCTAAACTTTGCGATAATATTTGTTGCGATCGCTCTAAATCTCCCACTACTTGCAGAGTTACCCCTAAACTCCGCAATCCTCTAGCTTTTAGGAGATTATCAGGTAAAGCACCAAGGTCTTGATTGATTTGTTCTAGTTGCCTTTGGGCGCGACGATACTCTCCCAACGTTTGCAATGCTTGGGCTTGGTTAATCTGCGATAACACAATCCCTGTTACATCCTTGAAGGAACGATAGATTTTCTCAGCTTGCTGCCAAGTTTCTAAGGCTAATTCCGGTTGTCCAGTGTTAAATTGTAAACTTCCTTGGGTGTTGAGGACTTGGGCGTAAAGGAAGGAATCATCCACTGTTTTTAGGATATTCTCAGCTTGGGTGATTAGCGATCGCGCTGCTGACCACTTGCCCAAGTCTTGATAGGCGATCGCTAAATAGTTGTAACTTAATACTTGATAGTGCTGCTGTTTATTTTGCTGAAATATCTGGGCTGCTTGTGACCAAATTTGTGCAGCTTCTACCAACTTCCCGGCATCATAAAGTTGTTTTCCTTGCTCAATTAAGCTGACTGGGGATTGAGTTGGGGAAGCAGAATACTCGGCGGTGGCTGGTAAAACAGTTGTTATTAAGAAAAAGATTAGTAGGACTAAAATTAGGTGACGATGAATACGCATAAATAGTCATAATAATTTCTATTTTCTATTTGCAAGATGATGTTATTAACAGCCTAAATTTAGACCCTATGAAAGAATCGTACTTGTTTTTCTATGTCAATATATCATTTTTATACTTTTTTAAAACATCCAATTTGTTGTTAGTCAACCAATTTTGAAAATATGGATGCAGAATTAAAATAATTCGTAATTCGTAATTACGTTTTGTAACGGGGATTTAACCCCGACACAAAACGTTCTGCCCTTCAAAGGCTAGGAATTAAACCCCGAAACTTTGTTAAAATATACAGGTACGATTTAGTAATCAAGCATGAGCATCTGAAAAATATCTAATTTGCATAACCAAATTAAACATAACTCTTGTGGGATGGCTAAATATTGATGGGTGAATCGGTCACGGTTGAGCCGATAAATTCCCACAATCACTTTTATTTCTCCCACCATCAGGTTGTACTTGGGTAGTGTTTGCCACTAATTCTACCTGTCCTTGTTGATTAATTATCCATCCAGTAGCTTCTAGTAATGGTGGTTGCTCTTTTGCATCTGGTACTTTTCTATTGCTGATTTGCCCTGATTTATTTGGGGAATCTGCACCAATTCGCATATCCTGCAAAACTATCTGACCACGCAATACTTGACGGGGATCTTCTGGTAAACCCCCCCGTCCACTAATCACAAAATTTGCCTCTTCGTTGCTGGGACAACCAGCCACAATTTGATTTGCCGGATCGGTAGGCACAGAAGGCAATTGAGCTAATCCTCTAGAGGGGTCAACATCTGGGGTATTGATATTAATCGTGCCATTGATGCCTAATTGAGAACTGGCGGTGATGTCACTATTTGGGGTGAGTTCGTTATTAACCTGTAAGCCAAAAATAGCTTGACTAGTAATGTTGATATTCCCACCATTACCAGCAAAAGCATTGGCTGTGATATCGCTATTTTCTTGGGGAACAGCAATAATAAATCCACTATTAATATCCATATTGCCGCCATTACCACCACCACTATTTTCTGTTCCTGCACGGGTGGAAATTTGACTATTATTTCGTAAAAGTAGGTTATTGGCTACTTTGAGGTTGATGTTACCTCCTTGTCCCGAAACACTCGTAGCAGTGATGGAACCTTGATCGAGGAAAATTGAACGGGCATCAATATTAACATCTCCAGCATTGCCTGTTCCTAAAGCGCTGACAGATATTGTTGCGCGATTGCGGATATTTAAGTCACCATTGGGAATGTTGATATTAATGTCTCCCCCGTTTCCCGCAGCAGTTTGAGCAGAAGAGGCAAATAAGCCTGAGCCGAAACCCTGCTGAGAGGGGTCAATTAAATCAATGGATTTTAAAGCATTAACTGTTAAATCCCCAGCTTTTCCAGAACCAAAGGTAGTAGTAAATACCTGTGTGCCGCCTTTGGCTGTGAGTTGACGGGCTGTTAAGTTAACATTGCCAGATTGGGCATTGGTTAATGTTCCTGCACCGATGAAAGAGTTATCCAAATCAAAAGTATTACTACTATTGATATTAATATTCCCCCCCTGTCCTTGACCCAAGGCGGTAGTACCAATTATTCCACCATTCCGGGCGATAAAATTTGGAGTTTCAATTACAACATTGCCAGCGCTACCTTCACCTGCGCTAACAGCAACGATTCCCTGGTCAAAGTTATCAAGCCTGAGAGTACCTGCAAAGGCTGGATTGATAATTTTTTCTTGCAAGTTTGCAAATCCTTTACCAGCAACTTCTACTGATTGGGTGGCGTTGATAGTAATATCGCCTCCGTTACCAGCCGCAGATGTGGAAGCGTTAATTCTACCGTTATCTAATTGCAGCGTGCGGGTATTAATTGTCAGCGCTGCCCCATTGCCTTGACCAAGCGTAGCGGTGGTGATTTCTCCCCCTTGGTGGACAATTAACTGCCCAGTCGTAATATTTAAAGCCCCAGCATTACCACCCGTCGCATTAAATGAACCCGTTGCGATCGCACTAGGAAGACTACTATTATCTGCAAAAGTCCCCACCACTTCTACCCCATCGGTAGCGTTGAGAGTTAATCTTCCTCCATTCCCCTCTGCTGTGGTTGCTGACGAAACGATGGAACCATTACGGACATTTAGTTGTTTAACTGATAAATTTAAGTTGCCAGCATTACCCGTACCAGCTAGCGCCGTTGCATTGATTATCGACCTACCGGTGAGGGTTACGTTGTCAGCGTTGATTGTCAAATTCCCGGCTTGCCCTGAACCAGCTGTTGCTGTTTGAATCCCGGCAAAATTCTGCAACAATATTTCTGTTGCATTAATTGTTAAATCTCCGCCATTACCTGACACTGGGAATGTAGTAATTCCACCTGCATCTCGAAGCACTAAGCGCCCAGTGTTAACCGTCAGTTTGCCAGAGTTACCACTTCCGAAAGCATTTGTGCTGATACCTACTCCTGTTCCTCGTATAAGTTGGCTCACCAATTGGCTAGGGGTAAGTATTGGGGTTGTGGGTTGACGACCGATAAGTTCTACGGATTCTGAGGCATTGATTGTTAAATTTCCGGCATTACCCGTTGTGTTTGGGTCAGTTCCAGTACTGATCGCAGTTGCTTTAAATGGGAAGAAAGCTGTTGGATCTTGGCTAATACTCAACCGACGAGCATTGAGAGTCAAATCCCCAGCATCGCCGCTAGCACCAGTAGGAATATTTACAGCCAACGCCGCATCAGAATTTGTACCAATATCGCTTGTCCGCATTACTACATCATCTGTAGCATTGAGGATCATATTTCCCCCTCGACCTTTACCCCTAGCAAGAGCAAAAATAGATGTAGTGTCGAGAAAGATTGAGCGGGCGGTGAGGGTAATGTCATTGCCTCTACCAGCACCTAAGTTTGCATTCACAATGCGAATATTTTTACCAGAGAGGATATTACCACTACTAAATGTAATTTTTCCTGGTGTGTCTCCAATCGAAGCGATATTACCTGAACGAGGAAAGTCACCTGCGGCATTGAGGCTGAGATTACCTGCGGCTAAGAATGAAATGTCTCCTGCTTGCAATAAGGCATTAGCTAACACATAATTAGTAGTTGTAATTCCACCTGCGGTACTTTTGATAGTGATGTCACCGCTATTTATAGAGTCGGTGATATTGGGTATATTGAAAAACCCACTAATTAATCTACCAGTCGTAATATCATTGATCGCGTTTAGGGCAATGTCGCCACCATTGCCGCTACTTTTTGCAGAAATGATGGATGCATTGGTAGTATTAATTTGACTGGTTTGCCCAAAGGTTCCTGATGTGATAATTGCATTCCCGCCATTGGTAAGGATTTGGGAGCCTGAATTCATAAAAAACTGTGCTACTCCAGGATCTCTTTCGGTAGCGATCGCATTTTCATCATTAATTTTAGCGTTAAAATTACCACCATTGAGAATGATACTGCGGTTGGGAGCAATGGTGAGCGATCGCCCTGCTTCTAAGTTAAGATTATTTGCCCCAACGCCAGTAATATCATCATCAACAGTGATATCATTATTAGCCTGTAAATTGACATTATTTAGCCTTAACAATTGGCTTAAACTTTGACCGCTAACAGTACCCCCTGGTTGAATAAGAATATCTTTCGGCTCAAGCAGGAATGTACCAAAACCATTTACAGCGCTAGTATCCACAGTACCAGCAAATTCCACCCTGCCACCTGATATTTCCACAAAACCACCGTTCCCAGAATTGTCACCACCACGGGCGCTAATATTACCCTCAAAACGGGTTAGATCATTTGCTTTAATAATTACAGTGCCGCCATTGCCATTTTTGAGAGCATCAGTGTTAATATTGGCATTATTTAATAAGCTCACCTGATTTCCTAAAAGCTGCACAGTTCCTCCTGGTACAGTCAAAGAACCTGTACTGATGATCTTATCTCCCTGTAAAGTCAGATTTTGCCCAGTACCTAACGTTAAATTTCCTGCTACATTAATCTCTGCTTGTTGTTGGTGTAAGGCATTAGAAAATAAAACTTTTGGATTAATCGTTAGTAAATTACTATTTTGCGGTTCTGTTGCACTAAATAACCCATTTTCTCCTAATTTAATTGCATTCGCAGTACTAGCTAAAAAAGAACCTGCAATATTTAATTGGGCATTTTTACCAAAAATAATCCCATTCGGATTAATCAAAAATAAATTTGCAGCCCCATCCACACCTAATGTCCCAAAAATCTTAGATATATTATTTCCTGTAACCCGAGTGAGAATGTTACTAATACCCGCCGGATTAGCAAAATAAACCTGTTCCCCTTGATTGATATTAAATTCTTGAAAACTATGAAAAAGATTACCACCACGAATTGCACCTCCGCCGATTAATTCACGAGTATTTTGAGGGGTAATCGTAGATTTTTCGGCTCCCAACGTGTTATCGGGTATTATTTGAGCATTAACTGGGTTAAAACAGGTAAGAGAATAAGTAAATATATTACTGAAAAATAATATTGCGGAGATTTTAATATACTTAGAGTACTGTCTAGAAATGTTTTTTAATTTCAACATGAATTAACTGGTTTTTTTATTTGAAAGCTACATCACCCTGACTTGTTTATTCAGTCGAGGTACTTGTTGGTTACGAACGAGCTATAATTGCTGTATTATTAATAAAGTAATCACTAAAATACTCTCTATACAAACCACAACTAACTGTTGCAGTTTTATTTTCTAGATATATCAGTCCCAAACTTTTTAATTTAAATGCTACTTCTTGCTCTAAAATTATAGGTGCAGTTGACTTAATAACCTGTTGAAAAACTTCAAGCAAATCATGACTTTGCAGAAGTGAGTGTAACTGATTGTGCAAATGTTCGCTAAAAATTCCAGTATCATTTGTGGCATCTTGTAGTATATTGTCCACAGGAATTTGATGTTGAACGCTATGATAAAACGCCAGTCGCACCAAATAAGGAAATCCTCCTGTAAGCGCCATTAATTGTTCAAATTGCAAAGCTGTCAGTTGGAGTCCATGACGTTGTGCTAAATCCTCTACCTGCAATGTTGTAAAAGAAGGTAAATCAATTGCTAATCCTACATTAAAAGGAGATTTGTTAATATCTAAATTAATATAAATATCGGTAGATTTAATAATTAAAACTCGTAATTTCTGCCAAATTGATATATCTCTTGTTTCTTCATACCATGAGCGTAATAGCCCCAAAAAATCACGAGTCAATTGAGGATATTCAAACAACTTATTCACTTCATCTAATGCTAAGATAACCGGAGTAGAGATTTCTTGTAACACATACCCTTGAAAATAGATAGTACAGTTCATCAAATCACCCATATCCTCGTCCCAATATTCCTCTAACTTTGACTTGATTCCTAGCTGATAGGTAACATTAGCACAGAACCAGCGTAAAAATTTTTCTAATGAGCTAAAAACTTCTGTTTCAGCGCGATGTAAACTTAGCCTAACAGTATGATAATTATGCGAACTACCATAAGCAAGGATTCTGGTCATTAAAGAAGTTTTCCCCATCTTTCGCGGCGCTTTGATGTGGATAAACGCACGAGGTTGGAGAATTACTTGATAACAGACTTGTTCTAAGTCCCGTTTAATATATAAAGTAGAAGAAAGCGGAACTTGTCCTTCTGGAGGTTCTAAAACTATCTTTTCCTGCATCTGTGTAGGCTGAGATATTGTTTGCAAACATGAACTGTCTAATCGTTGCTCTAGCACAGCACGACAATTAGTTCGATTAACTTTCTCGCCAAGAGTATTAGAAAGTAGTTGCCACAATTTAGGAGCAACCAATTGCCTGATATAATTCTCCGAGTAGTTGTTTTCTATAGCAATTTGGGCATAATTTTTTTTTGTTTCTAAGAGAGATGCTGACAAAACAGCTTTTTGGATAAAAGAAAGTGATTTCCCTGTCTTATCATTAATTAATGCTTCCGTCAATTGGATAAATTGTTCTATGCTCCTCATCTCTCTTAAAAACCAAAGATGTTTAAAGTTCTATTTTTTTCATATCAATTTTTTCAAAGCAGTGGCGCAAGGCAAGACATTGCATTTCTACACATTGCAATCTCAAAACACAGATAAAATCCAACTTGTATAACTATGAATTACGAATTAGTATTATCCATCATTCTACAAATCAGAAATATTCAATGCTCCGTTTTTCCTCAGCCATTGCTTTTGTTGAGCAGTTAACCCCATCGCATCGGTAAACAAAGCTCCTTTAACACGAGAACCGGAAAAATTTACTCCCTCTAATTGAGTATTTGTAAAGTTTGCGTGTCTTAAATCACTATCACTCAAATTTGCTCCATTTAGAACTGCCTCCTCTAAGTTGGCGTTAAATAAAGAAGCTAACTTTAAATCAGCACGACTCAAGTCTGTATTAAATAAACAGGCTAACTCCAAGGCAGCTTGACGTAAAATTGCATCACTAAAATCTGCATTACTCAAGTCAGATTTAATTAAATCTGATTCTGTTAAGTCAGATCCTTTTAAAATAGTATCCTGTAATTGCGCTCCTTCCAAATCAACTCGTCGTAAAGAAGCAGCAGATAAAATCGCCCCTTCCCAGTTGGATTGACGAAGATTAGCATCATCAAACTTAGCGCCAGTCAAGTCTGTAGCTTTGAGACTGGCTTTAAACAAATTTGCCCCAGTTAAGTCTGCTTGAGTCAAACAAGCATTTTCTAAATCAGTATTTGTTAAATTTGCCTCTCGTAGGCAGACAGAATCAAGCTTGGCATAATTCAAGTGAGCATTGGTTAAGTTTACTCTAGTTAGATTAGCGTGACTTAAGTTTGCCCACAGTAGACTCACATTTAATAGATTTGCGTTTTCAAAATTAGCTTTTTGCAAGTCTGCTCGATTTAAGTCTGTCCAAACCAGCATGGCATAACTTAAGTTAGCCTCACTGAGATTGGCACTACTGAGGTTAGCATAGCTAAAATCAATACCATTAAAATCAGTACCATGCAAAGAAATCTGGCTTAAATTCAGGTGTTGAAAATCTCTTTCCTTCGCTGCATAACGTTTGATAAGTTCTTGGGCAATCATTATCTTGAGCAAGTTTGAGTAAGTGGGCGTGAAAAATTAAAGGTTTATAGCGAGCGCATCCATATCTTAAAATAGCGCTGGAGCCTATCACTACGAGTCAATTTAATTAATTTTACATTGCGTAACATAGTTTGATTTATTCTTGCCCACTTACTTAAAAATAAACTACTGCTTACAATAATTTGTCTCCTCATATAATAGTGCTTAATAAATAATTTATATTTAATTTTATGTAACATAAGTTTAAAAAAATATATTAAAAATATGAATTTTATTTATTGACAATTTAATTGAAAATATGCTGCTAGCTCAGATTTATGAGATTAGATATTCAAAAGTATAATAGTTATGTATTGACAAAAAAGATGTGTGAAGCAATTAGCTAAAATATATTTGACAGCAGAGATAAATATATGAAATTTATGTGCTTGTTTTATTTTTAGTGAAAGTGTTTAAATAGATTATTCAAATAAGTTTTGACAGTAGTTACAAAATTTCCTTCAAATAATTATTGAATGGCGCTTATATTTTCATGAGCTTACATTTCAATGCAAAAACCTCTGCTTCTGTATGAAATTTCTCAATTTCATGCAAAAGAAGAAGAAAAAATGCCCACCCCACAAGAGATTCATTTTTTTGAGGATGCAAATTAAAAGATTTTTAGTTTAGCTGTCCAACCGAATTAAGAGTTGTGCTGTTTCTATAAATATTTTGATAATAGGATATTCAGTAAATCACTACTTTCTATCGTTGGAGACAACAAAAATAAATCCTTGAGATGTACCACAGTTAATTTTCATGCTTGGGAATAATGCTTACTTTACCTAACTTTCAGGCTTAACTGAACCATATTGGGATATCGCTCTTTAGAATGAATCTTTTAGCTCTCGATCCACTATGGGCAAAAACCTCTGGCAGCCCACAAATTTGCATTGCTGTACTCGACGGACTGACTGATTTGAAGCATCCCTGTTTCCTGGGGGCAGATTTGACCCAGCTACCGACGCTGGTTAGTGGGGAGGCAAATCCTGATGGTGAGATGTCTCTGCATGGCACTCATGTTGCCAGCATCATCTTTGGTCAGTCGGGTAGCCCTGTAAGGGGAATTGCCCCTCAATGTAAAGGATTGATCGTTCCGGTGTTCGCAGATGAAGGACGGCAGCTGTCCCAACTCGATTTAGCCCGGGCGATCGAGCTAGCCGTCAATGCAGGGGCGCACATCATCAACATTAGCGGTGGGCAACTCACTGATGAAGGTGAGGCAGAAGGATGGCTTAAGCGATCGGTGCAGCTAGCTATAGAAAAAAATGTGCTGATTGTCGCAGCAGTAGGCAATGATGGCTGCGCTTGTTTACACGTTCCGGCAGCCTTGCCAGCCGTGTTAGCGGTTGGGGCAATGGATGACCAGGGTAAACCGATGGACTTCAGCAATTGGGGCGAAAGTTACCAAGCTCAAGGTATTTTGGCATCGGGCGAAAATATCCTGGGGGCAAAACCAGGAGGCGGAACTACTCGGTTGAGTGGAACTAGTTTTGCTACGCCGATCGCAACGGCAGTGGCCGCGCTGCTATTAAGTTTGCAAATTCAGCAGGGCGAAACCCCCGATCCGCAAAAAGTTAAAGCGGCGTTATTAAATAGTGCTTTGCCCTGTTCACCGGCCGATACCTCCGATCCACGTCGTTGTTTGGTTGGCAAACTCAATATCTCTGGAACTCTTGAATACTTATTTGGAGGAACTGTGTCAGATACTTTGTCAGTAGTCGCTGCTTCTGGCTGCGGCTGTGAAGGGACCCAACAAAGCCAGGTTGAATCATCCGATCGCCCTGTTGTTGATGACTTAATGGATGTTGCATCACTGACGCAGACAGTTACAGTCGTGGAACCTGCCGCAGCCCTTGCCGCCGCACCTGTAAACCAGTCTCAATCGGCTGCAAGTTCAATCGCTCCCTCAAGCTCTATCTCCTCAGCCACGCCATCCACTCACTCAAGGACTCAACAAGTACCCACCATGACTCAATCTACCTCGTCGAACTTTGTCACTGCTAGTCAAGCTCCTAGCGAAATCGCTGACAGTCAACTTGTGTATGCTTTAGGGACGCTTGGCTATGACTTTGGCTCTGAAGCAAGGCGAGATTCCTTCAAACAATTGATGCCCGCCTACAACATTAACGGGATTGTGGTTCCAGCAAACCCTTACGATGCAAGGCAGATCGTGGATTACTTGGCGGCAAGTCCTTCGGAATCGCGATCGCTAATTTGGACATTGAACATCGAGTTGACCCCAATTTATGCGATCGAGCCGCAAGGAGCCTTTGCGCGAGACACCTACTCCGTCTTACAAGAGCTATTGGCAGGGCAAATTCAGGCGGAAAGCAGCGAAGAATATGTAGAACGGGTGAGTATTCCGGGAGTTTTGACCGGGCGCAGCGTCAAGCTATTTTCTGGACAGGTTGTGCCGCTGCTAGCACCACAAAACCCGCGAGGAATGTATGGCTGGAAGATAAATACACTCGTATCTGCTGCTATACAGATGGTGCAAACCACCGTCGGAGATGCCCAAGAAGACCCGATTCGGCGCACGTTAACTAGTTTCCTCAATCGGATTTACTACGATTTGCGAAATCTCGGCACCACGTCTCAAGATCGGGCGCTTAACTTTGCAGCGACGAATGCGTTCCAGGCGGCTTCGACGTTTGCTGAAGCAGTAGCAACAGGGATGGAACTAGATAGCATCACCGTGGAGAAAAGTCCCTTCTGTCGGTTGGATAGCGATTGTTGGGATGTGAAGCTGAAGTTCTTTGACCCGGTAAACAGTCGTCGTGCCAAGAAGGTGTTCCGGTTCACGATTGATGTCAGTGATCTGATTCCGGTAACACTGGGCGACGTGAGAACCTGGTCTACACCCTATTGATGACGGGGATGGGGTGATGGAGAGGCGAAAGCAGACAGTCTTCTTCTATAGGACTTACGCAAAATGACCAAAAAACGAACCGCAGAGGACGCAGAGAACACAGAGGAATAAGAGTTTGAGAGAGTTTTTGCGTAAGTCCTGTTCTATAAAGAAGCGGTCAGACCCACCGACTGAGCAATGGTTCGACAACGGGACATAAACCAACCACAAAACGGAGAATCGAACTCATGGACAAGAAAAACCTGATGCCGCAACCCGCCCAACCCGTCAACCGGATCGGAACCGGACAACTGCCTCCAGAACTGGCAGAACTATCTGAAGAAGCTTTGCAACTGCATAGCGATGAGTCTTCTAATGCATCTGTACTAGCCTCGATTCAGACGGAAACTCCTGGTACTATTTTTGGTTACAGGGCGTGTTTGAGGGTCTGTTCTTATGATGGAGACGAGGAGTAGGGCTTGATTCTACCACGTCCTTTCATTTCCCTCAAATCTCTCTTTTCCTTGTCTGGGAGCCTAATTCGTAAAGAATGAATCCCTCAGCAATTGCCCTCATCTGGGGGTTTTCCGTAAACTTCGGTTTAGAGGCAGACGAGGATGAGGAAAAGGAGTAACTAAGGGAAGTGGGAGAGGCTAAAATACGTTTGTTTTCCCGCTTCCCAAAAATAAATCGCTTGGCAATGGACATCAACTAACTACAAATAGGAGAAAACTCTCATGGACAAGCAAAACCTGATACCGCAACCCGCCCAACCCGTCAACCGGATCGCAACTGGACAGCTGCCGACTCAACTGGCAGAACTGTCCGAATTTACCCTGTCCCAATTTGCTGATGCCGCTATTAATGCATCTGTACTACCATCGGGTATGAGTTTGGAAAATTTGGATCATAGGGACTCGATGGCAGGCCAGATGTGTTCTTATAACGGAGAGGACGCGGAGTAAGTTCCTGATCCATCCCAGAGTCAATTTCCCCTCAAAACTACTTTTCCTCCTGTTGTTGAGCCTGGTTTGAGCGGATGAATAGCGAGGCTTTTGCCCGGATTATTATGGGGATGGGGAGATAAAGAAATGATTGAAAGCTCACTTCGTTTCCTTGCTTCGGTGATAGTGCGATCGCTCCCTACTTTCGTGACACTCTTTTATCACCCCGTCTCCCCATCCCCACACAGTCTTCTTTCCCACAGGAAGCGGTAGACTCCCCGATACAGCAACGGCTCGACAACAGGACATCAACCAACCACAAAAAAGGAACCCAACCATGAAACTTCCTAAACAATCCCCCCCCATCAAACGTCCCGATTTAATCCAGCCACATGAAGCCGTTGATGTAGTTCACGGCAGCGTCGAAGAGTTGGTTAACATTCGGATAAGATTGCTGCACGGCGCAAACTTCAATGATCCGGCAGGGTTTGGATATCGCAGCTATAACCAACTAAAAACTTCTGGCTTTGGATGCTTTGATTCTTTCGCTGGCATGGCGTTTCTCTAAATTTTTCTCTTGATAAACCACAATAGCAGCGAAAAAAACAGCCCCGAATTAGCCGCTTCAGTCTGTGCTGGATTTTGATGGAAAGGAGATTAAGCAATCCTGCCCACTTGAACTTAACCTCTTGACTCCCCTGGCTTTCTCTGCTTAACAAAACTCATCTTCATGCAACTACTTTGGAGGAACACTATGGCTGATAATACCGTTAAATTTGGTGACACCTTTTATCTCAAGCACTCAACAGATCAATACATAGTTGCTGTTGGTACCGGGACATACAACTGGCCACAGTTAGGAGACAAGACGGGAAAAGTGAAGCTTCAACTTCTAAGTAACGAGGGTGAGGTAGTTAAATCGCCAAGTCGCATCAAAATCAAAACGAAAGAACCTTTAAAAGATAATAATGACATTTTGGGGGCTTTTGCCGATAGCCACGATTGCTACTATTCGCAAGATGGCTGGAATGAAGACAAACAGAGCTGGGTAATTACCAAAGTTTCTGGTGAGGCAGGTTCAATATGCTATGGCGATCAGGTTTACTTCACCAACTGTTCCTACACTAATCAAAACCTGTGTGCTGATAGCGATTATGCCGGCTACATCACGACAGCAGAGAACATTAAAGATTGGTGGATTTTGGAAAGTGATGCCCCTGTAATTACACAAGTGGGTCCAGTAGGCAGTTCAATCTCTGCTACCGATTTTTTAATTCAACCCAAAAACACAACCGCAACTAAGATTAAGAGTATCAACGTGAGTGCGAACTGGGCAGTGGACAAGATTCAAGTCGAATACGAAAACCCTGTAACGAATCCTCCTGAAGTTTATCTTTCCGAAGCATTTGGCGGGGCAGTTGATCTCAGCACATTTGCTTTAGCCGCAGGAGATTATCTCACTTCTGTTTCCGGAACGTGGGGAGCACAAACTTCTACCTATCCTAAAGAGGATATTATCAGCATTCAATTTCATACCCATCAAGGCAATCAATCTCAGGTGTTTGGCGGAGCTAATGACCAAAAGCAGGTAGAGCCGTTTACACTGGGTGCGCCTGAAGGCTCTGAAATTATTGGTTTCTTTGGCGCTTCTGGCAACAATCGAAATGTTCTGGTGCGATTGGGGATTTACACTCGACCCATCTAATTTTTTTTAAAAAACACTATGGCTGATAATACTGTTAAATTTGGTGACACCTTTTATCTCAAGCACGCAACAAATCAATACCTAGTTGGTGTCGATCGCGGCACAAACTGGCCACAGTTAGGAAATACGGGGAAAGTAACGCTTCAACTTGTAGGTAACTACGAAAATGAGGTGGTGAGATCGCAAAGTCGCATCAAAATCAAAACGACAGAATTAGCAACGGGTAATAATAACATTTTGGGGGCTTTTGCCGATAGCCATGATTGCTACTATTCGCAAGATGGCTACGATGAAAATAAACAGAGCTGGTTGATCGCCAAAGTTTCTGGTGAGGCAGGTTCAATTCGCTATGGAGAGCCGATTTACCTCACCAACTGTTCCTACAGTAATCAAAAACTGTGTGCGGATACTAGCTCTGTTGGCTACATTACGACTGCGGAAAACACTAAAGATTGGTGGATTTTAGAAAGCGCTGTATCTGTATCTTCTGATTCTCCCCCGGCTCCCTCCGATCAAGAAAGCTCATCTTCACCAACTGCATCCGAAAGTTTAGCGAGCCAACCAGCAACCGCACCCCCTAATGTTGCCCCCAGTCCTCCTGCACTAACCCAACCCTCAGATGCCCCTGTAATTACAGAAGTGGGTGGAGGTAGTACTTACCAACAAAGTTGCACCAAAATTTCTGTTAAGGGAAATGTCCTATCTGCTACTTGCAAAAAGGGTGATGGTTCGTCGAATAAAACCTCAATCGTCTTGATGGGAATTGAAAATATTGATGGAGAATTAAAAGTAACTGACCCGAATAAACCGAGTAGTTACCAAGAAACTTGCACCGAAATCTCTATTAAGGGAAATGTACTGTCTGCCACTTGCAAGAGGGCGGATGGTTCGCCGAACAAAACCTCAATCGTCTTGGATGGAATTGAAAATGCTGATGGAAACCTAACATATACAGGTACAACCGAACAACTTGGAGAACTGGGTGAAACTGCAACCGCCTCACCAAATATCTCACCCAGTCCCTCCCCAGTGTCACCTGAACAGTTTATACCAATCGAAGAATCTGGAGGATTGGGCGAACCTGCAAGCGCCCCCCCCAATGTCGCCCCCAGTCCGCCTCAACCCTCTGTAGAATCCAGCCCACCTGTGACGCCAATTCCTGCGATCGCTCCACCTATCCCCCCTGTTAGATTGCAGGGTACTCAGATGGTGTTGGTGCTTGATGAAAAACATCAGGGGATCTCTGCTGGTGGCGGAGCGCTAAGACCGCAAGGACACTTTACAATCGAAGCCTGGGTGTATCCGGCGACGAATGCCGGGAAGCAGGTGATTTTTGCCGATGGGGAAACGCTGTTTTATTTAGAAGGTGGCGAACTGAAGTTTCAAACTCCCCTGTCTAGTGAAGCGATCGCTTCGGTGGGTGCAAGCATTACATCTGGAAGCTGGTATCATGTTGCAGTCACACGGGCGGGGAGTCGTTCTGGCGATACGAAGCTCTACATTAACGGGGTAAACAACGACAATCAAAAGGCAATTTCTCCTGTCTTGTCATTTGGCAATACCTATTTAGGTGGACAGCCAGACGTGCCAGATTCCCGCTTTCAGGGCAAACTGCTGGAGGTGCGGGTGTGGCGGTATGTGCGATCGCCAGCAGAGATTGAAGCCAATCGGCTGTACCCCCTGACTGGCAGAGAACTTGGCTTGGTACGCTATTGGTCTCTGAATCAAACAGTAGGGTCAATCCTGGAAGAAAAAACCACGAATCGGGCAGTGGGAACACTCAGAGGCGATCCCGTCTGGGAGGAAGTAGAAATTCCTCTGAAACTGAAGCTCGATCCACAAGAACGGCTAACGCGATCGACCGGATTAGAAGATTACGGCTACTGGTTTAAGGAGATGGCAAAACAACAAAAAACAGAGGCAGATCCTCCATTTCGGCGGGGGCGGATTTGGAGATAAGGTTAAGCGATCGCCCCTCTCAATACACCTACACCAAGGGCGATCGCGCTTACAGCTTTCTCTCACAAACGGAGCGGTCAGACCCACCCCCATCGGGTGTACTCACCCAATAATCGGTCAACTATGGCCGCTCCCGATTCCAAGCTGGAAATAGACGATCGTAGAAAATGAAAATATTAGCTAAAAAATTACCTTTCATTGCTGCCCATGAACAAGTATTTGAGATTGAAAATATTTATGCTCTTGATATCTTCAAATCATTTGTAGAAACAGTAGAAAATATTACAGACGGTTGTTCGCTAGAAGTTTCCTGCAAAGTTGAAGTAGAGCGAATTTATCCAGCTAGATTTTTTTTGGAGTTTAATCTCGAAACCAGACAGCAGCTAAAAATCATAATTGATTTCTTCAATCAAATCAATACAAGAATTGGTGTCAAAGCTGATTATTCTTTGATTGAAAAATTCTTTAATGGCGACTTTGACTTCAGCAGACTTAAAGAATTTCTAGTTGGTGTCGATCTTCGTAGAGAATTAGCTGACTCTTCAGTAGACCTTGCCCTAACTATCAAAAATTACCCAGAAAAGCAAGAACTAGCAATTGCCCTGAATGGAAAAGATTTAGAAGCAGATGTAAAAATGCTGCTTGTTAATAACTTCTTGCATATTGGATTTGATTGTGGATTTAATGGTAAAAGCAATATTGAGCTTTATCCATACATTACAAAGCAAGATTGGCAACAAGTTGATGTACAGCAGCGATTAATGCAAGTTCTCTCGCCAGTAGTTCTGCAACCTTTACCTATTTGTAAGAGAATTAGTGTAGGACTTTCTCAAGCCAATTCAGAAAGAAAAATCTATTACTATTTAGAAAATATCAACGACTTCTTGAGTTACTTTCCTGTAAACGATATTGCCCGGAGAGTTCACGCCTATTACCAGCAGCAACCCGTAAAAGAAATGGCAGTTGCCTTATTGGAAAGTGAATTGCAAGCTGAAACAATTCAAAAAATAAATTTGTACTACATAATCTAATCTCCAAACAAGGTAATATGCTCCTACAGATATGAAGATTCCTCAGATAAAACCTCATTTTCGTGTTGAGATCGTTGAACCCAAAAACGTCTATTTACTTAGCGAATATGCCACCTATGCACTGACGGGTGTCCTGTATTGCCAGATTCTTCCGCTTCTGAATGGTCAGCACACACTAGAAGAGATTATCCAAAAGCTAGATGGGCAAGTCGCACCAGACCACATCCACTACGTTCTTGATCGGCTGCATGAAAAAGGCTACCTGACCGATGCCGCTCACAGCCTCACTCCCCAAGCTGCCGCTTTTTGGAGTCTGCTAGGTGTAGAGCCGCAAGTAGTCAGCGATCGGCTTTGCCGTCTCGAAGAGAATCGCCTTCCGCACACCCAAGTTTTTGTAACAGCCGTTGGTGCAGTAGACGCACAACCTTTAATTGAAGCGTTGCACGCAATTCAGATTCCCGTGCAGCAAGGGCAGCCAGACGAGCTAACATCCGGGGTGAATTCCTTGCGGGTAGTTCTCACTGATGACTATCAACAGCCTAAACTAAGCCACATCAACAAAACAGCCCTGCAAACTCAGCAACCCTGGCTACTTGTTAAACCAATCGGCGGGATACTATGGTTCGGTTCTATCTTTACTCCAGGAAAAACAGGCTGTTGGGAATGTCTCGCACATCGACTCAACGGCAACCGGGAAGTGGAAGCATCCGTTTTGCAACAACAGAAGGAGCAGGGGATGGGGTGTTTACCGACTGCTTTTGCTGTGTTGCCTTCGACAGTGCAAGCGGCGATCGCACTCACGACTACCGAAGTTGCTAAATGGCTAGTCAAGCAGGTTGTGCCAGAATCGAAAATTTCGACGTTAGCCGGGAAACTGATTACGCTCGATCAGACGAACTTTACCCTAAAAACGCACACGCTGACTCAGCGCCCTCAATGTCCTGCTTGTGGCAATCCCAATTTAGTTAGTCAACAGGTTAACAGTGCGATCGCTCTCACCACCCGCAAAAAGCTATTTACCCAAGATGGCGGACATCGCGCCTTTACGCCAGAGCAAATCTTGCAACGCTACGAACACCTTATCAGCCCGATTACCGGAGTTGTCAATGCCCTCGTGCGCGTCTCCGACCCGAATAACCCCCTCATCCATACCTACAGCGCCAACCATGCCTTCGGTTCCTCCTCAAACCTCAACAGTTTGCGAAAATCGCTCAGGCACAAAAGTGGTGGTAAAGGCAAAACCGATCGCCAATCTCAAGCGAGCGGTTTTTGTGAAGCGATAGAACGCTATTCTGGCATCTACCAAGGGGATGAA
Source organism: Nostoc sp. (assembly GCF_036916975.1). Classification (GTDB taxonomy): domain Bacteria; phylum Cyanobacteriota; class Cyanobacteriia; order Cyanobacteriales; family Nostocaceae; genus Nostoc. Next base: position 23,600 of record NZ_JBALFF010000067.1, read on the forward strand.
CCTCGAATTAAATCTAAGTTGGCTGATTTGGGTGGTGCTATTCATCCGGGACAATGTTTGTTGTTTAGCGATACTCAATATAAAAATCGGCAGGAGTTGAATCATTTGGCGATCGTGGATCACGATTGGATTCCCCAACTCTTTGATGAAACTCAAGCTTTTGACTGGACTCCGGTTTGGTCAATGACCGAGCAAACCCACAAATACCTCCCCACCGCCTTTTGTTACTACAATTATCGACTGCCCAAAGGCGATCGCTTCTGTTGTGCCGATTCCAACGGCAGCGCTGCCGGAGGAACGCTAGAAGATGCTATTTTGCAAGGATTTTTAGAACTTGTGGAGCGCGATAGCGTCGCCATCTGGTGGTATAATCGTTTGCTGCGTCCAACTGTAGACCTAGCCAGCTTCAACGATTCGTATCTATTAGAGTTGCAAGATTGGTATCGTAGGCAGCAACGAGAACTTTGGGTACTCGATTTAACCACCGACTTAAACATTCCCGCCTTTGCCGCCCTCTCTCGTAATATAGGTGGAGGTGAAGAACGAATTATTGCCGGGTACGGAGCGCATTTCGACCCAAAAATTGCGATTTCACGAGCCGTCACTGAGGTAAATCAAATCGGTTTTGCTGTAGACCAGCTAGATTATTCTACCGACCCAGACTCAGCCCTAAACTACTGGTTTACCCACGCAACCTTAGCTAATCAGCCTTATCTCGCTCCCTGTACACAAACACTGCCCAAACAATATGCCGATTACCCGCAGCAGTGGAGCGATGATATTCAGCAAGATGTATTAACTTGTGTAGAAGTCGCTAGACGTGGTGGGTTGGAGATGCTGGTGCTAAATCAAACCCGCCCCGATATTGGTTTACCCGTCGTCAAAGTCATTGTACCCGGTTTACGTCACTTCTGGTCACGATTTGGGGCGGGACGATTGTACGATATACCCACAAAGCTGGGGTGGCGCTCTGCTCCATTAACTGAAGACCAGATCAACCCGATGCCAATGGTGTTTTAAAATGTCTGATTACTTCACCCTGTCTTTCCGTCCCGACATCTATCTTACCTTAGAAGGCGATCGGCTAACGCTACAATCCCCGTCCGAATGTCTCACCCTGGAGCATCCCAAGCCCGGTTTGCGATCGGCATTAGAACAGCTGTTGCATTCTGCTTTGACGACCACTCAGTTAACTGCCCTAGTTGTAGAAACTGATGGGATCGAAGACGGCTTAAGCTTTGAGGCTGAGTTGCAAAAGCTGATTTCCCTCGGCTGGATAAGTCATTCTGTTTTACCGTTAGCAACCGCCATCCCGATCGCTGAAAATTATCAATTAATTTCTGCTGTTTTTGATTGGCAACAGCAGCCTCTAACTCTGTCTCGCTTTGCCTTCCTGCATCAGGAGAACCAACAGTTTGTTTTGGAATCTCCCATCTCAAAAGCAAAAATTATTCTGCTAGATTGGCGGGCTACCGCCTTAATTGCGAAACTGGCTCAATCGTCATTTACATTAAAAAATTTGGTGGAAACGCTGATTGATGAAGAGATAGCGGAATCGTTCGTGCAGTTGCTGATTGCAACCCAGATGATACCACTAGAACCAGAAAGCAAAGCGTTAGCTCAATGGGAATTTCATAATCTTCTGTTTCATCGCCAAACTCGTTCAGAGCGATTAGATGATCTGCGGAAATCGAAAGTGCCTCGCTTTGAGGATCATGAGCGATCGCCAGTTGTGAAACCACCCATGAGCAATCAAGTGATTGCGTTAGAGAAACCGGATCTGGTAACTTTAGCTAAAACAGATTGTTCATTGACGCAAGCGATCGAGGCAAGGCAATCGATTCGAGAATACGATCGCCAGCCAATAACCCTTAACCAGTTGGGAGAGTTTCTCTATCGTTGTGCCAGGGTGAAAGAGGTTTACAGCCAAGAAAACAATCCTCTGAACATGGGAGAATTCACCAAACGTCCCTATCCCTGCGGAGGTGGGTTATATGAACTGGAGATTTATCCAGTCATCAATCAGTGTCAGGGATTAAATTCGGGATTATACCACTATCAACCGTTGTCTCACACATTGCACCTAATTGCGGACTTGCACGAGGTTGAAGTTTTAATTTACGATGCTTGGAAAGCAACTGGACAACAGGATATTCCCCAAGTGCTTTTCATTGTCACAGCCCGATTTGGGCGATTGTTCTGGAAGTATTATGCCATTGGTTACGGTTTGATTTTGAAACATATCGGGGTGCTGTATCAAACTTTCTATCTGGTTGCGACTGCCATGAAGTTAGCTCCCAGTGCGATCGGTGCAGGGAATTCAGAACAGTTCAGCAAAATCGCCAACCTTAACGAGTATGAAGAAGCTTCTGTTGGAGAGTTTAGTCTCGGTTCGCTGAAGCAAACAAACGATAATCCCTCCTAGAAGTTTCACCGATTGAGTTACTTTATAATATTTCATTTAATAGATGATTTTTATGCCTGACCTTAATACTATTCCTGGTTTTGCTGCCTTGCAAGCTCTTACCCTTGGCGATTCTCGGATCAAAATTGTCGTTCTTGATGGCCCTGTGGATCTGGATCGCGCTTGCTTTCGCGGTGCTAATTTGAGCAAAGCTATAACCTACTGGCAAAGTGGCTTAGAGGCGATCGATCCAATCCACATCCAACAGGAACTCAAAATTAAGGCGTTGCAGGATCAGAAGAAAGCCCTTAAGAAAGCCAAGAAAGAGCAGTCAAACCAAAATACAGATCCGGCAATATCATCTGATGACAACGTTGAGTTGATCGCTCAACCTATGACTGAGGTTACAGGGTTGAATAATGGGCAATGGCAGGGCAAAGCTACTACTGTCTTCAATGCATTGTTAGAAAGCACAGATACACCACTACTGGAACAATTTCGTCAGTTAAGTGCCTCCAAGCAGCAAAAAAGACTGAAATTAGAAATCCCCTCAAATATTAACTATAGCGCCGCAATTGAAGCATTAGAGGCAGAGATTAAAGCGCTAGAAGAGACAATTCCCGAACCAGTGCGAGAGCGTCTAACTGGTGTGTTCCATGCTACCGGCATTTTTGGCACGATGTTTGGGCAACCCGGTTCCCCCGTTGAGGGAGTGGCTCCCTACTGCACCGCCATTAATATTCCCCTATTTGAAACCGCAACTGCCGATGCAGCACTCTCTCCGCTCAACATAGCTCACGCATTTAACCTAGCATTAAAACTGGGCGCAAACATTATCCACTGCGCTGCTTGTCATCCCACCCAAACTGGATTTGCCCACGAAATGATCCAGAAAGCGGTGAAACAGTGCCAAGATAATAATATTCTGATTGTCGCCCCCAGTGGCAATAACAAAGGTGAATGCTTTTGTGTCCCTGCTATTCTCCCCAACGTTTTAGCAGTGGGCATGATGAAAGACAATGGACAACCTGCAAACTACAGTAATTGGGGTGGACAGTACCAGAAACAGGGCATCCTCGCACCCGGCGAAAACATCGTGGCGGCGCAACCCGGCACTGATGAACCCACTCGTCAAGAAGGCACCAGTTTAGCTGCTCCTTTAATGACAGGTATCTCTGCTCTCTTGATGAGCTTGCAATTACAACGCGGCGAACAACCCAACGCTGAAGCCGTGCGGACAGCTTTGCTCAATAGTGCTATTAAGTGCGACGCTAAAGAAGTTGAAGAACCAGAACGCTGTTTAGTCGGTAAATTAAATATTCCAGGGGCTTATCAGTTACTAACTGGGGAAACCTTACCCCGCATTCAAGCGATCGCTGCTGTCCATCCACAAATCGTTCTGCCAGACAGCAGCAACTCTTTGCCAGATAGTTCCGAACCTACGGTGATAGAATTTTCTCAACCCAAAAGCGAGGTTTATACTCCTGCACCCATTCAAGCGATCGCCGCCTCAGCCGCACTTGCAGACATTCCCTCTTTTCCCCCTGCTTCCCTTTCCCCCTCTACCATTACTCCCAGTGCCGTGTCTAACCAAGTCTATGCCCTCGGCACATTAGGCTATGATTTCGGCACCGAAGCCCGCCGCGACACCTTCAAACAACGGATGCCTGTAGTTAGCATGGATGGGGTATTAGTTCCTTCTAACCCCTACGATGCCCGCCAGATGGTTAATTACCTGGAGTTAAGCCCCACTGAAGGTAAATCTCTCATTTGGACGTTGAATCAGGAACTCACTCCCATTTACGCGCTAGAACCCCAAAAGGCTTTTGCCAGTGAAATCTATGCCGTCTTTGCGATGATGTTGGCTGGGCAGATTCAGCTTGAATCTAGCGATGATTATATAGAGCGAGTCAGCATTCCCGGCAATCTTACCGATCGCACAGTTGAACTGTTTTCTGGTCAAGTTGTTCCTGTCCTTGCACTGCCAAACGTTCGAGGGATGTACGGTTGGCAAGTCAACTCGCTTGTGGAAGTAGCCGTTGCAACCGTCAGCACTGAAACAAGCGTTCCTGATAACGCGAGGATGCAGCGTTCCCTCAAAAGTTTCCTCCATCGCATCTACTATGACCTCCGTAACTTAGGACAGCTAGACCGCGATCGCGCCCTCAATTTTGCCGCCACCAACGCTTTTCAAGCCGCCTCAACCTTTGCCGAGGCAATTCTTAGCGATATGGAACTAGAGAACATCGAAGTTGAAAAAAGTCCCTTCTGTCGCCTTAACAGCAATTGCTGGGATGTGAAGTTGAGGTTTTTCGACTCAGAGAACAGCCACCGTGCCAAGAGGGTATATCGATTCACGATCGACGTTGCCAATCTTATACCAGTCACGCTGGGCGAAGTGCGATCGTGGTCAGTGCCACGTTAGCTCAACCATATTTTCCACTTATTATTTGCAATGGGCTTGCAATCATCCGACTTGGCTCAAATTAACCCTCTTTTGTCAATTGAGTATATGTAGCAATTTCCATCTCGACGAGTAATTGACTCGTCAAGTCCAAGTGCGATAGCCAGTATGAGTACCAGTCCTCCTACAGCTAATACCCCATAGATAGCTCGCCAGTTAGCGATCGCCAATACAAAGACGCCAATAGTTGGTGCGATCATTGGTGCGATAGTCATCACCAGGTTAATGTACGAGAGTTGGGCGCGAGCAGTAGCACCTTCAAACAGATAGCGAACCATTGCCAGCATCAGTGTCATCCCCGCACCAGCACCAGCACCCTCAAAAAAGCGCCAAGCCACTTTCAATACTGCGTAGCTTGCCGCCGTAGGCATCGCCACGGATAACACTGTACCAGTTGAAGTCTCAGAAATTTAGAAGCTTCAAACCCAAAATGAGCCATATTAAATTGTTGCACGAAATAATCTATAGGTTAATTGGTACATCGAGAATTGCCAAAAATATCGATTGACATAATGCTTATCCAGTAAGGGTTACAGCCTTAGCGTCACTTTCTGTACGATTGCTCATTTACCCCCGAAATTACGTGTTGATTGTTGACTGATTCCTAGATGCTGATGCTCATCAGGATCGATTCGACTGGAATTCCTGGTTGAATCAGATCGCGGTGTTTCCAGAGTGCCTCTTTAAGCTCATTAGCTGGATAGTTAAATCCAACATCCATGATTGGGTTATAGCGAACAGACGTGAGATTCCATAAAGTAGTCAGTTGTCTGGCGTTCATTTGAGCAATCTGTCCCTCATTTTGGTCATTTTTCTGCCACAGTCCCAGTGTTGCATACTTGATGTCATCCCCATCTTCATACTGCTTGTTATTCACCCAAGAGTGGAAGAAGCTACTTATATAGATGACAAAGACGCATAGGTCTTGCACAGGTCTTTCATTGTTTTGATGTCCAGCGTGCCCAATTCTGGTTTAAGAATCGAGTGGCTGCTCAGATCCGCCGACATCCCTTCAATTTCTGCCCAGTGTTCTTTGATGCCTGCTTGATAGGTGGCAAAAAAGGAACTGACATACTCATTGATAATGCCCCAGATGGCGATCGCCGCTCGGTCGAAGTGGTTGTTCACCACGTAATTCGGCAGGGTTTGTTGGCGGGGACTCCAGTTGCGGTAAGTCAGGTTGCTGAGTTCTTCTTTTACGAGTAAAGTGATGTTGTTAAGATTGAGCGGCGAGTTGCCGGGAATCAAGCCATCAGTATCTTTACCGCTTTGGTCTGTGTATCCCAGGATCTCAGTTGCACCCCGCTGATTAATATTGATCGTGTTTTCAAAGTGAGGCTCCAATAATTGCTTAATTGGATTGTTGACGACATTGCGGTAGTATGATATGGCATACTGGTCAATATTGAAGTGAGTTCGTCCTAAGTGCGATCGGCTCTCATGATACACAAAATCGGTACAGCGAAAAAGTTTCTTTGCCTCTCCCCAATCTTGATCAACGGGTCGATGGGTTTGTGTTTGTGTCTCGCCGTGGAGGGTATACTCAATAGAATGGGGATGAAGTTGCTGTCCATCCAAACAGAAGCGAGCTTCAATTGTCTTTGGGAATATGCCAAGGGTTTCAACTTCAACCTTGGTAAAGTCATAGGCAATCACATATTGCCAAGGCTGGTTCTCCACGCGCTTCAGTTGACCGGGGTTAAAGCCATTTAGGCGGCGCTCAACAAAAAATTCATCACTGAACTTATCGGGGCGCAGACGGGTCAGGTTTGCGGGCATGAAGGGTAGAGGGCTTTCCTTTTTTTCCAATAGAGGAAAACTGACCGCAGCTAAACCCTTAAATAAAAGGTGGAAGTTAGCCAGCCAGCGATCTGTTGGCTGCACCTCAGCTGGAAGCACTTTGTCGGGGTCAAACCTAGAAATATCGCCGATTTTGTCAGCATAGGGAAATTGCTCTTTCCGGCTTAGAGGTGCAATTGGCAATTCTGATCTGCCCCAAGTTGCACCACCATAAATAATACCGTAGCTGTCCGATCGCGTTGTATCGTAAGCTATCGTACCAGAGCCTTTGTTTAAAGGCCAGTAAGCAACCAGTTCCGGTTCGTTATACGCCAACCGTTGAGAAAAGTTAGCCTGGATTTCGGCTCCGGTGCGTGCTTTCTTCCAAACGCGCAGATCGGCAAGCTGACCCGCGAGAAGGGAATCGTTTGGATAGCGTTTGCCAATTAGTAATTCAGCATCGACGTTCTTCACGATTTTCCCCTCCAATTTGCTCGCTCCTTGAGACTTGCCGTTGACGAATAGTTCAACTTGCTGGTTACTGACGACAACAGCAAGATGATACCAGCGATCCAGGGCGATCGCAGCCAAATTTTTATTCCATACCTCCCATACTGCCTGGTTATTCTTCTTTTCTGTGGAGTAGACAAACATCGGGGTCTTCTTCTCATCGTCAATAAATAGACCATAGAAGATCGCTGGTTTATCCGACTTTTCATTATTTTGTTTGGCAAAGATAAACCCATCCTTATACACAGCCAGATTTACCCAGCATTCCAGGGTCATCGTTTCAGTTAGATTCAAAGCTTTGGAAACACCGCCCTTACCGCAATTGATATAGTCGTCTTTGCCATCGAATACCAGTACGGGTTGACTGCTCGATTGCTTTGAAGGTGGTTGTTTTGCTGTGGGAGACATGGCTTGAATTCCTCTGAGGGATAAAAAATTTTAAACGAGTAGCGTTGGCCGATGCTTTTTCCGCTAAGGCTTTTCAAGGGTAAAAGTCAACGCTTTTCAAGCTGGCGCTTACTCAAGATGCGATAGTCGCCCATACAGTCAAAATGACTATCGAGTTCTGGTTAAACGGTTGCTTGTGACTCAGTTAAGACAACTAAAAATCCGGCACAAATTTCTCAGACTCTTTTCCCCCATTTTCCTGATTTGCCTGACTGCTGACTTGTGTCTTGAGCGCTGCAACTTCCTGTTGCAATACTTTGATCTGAACTTGTTGCTCTTTGATAGCTTCAATCAGAACAGGCACGAATTTCTCATACTTCACCAGTAGGGATTGACCATCACCGGAGTGCAGCAGTTCTGGAAAAACCTTTTGCACCTCCTGAGCAGAGATACCGATTTGTTTGTCTGTTCCCAAGGTTTTGTCTTTCCAAGAAAAAGAGACTCCCTGCAAAGACGACACTTTATCTAAAGCCTTCCCAATCGGCGTAATATTCTCTGCCAAACTGAGATCAGCAAAATTCCGACTGGGTATCCATACAGGTTTCTCTGCTTGAATGATTTTTATACCAATGGATTCAGGATTGATCTTTCCAGTAATAACAAAACTTGCTTTATCTGTTTGACCTTGGAATTTTGCGATCGGTCCGCTGCCTTCTTGCTTGGCATTAAGAGTAGCACCAGAGCCATTGTTCGCTATCCATAAAGTTGGATAGCTAGTTTGATTATCAGTAATTTTAAGTGCATTTTGATTTCCACGGGCTCCTGAGATATTGACTCCCTGCTTACCGAAAAAATTAGCTGTTAGCCCAGTACCCTCTTGCTGGACATGGAGAGTGTTACCAGAGCCATTGTTAGCTATCCATGCCGTTGGATAATTAGTTTGTTGATCTCTAATGGTCAGGGCATTCTGATCGCCACGAGTGCCTTGGATCATCACTCCATTGCCTTGAAAAATGGCAGTTTCTCCACTACCTTGTTGCTCGACATAAAGACTGGCACCAGAGCCATTGTTGCCAATCCATGCCACTGGGTAGTTCGATTGATTATCGTGAATGTAAAGTGCATTATTGTTTCCAGAAATACCAGTGATTTCAGTATGTACCATATCTATTACCTCGTTTTGGTTTTACCAGAAACTTCTAAAGTTGATTGGGAATCTGAACTGCGATCTCTATGTGATGATTTGCCTAACACTTATTAACTTGCCGTGGATGTTGGTTTCGCAGCAAGTTGGTTTAATGCCCAAACATTGTTCAATGTTTCACATTTGAAATAGTAAGAGCTTGGCATCCCTATGACATCGTGATTTCCCAAGTTATATCCACTAATGGTCTTCTGAGCGGGAGCAGTCTCTCAAACATAGCTCCCGCCTGCTTTTAACCGCACTTTATTGTCAGCAGACTCAACAGAGGCGATCGCATAATTTTTTATGCCAGATTTTCTTGATTTTGTTCATCAGGTTTTTTTCAGTCAATCAGCTAACTAGAGGTTCCTGGATTGTTGCTAGAATTTCCGGAATTGTTGCTAGAATTTCCTGGATTGTTGATTGCCCATTCATCTCTATGTTGTTTTAAATTGGCAACATATTTCGCCAGAGCTTTTCTTAGTGCCATTCAGTCTTGGGATGAGATTCTCCGCCTTGCTAGTTCAATTCGGACTGGGACGGTGACTGCTTCTTTGATGTTGAGGAAATTAGCTTCTTATCCTCGGCAGAATCGTTTAGCTTTAGCTTTGCGGGAGCTGGGGAGGATTGAGCGGACTTTATTTACCCTCTCCTGGTTGCAGAGTCCAGAACTACGGCGACGGGCGACGGCTGGTCTAAACAAGGGTGAGGCGAAACATACCCTGAAAAGGGCGGTGTTTTTTAATCGGCTGGGGGAATTGCGCGATCGCTCTTATGAAGACCAGTTCTATTGGGTCAGTGGGTTAAATTTGGTGATTGCTGCTATTGTTCTATGGAATACAGTGTACTTAGAAAAAGCCGTTGATTATTTGCAGAAACAGGGGATGGATATTCCTGAAGAATATTTGCAACATTTGTCACCGTTGGGTTGGGAGCATATCAATCTCACTGGCGATTATGTGTGGAATTTTTGTTGCAGGCGACCAGTTTTGACCAGTTGCGTCCTTTGCGGGTTAAGGAAAATAAGTATCGCTGAAATGCTTATCTGATATAAGTTTCAGCCTTAGCGTACAATTTTCCCGTTTTGGCACGGTGATGCCTAAGTCAGCATTTACAAGCTGCTACACTTGCGGAGGAAGTATCGCGGCAACATTCAACAGAGGGAACTCCACTTAATGCGATCGCTGAACTACAAGATTTTATAGATATGCGTCCAGATGCGCGTGAAGTAAGGATAGTGCCACTCTCCGGCAACACTTGTAAAAGTACTTCTAGAATTGGTTCGCGGTTACGCTCGCTTGCTGGTGCATATTGTCGTGCGTCTTGTGCTGTCATCTGTATCCTTCTACCTTACGCTACCAAAAAATTACATCTTCACGGGCGGAATCAGTAGCTAAATCTGCTTTAAATAACTTAGTCAATAATATATAACTTGTTTTTTTCATTATGTGTAGCGATCGCCTGCTAAAGTATTGCTTATTTAAATTCAATACTGTAGCCAAATTACGAGGGTTAAACGGCTGTAGAAGCATTGTGAATACGACCAAGAGAGGTAAGCTTGGCAAAAATCTGGGATAATAAA
>NZ_JBALFF010000068.1:0-103686 GCF_036916975.1 Nostoc sp.
CTCTGCTATTTCAATCTTAAAAGGACGGCTCATGGTTATTTTTATTTATCAAGTTTATTTTTTATATTATATGCAGCTTCATATTAAATTGGTATAACACAGTTATTATTAAGCAATTTCAGGACTTACGCTTTCAAGGCAGTGAAAGCCCTGATTTACCGTAGGGGCAATTCATGAATTGCCCCTACATTTCATACCTAATGCGTAAGTCCTAAATTTCTCTTTCCCTGCTTCTCTTCTCCCCCTGCTCAAGAACTGCTCGCCTCAACAGATAACTTTGTTAACCGAACCGTATTGGGGGGTGGGGTGTTAGGGACTTTTGCAAGAGATATATTCAATACTACATATTATTTCACAATAAAAAAATATTCCTATAAGTGGATAAGTAAAAATCTATACATATCATGATGACTATAAAGACTTAACATTCCAAACTGGGTATCTCGATATAAAACAACCAATTACAAGGCTTTTTAGCGCCGCTACTGAAAAAATATCCGTAGAAAGGCTGATTTAAGATTTGTCGCAATTGATGATACTGGAATAGAAGTAAAACAAAAAATTTGACAAACAGACACCCTTTGTTTGTAACATAAAAGATACATACGCCGAAAAACTTAGATACGTAGCTTGACATAATGGATAATGCTTATTAAACCTCTAGCTCAGATATAGTTGAATATTAAATTTGTTTTTGAAATCTGACACTGTTAACTTGTGCAAAAAACTGGAGTGCCTTTGTGATTCCATGGAAATCCACCCATACAGGCTTTACAGAACAAATTGTTAGTGAGCCAAACCCCATTAGCAGAGTGAAGAGTATTGGTTCCAATCATGCCGTAAGATCGCAAAATAATGTGGAGGCTTATTCTTTAAGCTTATCTCAAGAAGACCTTATGCTTAAAGATAACCAAACAGGGTGTTCTTGGATAAAACCTGATGTTAACTGTAGTGATGATTCATTGGTCTCTAGAACACTACAAAGCAAAGGTTCTAAAGTGAATGAGTCTGATTTAGATCCGCCGAAGGTTTTAGTAGTTGACGATCATGCGGCCAGTCGCATGACTGCTGTTGCCCTCTTGGGGATGGAAGGATACGAAGTAATTGAGGCGGATAGTGGTTCTATTGTTGTAGGATTGGTAACTCAAAAACAACCAGATTTGATTTTGCTGGATGTGATGATGCCAGGAATGGATGGATTTGAAGTGTGCCAATTACTCAAGCAGGATGAGCAGACTAGGCTAATCCCAGTGATTTTTATTACGGCTTTAAATGACAGGCGATCGCGGATTCGGGGAATTGAAGTTGGGGCAGATGATTTTCTCACCAAACCCTTTGATCGTGTGGAACTGGCGGCGCGTGTAAAGTCCTTAGTGCGGCAGAAGCGTCTGAACGAAGATTTAGAACATGCCGAACAAGTACTATTTTCTATTGCCATGTCGATTGAAAGCCGCGATTCCAATACAGGCAATCATTGTGAACGCTTGGTAAGACTGGGACAAGCTTTTGGTGAATACCTCAATTTATCACACTACCAAATTCGAGATTTGATGTGGGGTGGTTATCTCCACGATATTGGTAAGGTAGGTATTCCCGATGCAGTGCTGCTAAAAAAAGGCAAACTTACCCCCGAAGATTGGCAGATCATGCGGCAGCATGTTTTGATTGGAGAAAAAATCTGCCAGCCACTACGCACTATGCGGGGTGTAATTCCAATTATTCGTCATCACCACGAACGCTGGGATGGCTCAGGCTACCCTGATGGACTCAAGGAAGATGATATTCCCTACCTGGCACAAGTATTTCAGTTAATTGATATTTATGATGCTTTAAGGAGCGAACGACCTTACAAAAAAGCTTTTACTTCAGTAGAAGCACTTTCAGTGATGCAAAAAGAAACTGATTCTGGTTGGCGTAATCCCAAACTAATGCAGCAATTTGCCGAGTTTATTCTCTCCTGTTATGAAAACAAGTAGGGAGTAAAAAATTTTGTAGCTGCCGCGAGCGGCGAAAATTGCTATAATCCTGACTCATTGTATATTTTAGTCTTCTATGATTAGCTGGTATGATTTGATCCGACATTTTAAAGTACCAACAGCATTAATCATAATTTCACTGATAGCTGATAGCTAATTATGGTAGTTGTAGCAATTTTAGCGGCGGGACGCGGCACACGGATGAAATCACGCTTACCCAAGGTTTTACATTCTTTGGGTGGGCGATCGCTAGTCGAGAGAGTTCTCGAAAGTGTAGAACCACTTTTACCCTCACGGCGAATCGTGATTGTAGGATATCAATCTGAGGAAGTGCAAGCCGCCATGCATTCAATTAAGAGCTTGGAGTTTGTCGAACAGACTGTGCAATTGGGTACAGGTCATGCCATCCAGCAATTACTTCCTCACTTGGAAGACTACACTGGGAATTTGCTAGTACTTAACGGCGATTTACCCCTGATACGTAGCGAAACCTTGAAGCAGATGTTACAAACTCACGCCCAAAATCAAAACGCCGCCACTATTCTCACCTCCCACCTACCCAACCCCACCGGCTACGGACGAGTTTTTTGTAACGATGAAAATATGGTGCAGCAAATGGTCGAACACAAAGATTGTACTGCTGCTCAAAGAGAGAATCATCGGATTAACGCTGGAGTTTACTGCTTTCGCTGGCCAGATTTGGCAAAGGTACTTCCCCACCTACAAGCCAACAATGCTCAAAAAGAATACTATCTCACTGATGCCGTGACTCAAGTCGGAAAAGTTATGGCAGTGGATGTAGAAGATTACCAAGAAATTCTCGGCATTAACGATCGCCTGCAACTAGCAACAGCCTACGAAATTTTGCAAAGGCGAGTCAAGGAAAAATGGATGCTAGCGGGTGTCACTCTCATCGACCCTACAAGTATCACTATTGATGAAACAGTAGAATTACAGCCGGATGTAATTATTGAACCCCAAACTCATCTGCGGGGAAATACAGTCATTCAATCAAGTTGCCACATTGGCCCAGGAAGTTTAATTGAAAATAGCCAGTTGGCGGAAAATGTCACGGTGCAGTATTCGGTGGTGACAGATAGCACTGTGCAGGCGGGAAGCCGAATTGGCCCTTATGCTCATTTGCGTGGTCACGTAGAAGTGGGTGCTGGTTGCTGTGTGGGGAATTTTGTGGAATTGAAAAATACGCAATTAGGCGATCGCACGAATGCTAAACATTTGTCGTATATAGGTGATAGCGTTGTCGGCAATCAGGTTAATATTGGTGCCGGTACAATTACTGCCAATTATGATGGCGTGAAGAAACATCCTACTAAAATAGGCGATCGCACAAAAACTGGTGCTAATAGCGTTTTAGTGGCTCCACTCACCTTGGGAGATGATGTCTACATCGCAGCTGGTTCTACAGTCACAGAAGATGTGCCTGATGGTTCTCTGGCGATCGCCCGTAGTCGTCAGGTGGTAAAACCTGCTTGGCGCAAGAAGAGTCAATAAAGCCATAATTAAATCATCAGATTAGGGACTTCCAAATAAAAAAATACCCAAAAAACTGGCGAAAAAACTCTCTCCTCTTTATTCCTCTGTGTTCTCTGTGTCTCTGTGGTTCGTTTATTTGAGTAATTTATTTCTTGGAAGTCCCTTAGTTGATTCAACTAAAGGTACTAATGGTTTGTATGGTTTTAGCTTGTCCCATTTGAGTCATCAGAGCAAGACAAACCCAATTTAGTATGGAAGAACTGCTAGAACTTAGGCAATTTCTAGAACAAGGCAAAATCCATGAGGCGTTGCTGTTGGTGGATGAGTTAGAAGAAATGAGCCTCAGTGACAAAATCAATAAAATTGATAGTTATGGTGTAATTCTGCTCATCCATTTAATTCAACAAAAAGCCGAAAAACGTTCTACTCGCTCTTGGGATGTTTCGATAGAAAATACAGTCCGTGAAATCAACAAAATAAACAAGCGCCGCAAATCTGGTGATTTTTACTTGAATCAAGCAGAATTAATCGATATTCTGGAACAAGGATATCAAGTGGCACTGAAAAGAGCGGCGCTAGAAGCTTTTGAGGGGCGTTATGAAGCCCAAGAATTAGCTGCAATCGTTAACCAGCAAGAAACTTTAGCCGAAGCCCTGAAACTGATTCAACAATAGCCGATCAGTTCGTTGCTGGTCCATTCCAAGGTGTCGCCAATTTTTTCGCCGTCGTGGTAGGCGGCGAGTAAGATTTCGCTAGTTTTTCCCCAAGCGATCGCTCCACTTGCATCTAAGGCGATCGCTCCCAAATCCCGTTGGTTCTGATGCGCTTCTCCAAAGGATCGCTGCATCGCCTCCTTTAGAGACATTCCATCAGTGACACGTACTACAATCCGGGGAGCTAGACACTCATCGATAATATCTTCGCCAATGCCAGTACAGCTAACACCAGCGTTACTAGTAGCATAATTACCTGCTGGCATCGCCGAATCACTTACTCTGCCAATCCGCTCAAAGCCCTTACCACCAGTAGATGTGCCAGCAGCTAGCCTACCAGATGCATCTAAAGCTACCACACCGATGGTACCGCGTCCAGCATTGCTAGTTTCTACTAATTCGGGTTCTGCTACCACGCCAGCCATTGCACTTTTAAAATTATCCTGTCGCTCTTGTATCCACTCTTGTAACCGCAAATCAGTTAAAGCGTTATAGCTGGGAAGTTGCATTTCCCGCGCCAACTCAGCCGAACCGAAATCTGATAGCACTCGGTCTGGTGAGTTCTGTAAAAATTGCGCTAACTCAATGGGATTTTTCACCCGCGAGATATTAATTACACCACTAAACCGCCCTAATGCACCATCCATCAAAGAAGCACTCATGCGGATTTGCCCATCAGATTGTAGTACTGAACCAGTACCAGCATTAAAGCGGGGGTTATCTTCGAGCATTTGGCAACCATGCACCACCGCCTCAGAGGCAGTTGCTTTGCATAATAGTAGAGAATAGACTTCTTCTATTACTGTATGGAGCGATCGGCGCACCGCCTCCAATCCGCCTTTACCGTGGAGAGAACTACCAGCCCCGCCATGAATAATTAATTTAGGTTGCACCTGTGACTCCATTAATCTCTTGCGCTATTTGCGTCTGTGTTGCGGTTGGTTTCATTTTCAGCTTCAGAACGGCGACGACGACAACGCTCTGAGCAGTATTTCACATCGTCCCAGCAATCTTGCCACTTTTTACGCCATGTAAAAGGACGTTGACATACCGGACAGATTTTTGTTGGTAGGTCAGATTTAGAACGAACACGTCCCATATAAATACTGTCTATAGGATAATTTGATTTCTGAAAGAGGTGGAAAATAATTATAACCAGTTTGCTAGGAAGGAGGGATACTTTCGACGAAAAAATGTGTTGTCAATCTATCTTTAGACTTATTTTTTAGCTCTCTCCCAACCTTCTACAGAACTAACGCACGAATTACGGAATAACAAACCGCAGAGGCGCAGAGCGCACAGAGGAATAAGAGTTTGAGAGATATTTTGCGTAATTCCTGTCTGACAAAACTTACGCAAACAATAACCTAAACCCTAATTTTCACGTAGGGGCAATTCCTGAATTGCCCTTATAGCTTTTAGTTTTACGTAAGTTCTATCTTAAAATAAGAGAGGCTTTAAATCTGACATTTCTTCCCTTTTAGAGAAAGGGTTGGGGGTTTGAGGGTTAGGTCTATATTAAATTTTCCGAGAAGTAGAAGGAGGTAATTTAATGCCTAATTCAGAGGGTTATAGTCTGAGAGTAGATGATCTAAAAGCTTAACTTCGTAAGGATTTAAATCTGAAGCAGATGTTCCGAATTCCTGTAATTTATGGTAAATAAAATCACGTTCAAATGTTTCAATACGTTCTTCTAAGTCTCCATAGAGTTCCTGAAAGGTGAACTCAGTTGCTAAAGCTAAAGTAATTTGTTCTCGATTTTTACCAATTGACCGAGCGTTAAATTGATAATCACCTTGAGAATGCTGGGATAGTAGCCCAAGAGCGATCGCTAAAAGCAAAGTTTGATAAGCTAGTTTTAATTCCCTACCAGAACCAATTTCTTCTGGGATTAAATCGGGAATATTTTCGTCTGGCTCGATTTGTTCGCTTTGAGTCCGTTCATAGCAGTCTCGATAATACTCAATTTGACTGAGAAAATAAGCCGGAAAGCCTAACGAACGGGTCAAAATACACAACCGTTGCTCATCTTCAGCTATCAAGGCGGTTAAACTACGACTAAAGCGACTGTAAAATGCAAAAATTTGTTCTTTATCTTTTGCTCCCACCCAGAGGGTAATCTCCCGTTGAGAAGTTGGGTTTAAGTTAGTGTCAATATCTTGAAGTCGCAGTAACAAATTAGCGTTATCATAAAGTTGATTCAAACGCAAATTAGCTGTATTAGCGGCAATTAAATCTGGCTGCTTTAATACTTCGCCAATAGACAAATTAGCCAATTGCTCGAACTGTTGACGAGCAAAGGGCATAAGTTGATTTTGAAATTCTTCAGCAGAAATTTTCCACGACTGAGAACGGCTAACCTGTTGTTGAGTAAAATTTTCAGTTGGTAATGTGGAAAGGAAACTTTGGTAATAAGTATCAATATCCGCATCAGTTAGAACTGTCAGTCGAATTTCGGAGAACTTTGTGGTCGCTTGATCGCGTTGAGCAACCAAATTATTGTGTATCTCAGAGAAATCAGACAGAGTTTGACGTAAGGTTTCAGTTCTTTGTTTAGTTGTTTTAATCAAATAATTTAACGCCTCGACACGGAGATTTTGGGCGTATAAATCGTACTCTAACTTTAATTGTTCATTATAGCTGCGACGCAATTCTACGGCGGTTGCTTTAATAGTGCTTTCTAGGCGTTTAATTTGTTTCTGAAGCTTCTGAATGCGATCGCGGATATTAGTGCTGTACTTCAGCCAAACAATACCTAAGTAAGTCAAAATTGTTACCGCAGTCCAAAGCAGATAAGTAACTAAGTTAGCCCAAAACTTTTGCAATAATAGCCATAGTGTTGATTGACTGAAAATTCCGGTCAAAATCAGCAAGGCGAATATTGCACCAGTAACTAAGGTAGGATACACGATTAGATACTGTGAGCGAAAACGGTTTTCTTCTGCTAGCAGTTCATCTAAGTTATCTGTGGCTTTTTCGAGTTGATTTTCAATGGCCGTTAAGTGGTTCTGAGCTACAACGATCGCAGCTTCGGCTTGTTCACGAGCGCGAGCGATCGCCATAAAGCGAATTTGTCGAGCTTGTTCGATTTCGGCATTTAACCCCTGACGATAGTCAGCAACTGCTGTTTCTAGCTGTTTTTGAGTTGTTTGTAACTCTTGCAGTTGTTCCTCAGATTTTCTTTCAGCTAAACCATCTTGTAATTGTTGCTGCCGCAATTTTAAGGATAGAATTTGGTTGAGCAGCTTTTGAGTGGCTTCTCGATCAATTGTTACCTGCAATCTTGAGTCGAGAAATGCTTCAGCCGCACGCAGTTCTGTAACCAGATTTTGGGATTGATCGCCAATGGCATCTGTTTGCAGTTCCAAATACAAAAAGGTCAATATGTTTAATAGCCTAATTCCTTCATGTAAGCCTCTAGGTGTAGCATCAACATAGCGATTTATGCTGCGATCTAAAAAATTGGTTAGGTTTGCTTGTAGTTGTTTGCAACACTTTTCCAATGTGCGCTTATAAGAAAGTAGCTCTTTATTTTCAAATTGCCGATAAGCACGTTGCAATTCCAACCCATATTCTTGCGCCATCCCAGCATGGATCTCAATACGCGGATTAAAATCTTGCCAAACTGGTTTACCGTTGTCTCGTTCTAATTGCAAAAAAGCATTACTAAAATCTTCGCTGAGAACAAATTCTTTGGCATCTAATAGGCATTTACGACTTGCTTCGGGAGTGAATTCTGCTTTCGGTAAAAACTGCTCCATGATAATATCGGCAGCTAAGGCAGCACTCAAACGATTAATAGTTATTTCTCCTGCGAAAAACAATTCTCCATAACCAAATGAGCTATAAGCGGGTATTTTTCCCCGGACTTTTTGTGCGCCAATCAATAAACCACTGGTTTCCGGTTCCACTGTGAGAAAACCTGCCAAAGCATCAGCATAACTAGGTAAATTATCCCTCAGTCCGCCAATTCGTTCGTCCATTAGCCAGCAGTTATCAAAAGGTGGTACTTTTTGACTACCTGTAATTACAACGCCACTGGTCATTTTGTAATCTAACTCTTTTAGGAAAGTGTAAGCAGCACCGTAATCAGCAGTTGTGGCTTGGGTAAATAACCCTGGCAGTAGCAATAAAGCTTCTAAGCTGTAAGGAATATCTGTAAAATACTTAGAAAATAGCCAACGAATCAAGCGTACTATGTCAAATACTACTCCCCTAGCAAATTGATTGCTGGCTGACAGCATCAGATATACTCGATGGCTGCTACTGATTTCCACTCCTTGGCGTTTCGCTGCGATTGCTTCTTTTGATTGATTAGCCGTTTTCAATAATTCAATCAGTGCAGTTTGCAGTTCCCCAGTCGCTTCGCTGAACTGGGTACGAATTTTGGAAACATAAGCTTGTTTACTATGAGTTTGAGCGAGATCAAAACTCGTGTCAGCAAACTGATCTAACTCGCCACTAAAGCCAAAAGTTTGACTATCCCAAGTTAAGGTATAAGTTTGAATTAAACAGGTTTGATCGGCTGGAAATTCTTGCAGTTGCCGTTTAATGGCTGCACAAAAAGCGGCACTGTGAGGATCGAGTGCAAGTAAAATAGTTGGTTTTGGCATGGGGACACTCTCAGAGTGCAAACTATGGGGCTAAATAATCACATCTAAATGTTCCAGGTAGGCTTCAATTTCCTGGATTTCCATTTCTACCTGTTCTTGAATCTGCGGATCAACCTTACCTCCCTTTAAAACCTGATTGAGGTGATTGATGTAGTTTTGCAAAGTAAATTTGGCTTTGTCTTGGTCTTCGTGGGTAATCCGCTCAACTTTGTCAGCAATTTCCTTGACTAGAGGTAAGTTACTTTTGAAAGTTTTAAATGCTGATTTGCGATCGCCTCCTAAAGGCAAAACTCCGCCTTCTAATTTTTTCGCTTGTTCTGTAGAAACGAAATATTTTTTACCCTGATTGACAATTAATTTATATCGATCGGGTGCCATGGCTAAAGCAAACCAACGCAACGCTCCACCGTCCTCTTCTGGAGGAATTAAATTAGCTAAGTTTGTCCAATTGCGATGCAGGTGCTTAAAGACTTTATTCGGATCTAGGTAAGCTGACTCCATATCCCTCATTCCGTTGAAGGCAAATAAGGGAACACCGACTTCCACGCGAAACAGCATCACCTTATGGGGTTCACCTGTCGGTACGAAAGAAGGATTATTATTTCCTTTAGGCAAGCGACTAGAAAGAGGCGGATTGCTAAAAACTGTGTTGTTACTCTCTACACCGTAGTAATAAAATTCTGTGATTAAGTGTTGCTGTTGAATGGGAATTTCTGATACTTCATACTGCCAGAGAGGAACTGCAAGTTTACCAAGTTGTTGCAAATCTTGTCCGGCATCTTCGGGATTGCTATCTGTTAAAACCTCTTCAACAGTCATACTGGTAAGAGGATAATAAGCTTCATCAACAAATTTCAAAATTTCGTTCTTGACATCTTCAGCTTTTTTATCAGACCAATTCGTTAAATTTTGAGACTGTTCTCGATACCAACGGATAAAATCTTCGCCTGTAACTTTGGGGCGTTTTGATTGCAGGTTGATACGCTGAATGGTGTGAATAAAAGGATTATCGTTACTTCCTTGACGGTTGACCTCGTGATAACTCTGTTCTAAATCTCGATAAACTTTATCTAAGTTACTGTGCAGACGCTGAGACTTTTCTTGGATTTCTTCTACCTTACTCCGCAACACACCATACAGTTCAGCCGCTTTATCACACCGCTTTAAATGTAAATAAATCTTCCACTTTTGGTCAGCCCGTTCTTTGTATCTCTGACAAGCTGCTTGAATATTGTTTTTATTTGAGAACCAAGTTTCTGCGGCTTCTTTAATTTTTTCTTCTTGTGGTTCTAATTTCAAAGCATTGAAACTAGATTGCGCCTCTTGCGATTTGCGCTGTACGCTCTGCTGTAATTCATTTAGCTTTTGGGAAAGTAGGTTTAAAAATTGCAAGGCATAAGCTAGCCCATTGGGACGGTTGAGGCTTCGCTCCCAGAAAGTTGCGATCGCAGCAGTTGTAGTCTGTTGTAAGCGATGAAAATTCAATCCCAACTCTTGAGCCGTGCGTTGTTCAAATTGATCCAACTGCCGTTTGTAGAGTTCTTTAATCGTCGGTAAAGCAGTGCGATCGTAACGCATTTCGCCAATTCTAAATTCGGGTTTCATCTGTCCGCCGCGATCGCTTTCAGTCAAGGCATTGAGGACAGTAGTCGCTTCTGCTAACTTGCAATCTTCTAAAAAACGGGCGATGTCGCTTTCTAAATCGATTGTTGGGGTAGATGCCATTAACTCATTCTTTAGCAAGCTTTGAGTATCTTCTAATTTCATCCGCTCATATTGCTGTACTGGCAAAGTCAGGGTAGCAAAACCAAAACTACAGTAATTTATATTGCGTCCTCTAACTTTTTCACCAGTTGCCAGATAAGCGCGAATGTTATCAGCAACGTTAGCAGCATCTAGACCGATTTGAGAACCAATTTGGATGTACAAACCATCTGCAACTAAATTTTGTAAATCATCTGGACGACCAACTACAGTTCCATTTTTATTAACCCCGTCAATTAAAAATACAGCATCAAAGGGAGGACGATCGGCTTTTATTTTTGCGATGCCATAATCAATCTCAATGCTATTAGAGGGGGACAATCCCCAAAAGTTTTCGATTTCCTTGAGAGCGCCATAAGCATTAGACTTGACCAAGTGAGTTTGGGGAATATTAGCAAACACTCTGGGTAAAACAAATACCCCCGTAATATTAGAAAAATTATTCAGATGTCTTCGTGTTAAAAAAGCCGTATCTAAGAATGTGCCACTCCCCGTTCCACCAGCCAAACTGCCAACAATAAAAACTTCGACACCATCTCGACTGGAAACTTGAAAGTTATCTGAAAATACTTGTTTACTAGTGCGAATTTCGCGGACAGAATTGATTGCTTGAGCAATTAAAGCGTCAATATCGCCTACTTTTGCAAATAAGGCCAGCCGTCCCCGGGCGCGAATCTGTCCAGCGCCACTAATCAGGCTAGCTGCTGAAATATCCCTAGGCCACCATTCCGCGATGTGGTCGTTACGTGTTAAAGGTAGGGGATTTGCGACAGAAATTGCATAAAGTTCATTAGGTTCTAAGATAACCTTAGTTCCATCAGGTGATTTTTCTCGTTCTTGGATATTTTCAGTAGTATCAATAGAAATAAAACGAATAACTTCTGGAACTGAGCCGTAAACATCTATAAATCGCTTTTTAAGCTTGAGTACAACTTCATAACCCGTTCCTCCTAGCCCGATAACAACAGTAGGACGAAAAACAACCGTGGGACGCACAACCGTGGGACTTAACATTCACTTTCCTGTGATATTATTCAAAAGTTTGTTTGCCCACTGCTTGGCTCAGGGGGTCTTTGGTGTTCAATCCAGTTAAATTGCAGCTTAACGTTGCCAATCTGGATGATGTCCTCGTCGAAGAGTTCATCTGTATTTATATTTTTAGTATTGACAAAAATTACACCTTTCAAACACCGCAAATCTATATTTTTTTTGCCTGCCCGCCAAACTGTGACTAACTCAGCATCAGAATTTGTCGGAGCAATAACTGGTATCAAATCACTCAGGCATACTTTACCCTTTTGTAGGTGAGTAAGACTAATCTCTTCGTCTTGCGATGATTGTGGCAGTGGTTCTAGCACTACCAACGCTCCTTCTAAGCGGTTGCGGTTGCGGAAATTTTCGACTAATTCCAAGGGGGTTTTGCGTTGAATCAAACAAACTACTATCAGGGCAATTAACAACACCAACAGCACTAAAAGTAACCAAATAACTATTTTTCGCCATAGGGGCATCAAAATATACAGATGAACTTCCGCACTGACAGGATTAGCAATTGATTTATCTGGGGTTAGGACTAGTGTGAAAGTGCGATCGCCTGCAAAACTGTTATCAGTAACCTGCAACTGCACAGGAATTTTAGTTTCTCCTGGTTGTAAGGATATGGCTGCTGAAGGTTCTGTCATAGAAATGTCTTTGAAATTGCCTTGCAGCTGTAAGCTAGCTGTTCCAGATGTATTGGTGCGAACTACCAAAGTTTGAGTCTCAGTGGTTTTCCCTGCTTCTATTGAGCCAAAATCTATCTTTGTAGGTTGTATTTGCAGTTGTGACTTAATGGTTATAGGTAGGTCAATTTTAATTGGTGCAATCGCTTGATCTGCACTGATCAACACCAAGCGCAAGTTATTTGCGCCCCCTTTTGCCTCCGGTGGTATCTGTAAACGCACAGGGATCACTGTTGCTTGATTAGCAGCTAAGTCGATGGTGCGATCGGGTGAAATTAAGCGAATACCACTTTGATCAGGGTCTTCTAGTTGCAAACTTACCTTACCATTGACATTACTGATGGTATTAACATTGAGCGGTTTAGTAGTTGTTCCCGGTAATACTGGCGACAAATTGGCAGTGGGTAAATTAACATCAAGCTTGGGTGTAATCAGCACTGGTCGGATATTTTGAGCCAGTTGATTTAGCTGAATTCCTCCAGGATCTCGCAATACTTGTCCCTTGCCACAAAGCGCTGGATTGCTAGCAAAGTCATTCAGTTGCTTTTCGTGTTCTTTTAATCCTAAAGACACAAAAAATATATAGGGCTTGCATTGTTGCTCACGTAAAAATTGGGTATTACTAGGAATAGAAATTGGATTAGGAATACCACGCACATCTTCTAATCCATCTGTCAGAAATACAATACTAACAGTACGACCAAGAGCGTCAGCACGTTTATTTAACAGGGCAGAATGTTCCAAAGCCTTTTGCACAGCCTTACCTGTATAAGTACGCACGCCCTCAGCTTGAAGTGAGCTAATTATTTGCTTAAGTTTACCTCTGTCTGGATTACTATTAATAGTGATATCATTGGCATTTAGGGTGACATCTGTATCAAAGCTATAAATAGTAACTGTATCGCCTAATCTAGCTGTATTAACAAATTCGGTGATAGAATTTTTAACTGGCTCAAAAATGTTTTTTGTTCCACCGACACCACGCATAGAAGCAGAAGTATCTACAACTAAAATCCAGTCAATTCCTCCTTTAGGAGTAGTCTGAGCAGATGCACTATATAAGTTAGGAATTGATATTAGAGCCAAAAGAATAATGCTTCGGATTGAACTAAATCTCAACCAATGCTTGAAGTATCTAAAACTCATTGATAGATTTCTCCAGACAAATAAATTTTATCTTGGTCTTCATTAAAGCGGTATATTAATGGTTTAAATTTAATTATTTTGATGCTTATAAATATGTTTTTATAGCATCTATAAATTTTTATTTGCAGTAAGTTGATAATCTCTAAAGTGGTAGCTATAATTTGATGTAGTGATTCCATATTTTTGCTTAAAAATGTATGTTTAAGGGGGTATTTATATTTTAAGAACGCTATCAAGCTTGAATTAACTATTAAATAAAACATGTAATTTAAGGGAGCATCCCAATGAGTACTTAAATCTTTTCCCCCAGCCCCTCTCCCAAACATGGGAGAGGGGAGACATAATTCTAGTTTTCCGAATCCCAAACATAGGATTCGGGGTTAGGGGATGAGGGCTATCAAGGTTTTTGCACATTTGGGATGCTCCCTAATTTAAAAAAAATATCTTAATTTAATTAGCAATGTATTGGTTAAATATTGCGACAATATTTAATTCCCCAAAAAAGCGCTAAGAAGAATTGGTAATTGTTTATGCTTTAATCACATTTGCAAATAGACTTTTTATAAAAGTTTGACAAATTTTAACTGGCTAATTAATTTTTCCTCAATAAAAAATGACTGGTGTTAATCAGCGTTTTATCAAGTTATATGTTAACTAGTATTTTTAAAAATGTCACGTTTTTTTGAGACATTCAAATTATCAAAAAGTACTAGTTTAACTCTTTATAGACTCAGTAAATATATCTAAAATAATTGAGATAACTGCCAAGCTAATTTTATATTTCCGTTTAATTAACCTTGACAGTGACAAGGATAAATTGTTAACGCTTGTAGTTATAGCAGTTCCCAAATAATTAACCACGCCAAAGTAATACATCAGTACTGCTTTGGTCTGCGGGAAGGTAAGCGCATCTGCGTTTAAATTTCAACTAAATACAGTATTTCATTAATTATGATAGCGAATTCTCCGCGTGCCTCTGCGTTTACCTCTGTATCCCTCTGCGTTTAAACTTTAACCCTCAATTCGCCACGATTTTACACTAAAAATTATCACCAACTAAGGTCAACAACAAGCGGCTAACTAGCCGATTATCTGGTAACTGATAGAAATTCAACTCTCCTCCTAGTTCTTGCATGAGGTTTTGGCAGATTACCAAATGTAAACCTGGTGGTTGGTCGAGTTTGGAGGGAGCAAGCACATCTTTGGGTCTATTATCATGTAGTTCTGTTAATAGCTGTGGTTCGATCGCACCGTTGTATGTAATCGACAGTTCTAGCGATGTCTGATGATCAGTTTCTCCACTTGCAGAAGAAAGCTTTGTATTTAAGGATTTTGACGCATCAAAACGGCGACACCAAATATCAATTCTGCCGCCGCTTTGAGAACGGTTGCAGGCATTAACCAATAATTCATGGATAACTAACTCAATTTTGACAATATCACCAGCGATCGCCATTGCAGATTGAGCGTTAGAAGTAGGAAGACCTCTAGCGAGTGAAGAATTCTTTGACGATTGTTCCTCTATCTGTTGTCCCAAACCATGTACACCAATCCACAGCTTTTGTTGTTTAAGTAAATTTTCGATGCGTTCGAGCGATCGCTTCAGTAAACTGGCTATGGGCATAGTTTCCCAACTTATATTTAGCTGCCATTGCTCAAGTTTTAGCATTCCACTCATAGAGGCGGCTGTATGATCTAATTGCCGCAGCAATAGTTCGTAGCGCATCTGAGTCAGTTCATTACTAGGAGTACCCAAATCATGTATTTGTTTAAGGGATAGCGCCGTTATTCTTTGAATTTCCTCTAAGCGGCGATGTTTGTACCAGTTGAGTTGTCGTAAATCTTCTGTTGTGGATTCTAAAAGTCGGGTAATTTGCTTTTCACGACGCCACCAGGCTAATTGAGAAATCAGAGTTGCGATCGCACTGAGATTTTGTTCTGACCAGCGACGCTCTTGATAGTCTGCTAACAACACTACACCCGTAATTTCATAATCAGCATTGGTACGTAATGCCATCACCAAAATTTGACCTTTGTCTGGAATCTTCAACCATTTTCGAGTTTTGGGGGGTAAATCATCTACGTTCAAAGTCAGGTAACTCTCTGTGGCAAGTCCCCACTGAATTAAGGCTTCTGTCTGGATAGAAATAGATGCATCGGAAAAAAGCCCGAATAGGCTATTGTCAGCCACTCCAGGGATAATTTCTGCCCAACTTTCACCAGGTGACCAGGATAGCAGTAACGCTAAAGGACAACCCAGAATCGATGCTATTTGTTCGAGTGCTGTACGTTCTAAATGTTTTTTTCCTACCTCAATTTTGCTATTTGGGGATTGTGTCAGGATGCGTAGGCATTGCTCAAATGCTTGGGAAGTTTTTTGCTGCTGGGTGGTGCGGCTATGTAATTGCCACTGGCGAATAATTACACCAATCTGTTGACTAACAGCCAAGAGTAATTCTTTTTCTAGAGTTGTCCAAGAACGATTGGTTTCGTGAGCTATCACCAAAAGCGTTGCTGGTATATGCTCGTGAGTGCATTTACAAATAAGTAGCGATCGCACTCCACTTTCTAACAACAAGGGACGCCAATTAAAAAAGCGTAAATCTTCATCTAAATTCTCAATTTCCACGGCTTGAGTTGAACGTTGCAAAAGCTGCCCATCTAACTCTTTGAGAGGATGAAGGGCAAATGTCAACTGTCGGCGATTAGAAGGCTGACTTTGGTAAATAAATTTATAATGATTCTGTTGAGGATCATACTGCAACAACAAAAATCGTGTAG
Organism: Nostoc sp.; assembly: GCF_036916975.1. Classification (GTDB taxonomy): domain Bacteria; phylum Cyanobacteriota; class Cyanobacteriia; order Cyanobacteriales; family Nostocaceae; genus Nostoc. Next base: position 16,209 of record NZ_JBALFF010000068.1, read on the forward strand.
CAACTAATCGAGCTAAAACTCTTTTAGCACAGCTGTCTAAAGTTTCCTGAAGGTCATGTTCGCTATAGATACCTTGAGCAACTTGACTAGTCAGTTGGGCATCCTCTTGAATCTGTTTGATAGTGTTTTCCATGCTTTCGGTAGTTGCGACCAGAGAAATTAAGCCAGCAGCACCTTGAACAAAATTTTTGTCTGTCTCTGTCCAGATTCGAGGTTCATTGCTTTCTACCGCCAGAAAACCGAGCAAGTTCTTTTGCCAGATTATTGGAGCGGCTAAGAGCGATCGCACCTTCAGCCGTTGCAGCAATTTTGCTGTAAAATGACTCTTTAAAGAACTGCGGGCATCACCAATCGAGACAATTTGGTTAACTGTCAAAGCATAATAAAAGTCACTCAACTCCTGTACCGTCATTCCCGCCGCTTGCTGAGTGCTAGAATTGCGATCGATTTTCACCAGCTGATTGCTGATCCGACACCAAAAGTAGCGCCCTTCCCGCTCAAACCAGTAAATATTTGTCCGGTTGGGGGAAACAAATTTATGAGTTGCTTGCACCGCAGCTTCAAGTCTTTGATTCAGGTTACCAAGGGTGCGTAAATTTTCTAGCAATTCTAATAATCGTTCGTCGATTCGCTTGGTTTGCTTTTGCTGCAAATGTATCTCATTTTGAAAAAGCACTGCCCCCAATTCGCCTAAAACCATCATCAAACGGGCTTTTGCTTCCCCTGTCAGTAAGTAGCCCCAGCGTTCTGAACCCAGTAACAGCACACCTAAGCAACGGTCTTTATAGCGAATTGGTAAAAGAATCGTTCCTTGGATGTGGAATTTTTCGGCAATTTTTCGCCATTCGGCGGCGCGGATTTCAGTTCGCAAATCAGCTATGCCCAAGGGATGCTGTTCAATCACTACTTGCTCTAATAAATCCCCAGGACTGAGAACAACCCTTTGGTGTAAAAAGCTGGTGTCCCGATCGGGTATGATGCCCCCTTTACCGAGTAATATGTGATTCAGGCGATCGTAAAGAGCAATCCAAATCATTTTGTAGTCAAACTGTTCTTTAAGATAAGAAATAGTAGTTTCAATCAGAACGTCAACATCTTCTTCTTCTCTGAGGTTTTGGAGGACGCGCCCCAATGAGAGGATCTGCTGTTCGGCGGCTATAGATTTTTGCGGCTGCCCCATCTGATTTATTGGTTTACATAACTTGTAATATATAAGATGCCCAGAAAAGCACCTTGAGTAATAAGCGATCGCGCATTTTCCCCAGACAACACTCTTAAATCAGTTAACAGTTAAAATTTATAACTTTATAAAAAACAAATTATACATGATGTTGATATTATGTTGATTTGGTAAAAAGCTCAATTAGCCATTGATACTAAGTATTTTTAGCAGTAATATATGTGTGCTGTCCGACGATGTACGTCTGGACAAACTAAATTTGAGCTTTTTTGGAGAGCAAATGAGTTTTACTTTAATTTCAAATCCTAATTCTCTCAAACTTGGGCTAACAGGGATGTTAGGATCAGTTGCTTTATTGTTAACTGGAACAACTTCGGCGCACGCTGTCAATATTACAGCAACCCTCACAGCAGATAACCATTATGGTCTTTACTACGGTCAAGCGGACGGTAGCGGGTTGACATTTGTTGGTAGAAACGAGAAGGGTGCATCTGGCAATCCTGGCCAATTTAACTGGTCTTTGCCTGAAACCTTCAATTTCAACGCCAATGACGGAGACTATCTGTACGTCCTAGCTTGGGATGATAGCATAAACCAAGCCTGGATAGGCGACTTCACATTGCCTGGTGGCGGTTCCCTCTTATCAAATACTAGCGATTGGGTATACAAAATTGCTAGTGGTGCAAATCCAGGTGAGTCTGGTAATGTTCCTTTATTAACAACTGTGGCTAGCGAAATAGGTAGTGCAACTTGGAAGACCCCACAGGTGTCGGCTCGCCAAGGAACTGCTCCTTGGGGTACAATTCCAGGTATATCTTCGCAATCAAAGTTTATATGGCATGACTCGCTGGGCTACGACTCTAGCAGCGATCGCAATTATGCCATCTTCAGAACGAAAGTAGCACTTACCTCTGTTCCTGAACCCAGTACTCTTGGTGTCATAGCAGTTGCTGGTGTTATGGGATGGATGATTAAGCGCAAGCAAAAAGCCTCCCAAGCACAATAAATTCGTCGTTGTTACACAGCTAAAGAAGTGTTTTATCCCTGTTTTGTCACTCTCGGTAAACAATAATGGAACCCAAACTCTGAGACTTTGATTTCATAAAGGTTTGAGGCTTTATCTTATAACAAACTAGAAACTAAAGCCCTGTAACCTTTTGGGCTATTACATTCTTCCAAAGTGACAAAACAAGGATATCTCATACAAAGTAATATTCCAATACCCTTACCCGTAAGTGAGGGTATTTTTTATGCAACTATGCCTAAGTGGGTAATTTTTTTTGAAAAGCTAATGGATATTTATAAATTTGCCATTCGTCCGGTTTTGTTCAATGTGGTAAAAGCCGATTCGGAGTGGTTACACCAGCAGACGATTCGCTGTTTTAGCTGGCTGTCGCAAACCCCTGCTAGTTGGGTAAACCAACCCTTACAAAAATCCTTGTGTTTGTACGATTCCCGCCTAGAACAGAATTTGTTTGGACTAAACTTTCCTAATCCCGTAGGGTTAGCGGCTGGGTTTGACAAGGATGGAGTAGCTGCTAACATTTGGTCTAACCTGGGTTTTGGCTTTGCTGAATTAGGAACTGTAACTTTTCACGCACAGCCAGGAAATCCGCCTCCCCGTTTGTTTCGCTTGCCGTTGGATAAAGCTGCTCTGAATCGGATGGGCTTTAATAATCGCGGTGCAGCAGCAATGGCGGCACGTTTGGCACAAGAAAAACAGAAGTTAACCCAGTCAATACCCATAGGCATAAATTTGGGTAAATCTAAGCTAACTCCTCTAGAAGCAGCCGCACAAGATTATCTCGATAGTTTTCGTTTACTCAAGGATTTGGGAGACTATTTTGTTGTTAATGTCTCTTCTCCCAATACACCGGGGTTGCGATCGCTCCAAGATGCTTCTATGCTCAGTGCTATCTTGAATTTATTACAACAAGAAAATACTACACAAAAACCAATTTTTGTCAAGATAGCGCCAGATTTGGATTGGGTTGCGATCGCTGACATTATTTCTTTGGCTAAAACCTACCAACTGGCAGGAATTATCGCCACTAACACCACCATCAGCCGTGATGGACTCAAAACCCGGGTGATTGACCAAACAGGCAAATCACCTCAGGATGAAGCTGGCGGAATTAGCGGCGAACCATTGCGCGATCGCTCCACTGAGGTAATTCGTTTTATTTGGCAGCAAACCCAAGGAGAAATTCCGATTATTGGCGTTGGTGGCATCTTTTCTGCTGACGATGCTTGGGAGAAAATTACTGCTGGTGCTAGTTTGATCCAGGTTTATACAGGCTGGATTTACGAAGGCCCATTAATGGTACGCCAGATTCTCGCAGGTTTGCTTGTCCTACTAGAACAAAGCGGCTTAAATTCCATCAACGAAGCTGTAGGTTTACAAACAAAAATTCCCAAATTCTAATTACGAATTACGAATTACGAATTACGAATTACGAATTACGAATTACGAATTACGAATTACGAATTGTTTTAACCTTGTTCCTCCACTGGGAAAAACTCCTTCGTTTTTTCTGAGTATGACCAGGCAATACCATCAGGATCTTTGCTGCGACTCCAATCAGGAAACTCTGGATCGTTTCGCCGTTTATAAACCGTGCTGGAATAGACATTTAGCCGTTTGGCAAGTTCAGATTGAATCAGAGAGCCAAAAATTAACTGTTTTTCCAGCGATCGTGTAGCTGAATCATGGGTTGGCTGTGGTGGTGATTCGGTTTCTGGTTCCTCCTGTGGGGTTGGTGGTGGTGCTAGGAGCGATGGCTGCGCCAACGTCTGCGACGAACGCGCAGTTTTAGTAACTGCTTGAGTAGCAAGTTCTTTAACAGGCTCACTACTATCAAGAATATTGCCGAGAATGCTGGCAGTTATAAAGTAATAAGACTGCCCCGCATCTTCGGAGTTTACTATACTAGCGCCAAATTCCGAGGCTTTACTATCCAAGTAGCGTTTTGCCGTTGTTCCAGGAAAATTGCCCCTCATTGCCAAGTCCATTGGCGTAAGCCTGCCCTGATTTTCCCGAACTAACTGATGAAAAATTGGGTTAACTCGATGAGTCCACTGTTGCCATTGATATTCCTGCCAAACCTTGAAGCCAATTACCAGCAAAATTAGTGCCAGTAAAAATCTCCAAGTGGTAACTAGGAAAATAATCAAGAACGAGAGGGGCAAAAGTAGAACGAGAAAAGCCTTACCGTTATCTTCTATGGGTTTCTCACTCATGCCGATTTTTGCCAAGTGAATTTTTGGAAATAATACTATATATTGGCAAAAATTAGGACACTTTTTTGTATCTTTTGGCAAAGTTGCCGGCAAAACCTTTCCTTAGTGAGTGTCATAACCTTTTCAATCTGCAACTTATCTAAGATTGGTCTGCGATGCCTACGGCGGTAAACTACGCACAAAAATTCTTACCGGCGAAAACAACAGGGTTTTTCACTCAACTAACAACTCATAAATTAACTTGCCAACCCCTTGACAACAAATAATACACATACTACATTAATAATACAAGTCAACTTTACTTGATAAGTAAATAGGCAAGATAAAACCAAACTATATAACGAAAAGTAAAATCTCTGTATTTAGCTCGTAGTTGCGCTTTAGCGAAGACAGCGCAACTACGAGCCAATGATGATTATTTGCGCCTACTTACTTATGTGGTGGGTAGCTCAGTGGTTAGAGCGCCTAAACATCCTTATTCAGCCCTTGCCTGAAAAGGCCGACGAATTGAGGGTTATCGCCTGTCACGCGGGAGGTCGCGGGTTCAATCCCCGCTCCACTACACCAATTAATTTTAGATTTTAAATTCAATCCAAAATCCAAAATCTAAAATCCAAAATCCAAAATTTTCATGTGGCGGGTAGCTCAGAGGTAGAGCGCTAAACATCCTTGTTCACCTCTTGCCTGAAAAGGCCGACGAATTAGGGTTATCGAATCAGGTTCGAGAGGTCGCGGGTTCAAATCCCGCTCCGCTACACCAAATAATTTTAGATTCAATCCAAAATCCAAAATCCAAAATTTCTATGTGGCAGGTAGCTCAGTTTGGTAGAGCGCCGAAAAACATCCTTGTTCACACCTTGCCTGAAAAGGCCGACGAATTAGGGTTATCGCCTGTTAAGCCGGATGTCGCAGGTTCAAATCCTGCTCTGCCACCTTTCATTTTGCCCACAAGGGCTGGGAGATGAAGCCATGAATTACAACTTCTTCACTAACAAGAAGACAACTACACCACAAAATCAACCTATCCCCGGACGAGAAGCCGAAATGGTTCAGGGACGTTCCGGCGGCTGGATGTTTGATGCTGGTATTTGGAAGATGCTACGCCGTTGTCTGTTAGTTGGCACAGCAAAAAGCACTTACTACGCTGGTAAACAGGAATTAACTGAGGATTTTGTGACAGTTGTAAGACTTGCTGTTGCGGAAAATCCCAGCCGTGCGGCAGAAGAAATTCTATATGCTAGCGATGGACGCGCCATCAATAACAGTGCGCCAATATTAGCTTTGGTACTGCTGTCGATGGGTGAAGCACCAGAAGCAAAACAGGCGTTTGGTGAAATCTTCCCGCAAATTGTCCGCACTGGTAGCCACTTCTACGAATGGTTGAACTACACCAAATCTCTGCGGGGATTTGGCAAAGTAGTGCGGGAAGCTGGTAAAACTTGGCTCTCAAGGGAAGACGTGAAGGGTTTAGCTTATCAACTGTTGAAATATCAACAGCGTCAAGGCTTCTCTAATCGAGATGCGTTGCGATTGTTCCATGTCAAACCGCCTACAGAAAATCACCGTCAACTATTTGAGTGGGTAGTTAAAGGCTGGGAAGAATTACCAGCAGATATCCCCTCAGAAGCATTGGCGCAGATTTGGTGGTACGAGTGGCTCAAGCAGAATCCTACCCAAACCCATGAAGCTATTTCCCAAGGACGCTTAACCCACGAAATGGCTGCACCTGTGGGCAAAATGGATCAGCTTGCTTGGCAGTTGCTATTTCAGGAAATGCCAATAGGTGCAATGTTACGTAACTTGGGTTCTTTAACTGAACTGGGTGTGTTACGAGCTGATGAAAACGCTAATTTGCTGCAAGTGGAAACAGTTCTTAATCGCAGAGAACATCTGCGTAAAGGTCGCATCCATCCGATAGATGTTTTGAAAGCACTCAAAACTTATCAATCTGGTGGAACATTAGGACGCAGCAAGAAAACTTGGAATCCAGTTCCTCGGATTGTGGACATTTTAGAAAAGGCGGTTGAACTGTCTTTTGATGTTGTGCAACCGACACGTAAAGTATTCATGCACGCCGTAGATGTTTCTGGTTCTATGGGTAACTTGGTTGCAGATATGGGACTAACTTGTTGTGAAATTGCCACCACAATGGCACTAGTGACAGCAAAAGCAGAAAAAAACTACATGATTCGCGGCTTTGCTACCGAATTCCGGGAATTAGATATTACCGCCAAAGATAGTTTTAGTTCTGCGGTTCGCAAAGCTAGCAATCAAAACTTTGGTGGAACAGACGCATCTGTAGCTTACGACTGGATGATCAAGAATAACTTTAAAGCTGATGTAGTCTGCTTTTGGACTGACTCGGAAAGCTGGGCGGGAAATAAGCATCCTAGTCAAGCACTGAAAAAGTACCGCAAAAAGGTAAATCCTAACGTCAAGGCGGTATATGTCACCTTGACACCTTACCAAATTACTTTGGTAGATCCTGAAGATTCCCTCTCCTGGGATTTGGCAGGGTTGGACCCAGGTACGCCTCGGATCATCCAGATGCTGGCTACGGGTGAGTTGTAGAAATTGGTGGAGGGTAAAGGATGAAACACTTTATCCTTCATACTTCATGGCGGGTTATCCTTGTTCGCAACTTGCCTTTCGGGGCCGAAGAATTTAAGGTTATCGGTTACGTCTCCACCATTGTGGGGATTAGCGGGTTCAATCCCCGCACCCGCCTTTGTTTGATTTTTACCTGACGCAAAGAAGAAGGCGATTTAATTTTTGAATAGTCGTTTTTCTATTTCAGCAATGGGTAAGAGTAGGGTGTCTTCGATGTGCGTAGGCGCAGCCCGTCGTAGACAGTGTGTAGTCAAACACCTCAAACCCAACTCCAACCCAACAATATTACAATTCGTTAGAAAACGTGAGTTGGGATGATGCAGTAGAATTTTGTAAAAGGTTGAGCCAGAAGACAGGAAAAACCTACAGACTACCTAGCGAGGCCGAATGGGAATATGCTTACTGAACAGTTATTCGACTCTCGCAAAACGATGATGTTGGGTTTCACTACATTCAACCCAACCTACAAAATTTAGCTAGATTAGCCGAAGCGATTCCAATATTTTATAGACAATCAGCAATAGCACGCAATAATTAAAATACTGCTTCTAATCTATTTTTATTCAATATGACTCAATTATCAAAAACAAGCCGAAATCGGGGATGGATAAAATCTAACGTTACGACTGAAGAAACAAATCTCCGTCAAGCACAACGTCAGGAACTGGGTGCTAGGTGTCGTACTATTTTTGAGTGCCTTCGTCCCCAACTCATCGACAACCATTACAACTGGTTTATCGCTATTGATGCAGAAAGCGAAAACTACCTGATTGACGCGAAACTAGAAGGTTTGCTACAGCAAATTCGCGCGCGATATACTAATCCAGATGCGAAACTTACTATCTTTCGCCTTAACGAAATTGGAGCTTGCGGCACGATATGATTGTGGGCAAGTTTGGTAACAATGGAGAGTTGTTCTTTGAAATACAATTGGTTGTAGCTAATGGTGAGCAATTTGAAGTTGAAGCAATGCTTGATACAGGTTTTACATCTGGGTGGCTGGCGATTAATTCTCAAGACTTGGAAGCTATTGACTGGCCGATAGTTATACCTAAGATTGAGATGCAAACTGCCAGAGGATTAGAGTATTTTGATTTATATGAAGGAAAAGTCATTGTTGCTGGCAAAGAATTTATCATTCCCGTTCATGTAGGAGAAGAACTACCTGATATTTTGCTTGGTTCACTGTGGTTAGATATTATGCAGCTGGTTGTGAATAAACCAAAAAGGATTTTGACATTAGAAGTAGTGGAAGCAGATTAGTAGTAATTCGTAGCTACTAACTCAATTATCAACTTTCTTCCTCCCAACCCTCATTTTGTAACCCATTCACGCGATTAAATTCACTCCTCTTGTGGGTAACTAAGATTAAATTGAGATTGTAACTGAAGATTAAGCTGTTATTTATATGCTTTGGCTCAAAAGTGCGATGTCTACGACGGGCTACGCCTACGCAAACATCTACCTCTTGTAGAATATACAAAATGCTTCTTTGGCAACATAATGTAATATAAATTAGCAATAATCGAGCGATGCCTATGGCGGGCTATTCGGCGTCGCTGTTCCTTTTGGATGTAATTGCTATTAATGCGGCAATGTGCTAGATATCAGCCTGGTTTCATCCCCAATTGTCCACCCAAAGACAGTAGATTAAGTTTTGTGTAAATCATTATAAGGTATGAAATAGCTCTGTCCAAAAAGTGAAAAAGGAACAGATTTTTATGACATTTGATTACGATTTGTTTGTCATTGGTGCTGGGCCTGGGGGATTGGCAGCAGCTAAAAAAGCAGCTAGTTACGGTGTACGTGTCGCTGTTGCTGAACAAGAATCCGTCGGTGGGACTTGTGTAAATCGCGGTTGCGTTCCGAAAAAACTGATTGTCTACGCAGCCGACTTTGCCCTGCAAAATAAAATAGCGCACAGTTATGGGTGGAGTGACTGTCAAACATACTTTGACTGGACATTATTTATGAAGTCAGTACATCAGCATATTGACACAATTAACCAGTCTTATTTTCAGCAATTGCAAAAAGCTGGAATTGAACTAATTTCTCAACATGTCACTCTCATCGATACCCATACTATCAATATTGATGGACGCAAAGTTACAGCCGACAAAATTTTAATTGCTGTGGGAGGGCAACCCCTCAAGCCCAACATTCCAGGTATAGAATACGCTATCACATCCCGCGAGATGTTTCAGCTACCCTATCTGCCGAAACGTTTAGCAATTATTGGCGGCGGCTACATTGGCGTAGAATTTTCTAGCATGATGCACGCTTTCGGCTGCGAAGTGACGGTGATTGAAAGAGACGGAATGATTTTATCGGGGTTTGATGATGACATTCGCTCTGCTGTACAACAGGGTTTAATTAAACGCAAAATTAAGTTTTTCACCAACAGCACTGTTAGTGAAATCAAATTCTCAGAAGAAGGTTTCTTGTTGACTATTTCTGGTGAGAGCCAAGAAATAATTACAGCAGATACCATCTTAGTTGCCACAGGTTACATTCCAAATACCAAGAATCTTGGTTTAGAAAATGCCCATGTTGAACTTGGCGAAGATGGTGCAATTAAAGTAGATGAATACAGCCGCACTAGCCAAGAAAACATTTTTGCTGTGGGTGATTGCACCAGCCGTGTGCAATTGACTCCAGTGGCTAAGGCAGAAGGTATTGCCTTTGCGGATACAGTTTTTGGGAATAAGGCGCAAAAACTAAATTATGATTATGTCCCCACTGCTGTTTTTTGCCGTCCAGAAGCGGCTAGTGTGGGGATGACAGAGGCGAAAGCACGGGAAAAATTTGGTGATGTCCAATGCTACCGCACCCAGTTTCAACCACTGTTGTATCGGCTAATCGAACAGGATGAGCCAACTACTATAAAGTTAGTGTTAAATGGTGATTCTGGGCAAGTTTTGGGCGCTCACATGGTGGGTGAACATGCAGCAAATATCATTCAAAGTCTGGGTGTGGCAATTCGCAAGGGCATTACTAAGGAAGACTTGGATGAAACTATAGGCATTCATCCCACCACAGGAGAAGAGTTTTTGTCGTTAAATTAAAATTATAAGTAACTGGGCGCAAATAATCATCACTAGCTCGTAGTTGCGCTTTAGCGCTAAAGCACAACTACGAGCCAAATACAGAGATTTTACTTTTCGTTACATAGTTTGGTTTTATCTTGCCTACCTACTTATGCAGAACTGAGTGACCTTTATAGGCAATTGTTGCTCAAAGCTTGGGAGAATATTGTGGAATTACCCCTGCCATAAGGGTTTCAGAGCAAATAAATTTATTTATGGGGTTCTCCCCCTTTTCCTCTTCATTGACATCATGTCAGCTTGATTACTTAACCCAAATCACCTCAAAGAGCCAAAGCTACGCTTTGTCTCCCCTCCCCTTAGTAAGGGGAGGGGTTGGGGGTGAGGTTCTTTGATTATGGGTAATTTGGCGGACATGATATCAAGTAGTTTCTGAGGATGGTTTTGAGCTAGATTGTGTGGCAGCGCCTAAGTCATCTAAAGTATTCATTAATGAGTCATTCTGTAGCATGGGGTATCTGGTTTGGAAACTTACAATATCGTCAAAAACTTCCAGATCCTCAAGAGCCTCTGATGCAGATTGATATCGCTGTTTGAAGTCTTCCAGCACCATTTTACTGAGAATCTTAGCGAGGGAGTGGCTTACCTGGGTGCATAGTTTACCGCCGTAGGCATCGCTCCACCTTATCTCTCCATCAGCATCTCTAGGTAGCTCACGGGGTGGCATACCAGTTAAGGCTTTAATCCCAACCATGCCGACTGCATAGATATCACTACTGTAGTGGGGACGCCCAAAACATTGCTCGCTTGGTGCGTAACCCTGAGTACCAATACCAATGGTGAAGGGATTTTGCTCTTGATGATCTAGCTGTTTTGTACTAACTTCTTTGACGGCTCCAAAGTCAATCAAAATCAGTTTACCATCTGAATGTCGGCGGATGATATTGCTGGGCTTAATATCCCGGTGAATCACATTGTTTTTATGGACAAATGTTAATGTTTGCAATAAATCCCTGACAATTGCGATCGCTGCAATTTCATCAATTGCTCTACCTGCTGGCAATTCTTGATTTAAAGGATGACCAATGATCTGTTCTTGTACTAAATAAAATTCTTCATCTTCTTCAAAATACGCTAAAAGTTGCGGAATTTGAGGGTGCGTTCCCAATTTTTCGAGTGTTTCCGCCTCTGAGTGAAATAAACGTCTAGCAAGTTGCAGGGCTTCTGGTTTGGTGTTGGCTGGTTTTAGTTGTTTGACAACACATCGCGGATTCCCAGGACGTTGGGTATCTTCGGCAATGTAGGTTTCGCTGAATCCACCGGAACCGAGAACTTTGACGATTCTGTAGCGTCTAGCCAGGACTTTTCCTGATAAGGCTAAATCTCGTTGCTGGATTAGGTCTTGCAAATCATCTTGTTGGCTGATAATCTCTTGGACAACGGCGGAAGTTTTATACTTCTGAAAAATGTCTACTAATTGGCGTTTTTTGATACTTTCTCTGATTAATGAGGTTGCCAGATAGGAAAATCCAATCATAGCGATCGCAATCATTGGTACTGTAGTGGGAAAAACTAACTGACTATGGACAAATAACCCATAACTAATTCCTACCCAAGTACCAGACAGGGCGAGGCTATAGAGAAATTTATTGATAGTATGCTTGCGTCTACTAATTATCAAAGCTGCACTGGCAACTATAATTAGCACAAACAAACCCCGCAACGCTGGACTTTTAATTGCTGGGGCGATCGCTTTACCTTGCATCAAAGTTGCGATCGCGTTGGCGTGAATTTCCACGCCCGACATGGGTTTAGCGCTGTTGCTAGCAGCGACTGGATAATAATCATTGTTTAACTTATCTGTTGAACCAATCAGCACTATCTTGTCTTTGAAGACCTTTCCTTGCTGTAAATAGGTATTCCAGTTTTCCGGATCGAGTACATGCCAAAACGGGATTTGCTCAAATGTACCCGCAGAACCCCAAAAATGAATGCGATCGCCCTTTGGTCGGGGATAATTTACTTGTGCTGCCCTCAATGCTGCTTCATCAAAAGAGGGTAGCTTTTCAATCAAATTATCTTCACCTAACAACTTAGAAAACTCACTCGCCAATCGATGAACTTTACCATCTACCTCTAGGGGGAAATTAACTGAGCCAATGGACACAGAACCTGTACGAAACATCTCTTGTGGGTCAATCAGTTGCATAAAAGACCCCTGGCGCATCTGGGAATTTTCGTAGACGGCTGCTAAGGTAACTTTGGTGCCATATTTTTGCAATACTGCCTGGAGTTGGCGATCGTCAGTAGCTCCATAACTGCTTGGCGTGTCAAAAACGACATCTACCGCTACAGAACGGGCACCTGCTTTGATTAACTTTGTGATTACCTGGGAGTATGCAGCCCGTTTAAAAGGATAAGATTTCAGTGTTTCTAAGTAGGCATACTGTTTCGGATTTGTTTTATAGTACTGTTCGGGAACTGATATTGACTGATCGTCTATTGCTAAAATTACGATGTCTTCTGGAGGTAAAATCGACCCACGCACTTGAAAAAAAGCAGAAAGCGCCTTATTTTCGATCAATTGAACCAATTCTCCACCAGAAGCACTCAACAATGCTGCACCCATTACCCAACCGCCAGCGAGCAGATGACCTAACAAAACCATCCACCTAGACTGACGAGCCGATGCTGTTGAAGTTACCTTTGTCGGTTTACCTGAGTGTCTATTGGCAGCAGAGACATAGTTTTTAGTTAAGGTAGATGTAGGTTCTTCTGCCATATCGTGTTACTGATTGATTTAAGTCCAACACTTTTATTTATTCAGACCACGTTTTAGTACAAGCACATTCAAATAAGACTTAAATGATAATCTTATACATTTGTAAAGTATCTTCTATTCATCAACAAACTTTTATTGACAAAGGTAGCCCCCAACAGATTCCTACTCAGGTACTGCCTAAATTATTATCCTGTTGAGTGAGTTACAACTAATGATTGTCTCACAGATTATAGCCGGATATACTTCGTCTCTGTAGTTGGTTGCGGTGATATTTTACCTTAACCTAACCAACAACTATCCTCTTAACTGGGGTTTTACCAGAAGCTGTCCCAACCTTGTCTTCTGTGTTTGGCGCAATATTGGTACTCCCCACAAAGCGTATCCTTATACTGAAAGCTAAACCTATAGATAGGCATCAACTTATATCCTACCCTAAGCCTATGCTATACCTCTTTAGGAGTAAAATTTAGTGTTATACAGTTATAAATGCTGTTACTAGTTCAATTTTATTGGTAGATTTTGAGCGCAGGGTGGCTCTTGCAGTGCCGGAGGTGAATAAGGTTTAGCACCCAGGATCTCAACTCCAATGTTGCAGGCGTTTTTATGCCTTGAAAGAGGTAGGATAAAAGCTACAGATGAAGAGTTAGTTTATAGATATTAGCAAACAAGGCATTTGAAAATTGCTATAATCTATTGTTCCATCTAAATTCATATATATTATTAGGTGTAAATTTGTATGGGTTCTCCAATGAATCGTCTGTCTATTTTTGTAGACGGAAACAATATGTTCTATGCTCAACAAAAAAATGGTTGGTTTTTTGACCCGCGGCGAGTTTTAGAATACTTCAAACATGAGCAATCAGAGACAACATTAATTAATGCATTCTGGTACACTGGCTTAAAAGACCCACAAGATCAGCGAGGTTTTAGAGATGCTCTAATTAGTCTAGGATATACTGTTAGAACTAAAATTCTGAAAGAATATTATGATGATACCTCTGGTCGTTACTCGCAAAAAGCGAATTTAGATATTGAAATTGTTGTAGATATGTTTAATACAGTAGATCAGTATGACCGAGTAGTATTATTCAGTGGCGATGGAGATTTTGAAAGAGCAATCGAATTATTACGCTCAAAAAATACACATATTACAGTAGTATCGACAGAAGGAATGATCGCTAGAGAACTCCGAAATGCTACTGACAGATATATAGATTTAAATGATATCAGAGATCAAATAGAAAAAACAGAAGGTTAGTATTCTTAGCAATTATTTACAAAGGTAAGAGTAAAAGAAAAACTAAGGTTGAAGATATATTGAGCCACAAGTAAACACTAAACAACAAAGGGCAAATGATAAACAAAACAGACCGAATCATCATTTTTGATACTACATTGCGAGATGGAGAGCAGTGTCCAGGAGCAACTCTGAATATAGACGAGAAGCTAGTTATAGCCAAGCAACTGGCGCGTCTGGGTGTGGATATAATTGAGGCAGGCTTTGCCTTTGCCAGTCCCGGAGATTTTGAAGCAGTCAGCAAGATTGCCAAAATTGTGGGGACAGAAAATGGCCCGGTAATTTGCAGTTTGGCAAGAGCAATTAAAGCAGATATTGAAGCAGCGGCATCCGCATTAAAACCGGCAGTTAATGCCAGAATTCACACATTTATTTCGACTTCTGATATCCATTTAGAATATCAGTTGCGGAAGTCACGGGCAGAAGTGCTAGCGATCGCTGAAGAAATGGTAGCTTATGCCAAGTCCTTCATGACAGATGTAGAATTTTCGCCGATGGATGCGGCTCGTTCCGATCCAGAATTTCTTTACCAAGTTTTAGAGAGAGCGATCGCAGCTGGTGCAACAACAGTTAACATTCCCGATACTGTCGGTTATACCACCCCTAGCGAGTTTGGCGCAATCATTAAGGGGATTATCGAAAATGTCCCCAACATCGACCAAGCGATTATTTCCGTTCACGGTCATAATGATTTAGGCTTGGCAGTTGCTAACTTCTTAGAAGCGGTGAAAAATGGCGCCCGCCAACTAGAATGTACGATTAATGGCATTGGCGAACGCGCCGGAAATGCCTCACTAGAAGAATTGGTGATGGCGTTGCATGTGCGGCGACAATATTTTAATCCCTTTTTGGGAAGACCAGAAGAATCTCAAGAATCTTTAACAAATATCGACACTCGGCAAATTTACAAAACCTCACGCTTAGTTTCTAATTTGACGGGGATGTTAGTACAACCAAATAAAGCGATCGTCGGGGCGAATGCTTTTGCTCATGAGTCTGGGATTCACCAAGATGGTGTGCTAAAAAATAAGCTCACCTACGAAATTATGGATGCCCAATTGATTGGTTTAACAGACAATCAAATAGTATTGGGCAAACATTCAGGTAGAAATGCTTTTCGTACCCGATTGAAAGAATTGGGCTTTGAACTGTCAGATACTGAGTTAAATAAAGCCTTCGTCAGATTTAAAGAAGTAGCCGATAAAAAGAAAGATATTTCTGATTGGGATTTGGAAGCGATCGTTAACGATGAAATCCAACAAGCACCCGATTTGTTCCGAGTCGAATTGGTGCAAGTTTCCTGTGGTAGCAACGCCCGCCCCACTGCTACAGTTACCTTGCGTACCCCAGACGGTGAAGAATTAACCGATGCTGCGATCGGTACTGGGCCAGTGGATGCAGTTTACAAGGCTATCAACCGTGTGGTGAATGTACCCAATGAGTTGATTGAGTTTTCTGTGCAGTCAGTAACAGCCGGTATTGATGCTATTGGAGAAGTGACGATTCGTTTACGTTATGAATCTAAAGTGTTTTCTGGTCATGCAGCGAACACAGATATCATCGTGGCATCCGCGCAAGCTTATGTAAATGCGCTCAATAGGCTGTATTCGGCGTTGCAAAGGCAAGAAAAGCCAGAGGAAGTATCTGCACAGAAAGTCTGAGATCGTATCTGTCAAACTGCCCATAATACAAGCACCGCACCTTGTTTTTAACATCAGCTAAAAAACTCCTTCCCGACTTTGGCTACGGTATATACACAGGTTATCCGATTACCCAAAAGTCCTCCAAAACCTCAAAGAGTCCTATCGGACATCCCTCTCCAAAGTATCGGAGAGGGACAGGTTTTGCATAGCAGAACCAGGGTGAGGTATCTCAGGAGCTGCGCGATAAATCTTAAATAGCCCCACTAAAGACTTGTGTGGACACCGTAGCCGATTTTGGTGAGGAGTTAGGTGTGATACCAATTTCTTCCTGATAACTGCACAAAATCAGGCTTGGCCAGACTTGGGACTTAAGCAAATTGTTCGGGAGCAACCTTAATTCTTAATTATCGTAATCTACTGCGGCAGCATTAAAAGCTTCCTGAATATTCATTTTTTAATTTTTAATATGGGTAGCACTTTATGTTTTAACAATTTAATTAAATCTGGTTCCATGTATTTATATTCATCTGGTATATCTAAACATATAATTTTTTTATCTTTAAGAAAGGGCTGAAAATTTTTCGATAGCTTATTTTTATGTGACTTCTCCATCACAAAGATAATATCAGCCCAGATAATAGCTTCGGTTGAAACTGGTACTTGGGCATAGCGATCCAAACCTGCCGAGTCTGTTTCAAGTCCTTCATATTCAGAAAACACAGCCTCGGCGGTGGGACTTCGCAATTTATTCTGACTACAGATAAATAAGAGATTTTTCATTAATTAATATGTAATATTTACTATTTCTCTTATTAGTTTCATGAATTCTGTCCTCCCGTGATTATCTGAGGTCTTTCTAATCCTATAAAGTGTTTGTCCAGCCAATGCCAAAATCTTATCCTTATAACTATCTCTTAGTTTTTGTTCAGGCGAATCATGATAAGAGCTATCTAACTCAAAGAATTTAATTGGTTTATAGCTTTCATGTTGATCAAATACAACACAATCTACAATTCCTCTAAAAAAGAAGCTCCTCTCTTCTTGGGACAAATTACTCTTAATTTTGTTAAAGTTAATTAAACAACTTAATGCAACATTAGGATAAACTACAAACATTTGAAAGTTTTCCCTAACAGCCATGAAAAATTCCATTTCTTGATGAGATTTAAAAAGGCTGGTAGTATATTTTACATTAGCTATATTTTTATTTTCTGTTACCTTTATTTGATCACTTTGAGAATGTTCTACAACTTTGGGTAATGATTCCTGGTGCAGCCTAATTACTTCAGCACATATTTCCTGTTTCGGATAAAATTTAGCATAATTATATGCTTCAAGGAGTAAACCTTTATTTCTATATATATTGACCAATTCAACAACGACTGTAATAGCTCTATCTTCTGTTAAACTATAAATTTTACCTTTATGAAGTAAAAATAGATTTTCTAATACAGTTTCAATATTATCCTTTGCAATTCCTTTATCTAATTCTCCAAAAAACTCATTTTCAAAAGTATTTACTGCTCTTTTAACTAATTCATCTGAAGAAGCAAATTTAGAATACTTATAAACAAGATCCAATAACTCAGCCCATTGTTTACGGAATGTCAGCTGATAGATTTGCTCATAATCAATGTTTTCTGCCATATCATCTACTCTTAACAGAGGCATAACTTAATTATCCGTCATAACACATACCTGAAAAACTGAGTACCTGCTTTCAGCATAAAACATACGATCGCTTACAATACACTCAGATAAGTTTGCTCAGAATTCATCGGCAAAACCCGCAACTTTCGATTTTTAAGGTCTGGTTCTAACCCTAAAACTTCCATTGGCGTTACACCCAAAAGGGCATAAGGTACTTCTGTGAGTTCCAGACAATCGAAGGTTCCTTGACGTTCTCCAATACTAAGTTCAACATCTCGGAAAATTCGCCCCTGCTGCACTCCAGCAGCAGTTTCTACTTGCGCTTCTCCACCTTGGACTAAACCTAGTTGACTAATAACGCTAGCAGGTAAACATAGCAAAGTTGCGCCCGTGTCAACTAAAACATTATCCAAAATACAAGAGCGAACTTCCCCCGAAGAAATAAAGCCTCGTTGAGCCAAAACTTGATCAATTCGATTCGTGACAGTGAGGCTAACTATTACTTGCCCCATTTGCTTACCTTGAAGATTTGGCAGTACCAGCTTACCCATTTCAGCAAACTCCTGAAAACAAAATATTTTTGAGAGATGCCTTAAAATACAAAGACGCAAAAGCACTTTCTGCGCCTCTGCGTCTCTGCATGAGATATGGCACTACTTACACCATCTCTGACTCAGCTTGCATCATTTGCTGAGGCTGCGGCTGGAACATGAACAACGAGTACACCACATCTCGGCGGATGTTAACCATCATATCTAAGAAGAGTTCGTAACCCTCGCTCTTATACTCAATTAGCGGGTCTTTTTGCCCATAACCACGTAATCCTACCGATTCGCGTAAGGCATCCATTTGTTGCAGGTGTTCCCGCCACAGAGTATCAATGCGTTGCAAGATAAAGAACCGTTCAGCTTGGCGCATAAGTCCGGGTTGAACTTGGTCAATTTGCGCTTCTTTGAGGTCGTAAGCAATTCGCACCTGTTCGTGCAGAAAGGCTTTAATCTCGCTGACTGTCATATCTTCTAATTGATTCGGCTGCAAATCCTCTAGTAGATAGACGAATTCTTTAACTTTCTCAACCAGCTTTTCTAACTCCCACTCTTCCGAGGGCAAGTCTACGTTGATATAGTAGTCAACGATGTCATCCATCGTTTTTTCGGCGTACTTGATTACCTGTTCTTTCAAATCTTGACCTTCTAACACCCGGCGACGTTCAGCATAAATAGCACGACGTTGATTGTTCATCACTTCGTCATACTCAAATACCTGCTTACGAATGTCGTAGTAGTAGGTTTCAACTTTTTTCTGTGCGCCTTCCAAACTGCGAGTAAGCATCCCAGATTCGATGGGCATATCTTCTTCGACTTGGAAGGCATTCATTAACCCAGCAACGCGATCGCCTCCAAAAATCCGCAGTAGGTTATCCTCTAAACTGAGGAAAAATCTTGTGGTTCCAGGGTCGCCTTGTCTTCCTGCACGTCCGCGCAACTGGTTATCAATCCGCCGCGATTCGTGGCGTTCTGTACCAATTACGTGTAAACCACCGATTCCCACAACTTCATCATGTTCGCGGGTAGTAAATTGTTCGTATTCCTGCTTAACGCGGTTGTAAGCTTCGCGCAATTTCTGAATTACAGGGTCATCGATGGGAGCTTTTTCTGCGGCTACAGCTACCTTGTCTTCTGCTTCCAGTTCCGATAAACTGCGATCGCCATATTCACGCACCGCAATTTCTACTGCATCTTTGAGTAGTTTTTCTGTTTCTTTTGTCAATTGGGTGGGGAAAATTTCTGGTGAAGCCCGCCAAGTTTTGACTTTTTTACCAGGGACAAAGCCTTGACCACCACCGTGTCCTGTGGGTAATCCGGCTGGTCTTTGCACGCCAAAGCTATCTTCATCTTCTGGCATGACAATTCGGGGCATGAAGTATTCCCGCAGCTTCAGACGTGCCATGTATTCGGAGTTTCCACCCAGAATGATGTCTGTACCTCTACCAGCCATGTTAGTAGCAATGGTCACAGCACCTTTTCGTCCAGCTTGGGCGACGATTTCCGCCTCACGCTCGACGTTCTCGGGACGGGCGTTGAGTAATTCGTGGGGAATCGTCAACTCCTTCAATAGTCGGCTGAGATATTCGGACTTTTCTACACTAGTGGTTCCTACTAATACAGGTCTGCCGAGTTCGTGCATTTCGGCACATTCTTTAGCGATCGCACCCCACTTGCCTGGTTCTGTCTTAAAGACCATATCAGACAAATCTTGGCGTCTGCGATCGCGGTTGGTAGGAATTACCGCAACTTCCAATTTGTAAATTTTTTCAAATTCCGGTTCTTCCGTTTTTGCCGTTCCGGTCATTCCACCCAGTTTTGGATACAGCAAGAACAGATTTTGATAAGTAATTGTCGCTAGAGTTTGAGTTTCTGGCTGAATTTCTACGTGTTCTTTGGCTTCAATGGCCTGGTGTAATCCATCACTCCAACGCCGTCCGGGTAGCACCCGACCGGTAAATTCATCCACAATTACCACTTCGCCATTACGGACGATGTAATTTACGTCCTTGAGAAAAAGTTCTTTGGCTTTAATCGCATTGAAAACGAAGTGCGCCCAAGGATCTTCCGGGTCAAATAAATCTGTGACTCCCAAAAGATTTTCGGATTCCGCAAATCCTTCATCAGTCAAAAGCACGTTACGAGCTTTTTCATCCACATCATAATGCTCGTCTTTTTGGAGTGTGAATGCGATTTCAGCTGCTTGCAGATACTTTTCTGTAGGTCTTTCCACCTGCCCAGAAATAATTAGCGGTGTCCGCGCCTCATCAATTAAAATCGAGTCTACCTCGTCAATCACGCAATAATTAAACGGGCGTTGCACCACATCTGCCATTGATGTCGCCATGTTATCCCGCAGGTAGTCAAACCCTACCTCGCTGTTGGTGACATAGGTAATATCACAATCATAGTTTTTCTGGCGTTCATTGGGAGTCATGGTTGACTGGATTAGCCCCACACTCAGCCCCAAGAACCGATGCACCTGTCCCATCCATTCAGCATCCCGACGAGCTAGGTAATCGTTCACAGTGACGACGTGTACACCTTTACCAGTAAGACCATTTAAATAACTCGGTAAGGTTGCTACAAGCGTTTTACCCTCACCAGTTTTCATTTCGGCAATTTGCCCTACATGCAAAATCATACCGCCAAGGAGTTGAACATCAAAGTGCCGCAAGCCTAAGACTCGCCGTCCTGCTTCCCGGACAACAGCGTAAGCTTCGGCCAATAAGTCATCCAGAGTTTCGCCTTTGGCAAACCGTTGTTTAAATTCGACGGTTTTACCTTTTAACCCCTCATCGGAAAGAGCCTTAATTTCTTCCTCTAGAAGGTTAATTTCAGTAACAGAAGGTTGGTATTTTTTAAGCTTACGAGCGTTGGGGTCGCCCAACAAAAGTTTTAGCATGGCAGATTATAGAACTGAATCAAGGGGGATGGGAATTAAAGGTTTGGCATTGATTATAAACATTTAACCCAACCCAACCTTCTTGGTTGTGGATGGGTGTCAAATGAGAATTAACTCAAAAACAGGAGAAAAACGAGGCAATCAGTTTACTAAATGATTGGTTTTAACTCTTATCTGATTATTTAGTCTTTCTTCATAGTATCATTTTGCCCTCAGATGGGGCCAGAGAAGGAGCGGGGGAATAGAGTTATGAGTTATGAGTTATGAGTTATGAGTTATGAATTATGAGTTATGAGTTATGAATTTTTCAACTCTTTACTCCTGTACAGACGCGATTAATCGCGTCTGTACTCATCACTGCCATTCTGCTGTCAGGCGGCGAAAATTGTAATCACTAGCGCCTTGATGACAGCTAACACAGCTGCCAAGCTGGACGGGACGTGGTAATTTAACTCCTGGATGTAAAGCTTTGAAATAACGTGAGTCATTAAGGCGATATGGTGTTTCTTCGTCGTCTCGCTGGATACGGGAGAAAGTCGAAAGATATTTCCACACCAAGATGCGTGGCGGATCGACTAAAGGCTTTAGTTGTGCGCCGTAGTGCTGCGAGTCTTGCAGGAGATTTTTCCAAGTTTGGGTGGGTAAAACGGCTGGCGGTAAGGCGATGTGGCATGTGGAGCAGTTTTCCAGATACAGTTCTTGTCCTAATTGATACTGTGCAGGTACTACGTCAACAGTGCCAATTTCGGCGGTGGGAGTAGCACTTTGGGCATTAGTTGCCAAAGCTAGAAGCCAACCCATAGCTAGGCTCCAGGTTACAATTACCAGAAGTAAACCGAAAAATTGGCGTTTGAATTGGCGTTCGGCGCTTTGCTGTAGCGATTGGCGTTGGCGTAGCCCGCCGTAGGCATCGCGGATTTTGCGCTTAACAAAAATTGACATTCCTCACATTCCTAGATATTTAGAAGTGGCGCTTGTGCTAATCATAGAACTTAGCCAGCGTTGGCAGTAGCAACATAGCAATGCCTATTGGCAAGCCCTTCTCTATACCCCGAATCCCATCATTTGGGATTCGGGGAACTAGAATAATGTCTCCCCTCTCCCAAAAATGGGAGAGGGGCTGGGGGTGAGGGAAAAGATTTAAGCCAAAATTGCGATGCTCCCAAAAAAAGCAGCTTTAGCTTGGTCTAGAACTTGTTTAATTTCAGGTTCTGTTAGTAGCATTTTCAAGAGAAAGCAATTAAGTAAAAGCTTAAAAGCAACAGTTATCTTTAAGGAATAGAAACCGAGCGCAATAATCGCTCAACAACAGTTCTTGCATTCCGTCCACCTCTTGGGATAAGGCGATGGCAAAGAACATGAGGGACGAGAAATTTCACATCATCGGGAATGGCATAATCACGCCCTAATAGAAAAGCTAGCGCTTGAGCAGCCCGGTGTAATGCTAATGTACCACGCGGGCTAACACCAAGGGCTATTTCTTCATCTTGCCGTGTTACTCGCACCAATTCGAGGATGTACTGTTGCAAGGAGGGTGCCACTTTTACTTGAGAGCAGAGGTAACGCAATTCCTGTATTTCTGCCAAGGTAATACAAGGCTGCAAATCAGCAACCTTCACACCATTTTGGAGATTTTGCAGCATTTGGAGTTCTTCTGCTTCCGAAGGATAGCCCAAACTCAGCGACAACATGAACCGATCCATTTGCGCTTCCGGTAGCGGAAAAGTACCTTGATACTCAATTGGGTTTTGAGTAGCAATGACAAAAAAGGGCTGGGGAACTGCACGAGAGACACCATCAACTGTTACCTGATGTTCTTCCATGACTTCTAATAAAGCAGACTGAGTGCGGGGTGTAGCGCGGTTAATTTCGTCAGCTAGGAGAATATTGGCAAAGATTGGCCCAGGAAGATAAGTAAATTCGCCGCTTTTTGGGTTCCAGATGTTAGTACCAGTAATGTCAGTTGGCAGTAAATCGGGGGTACATTGTAGCCGTTGAAACTTACCATCCAGTGAACGAGCTAGAGATTTAGCCAGTAGGGTTTTACCAACACCAGGGACATCTTCTAGCAAGGCATGACCACCACCTAGCAAGGCTACTAGCACTAAACGTATTGCCTCAGCTTTGCCAACGATGGTAAGAGCCAGATTTTGTGTTAAAGCGTCAATTTTTTCTCTCATGCGGTGCGCCAGTGGGGAGTAGGGAGTAGGGAGATGAGGGAGATGAGGGAGATGAGGGAAGAGTTTTCACAATGCCCAATGCCCAATTTCCCTAAATACATTGTTCCCACTCAGAACTCCTAACTCCTAACTCCTAACTTTTAACTCCTAATACCAATTCTGTATGAAGATGCGCTAAACCATATTTAAGTACAAGAAAGAAAAACGAACCGCAAAGTCCGCAAAGAACACAAAGAAAGAAAGAAAGAAAGAAAGAAAAAGTTAAGAGGGTTTGGCGCAGCCTCACAAAGAAATGGTATAACTCCTAACTCCTAACTCCTAACTCCTAACTTTTAACTCCTAACTCCTAACTTTTAACTCCTAACTCCTAACTTTTAACTCCTAACTCCTAACTTTTAACTTTGGGCTTCAGCACTCAAAACTTCTTTGGCAACAACGCAGTCAAGTTGAATTTGTGTTTTCAGGGCTTCTAGAGAAGCAAATTTTTGTTCAGGGCGCAAAAATTTCACTAGTTCCACAGCTAATTTTTTGCCATACAAATCATCAGACCAATCCAACAGATGTACTTCCGCAGATGAATAAGTACCATTTACAGTTGGGCGATTACCGATATTCATTACGCCCAAGCTTTCACTAGGAGCGACATCTGATGTTTCACTGAGAATGAAAACGCGGACAGCATAGACTCCTTGGCGGGGCAAAAACTTTTCTTTTGGTAGTTGGAGGTTGGCGGTGGGAAAGCCAATTGTTCTGCCCAATTGTTGACCTTGAACGACAACACCAAGGAGAGTGTAGGGGCGTCCTAGTAGTAGATTTGCATTTTCGATGTCGCCTTGCTCAAGGGTTTGGCGAATTAATGAAGTGCTAATGCGGGCATCCTGAGTCGGATTAGTACCGAGGCAACTGCTTTCGGTGGGCGAGTTACCTGTATAAGTTTGTAAGGGAACGATGGTAACGGGGATATTGTGCTTGGCGGCGATTAATTGCAAATCTTTGGCAGTACCACTGCGCTTTTCGCCAAAACAAAAATCCTGCCCGATGCTAATTTGCTGGCATCGCAGTTGCTGCACAAGAATTTTTTGAACGAATTCTTCGGGGGTCAAAGCAGATAGTTCTTTGTCAAAGGGTAGTAGTACCAGTTGTTCTACCCCAAGCGATCGCAATTGTTGGACTTTTTCATCGAGTGGCGTTAACAAACTCCGGGGCTGCCCCGTAAAAAATTCCTGTGGATGGGGGTCAAAGGTGACAACTGTTGAGTAAATATATTCTTGATTTTCCTTTGACTGCGGACTACTAGCTACTGACAACTGACCATCAGGGTGCAAGACTGGCTGAATTACCCTTTGATGACCAAGATGAACACCATCAAACTTGCCAAGGGCAACAGCAGTCGGCGTTAGCAGCCCAACGCTAGAAGAAGCAACCCACACAGAACACCCATTTTGAGACAAATTTAGCACGTGGATTCTGAGATTTTAGGTTTATTTTAGCTATCAGCAGGAAGCTACCTTATGGTAAACCGCCTTGAGGAGGACATTCACCAACTGCCCATGAGGTTTTGTGCGATCGGCCAGGGTGTTGATGCGACCCCTTTTAGCTATCAGCCAAAAGCCTAAGGAATAAGAATTAAATAACATACAATTTATGTCCCTGGGTTACCTCACCCTCAATCCCTCTCCTTATAAAGGAGAGGGAAGCTAGATAAAGGAGAGGGAAGCTAGATAATTGATGAAGTTTTGCATTTTATTTAATCCACTTTCCAACCCACGGGAAGTTGCCCAAGATAGTATCTTGTGCTATTAGCTTGACAGCTAATTACTAAGTCCAGATAACCCCAAATACCAGAGCTAAAAAGGCTCTAGTTCCTTGTTGAGACTGCAACGAAGGTTTACTATTCGATCAGCCGCAATCTTAGGGCGTCTGTGGGTGTCTGGGCTATGTTGGTGCTATAAAGTAGTCCTCCTGTTGTCGCCCTTATCCTATGGTTGGCGTGACAACTCTGGGCAGCGCTGTCTCACCGTACAGCCAACAGGTACGCTCTCGCGCTGAAAGCTTCTGATCACCAATCTAATCTAAAATCTCCAATTCCTCCGATCGCAATCTTTAGGTAGAAAACTTACTAACAGGAAAAGATTCTGATAAGACAACTGAGGTGGGAATCTGAAGTACCAATCCTTCCCGGGCCATGATCGCCCCAGGAAATTTCGCAGCTGCTTCTTTCCCTACACAATCCAAAAAATCGTCATCGTGTGCGGGGTCGTGGTGGTAAATCACTAGAGTTTTGACGTTAGCGGCTTGTGCCACTTTCACTGCTTCTTGCCAGGTAGAATGTCCCCAGCCAATTTTCGGGGATTTGGGCGAGTAGTATTCCTCGTCTGTGTAGGTGGAATCGTAAACCAGAATGTCAGCATTCCGAGCTAGCCACAGCACATTATCATCGAGTCGGTCGGGAAAATGTTCGGTATCAGTGATGTAAGCAGCAGCACCACCACGCCAGTTGACGCGGTATCCTACAGCTTCACCTGGATGGTTTAAAGGTGCTGTTTCTACGGTAAGGTCATCAATCTGGATTGGTTGCCCGGGTCGAATGTCGTAGAAACTTAAATTGGCTTGCATAATTTGCAAGGGTACGGGAAAGTTCGGGTGCAACATCTGGTCATTGAGGCGCTGTTCTATGGTAGAACCATCAGGTGCGATCGCGCCGTAGATATGAAAGTCATTCCCCTTGACAAATCCTGGGGTAAAGAAGGGAAAACCCTGCATGTGATCCCAGTGAGAGTGGGTAAAAAATATATGAGCTTCTAACGGCATTTGGCGCAACAAAGATTGCCCCAAAACATGTAGTCCCGTGCCAGCATCGAAAACTAAGCGTTTATCGCCCGCTTGCATTGATATGCAAGGGGTATTACCGCCGTAACGAACGGTGTTTGGCCCTGGGCTGGGGATGCTGCCGCGAACGCCCCAAAATTGTACGGTAAATTGATTCTCTATCCTAGACATGGGTATTGCTTGCTGGCTGGCTGGACTGAGCGGGCGATAAGTGGAAAAATTGATTGTTATTGATTTTGTCTAAATTTATGCTGTCTTACCGATTTTGCTAGAGGAAGGATTTCTTGGTAAAACAGCATACCCTGTTTCTGGCTGATTGTGTAAATGTGGATGAAATCGTCTCAAGTAGAGTTTTCTGTTTTTCGGGTGGATGTGTATCGGTTTTTCAAGAGCGCCCCTACGTTATAGCCTACATTTTTCTCTAATGCATTTAAATAATTTTAGTTTTATCCTGATAAATCAAATGATTTACAGAAAATTGAATTCCCACTCAGACAATTTATTTAGCCCATCTGCGTAAGTAAGATTGTATTGTAAGGGGGTTATACTGATGTAGTTTTTACGGACAACATGCACATCTAAGGGTACATTTGGCAGCAGATTTAATCCGGTTGGGGGTTCTACATCTTCAATTACCTCTCCGGTTAACCAGTAGTACGTTTTTCCACGAGGATCAACTCGTTTATTAAACACATCAATGTAACGCCGCACTCCTTGACGGGTGAGAGTAACTCCGGCAATTTCTTCCCACTTAACGGCAGGAATATTGACGTTGAGCAACATTAAGTCTGGCAAAGGTTTTTGGGCTAACTGGTCTACCAGAATTTTGGCAAACTTAGCAGCAGGTTGAAAGTCTTTAGATGTGTGACTAATAAGACTCAGTGCTACACTGGGAATGCCTTCAATTAAACCTTCCATTGCCGCAGAAACAGTGCCGGAATACAAAATTTCAGTTCCCAAATTCGCACCTTGATTAATGCCAGAGAGAACTAAATCGGGGGGAGTATCTAGCAAAGCCCACAGGGCTAATTTGACGCAATCTGAAGGCGTACCATCGCAAGCCCAAGCTTTGACAGCAGGATGAAAAATCTCTTCAACAATTTCGGCGCGAATGGGTTGGTGTAAAGTTAATCCGTGTCCAGTTGCCGATCGCTCTCGATCTGGGCAAACTACACTCACATCATGACCTGCCTCTGCCAAGTAGTTGGCTAGAGTCCGAATACCCAAGGCAGAAATGCCGTCATCGTTGCTAATTAGTAATTTCATAGTCATTGGTCATTGGTCATTAGTTATTTGTTATTTGTTATTAGCCATTTGTCAATGTCTCATGTCACAACCAGCAAAAAAACATACATACTCATTAGTAGACTGTGGCGGAAGTTTGCCTACTTTTAACAAGGGGCTTTCAGCTTTTTGTCTAGTTAATTGAGATGTATTTTAGCTGGATATTGAGATGTTACCTGAATTTATGTCAAGCTGTACTACTACCGCAAGGCAGAGTTCAAAATTAAAAATTCGTCTTGAAAAGTTCTGATGGGCGGAAACCTCCCCTTTGGCTGATATTGATGCCATAGCTGTAAGTTGATTTATCGAGCAGCTTACAGCTTTTGAATATAGACTAATGACTAATGACCAATGACTAATAACTAATGACTAGCAATTTAGAAGCTCAACTTTTAGCACTGCGGCAAGAAGGAGAAAAAGCGATCGCAGCCGCCGACACCCTAGAACGTCTGGAGGAACTCAGAGTTAACTATCTGGGTAAAAAAGGGGAACTGGGGGCGCTATTGCGAAGTATGGGGGGTCTTAGTGCAGAGGAACGGCCAAAAATTGGAGCGATCGCCAATACAGTCAAAGAATCTCTGCAAACTAGTCTAGACCAGCAACGTGTCGCCTTAGAAGCTGCCCAAATTCAGGTACAGCTAGAGGCTGAAACTCTTGATGTTACTATGCCGGGAATTTACAGTCCCCAAGGTCGAATTCATCCCCTCAATGGAATTATTGACCGCGCACTCGATATTTTTGTCGGTATGGGCTACACCGTGGCTCAAGGGCCAGAGATGGAAACAGATTACTACAATTTTGAGGCTCTTAATACCCCGCCTGACCACCCCGCCCGTGATATGCAAGATACCTTCTACCTGCCAGATGGTAATCTTTTACGCACTCATACCTCGTCAGTGCAAATTCGTTACATGGAAAGAGAAGAACCACCGATTAGGGTTGTGGCTCCAGGGCGAGTTTATCGGCGAGATAATGTAGATGCGACTCACTCGGCAGTTTTCCATCAAATAGAACTTTTAGCGATTGACGAGGGACTAACTTTTACAGACCTCAAAGGCACAATTAAGGTATTTTTACAAGCAATATTTGGTGATTTGCCTATTCGCTTCCGCGCCAGTTATTTTCCGTTTACTGAACCCTCGGCTGAGGTAGATTTGCAGTGGAATGGGCGCTGGTTAGAGGTGATGGGCTGCGGTATGGTCGATCCAAATGTACTTAAGTCTGTGGGTTATGACCCAGAAATTTATACAGGGTTTGCTGCCGGTTTTGGTGTAGAACGCTTTGCAATGGTGTTACATCAAATCGATGATATTCGTCGGTTATATGCTAGTGATTTACGATTTTTGCAGCAATTTTAGGGAAGCGATCGCTTTAAATAATCAGGCTTTTACTAAGTAAGTGGGCGCAAATAATCATCACTGGCTCGTAGTTGCGCTTTAGCGCTAAAGCGCAACTACGAGCTAAATACAGAGATTTTACCTTTCGTTACATAGTTTGGTTTTATCTTGCCTACCTACTTAAATCTCTTGCAAAAGTCAATTGGATGAAAATATAACCACGGATAAATACCCATGAATTATCTGTGGTTTTAAATAATAGATCGGGATTAATGAATTTGGTAAACTATCAGTACGTAACTTGTGTTGACGTGATATGACTGTAATCACTGGCAAACGTATAACCCTTGAAGAATATTTGAAATATGACGATCGCACGGATAGCCAGTATGAATTGGTGGCAGGTGAGTTAGTTGCAATGCCACCCGAAAGTCCAAAAAATGTCCAGATATCTCTCTTTTTGCTGGTCAATTTTCTGAAATTCATCCCAGTTAATCGCTTAAGTAACAAAGTTGAAATTGTTGTTGCTGGTTCTCGTGCGACAACTCGCATTCCTGACTTAGTTGTGCTGACGGATGAACTTGCAACAGCTTTAGAAGGTTCAATGCGATCTACAATCACCTTGGATATGCCACCTCCGGCATTAGTTGTCGAAGTTGTTTCTCCTGGTAAAGCTAACGAAGATCGGGACTATCGCTACAAACGTTCCGAGTATGCCGCAAGGGGAATTGCTGAATATTGGATTGTTGACCCCCAAAGAAATGCAGTTACCGTACTAATATTAGTTGACGGGTTTTATGAAGAAACCAGATTTACAGAAAATACTGCGATCGCTTCTACCATTTTAATAGTTAGAAATTTTAGAGAAAATTAACCACGACCGTGCAACAGTAATGAGCAGCAGTACATATTGCACAGGCAAACCAGCCTGCTGCTGGCCATAACTATTGGTAAACTAGAGGCAACGCTAGTTATGCTGAGTGATTCGTTCTATGTTTGCTGAAACCTCCTCGCGTTACGTTACCCATAACCCGGAAATTTTGAGTGGAGAGCCAATTATTATAGGTACTCGGACATCTGTTCGTGCCATTGTCGGTTTATGGCGGTTGGGGATTATGCCAGAAGAAATCTTGAACCATTTGCCACATCTGACGTTGGCACAAGTATTCGATGCCTTGAGTTTTTATCTCGATCATCAGACAGAGATTAATGAATACATTGAGCGAAACCAAGTACCTGATGAATTAATACATCTATCTGTAAAAGCTATATTGCCCAAATCGTGACAGTTTTTGCTGCACTTTACAGCGATGAGGATATGTCAGCGTTGGTTGCTACACTTTTGCGATCGCGCGGTCTGGATGTCACAACTGTTCCTGAACAAGCAACCCTCGGCAAAACTGACCTTCAGCAACTTGAATTCGCAACTTCTGTAGGGAGATGTATTCTTACACATAACCGTGTCGATTTTGAGCGATTGCATCTCCAGTACATAGAGGAGGATAAAGAACACTTTGGGATTATCGTTGTACCTCAGAAAAACGCTTATGAAGTGGCGCAACGGATTGGCATTCTGGTAAGCGCACTAACGGCTTATGAAATTAGGAATCAGTTGTTGTATGTATGAATCATTCCAAATTAACCTGAGTTAGGCGTAAGAGGCTTCTGAACGAAAAAATAACGGTTTCACGCTCTGACTTGCTACCGTAAATCAAGGCTTCCAGCTTATATCGAACTCACATTCTTAACGGCAATTGTCGCAATGTCCGCAACGCCAATTAGCAGCTTCTTTGTCAAAACCAAAGGCGTTTAACAAAAACTGCCAACGACACTGCTTTGTAGTCAAATATTGATGCATTTGTTTAGCGGCGTGTAATTGCGTCGGTGGCTGATTTCCGGCTTTTTGCCCAATTGTGTAATAATGAAAAGGGTCAAGCCAGTTTAACTGACCATTGCTGTGGAGTAAAGCTAAGGCGATCGCACCTTCAGGAAATTGTCGGGTTACTGCATTCACTTCTCCCTGTTTCGGTAATTTTTTCACAAGTTGCTGCGCTATTTGTTGCTGCGATCGCATTTGTTCTTGAAAAAACTGCTGTCTTTGCTTATCCTCTGGATCTAACCACCCCGTAGGTTCACTTACTAATGTCAGTGCTTCGGCCGGTTTCCCATCCCTTCCAGCCCGGCCAATTTCTTGCACATATTCAGATAACAAATGCGGCGCGTGAAAGTGGGCTACCCAGCGAACATCTGATTTATTTATCCCCATACCAAACGCACAGGTACACACAACAAAGGGTATTTTGCCACTTAACCAGCTTGTTTCCACTGCACGCCGTTCAGTTGCACCCAATCCCGCATGATAACTAGCTGTTGCATAACCCATGTCTGCTAACCATTGGGCTAAATCTTCGCTATCTCTCCTAGTGCGAACATAAACTAACCCCGATTGTTGCGGTCTATTTTGAATAAACTTTAATAATTGTTGTTTTCTACCTCGTGGTGTCCAAGCGATGCGAACGCTGGGATGCAAATTAGGACGGTAGGGATTCAAGCGGAAAATCTCTGGTTGCTGTAATTGTAAAACTGTTTGAATAGTTTTTTGCGCTAACGGGTCAGCAGTCGCAGTAAAAGCGGCGATACTGATTTTTGTTCCTGGTGGTTTTGATTTTAGCAATGCCGGACGCACAGCCCCTAATCTGCGATAAGCTGGGCGAAAAGTATCACCCCACTGCACTAAACAATGGGCTTCATCCAAAATTAAGCCATTAATTTGCAATTGCGGCTGAGATAATCTTTCCCACACTGGCGCACTTAGCAAAGTTTCTGGCGATAAATAAAGCAATCTTAGCTGTTGACGTTCTAAAGCTTGCAGCGTTGCACGGCGTTGAGATGAAGATAATTCACTATGCAAAAGTCCTGCTTTTTGGTTGTTTTGTAGTAGTTCTTGTACTTGATTTTCCATCAACGCCACCAAGGGCGAAACTACCAAAGTTAATCCTGTTTGTAGTAGCGCGGGAAGTTGAAAACAAATCGATTTACCTCCACCTGTGGGCATAATAATCAGCGCATCTTTTTGTGCCAATAAACTGCTGACAATTTCTCCTTGTGGCGGACGGAAATCTTCATAACCCCAGATTTTTTTAAATGTAGCAAGAACTTCTTGCCAAGATTTTATTGTAGGCTGATTCATGTAGATACATCTATATCCTTGAAAACTGAATATAGCCTCTGTTATCTAGCTAATGGTTCAGTAATTTCATCATCTCAGGTTGCAACCCACTGACTAAAAAAATGAATTAAGTAAGTGAGTTAAAACAAGTATAAAACCTCACCCTATCTCCGGCTTCTCTCTCCGAACTCACGGAGAGGGATTGAGGGTGAGGTTTTTCTTATGTTTAATTACGTCTACCTACTTAGAACTAATTTAGGACTTACTCAAAAGTACACGCGATCAGGGGCAATTCATGAATATATTACAGCACGAGCAATATTGATTTGATGCCTGTTTTACCAGGTTTACAATTGAGAGAAGGACACACTTCAGGAAAGCGCAACATGCCAAAAATCACCCTGGAAGTATCAGAGGAACTATCTCAACAACTAGCACAAGTAGGCGATCGCTTACCTGAACTACTTGCTTTGAGCCTCAAACAGCCAGCTGTACCAGCACAAGTTTACCGATATATCCTAGATTTTTTAGCCAGCAATCCCACTCCTGAACAAATTGCTGAATTTAAACCTACTCCCGAAATGCAAGAACGTTTGCGTACTTTGCTAGCACGCAGTCACGCAGGTGAACTTACACCCACGGAGTTGAAAGAACTAGATGAGTATGAACGTATTGAACACTTAGTTGTGATGATTAAAGCAGGTATTAGCCTAAAAATATCTTATGGTGCGATCGCAGGAGGCAAAAAATGGGCTTGGCTGGATTAAGAATTGTGTTGGTAGAGCCAGCAGGTCCGATAAATATCGGAGCGATCGCCAGGGTAATGAAAAATTTCGGGCTATATAATTTAGTATTAGTAAATCCCCAATGCGATCCGTTTTCGACGGAAGCTTTGATGATGGCTGTTCATGCTCAAGAAATTTTAGAATCGGCGGTATTAGTGCCGACATTACCAGAAGCATTGCATGGATGTGTACGGGCGATCGCTACTACTGGTCGCGTTCGCAGTTGGGAAACACCCCTAGAAACCCCCCGCACTGCACTACCCTGGTTACTGGAGGAACCAGAAAAACCCGCAGCACTGATTTTTGGCAGGGAAGACCGGGGATTAAGTAATGAAGAATTAAATTATGCACAGAGGTTTGTTGGTATTCCCACGAGTCCAGATTATGTAGCCCTAAATTTGGCTACCGCCGTAGCAGTCTGCTGTTATGAATTGTCACAATGTACCCAGCCTGCCACTAAAACTTTAACCCAAACTGAACTCGCCCCCTTAGATGTTGTGGAAGCATACTATCAGCAATTAGAATCATTATTATTAAAAATTGGTTATGTATATCCCCATACGGCAGCTAGTCGGATGGAAAAATTCCGCCAAATATATAATCGCGCTCACCTGAAAACAACAGAAGTCTACATGCTGCGAGGGATTTTGCAGCAGGTAGAATGGGCCATTAAGAACCACAAGGATGGTGAAAACTTGTAATTATTTGTTTAATATATACGCAATCATCCCCCAAAATATTTAATATGGCTTAGACTAAACACAAAAATGCTACTTAGTGGCAAAGTGGAATTTGAGTATTAATATTTGCTTAAAGATTAAGTTTTGGGTTAGGAGTCTGCAAGAAAACAGCCAAGTGGGTCACAAGGAGTAACTGTGTCAGATTCAAGTGACGAACTAACAGCTTTCTCGCGGCGTCAACCCTTAAATCGCCGCCAGCCACCACAAAAAGTTCAAAAAGTGGTAAAGAAGAAAGTTAAAGCTAACAGTCAGCAACAAGCTGCCAATGGACGAGAAACAGCGCCAACACGCCCAAAAAATCCGATAAGTCCTCCCCCAATCCCTGGTGCTACACGTAGGGTAAAATCGGGGTTAGTCATGCCAACGGCAGTAAAACCAATACCTAATGTAAAGGGCAAAATTCCTCCCTTTCGACCAGGTGCTGTGATGGTGAAAACAGTGCGGATGGAAAAGCCAAAAAGAGGCAGGCGTTCATCGCCCAAGACGCGGTTAAAGCCAATGGCCAAAACCTTGTTGTATATTGTGCGGTTGTTGATTGTGGGTGTTGGCATGGGTGCAATTGTTGGCACAGCATTGTCAGTATTAGACCCCGCTAATCGCATCAATACAACTTCTGCGCCGCAATCTAATAATAGTGTGGAGCGATCGCAGCCACAACCTACCCAAGCTCCCCCAGTCGCACCTTCGAGCTTATACCTATCTCAGGAAATTAGCTCCTTAAAAAATGCTGTGCAAAATTTGGCGGCGACCAGCCCAAATCTTACACCTGGAGTTTTCTTAGTAGATTTAGATACTGGTAATTATGTAGATATCAATGGCTCTACCAGTTTTCCGGCGGCTAGCACAATTAAAGTGCCGATTTTAATTGCTTTTTTCCAGGATGTAGACGCGGGTAAAATTCGCCTGGATGAAATGCTGACCATGCAACAGGATATGATTGCTGGCGGTTCTGGAAATCTGCAATACAAACCCGCAGGAACCCAGTATGCTGCTTTAGATGTCGTCACTAAAATGATTACAATCAGCGACAACACCGCGACAAATATGCTGATTGCGCGACTCGGAGGGATGGAGGCTTTAAACCAACGTTTCCGGGACTGGGGATTGACAACCACAAAAATTCGTAATTTACTCCCAGATTTGCAAGGGACAAACACCACTAGTCCCAAAGAATTGGGGAATTTGATGGCGATTGTCAGTCAGGGAAATTTAGTGAGTATGCCATCACGCGATTTGATGCTCGATATCTTGCGTCGCACTCAGAAAGACACTCTGCTACCATCAGGTTTGGGAACAGGCGCGAGAATATACCACAAAACGGGCGATATTGGTACTATGTTGGCAGATTCAGGTTTAATAGTTGTTCCAACTGGCAAACGCTACATAGCCTCTGTGATGGTACAACGCCCCGAAAACGACCCTCGCCCCGAAAAATTGATTAGCTCAATTTCTCGTGCCGCCTACCAAGAGTTTAGCAAAAATGCTGTTACACCCAACAGTACCACAAGCACTATACCCATAAATGGTTATCAGCCGCCTGTTGTGAATCCTGTACCCAATGGTACGACTGGCACTGTACCCATGAGCGTTTATCAGCCTCCTGTTATGAATCCTGTACCCCCAAATGGTTATCAATCTCCTGTTATGAATCCACAGTACTATCCCGCAAGATAATTCGTAATTCGTAATTCGTAATTAAGAATTATTGAAAAATAGGGATAAACCCCGTCTTTAAAGACGAGGTATTAAAAATTGCAATCATTGTTGGCTCTGAACCCAACACTGATTGTAGACCACTAGAATCAAAGATTTCAGTGGTTGCTCTGTACCCCAAATTAATTAATTAAAAATTATTATTCTTCTTAACTTTTAATTAAAAAAGGTCAATTACACAACGAATATTTTTCGGATGAAAAATTAGAATTTAGTTATAATAGTAAGTTGTATAATTGTTGACAATAAAATGATGATAATTAGCAATCAAAATTTTTATGTAATTAAAGAAGCTATCTTAACAAATGAGCAAGGAAACTTAACATTAGGAGAAGCAGCCAAGGTAAAAGTTTATCGAGTGCTGGCTAATGATGCAGGACAAATTCTGCTAGACCCTGTGGATATGGAAAAAATTCCTGAAAACCAACGATGGTTGTGGCAAAATCCAGAAGCCTTAGCGATGGTGTTACGGGGTTTGGAAGAAGCAGGGAGGGGAGAAGTTCATGATTTAGGTTCATTTGCTCAATACGCAGACTTGGAGATTGATGATTAATGCAATTTCGTCTGCAATATTCAACTGAAGCCAGGGATGCATTGAAAAATTTAGAGCAAACTGACCCGAAAAAGTACCGGAAAGTCACCAAAACATTAGCTTTGATGGAAACTAACCTCCGTCATCCTGGTTTGCAAAATCACAAATTTGATGATTTATTTGGCCCCAATGGCGAAGAAGTATTTGAAGCATACGTAGAAAATAAAACACCTGCTGCATTTAGAGTTTTTTGGTACTACGGTCTTGGTCAAGGAGTGATAACGGTATTATCTATTACTCCTCATCCCTAATATTTATCCCCAAATTTGTTGCATATTTAGTACAAAACCAGGTAATATATTTTCCTCGCAAAAAGTTTGAGGAATTTGAAAACTTCCAGACACAATTGATAAAACTGCTTTCTTGTCAGTTTAATTACAGAATTGAGGTTTAATGTAAGTGCTGTCATATCAACCAAAATAGGTATTGAACAATCCTGTACCTTATTTTTCTTGGAATAATTTATTCTTTGGAAGTCCCATTATATTTTAACTTTTTTGATACCGCATTCCTGGTAATTGCGAAATTAAACCCATAAGTTCCAACTGTAACAACGCACCAGAAACTGAACCAGCAGCCATGCCGGTTTGTTGGACAATAAAATCGAAGGGTAAAGCTTCACTTGCCAACGCATTCATTACCGTTTGCAATTCTGGCGATATTGGCATTAACTGTTCTGGTGCTATGGAAGCCTCCACTGCATCAATTTGTGGTATTGCTCCTAGCATTGTTAATAGTTCATCTAATTCTTTGAGGATGAAAGAAGCTCCTTGACTCAGTAACTTTAAGCACCCTTGGGATGGATAATCATCTACTCTACCAGGCAGTGCATAAACATCTCTACCAAATTCATTTGCGTAGGTAGCAGTAATTAAAGCACCAGATTTGATCGGCGCTTCCATTACCAGGATAGCGCGGCTTAAACCTGCAATAATTCGGTTGCGACGGGGAAAGTGAGTGCGATCGGGTGGGGTTTTTGTGGGATACTCACTCACGACTAAGCCAGCCGTCAAAATCTGCTTGTACAAATCTCGATTTTTATGTGGATAGATGACATCTACACCGGTTCCTAAAACTGCGATCGTGCGTCCACCTGCTTTCATGGCGGCGATGTGGCTTTCTGTGTCAATTCCCTCCGCCATCCCAGAAACAACTGTAAAGCCATTTTTAGCCAAAGCTGTACTAATTTGGCGAGTCCAACGGATACCGTATTCTGAGGGTTGGCGGGTTCCGACAATTCCAACCATCGGTTTTTGTCCGAGATTTTCTTGGAGTTCGACTTCACCGCGATAGTATAAAATCGGCGGTGGACTGGGAGTTTCTAGTAGTAAGCGGGGATAATCTGCATCTGCTGGTGTCCAGAAATGAGAATTTTCTTGCTGGTGCTTGGTAAATAGTTGTTCTGGGTGTAGGCGCGATCGCTGTTGTACTACTTTTTCGAGTGTTTGAAAACCAAAACCCTCGACCTCTCCTAACTCTACCTTGGTAGCGTTCCAAGCTGTTGCTAACGTGCCAAAATGCTGTTGCAGCCGCCGCAATAATACCGGGCCAATTCCCGAAATTTGCGCCCAAGCTAGCCAATATGCGCCTTCTTCTACCACGGTTTCATCCTCACTACTTGATTGAGTATTCCCATATTGGGGTTGTTTGTTGAGGGGAATGAGGGGGATGAGGGAGAAGATTAATAACCAATGACAAATGACTAACCCCTTGACTTTTGACTCTTGACTCTTGACTATTAACTATTGACTATCTTCTTATTTTGTGTGATGAAATATTTCTATCGTGTTTTAATAAGCCTATCTGGGTGTTTAATATTTTTACTGTTGCACAGTGGGCTTGGTTCGTTGCCTAGTTTGGCGGCTGAGAAAGTTACTGTCAGATACGGGTTGTTTGAGCGATCGCTCCCTGTGGCAGATATACGCAACTATGCCGACAACCAAAAGGTTTCTAGCGAACTGCAATCTTTCTTACATTACCTCAGCCCTAAGGAAAAACAGAAGTTTCAAGATGCCCTTCAGGTAAAAATGTCTCTTGATATTGTGGCTTTAGATAAGCTGATAAATACAGGGATGAGCAAGCAAATTTTATCTTTTGCGTCCGTTGCGATCGCTCGTCGCGATCAAGCCAGTATACAAGCCCTACGAGCTGCCATTATCATAGGAGCAAAATCACCAGAAGGTCTAGGATTAGTCAGCTTTCTCGCAGCCTATCCCAGTAATCAACTAGTTATTGATCTGTCAAAAATTTCTAAGCTAGTTAGCATGGCAAATTCTTATTCTGGTTCTGCTGATGCATCTCCAAAGGACAATGTAAGTTCTTCTCCTTTAGGAAAAATTGCCCTGCAATATCAAATATTTGCCGCTCAAAATAAACAGTTTTCAGGTTGCTTATTTGGTGATTCTGTTTCGGCTGAACTTGGTAATACTCTTGGGAATGATACTTTTAATTTTGGGTTAAATGGCTTGAGTACAATCTCATTACTGGAACAACTCAAAAGTTTAATTCCTACCAAGGTTACATGCGAAAAAGCTATTATTGCCATAGGTGGAAATGATGCTTGGTATGGAATTAGTGATGAGTTGTTTAGCAAAAATCTACAAGAAGCGATCGCACTTGTCCGCACAATGGGAAATAAAGGGATTTTTCTGATTCCGGCTTTTTATTCAACTGTTGCAGCAAGCTCAGATCCAACTCTATCAGCCCCAAATTCTAAAGTTGAACAAATTAATACTTTGATTAATAAAGTTGCTGAAATAGAAAAAGTGCCAGTTGCAGCAGCAGGAGTAGCACCATTGTATGAGAATAATGTTCTTAAAGATAATTTGTCGAGCGATGGCGATCATCTGAACGCAGAGGGCTTAAAAATTTACCGACAAGCATTATTACAAATCCTGCAAAAGTAATATGATGTCGTCTAATTGCCCATAGTAAAAGTACCCTACCAAAATTAGGTTTTAGATAGCGGTTCTCAGTTGAGTAGGTACTGAACCCCACCCACAACCCCCTAAGAGCAAGCTCGTCGCTTGCTCTGATGTAACTCATTTAATTAGGAAAAGCTACATAACATAATTCTTAGTTCGTAACTCAAAATTACGAATTACGAATTACGAATTATCACCTTTAAGATTTCCAATTTAGAAACCGCGCATAAATATAAGCTATCCCTTCATCAATAATTGTCCGTACACCTTGGCTATAATCCCACCATTTGTTTGGATCGTAATCTTGTGTTTTGGCAGCGATCGCACCAACTTTGATGTTAGGGCTAAGTAGTTTCTTAAACAGCAACCAACTTCTACGGGTGTGAACATCCAAAGAAAAAACATTAATTGATTGTAGCTTTAAATTAGAATCGGATAGCCAGCGATTAAATTCGGCAGCAGATGCATAACTACGATCCTTGATTACCAGAGGCGTTGGCACAGCTACCACCTTCTCTGATTCTAAACCGAGTTTCTTGAAGGTGGCGGCTGACACTTCGGCAAAGTTCTTGTATTCGGTAAGATAAATTCCTTTTTCTATTGAGCCTCCCGTGGTAATTACTAGACTATAAGAACCGTTTTTAAATTCAGTCAAAGCTTGTTGTATGGCATAATCTGGTAGCCATCCTTCAACAACCAATATTTCTGCTGATTTTATCGGGGAAGTCACGGCGAGAAATGAGTGTACATGAGTAATAGTGAAAAATATTAAATAAGCAATCGAAGCTATTGCAATCGCCCACCCCTGAGCCGTAAATGTCCACATTTCTTGGCGTTTTATTAGTTTGATTTTTGGAAATTTTCTACACCGACGATTTTTTGTCTGCATTAAACCTTAGCTAAACGTTGTTCTTTTAAATAAGTAAATACAGACTTATCTCCGATATCAGCAGGTATTGCTTGTACTGTCTTTCGCAAAGCAAACACCAAAAACAACGTTGCCCAAATTCCTAATAAAACACTTTCCCCCTGAGTTGGTAAAATTCCCACCAAATGTCCTAACAATAGTAGCGGTACTATTAGGGTTAATACTTTAGTTTCCAAACGATTAAAGCAAAAAGCTTCTTTAAAATAAATACCTGTCAAAGCAACGAAGATAAAACCAACTCCAAATAAGGTAAGAGGCTGATTGTAAACAGTGAGAGCTAAAGGTTCACTACTAGAGATTGCTAAAATCACTGATGCTATACTACCGATCGCCCAAAAAATTTGCAATATTCGGTGCAGTGATGCCATATAAATATGAATGGTAAATAAACTTACACCAAGGGCGACAGCAAAACAAGTATATAGAGGTGTAAGTGTCGTAAAAATAGCCGGGTTATTGTTGAGCAAAACCAAAGCGCTGCCTATGGCAAAGCTCAGTGCTGCTACCATTAACCCAGCGCGGTAGATAATTACGCCAGTGCGATCGCTCTGAGTAATTGTAAATTCCCCAAACTGACCTTGATAAACTTCTGATGGAGCTACTGTTTGCGTAGTCATAGTTAAAAATATAGTTATGAATTACTAATAGAGTACAACAGTAAATTGCTGAAGGGTTACTTTTATTATTATGGGCAATTAGACGAGGTAAGTGTCACATTCCCTAAACTTTTAAGCCATTTTTGTAGTATCACTTGACTTGACAGACGCGCTAGCTGACAAATTATCTCAACCATTTGACCAGATTTTCTTCCAGAGCGAAAGACATAGCAAATAGTAAAGCACGGGGTAAATCCAGCTACCATCTCAATTGAACCAGACTAATAAAAGGATTTTGCTCCTTGTTAAAGGCAAACTTTCGCCATGTAAGTAAGTCGGCACAATAAAAGCAAACTGTGTAAATAAAAGTAAACAAGGCTTAAACCCTTTTTCCCCCTATTTCCTGCCCTTTGCCCCCTGCCTTATCCCAACGATAATGATTTACGCCGACCCACTTAGTTTATAGTTTAGCTGAGGACTTGATTCTAAGATGAAATTTTAGCTGTAAACAGTAAATATTGACAAATTTAAGCTTTAGTGCATATAAAAATTTGGTAATCGGATAAACCCATAAACCACGTCTATCTTGAAACCTATAGTTCTTCCGTGATGAAAAGGATTTGCCCTCATCCCCTAACCCCGAATCCCAGATTTGGGATTCGGGAGCCAGAATTTAAAACTCCCTCTCAAGCATTTGGGAGAGGGATTTAGGGAGAGGGTGAAAACTACGGTTCTCAACTTATACCAATTCTGTATGAAGATGCGCTAAACCATATTTAAGTACAAGAAAGAAAAACGAACCGCAAAGTCCGCAAAGAACACAAAGAAAGAAAGAAAGAAAGAAAGAAGAAGTTAAGAGGGTTTGGCGCAGCCTCACAAAGAAATGGTATTAGATAAGGTTTAATTAGTTGATATAAAAAGGTGAGATGAGCGATCGCCTGGAGTCTAAAGAATTGCAAAACTGTAGACTTTTGCTCGGTTTGTCGTTAGATATTGCTCCCTGGATGTGCGATCGCTTAAAATAATTTCCACTCAAGTCGATAGCGAACGCAACGCCAGCAAATTGTATGATGTGTGTTAACGATATGCCTGCTTTTTAGCGTCTAAATATATCCACTCAGCAATGTCAGGAATAGTTGACACAACCTTGAGCAGCGCAGTTGGAAATTTTTTCAACTTGCTTCGGAGCTTTTATTTCAGTAAATAGCTGAATTGCTCGATTAAAATTCATTTGACTCTCATCAGACTTTGCCATCTTTTGATAAGTTAAACCTAATTGAAAATAAGCTTCAGCTAGGTCACATTTAGCACCTATTTTATCCAAAAGTTCGATTGCTTCTGTATGATAAGTAAGGGCTAATGCAAATGCTTGTTGTCGATGGATTTCTGCTAAACCCAAAAGTGTTTTTGCTTTTACCTGCATATAGTGGCTTTCTTCAGCAAAAGTCAAAGCTTGCTGGAGTATTTGATTTGCTTTATAAAAATCTCCTAAATTTACATAAGTTTGACCCAAAATTTGCATGAAATAAACAAATCTTCCAGTTTCCACCAATTTTTCGTTTGTAATATTTTGATAAGCTACATTTGCTAATTGATCGGAGGCATCACGTAAACCTAAATAAGAATATACCAAAGCTAAACAGACTGAAGCTTTCTCTGCCCAGCGATGATGCTCGGTATTTTGAGCCAGATAAATTACTTGTTGAAATAACTTTGCGGCTGCCTCTAGTTCCCACAAATCTATTTGATAAAGACCAATACTTAATAAAGAATCTACCTCTAGCATTCTCAGATAGTAAACTGGATGTTTATTTTCTGGCTGAGGTACAAGTGATTTGAGTGCTTGAGTTGCCAAAGTAATAGTCTTTTGCTGACAAGCGATCGCTTGACTAATTTTACCTGTTATCCAATATAAATCACCCAGTATATTGTATAGTTCGCTGAGATTTTTGTCATCTTTCAAATTATTAAATACTTGATTAATTGCCGCAAGTATCGGCTGAATTAAACCCATCCGATACAACGTACTACCAAGAGGCAAAAACTGCTGCCATTGATTATTTCGGCTTTTTAAAATGACCTTACCCGCCAACTCAAATTGATTAATCTCTATGTAGTGATAATATGCTTCTAAAGCTTGCAAAGCATCCTTAAAGGTTTCAATTTGTTTAACACTAGTTGTCCAAAATTCTGCGGCTTTGTGGTTGGCAATTTCCCATTCATTGCTGGGGCGTAAACGTGTGATCGCTTCTTTCCGAATCACCGGATGCAACCAGTATTCACCTTTTTGATACTCCACCAAAGACCGATTTCTTAACGAGGCGATGATTTGGCGATGTCGATCGGGTGCGACATCCCAAAGTAAACAAAACAATCCTTGAGATGGAATGGTAGGTATATCTTGGTAACGATAACATCCCAAACGACAAAGTAGGCGATAAGCTTGAGGATCGAGAGCTTGCAGACGATTGATTTGACTAACGGCTAAATTTTTTAAGTCGGTTGCTGCTAACGGATCGGCATGATTTTCTTGCCAATAAAGAAGCATGTCACCATCAAAATCCTCCACAATCGAACCACAGAGAATTCCCATTGCTTTAGCATTACCGCCATAAGTGCGATGCATGATTTGCAAAATTTGCGAGTTGATAGTTAACCCACGGTTGCTAAAAAACTGTTGCCATGCGCTTTGA
This sequence comes from Nostoc sp., assembly GCF_036916975.1. Lineage (GTDB taxonomy): Bacteria > Cyanobacteriota > Cyanobacteriia > Cyanobacteriales > Nostocaceae > Nostoc. The sequence continues at coordinate 58,875 of NZ_JBALFF010000068.1, forward strand.
TCTAAACCAGGAAGCCGATAGTGATTCACATTCAACCCAGGTTCACAAAGGCGATCGCGGCTAGTAATCAAGGTAACAGACTGTACCCTAGCATCAGCCAAAATCCGCAATAGTTCTACATAGTTGCGGTGAGAAGCAATCAACCCACCTTGTTGATCTAATGCAGGTTCGAGATTGTCAATTAACACCCCAATTCGCCGATTGTGGAGTTGGCGCTTGAGTCGTCCCAAAGTTACCCCAAATTCTACCCCAGGTTCTTGATCAAAATCTTGTTTGAGCCATTCCTCTACTACTCGTTCGGCGGGGGTGATATTCTGCGTTTCCTTCGCCATCAGCAGTTCCAAAACCAACTCAAACCCATGATGCAGATATTGCTGCGCTAGAGTGGTTTTGCCTAAACCTCCCTCACCTTGGATAACAATAACTTTCGAGCCTTGATTTACCAAAGTATTTAAGTGAGCGATCGCTTCTGTTCGTCCAATAAAATTGGTATCCTCTAATTTTGGGGTGGGATGTGGCGATCGCGAGTAATCAATCAGACTTGATATCGCAGTAGTTTTTCTCAAAACCCGTTCCAAAGTAGCGCGACAATTACTTTTAGTAATCTTTTCTCGCAATACTTTAGAAAGCAGCTTCCATAACTGAGAACCAGCATCCTTGGCGTGTCCTTCCGTACAACCGTAAGAATGAGCGATATCCAAGTATTTTCTACCCAACCAAACTTGCACAAGAATCACTTTTTGCAAATCGCTCAACCGTTCCCCAGTCTGAGGGGGAATTATGGCGTCTAACCATGCTAATGCTGCTTCAGCGTCCATTGTGTAACAACAAGGGTAGTTCAGATTTTAGGGACAACTATAAATTACTTTACAGTTATGTTGCTGAAGTTTTCGGATAAGATTCTGTGAATCCGACTTTTTTCCCGACTTTTCCGAATAAAGCCTTCTCGTCTAATAAAATAAAACTCATGATAGTCACTCCAGCACCATCATTACTTATGGTGAAATCAGACCCCCGTCAATTGCCTAGTAGTGCTGAACTTCCTTGTTCAGACGATACCCCTGTGGATAACGAAGACCAGAATTTTATTCCCAACCTGCTTCTCTTCTTGCTGCAATATATTTGGGCAAACCGTAATGACTGGTTTTTCAGTGTGGATATGGGCGTTTACCATACTACAGGGGTTAGTCCACTTGTACCGATTGTACCAGACGGATTTTTGAGCTTGGGTGTAGAACGCCGCAAAGCGGATAAATCTCGTACAAGCTATGTTGTTTGGGAAGAAAATAACATTACATTGTACCTATTTTGGCTTTGGAAATTGTTTCCTTAACTTTGGGTGGAGAATACGACAAAAAATTAGACACCTATGCCAAGTTAGGGGTACTGTACTACATTATTTATAATCCAGAGTATTGGCAACGCGTTAGCGAAGCGGCTCCTTTGGAGCTTCGCCATCAACCTTTTGAAGTTTATCGCTTAGTAGATGGTAGCTATAAACTGCAAATTGGTGAACCCTTTTGGATGCCAGAAATTGGTTTGGGAATTGGGCGATCGCAATACGTATCTGGTAATATTCAGCGTCAGGTTTTGTATTGGTACGATCAACAAGGAAAGCGCTATCAAACTCCAGAAGAACAGTTGGAATTAGCGCAAAAACAACTTGAACGTTATCGTCACCAATTTGGGGAACTATCAGAGAGTTAAATTAATACAAAAGGATTTTTACAGATTCAAAAAAAACTTCCGATAATGGATACTAAACCACGTCTATCTTGAAACCTATAGTTCTTCCATTATGAAAAGGATTTGCCCTCATCCCCCAACCTATCCCCCATACATAGTCCAAGAGCAGCCAGAATTTAAAAGTCCCTCTCCCAGATTTGGGAGAGGGATTTAGGGAGAGGGTGAAAACTACGGTTCTCAACTTAGATAAGGTTTAACAATTGGTTAATGAATACTTTAATATTATCCTAAACTTTCATTTTCCCCGTCTATAAGCTTCAATTTCTGCTACTATTTCCTGATCATCCAAGGGATTATCTGCGTGTATCGCTTGTATTTCTTTGAATAACTTTTTTAATTCTTCTGCTAAAGTAACCCTTTGATTATCGTCTGTCAAAACAATAACCTCAACTCTCTGTCCTGCTTTAAATGGTAAATCAGATAATACTAACTGCTTTGGATCTGCAATGGTGATATAACTTTGTAACGTCGTCTTAGAAGGGCAAGGTTTGAAACCAAAATTTTCTATAACCAACTTTTCCCCCGACTTTTGCAACCCTATCACATAAAACTGCCGACTTCAGCCGACTGACAAAACCAAGTGCGTAGGCGTAGCCAGCCGTAGGCATCGCTTAGGCTATTGGGCATAGAGATAAAAATTTAAGTATAAAAAAATGCTTAATGCCCTCAATTCAATCACAAAAGACTTAGCAGGTCAAAGCTATCCCAGTCCTCATTACTTGCAAACACAGCGCCGCATTAGTTCCCTCATAGACAAATATATTGCAGTCGAAAAACTACATGAGCGTCTGCAAGATTTACCGATACAGTTTGCCAATCCCCAACCGCGTCCCTGGAAACCCATCGATTGGCAAACAATTAACCGCAATCAAATTATCGGCTTAGACGCAGAGGTATTTTTATCTATATTGATAGGTGCGATGGATACAGAAGCCCCGATTCGCGGCTATACCCAAACCAGCCGGCAGTATTTGGAAAAATTGCATCCTCAAATGGCTCGGTTTGTAGGTGGAACAGTCGGTGAAGATGGCGAACTCCTAGAACTTGGTTTGTGGGAAAAGGAAGAACGTCAGCACACACCAGCATTAATCAAAATCTACACCCAACTAACAGGCGAGAAAATTACCCCAAAACTTCGTACCGTTAGAAACTATCTTCCCACAGATGACGCTTACGAAGACCTATATCGCCACGGCTTACACCGCATTGCCACAGAATACGGTGCTACCTGTCTTTATATTTGGTTGATGGCTCACACCACCGGCGCACTCCAGGATGTTCTAGAAGAACTAGCACAGGATGAAATCAACCATACAACGAAATTCTGGGGGTTTGGTGTTTGGACTTTCCCTGATACTGGGTTGATGCGAATTGGACGCACGCTGATTAAAACGCGATCGCCAAACTATCATCGTAACAACCTGATGCGTACCCTCCGCCGCATGAAGGCTACCCTTAACTGGAATGCTTGGTCATTAACCAACAAAACAACTCTCCTCTTCACCTTCGCCTACACAATGCATCGTCTATGGAGTTGGAACAATAGCCTCACACCAGAGTACTTGCAAGATTTATTTGAAATTACTCAATAAACCTTTTGTGCATTTCTCCGTGTCCTCTGCGCCTCTGCGGTTCGTTATTTCCTAACTCTTATTTCTCAACACAAAAAATCCATGACTTCCAAACTTCTCTCAAAACTACCCACCGATTTAACACCTCAAAAAATCCCCCAACATATCGCCGTGATCATGGATGGTAACGGACGATGGGCAACCAGTCGAGGATTACCGCGCATCGCTGGACATCGCCAAGGAGCAAAGACACTCAAAGAACTATTGCGTTGCTGCAAAGATTGGGGAATCAAAGCATTGACAGCCTATGCTTTCTCAACAGAAAATTGGCAGCGTCCCATTGAAGAAGTTAATTTTCTGATGCATTTGTTTGAGCGATTACTACGCCGCGAGTTGGCTCAGATGCATCAAGAAGGTGTACGCATCTCCTTTATTGGAGATTTATCAGCTTTACCCAAGTCTCTGCAAACAGAAATGGAACGTTCAATGACAGAGACGTTGAACAATCAAGCAATCCACTTTACTGTTGCAGTCAACTATGGTAGCCGCAACGAAATTACCAGAGTTTGTCGTCAAGTAGCTCAACTCGTGCAACAGGGCGAACTTAATTCCCAACAAGTAAATGAAAGTCTTGTAGAACAACATCTCTACACAGCAGATACTCCAGAACCCGATTTGTTGATTCGTACTAGTGGTGAGATGCGATTGAGTAATTTTCTCTTGTGGCAAATGGCGTATACAGAAATGTATTTCACCGATATTCTTTGGCCAGATTTTAATCGAGAAGCATTTCATCAGGCTTTGTTGAGCTACCAAAGACGCGTAGGCGTAGCCCGTCGTAGACATCGCCGTTTTGGTCAAGTTAAAGCTTCAGTGTCAGCTTAGTATATCAAACAGCAAACATCGCCTCAAAATTAAACCGGATTTTTGCCATCAGGGATAAAGAAAAAGCACCCACATTACCACGATGGTATATGAGCGCTAATAAATAAAAACATTATTGAGGATAATCTATCTGCTATGACAGACCGAAGTAACTATCAGAATAGCAGGCGGTGAGTAAATAAACTGCAAGGGTAGTTACAAATGTTTTGTTAAAAATATTACTTACTGTAAGGTATTGTTTATTTGGCTAAAAGGTGATATATAAGACTGCTGTGATGTCTACAGTGGGCTACAACCGCAAGAGAAATTACTTCCACCGTTTTCTTGCTGATTTTAGCGATCGCAGTCTCTTAATTTTTTTTGAGTAAATTATTCTTCGTTAGGTATTGAGCCAAAATCCTCGGCTTAATACCTATATTCGTTATTTATCACAAAATTACACTTATGTAATTATTATTTTGTCAATAGTAATTATAAGAACTACCAATATGATTTCTTGTTAATTCTTTCCCAAAATAGTATTTACTATAATTTAATACTTGCGATATAAGTTTAGATTGTGGTAAGTTAATTCAGAAAAAATCCTGAAATAAAAAAAAATTAAAGTTAACAAGATTCTCTTGCTCAATCTACTTTAAATTTACTTATCAATCAATTTTAAAATCGCAATTAATTTTTCCATTATTTTATGGGTGTTGGGAGTTATGATGATAAAATATCTACTAGCTTCTGCTAGTGGGATGGGTTTTTTATGTTTAATTGCCGGGTTATCACCTGTGCAAGCCCTTCCTAGTTTAGAAATTACAGATAAAAACGTAGCTGTTAATCAAGATGATGGCAGCTATGAAAATAATTATTCTCATCAAAGCAATTTAGCAAAAAATATCTCCAGTAAATTGCTGATAGCTAATGAGAGCCAAAAAAAATTAACCTCAGTTAATCAACAGCAAAAAAATCCAGATGAAGTAGATTCTGCCGTTAACTTTTGGCAACCAATCATACCACAATCTGCAACTTCATCTCCATCCTCATACAAACTTGCCCAAGTAACATCCGTATCTCAATTGTCTGATGTACAGCCGACCGATTGGGCTTTTCAGGCACTCCAATCTTTAGTCGAGCGCTATGGTTGTATCGCAGGTTATCCCAATCAAACCTATCGCGGTAATCGGGCGATGACTCGCTATGAGTTTGCTGCTGGCTTAAATGCTTGTTTAGAACGAATCAATGAACTGATTGCGACTGCAACTAGTGATTTGGTCAAGAAAGAAGATTTAGCCACATTGCAGAAACTACAAGAACAATTTACGGCAGAATTAGCAACATTGCGGGGTCGAGTAGATGCTGTAGAAGCTCGCACAGCAGAACTAGAAGCAAATCAGTTTTCTACGACTACTAAACTTAATGGAGAGGTAATTATTGCTGGTGTTGGTGGTAGCGGCGGCGCTCCTAATAAAAGCGACCCGAACATTATCCTAGTCAATAGAGTACGGTTAAATCTCACCACTAGCTTTACTGGTAAAGATTTATTAATTACTGGATTGCAAGCCTATAACTTTTTGGGTGGAGCCGATGGACAGGGTAGCTTACAACAGGGTTTAGGATTAGCTTCGCCGCTTTTAAGTGCAAGTAGCGCCCGTACCAGTTTTGAGCCGCAATTTCCGGGGATAAATGTCAATACTTTGTCGGGTGTTGGCGCAAACAGTGTTCAGCTTTACAAACTGCTGTATATCTTTCCCGTCGCTAATAAATTAACCTTGTTTGGGGGAACTGCGGCGGAAACATCAGATGCTTTCCCAGCAATTACGCCTTTTTATGGTGAAGGACAAGAGTCAATTTCTCGTTTTGGCGGCTTGAATCCTGTGGTACGGATTTCTGGTGGAACTTCGGGTACTGGTTTAGCATCGGCGGCGGGATTTATTTTTAACATTTCGCCAAATTTGGATTTAAGAGCTTTATACGGCAATCCCAATGCCAATTTAACCCAAAAATCTGCCACTGAAGCAGTACCAGGAGTTTCTACTACACCTTTGGGAGCAGGTTTATTTAGTGGTAGTAGTGTTATTGCCACACAGTTAACCTTCAAGCCAAGTTCCGCTCTGGATATTGGTTTAAACTATGCCCACAGTTATCACGAAATCAATATTTTGGGTACAGGATTAGTTAGTAGTGATATCGGTGCTTTAGCAGGGGTTGGAGCAGGAACACCGGTCACAGTCAACTCTGTTGGGGGTACGCTAACATGGCGATTGTCTCCCAAGATAGCCTTATCTGGCTACGGTGCAGCACTATTTGTTGATGCTGCTTCAAATAGCGTGAATGCTTCCACCACCTTTACAAGTTGGATGGCGGGAATTCACTTCAGAGATTTATTCAAGTCTGGGAACACTGCGGGGATTATTTTTGGTCAGCCGCTTTTCCGTAGTGATACTGGTGGTTCTGCTCAACTTACCCCCACAGGCGAGAATCGGGCAACTCCTTACCATTTAGAAGGCTATTACCGCTTTCAAGTTAGCGATAATATCAGCATTACCCCTGGTGCGTTTATTCTCTTTAACCCAGAAGGTAACAGCAACAATGAGACTACGACTGTAGGTGTACTTCGGACTACTTTTACCTTTTAACCTAATCGCGTAATTCCCCTTCCTCAGCTTTATGCTGGGAGCGGACTATCCCAAATGTGCCATTCCCTTGATAGCCCTCATCCCCTAACCCCGAATCCATCTTTGGGATTCGGGGAACTAGAATTATGTCTCCCCTCTCCCAATTTTGGGAAAGGGGCTGGGGGTGAGGGAAAAGATTTGTGTTTGACAAAAATATAGTTACTTTGCCTAAAATCTCTACAAATAACTTAATTATTTCTTTTGCCTGATTTATCAGTTTGATTTGAAAGTTGGTGCTTTTGTATAACGCGCTCAATCTGATAAGTCACGGCATTTATTCTATGTTGAACTTTATCAAAATCAATATTTACCCAAATATAAGATTTGTCAGGTCTTTCCTGCTTGCTATTCATAGATTGCTTTATTTGTCAATATAGTTTGTTATATCTATACAATATAGCTATCTCAATTTATAAACTCCAGTCTCTAGACATACAAGTAGAAATGCTTAATATTTACTTAATATTTTACACGGTGATTTGTAGGGCAACAGCTAGCTGTGCTATCCCACTAAAAAAGACGCGATATTCCGCGCCTCTGGCAGCTAAAATCCAAATTTTAAGTGTTAGCTTAAACCTTTGTTTGTAGATATTGCACCAACTGCGGTGCTTGCATCACTCCCTCTATCCGATCCACAGGCTCACCCTGCTTAAATAGTACTAAAGTTGGTAGAGCGGAAATTTTATACTGACTAGCTAAATCTGTGTATTTTTCCGTGTCAATTTTGACAATTCGCAGGCGATCCTTAAGTTGGAGATTAACTTGCTCTAAAATTGGCACCATCATTTGGCATGGCCCACACCAGTCAGCGTAAAAATCTACTAATACAGGTACATCAGAAGCAGACAGCATCTCTTCAAAGCTGTTAAATTGCTTTTTAGTTGCCATGTGACACACACCGATTTTCAATTGTTTGTTTCAATAGTAATTCTTTGAAAATAAAAGCGGTATAGGTTCATGGGTTTTTGTTGGGAAAGGATTAAATTAATCAATATAAACCACGTCTATCTTGAAACCTATAGTTCTTCCATGACGAAAAGGATTTGCCCTCATCCCCCAACCTATCCCCCAAATCTGGGAGAAGGGGAGCCAGAATGGGGAGCCAGAATTTCAAACTCCCTCTCCCAGATTTGGGAGAGGGATTTAGGGAGAGGGTAAAAACTACAGTTCTCAACTTAGATAAAGTTTAGAATGATTTGCCAGCAAAAAATCTTAAATAATTATAATAAAATTAGTATATTATTCTTGTTTGTGTGTATAAGACTATGATTTGATTTCTGGAAAAACTCGCTCTCAACTCGAAAAGCGTGATTCCATATTCAGACAATATTCAGATGTTCCCTAAATCACCATAAGATAATTAGCGCAGTATTTCTAAGATTGAGGAACATTGAATGACACTATTACAAGATAAAGTCGCAATTGTCACAGGTGCATCACGAGGGATTGGACGAGCGATCGCCATTGAATTAGCCACACAAGGAGCGATCGCAGTGGTCAATTATGCCAATTCTAGTGCTGCTGCTGAGGCAGTTGTTACAGAAATTACAGAAGCGGGAGGTCAGGCGATCGCTATCCAAGCAGACGTATCTAAAGGCGATCAAGTAGACGCACTAGTTAAAACCGTTATGGAAAAGTTCAGCCGTGTGGATATCTTAGTCAACAATGCAGGTATTACCCGCGACACCCTGCTTTTGCGTTTGAAGCCAGAAGATTGGCAAGCAGTGATAGACCTTAATTTAACTGGTGTTTTCTTCTGTACACGCGCCGTCAGTAAAATTATGTTGAAGCAGCGATCGGGACGGATTATCAACATTACCTCCGTCGCTGGGCAAATGGGCAACCCAGGTCAATCAAACTACAGCGCCGCCAAAGCAGGTGTAATCGGCTTCACTAAAAGCGTTGCCAAAGAACTAGCGACTCGCGGGATCACCGTTAACGCCGTCGCCCCTGGATTCATCGCCACCGACATGACCAGCGATCTCAACAACCCCGAAGAGATTCTCAAATACATCCCACTCGGTCGCTTCGGTCAACCCGAAGAAGTCGCTGGAATGGTGCGTTTCCTCGCCGCCGACCCTGCCGCCACTTACATCACCGGACAAGTATTTAACGTTGATGGCGGTATGGTAATGGCCTAAATAGTCGGGGACTTCCAACAAATAAATTAGCCAATCTTGTGGGGTAGGCCGAAAAGCCCGCCCTTATATATGGGCGTTCGTGTCGCCCACCCCACAATAAGTAGTTGAGTATTTTTTTATTTAGAAGTAGGACTTACGCAAAATTACCAAAAAACGAACCGCAGAGGACGCAGAGAAGCCAGTGCGCCCTTGCGGGTTCCCCGACTTGTTCGCGCAGCGTCTCCCCTTGGGAGAAGCAACTGGCGCGACACAGAGGAATAAGAGTTTGAGAGAGTTTTTGCGTAAGTCCTGAGAAGTTAAGAATATTTCTAGGTTGGGTTGAGGCAATGCGTTACCCAAAAACTTATTAAATCAAACTTGACAGACTAGCATGAAAACCGACTCCATTTTCTATCGTTTATTTCAAACTTTCCCCAGTGCTTTTTTTGAATTAATTAATTTGCAAGCATCAGAAGCCAATGCATATAATTTCGCTTCAGTAGAATTAAAACAAACAGCATTTCGTATTGATGGAGTCTTTCTTCCTGTTGCTGATAGTAGCAGTCAGCCGATTTATTTTGTAGAGGTTCAATTTCAAAAAGATCACGAATTTTACGCTCGGTTATTTTCCGAAATTTTTCTCTATTTACGACTTTACGCACCTACTAAAGATTGGCGAGCAGTAGTTATATTTCCTCGTCGCAGTGTTGAACCAACCGAAGTACAACCCTATCGAGTCTTACTCGACCAACTGGTAACAAGATTATATCTAAACGAGCTTGGAGAAGTAACTGAACATTCCTTGGGAGTTGGTATTATCAAATTAGTAGTTGTAAATAAAAAACAAACTCCCCTATTAGTCAAAAGTTTGATTACAAAGACACGTTCAGAAGTCAGCGATAAAGCACTTCAACAAAAAGTGCTAGATTTAATAGAAACAATTGTAGTTTACAAACTACCGCGTATCAGTCGTCAGGAGTTGATAAAAATGTTTGGACTCGGTGATTTTGATATCAAAACTACCAGAATTTATGAGGAAGTCCATGATGAAGTTTATGAGGAAGTCCGTGATGAAGTTAGGCAAGAACAGACTCTAGAGGTAGTTATCCGTCAGCTGCGACGACGCATTGGCAATTTGAGTCAGCAATTGTCAGGGCGCATCAGTCAACTATCTATCGAACAGCTTGAGAATTTAGCTGAGGCACTGTTGGATTTTTCCACAGAAGGAGATTTAGTTGCTTGGTTGCAAGATAATTTAACTCAAGCTTGAATTTTTGATGGAGTGAATAAAACATCGTAGGGTTAGCATTGCAATGCCCACCCTACAAGGAACTAAGGCTGTTGACGTATCCTTTGCCAGATAGTAAAGCCCAAAAGAATGATAATACTACTAGCGGTAGCTGCGATCACAGCCCAACTCATACCCTGTATTCTCATCGCCAGCAGGTTGAAAACTAAGGTAATTGACCAAAGCGTGAAGGCAGCATGGCGCTGGGAGAGTCCCCAAGCAAGTAAGCGGTGGTGCAAGTGGTCTTTCCCAGGAGTACTCAGAGGGTTCTTTCCTGCTAGTATGCGCCGTACAAATACTTGAGTGGTGTCTAGCACTGGTAACAACAAAAATAAAACCGTAGGAATTAGCGCATAAACTGTGTTTTGTTGCAGTTTCCCTAAAATACTAGTTGCTGCCAGCACATAGCCAAAAAAGTATGCTCCAGCATCACCCATAATAATCCGTGACGGATGGAAGTTATGACGCAAAAAGCCTAGTGCTGCACCCCCCAAAGCTGCAAGTACCAAAATTGCCGCCGCCCGATTGTTAAATTGGGCTGCAACGCCTAACAAACTCATGGCGGTAATAAAGCTGATCCCTCCTGCCAAGCCATCCATCCCATCCATTAAGTTGATGGCGTTGGTAATCCCTACTACCCATACTACTGTTAACAAGATCGACAGCAGCGAGTCGATGGGAGTGCCAAACAATACTTTGACGCTGATCCCATTAGCTACCAGCAACAGGGCGGTGATAATTTGCGCCCACAATCGAACGGAGGGCGGTAAGCCGAACTGATCGTCGATAAAGCCTACAAGGACTAATATCGAACCCCCCAACAGAATAGTAAGCACCTGAGCCAATACGTTTTGCAGTTCAATCGGTCGTAAAAGGCTAGCTAATACCAGCGCGGCAATTACACCCGCGTAGATAGCCAGCCCCCCTGCATTGGGTAAAGGTTCTCGGTTGAGCCTTCGGGCATTGGGTTGGTCAGCCCAACCTACCCGCAAGGCGAATTTGCGTACTGTCGGAATTAAACGCCACGTTACAACGCAAGCCAAGAGGAATGTAAATACTACCGCCAACCAGCCGGTGCCGCTAGGGTCGGCAATACCAAGGGACTTAAGGGAGTTGTCTAGATTCATCTCCCAATTCAAGCATTACTGCCTGGATCTAATATGAGCATCACCTGTATATTAATCAATTTTTTTATTTCCATTTGTAACTTGAGCCAATTGGGAGATTAGCACTCTGGCGCTGTGAGTGCTAAATTGTCTAATGGAAGCGCTGGAGAAATTAAACATGGCGAAAATTATTGCATTTGACGAGGAATCTCGGCGAGCTCTAGAAAGGGGTGTTAACGCCCTTGCCGATGCCGTAAAAATCACCTTGGGGCCTAAAGGTCGCAATGTCCTTTTAGAGAAAAAATTTGGCGCACCTCAAATTGTCAACGATGGTATCACTGTTGCCAAAGAAATTGAATTAGAAGATCCTTTAGAAAATACTGGTGCAAGACTCATCCAGGAAGTAGCCTCAAAAACTAAAGATGTCGCTGGGGATGGGACAACCACCGCCACAGTTTTGGCACAAGCCTTGATTCGGGAAGGTTTGAAGAACGTGGCGGCGGGTAGTAACCCAGTTAGCTTAAGACGCGGGATCGACAAAACTATTGAGGCACTGGTACTAGAAATTGCCAAAATAGCCAAGCCAGTAGAAGGTAGTGCGATCGCTCAAGTTGCAACTGTCTCTGCTGGTAACGATGAAGAAGTTGGCCAAATGTTAGCTCAAGCAATGGAAAAAGTCACCAAAGATGGTGTAATAACCGTTGAAGAATCTAAATCTCTCACAACTGAACTAGAAGTAGTTGAGGGGATGCAGGTTGACAGGGGTTACATTTCTCCCTACTTTGTCACCAACAACGAGCGGCAAATCGTCGAATTTGAAAACGCCCGGATCTTGGTGACAGATAAAAAAATCAGCAGCATCCAAGATTTAGTGCCAGTGTTGGAAAAAGTCGCCCGTTCTGGTCAGCCCTTGCTGATTATTGCTGAAGATGTCGAAGGTGATGCTTTGGCAACTTTGGTAGTGAACAAAGCGCGGGGTGTACTAGCTGTAGCTGCAATTAAAGCACCTGGATTTGGCGATCGCCGCAAAGCTTTGTTAGAAGATATTGCTATTCTCACCGATGGACAGTTGATTTCTGAAGAAATCGGCTTAAGTTTGGATACCGCTTCTTTAGAAGCGCTGGGAACTGCCCGCAAAATCACCATTGACAAAGAAAGCACTACAATTGTCGCTGGTAGTAGCACTAAGCCAGAAGTACAAAAACGGATTGCTCAAATTCGCAGACAGTTGGAAGAAACCGATTCCGACTACGATCAAGAAAAACTCCAAGAACGCATCGCCAAGCTTGCTGGCGGTGTGGCAGTGATTAAAGTGGGTGCGGCAACCGAAACCGAACTCAAAGACCGGAAACTGCGAATTGAAGACGCACTGAACGCTACTAAAGCTGCTGTGGAAGAAGGTATTGTTCCTGGTGGTGGGACAACTCTAATTCACTTAGCTAAAAAGGTAGAAGAGATTAAAAAGACTCTACAAAATGACGAAGAAAGAATTGGGGCTGATATTGTCGAACGAGCGCTAGAAGCCCCCTTGCGCCAAATAGCAGACAACGCTGGTGCTGAAGGTTCTGTAATCGTCTCGAAAGTCCGGGATGGCGACATCAACATTGGCTACAACGCCGCTACTGGCGAATTTGAAGACTTGATTGCTGCTGGGATTATCGACCCTGCAAAAGTCGTGCGTTCAGCTTTGCAAAACGCTGGTTCTATTGCTGGTTTGGTCTTAACTACCGAAGCGATCGTTGTTGAAAAGCCAGAGAAGAAATCTGCTGCTGCTGCCCCTGATATGGGCGGCATGGGCGGCATGGGTGGTATGGGCGGCATGGGCGGCATGGGTGGCATGGGCGGCATGGGCATGTTCTAACTTCTGCTCACCCAGATAAATATTTTTTCAGCAGTTTGTCTTGCCAAGGCAAACTGTTTTTTATATCTATCATTGCTGATTCAGGAACAATATGTTATCTGTATAGGACTTACGCTTTCAAGGCAGTGAAAGCCTTGATTTTCTGTAGGGGCAATTCATGAATTGCCCCTAGATTTGATACTTGATTGGCTAATAGCAAAATGCTGATGACCAAATCAAATTAGGAATCTAAATAATTGCATAATTTAGAAATTAGTAGAAATTAGCGTTATTAGATTAATTTTTGTAAAATAATGTGTAAATTATCCTTATATCTTTTGTTATTTCCAAATGACAAATGACAAATCACCAATGACCAATGACAATTAGGTAGTATTACATGGCACGAAAACTGCGCCGCGTTCCGAAAATCGTCACTAGGATATATGAAGATGAGTTCCATCACCAACCAGGGACTTTACCTGGAACTATTTTTATTGATGCAGATGCTCCACCACCAATAATTTTTTTGATTGACTATAACCAAACCAATTTTATCCGCGAAGAAATAGCAACCCCAGAAGAATGTATCCCCTATCTGGAGATGGAATCGATTTCTTGGGTAGACGTACAAGGTTTGGGCAGTCAAGATATATTACAACGATTGGGTAACGTTTTTCAATTACATCCTTTAGTTTTAGAAGATGTAGTTAATGTACCGGAGCGTCCCAAAACAGAGGATTATGAAGACCAATTGCTATTCATTTCGCGGATGGTAGTACCAAAGGAAAGAACATGTGGTTTTCACAGCGAACAAGTGAGTTTGATATTAGGGAAAAAGTATTTGTTGACAGTCCAAGAAGAACCACAACATGATTGCTTTGAAGGGGTGCGATCGCGGATTGAAAAAAACAAAGGAATCATCCGTAAACAAGGAGCGGATTATTTAGCTTACGCTCTGTTAGATGCAATTATTGATGGCTTTTTCCCAGTACTAGAGCTTTATGGGGAGCGAATCGAAGAGTTAGAAGAAGAGGTAATAGTTAAACCTACTCCACAAACACTCCAAGACATTTATCAAATTAGGCGAGAATTACTGCAACTACGTCGTGCTATCTGGCCTCAGCGAGATGCAATTAATTCTTTAATTCGAGATGCTCCAGATTTGATTACTGAAGAAGTGCGAATTTACCTACGAGATTGTTATGACCATACGGTACAAGTGATGGATATGGTGGAAACTTACCGAGAACTCTCATCTGGATTAATGGATGTGTATCTTTCGGCAGTCAGCAATAAAATGAATGAAATTATGAAGGTACTAACGGTAGTTTCAACAATTTTTATTCCACTGACTTTTGTTGCCGGAATATATGGTATGAATTTCAATACGGAAAAATCGCCATATAATATGCCTGAGTTGAATTGGTATTGGGGCTATCCAGCTTGCTTGACACTGATGGGGGCGATCGCACTTGGATTACTATTGTTTTTTTGGCGACGAGGCTGGCTGCAAAATTCTGTAGTAACCAAGCGAAATTAAAAATTGTAGATGGATAGTGACTCAAGTATACATTACATTAGCACCGGGAGTTAATATTTTAAGTTATGAGGAGTAGCGACCAGAATTTAGTAGTTTTAACGATTTATATTATCGGTGTCTCATACGTTTTTAACCGCATGGTTGAATCCATCGACGATCAAATTAAGTTTGAGTTTAAAAAAGGAATCGTTGACGAGCAACTCAAAGAAAACAATCTCGACGATAAAGTTGGCATTTCCTTTAAACTCAAATCCTCATATCCAATTGACGATTTGAAAGATTTATCGATTAGCATTGAAAATAAATCTGATAATGTTGCTGTATATGTTGACTGGGACAACAGTTCTTTAGTAGTTGAACATAGCAAGCAATCGCGCCGTGTAATTAGAAAATCACCAGATTTAACCCGCGACTTAGCAGTACCCCAAAGTCCAAGCCTGATTGCTCCCAGGAAAACACTTTCGGAAACGGTGACAGCAGAAGATGTTTTCCAACGCGATCAAGTAGCTGGAACCTATTCAGCAAAAAAACCACTAATTGATATCAACGGGCTGCAAAAAAAATTGTACAACGACTTTATTAACAGAAGAAAGGAGTTGGACTTTTCCCTGCAACTGGTGTTAAGGATATCTGAGGTACGTTTAGGTCTAGCTCCAGGTCGTGATTTTCCTCCTATTAGCATTATCAATTGTCCTTTCACAGTCAGGAAACTACCTTGGACTTACGCTTTACCTTGGAATAAAAAAAAGTAATGCCATGTCAGCATACTAGGGACTTCCAAAGATTACACTGGATCTAAGGAGAGAGTAGGCGCAGGCGGTTGCAGATCAGTGATAGTCACTGGTTTGAGGAAAGTCCGGACTTCCGAAAGACCAAACTTGCTGGATAACGTCCAGTGCGAGCGATCGTGAGGATAGTGCCACAGAAAGATACCGCCAAACAAGTTAGGAGTTAGGAGTTAGGAATTATTAACTCTTAACTCATCACTCATAACTCTTAACTAAATTTGGTAAGGGTGCAAAGGTGCGGTAAGAGCGCACCAGCAGTATCGAGAGGTGCTGGCTCGGTAAACCCCGGTTGGAAGCAAGGCGATAGGAACTACGGTTGGTCTTTTACCAGTTCCGCTCAATGAGAGCCGCTAGAGGCGTTTGGTAACAAGCGTCCCAGATAGATAACTGCCCTCGCAAGAGAACAGAACCCGGCTTATGTCCTGCTCTCTCCCCTTTAATTGAGTATGAACCTTTCACGGTTTGTACTCTATTATTTTTTGTGCGGGTGTGCGTAAGCGAAGCTCGTCGTAGACATCGTTAATTCATCATTTAGAGCATTCCCAGGATCTCTAATGCTGTATCCAGATGCCATTTAACCCGATAGAGTCCAAAAAGCTTTTCTTGACTGTACCGTGCTGGGTACTCTAGCTTCCTTCCCTCCATCGTCACTTTGAGCAATGCTGACTGCTCTGGTGTCGGTGTTCCCATAGCTTCTAGCGTTGCTTCTAGCGCTTGTACTTGAGAGAACATAGGAGATTTTAATCCTTTATTTTCTGACACTTGTTTGCAAGCTACAACAGGGAAGGTTAGGAGTGCGTTAATGTAGGATGTCTTATCAGCAGGGTTCCCGATTGCTTGGATGCCGTACTGTATCAGGCACAAATCGCGTAACGCTCTCAAGCTTTTAACTTCTAATTCCGTGCGTGTGAACATAAAATAGAGTTACCTCTTGTAAAAGTGGGAATCGGTGGATGCATACCCTCAGAAAGTTTCATCCACCAATTAATCATTATTCAATATGCTTCCACATTAGTACAGCTTTATTAAGTAACGTAAAGTGTCTAAAGATAATCGCGGTAATCCAGATATTAAAAATTATGGTTTCAAGACTGACAGAGAAGAACCTCTGACTGAGAAGATGAATTTACGCATGACAAAATCCATGAAAGATGAAGTGCAGCAACAAGATAACCCTCCTGAATTCTGTAGAGAAGCTATCCAAGAGAAGCTAAATAGAAATAAAGGGAAGTAGTTAAAAGTTGTTAGAGTATTACTCCGAGAACTATTAAGATAGATACCTAGTATTTATGTCCTGCCTCTACGCCTATTTTAGTGCTGAGTTAAAAGTTAGGAGTTATTAGTTTCCTCCTGCCCCCTGCCCCTTTCCCCTTATCATGTAATGCCCCTTGCTTATCCACGCCGTCAACGGCAACTCGAAAGTTTAGTCCAAAAATTAGGTTTGTCGGTAGAAGCACCGATAAAGTGGGAACTGCTGGATTTAGCGCTAACTCATCCCACTGTCTCTGATTCGGCAAATTATGAACAACTGGAGTTTGTTGGCGATGCAGTGGTACGGCTGGTGTCGGCTGTTGTGTTATGGGAAAATTATCCCGATTGTCCAGTAGGGGATTTTGCGGCAATTCGTTCGGTGTTGGTGAGCGATCGCATCCTCGCCCAATTAGCCAGAGTTTATGGTTTAGAGTTATACTTACTAATCGCTGGTAGTGCTACTGCTGATAAAGTTGGTCTAGAGTCACGATTGGCAGATGCTTTTGAAGCAGTTCTCGGTGCGCTTTATTTAAGTACTCAAAATCTGGAACTGATCCGCTCTTGGCTAGATCCCCACTTCCAAGAGCTAACAACAGAAATTCGCCTCGATCCTGCCAGACTTAATTACAAAGCTGCTCTCCAAGAATGGACTCAGGCACAATTTAAAGTTTTACCAGAGTATCGGGTTGTAGAAATCACTCAACCGCACCGGAATCAAGAACGTTTCGTGGCTGAAGTTTGGCTACACGGAAACAAGCTAGGAGTTGGTAAGGGACGCTCAATCAAAACTGCTGAACAAGCCGCAGCTAAGGTAGCCTTTTTAGCCATTCCTCAACCAGAAATACCCTGAACCAAAAATACGGCTGATAAGGGACTTCCAAATAAAAAAATGTTCCAAAACTGACGCAAAAACTCTCTCTATTCCTCTTCTCTCTGTGTTCTCTGTGCCTCTGTGGTTCGTTTATTTGGATAATTTATTTCTTGGAAGTCCCTAAACTGATAATTCAGTTGCTTGTCAGTGGTCATTTGTCCCAAGTCCCTTGCATACTAATGACAAATGACAAATGATAAATGACAAATGACAAACCAAATTAAAATTGCTGTCATCGGAGTTGGGCGTTGGGGAGTGCATCTGCTACGAAATTTTTTAGCACATCCCCAAGTAGATGTAGTTGCTGTAGTAGACCCGCATCCAGAACGATTAGCGGCGATAAAACAGCAGTTTAATTTAGACGAGCATGTAGTATTAACAACCAAGTGGGAGGATTTAAAGAAAATTCCAGGGTTGATAGGGGTGGCGATCGCAACTCCAGCTACCACCCACTATGCTTTAATTAAAGATGCTCTCCAACAGGGATACCATGTTTTAGCTGAAAAACCCCTAACTCTCAAACCAGCAGAATGTCGGGAACTTTGCCATTTGGCAGAGCAGCATCATTTAATACTAATGGTTGACCACACTTATTTATTTCACCCAGCAGTTGAGCAAGGAAAAACTGTAGTACAAGCGGGTAAATTAGGTGATTTACGCTATGGCTACGCAACGCGCACCCATTTGGGGCCTGTCCGGCAAGATGTTGATGCGCTGTGGGACTTAGCTATTCACGATATTGCTATCTTTAACGCTTGGCTAGGTCAAACCCCTGTGAAAGTACAAGCAACGGGTACGGTGTGGCTACAGGAAGGTAAGGAGCAGGGGGAGATGAGGGAGTCAATTAATATTTATTCCCCCTCATCCCCCTCATCCCAAGGTTTGGCTGACCTCGTATGGCTAACACTGACATACCCAGATGGCTTTCAAGCTTATATTCACTTGTGCTGGCTGAATCCTGATAAGCAGCGACGGCTGGGAATTGTGGGGAGCCTTGGTAGTTTGATTTTTGATGAGATGTCGCAATCATCACCTCTAACCCTGATACATGGGGAATTTGAACAGCAGGGTAATCAATTTATTCCTGTAAATCAAAGGCAGGTAGTGCTGGAATTAGAACCAGGAGAACCATTGGGGCGCGTTTGCTCCTGCTTTGTTGTCTCTGTTCTCAACAATACTCCCTCAGAGGTTTCGTCGGGCTGGGTAGGCACACAGTTAGTAGAAATTCTTGCTGCTCTAACAGCATCTCTTGGACAAGGCGGCCAACCTATTTTTCTTGAGACGTAATTTTCCCTTGAGATTCAAGTTTCTTTATTTTCATTTAAGATGTAGCGAGAATTACCTCTCAAAACCCCCATTTGCATAAACTTTTGTTTTTGGAAGAGTTACCAAGAGGGTTTGCTGCGGCGAAAGACTTATCTCGTAAGTCTCGTTCCCAAGTAACACCTGCAACTTCGAGGACTTCTCTTTGTCTACACCTGCTTTTACAGATTTATTGATCCCCAAGGACGGACTTCTCCCAGACTCCTGTAGGCTGGGGTAGTTGCTTGCTTTTGCCCCCTCATTCCCAGAGGAAAATCTAAGATTCTCTACATTTTCTTGTTTATTGAGAACAGGTAACAACGAGATATCAATCAAAGGTAAGATAATCTTCAGTGTCGTACCTTGATGAAGTCCTGTACTTTCAAGAGTAATGCTGCCTCCCATGAGTTCGATTAAGTTTCGTGAAATTGCTAGTCCCAGTCCAGTACCTTCAAACTGGCGCGTGGTTGTGCCATTCACCATCACAAAGGGGCGAAATAGTTTGTGCTGTTGTGTGGGATCAATTCCTATACCTGTATCTTTAACTATTACCACCACTTGAGATTTAGCATTACTATGTTGAATTTCTGTAGCAATGGTGATGCTTCCTGCGTCGGTAAATTTAGTGGCGTTGCCGATAACATTAATCAGCACTTGCTTCAGTTTTCCTGCGTCTGCCTTAATTGGTATTGCTTGAGAATCTAACTCGCATTTCAATTGCAAGCCCTTTTGTTGAACATTAACTGATTGTAAATTAATCACCTCTAACAATATTTGTCGGAGGTCAAGAGGTGTGGTGACTACAGAAAGCTTACCTGCTTCGATTTTAGAAATGTCGAGTAAATCATTAATAATATTTAGCAAATGAATCGTTGTTTCATCGGCACGTTTAAGAAACTCCATTTCTTCTTGTCGGCTATCACATAAGCCATCTTCAACCAGGCGAATACAGTTAATAATAGTATGTAATGGGTTTCTCAATTCATGAGAAGTCGTAGCCAAAAACTGGCTTTTAATCTGGTTAGCGCTTTTTGCTTCTTTCCAAGCTATTTCTAGTTCTTCTGAGCCAGCTTTGAGCCGTTCTACCATTTGGTCTAATGCTTGGGCCAGTTGATTGAATTCTCTGATTTGAAAATTGTGCGGAACTGGTTGGGCGGCGTGGTGAGAGTGAATATTTAGAGCGTAGTCTCGCAATTCTTCTACAGGACGTGCTAAGTAAGGAGCTAGATATAAAGATGCTACCAAACTTGCACCAATCAGACCAACTGTCAAAACGATGAGAATTAGTTTTATTTCCTCTAAACCAAAAAGCGCATTATCGACACTAGAAACAGCTAAGACTATCCATTTTTGCTGCTGCTGTTGGGTAAGTGGATTTGCAATAGCCGTATAACCAGCGACTAATTCGTTCCCCTGTGTAAAAGACAAATTTATCGAATTGTTTTCCCCCGCAATTGCATTTTTAATTATGCTCTTGAGTTGGGAAGCATTTGGGTGCTGATTAATATTAGTTCCCACCCAATCTGTGAATGGGTGTGCCAAAATTGTGCCATCTTCAGCAATCACTACCATAGCGCCTGTGAGCGATCCCGGCGCATTTCTGGTTTGTTGGTAAAATGCAGACTGAATACTTAAGCTGTATAAATTTTTTCGCCTATCAAAGACTGGTGCAGATAACACTACTTGCAATTGATTTTGTGCATTTCTTTTTCCAGTTATTCCTGCCTTTGGGGGGAAGATTGCTTTGACATCAATTCCATCACTAGGCAAAGGTAATTTCAATTCTCCTATTGCTTGATCCTCACAGCTACTAGCAACTATTTTCTGGCTTAAGAGATTCGTTAATTGGATGCACTCAATACTGGGTGGAAGTTGTTGCTTTAGCTGCGTGAGAATTTCTTGCTCTTGTATAGGCGCAGACGGAATAACCGTTGTTTTACTTACACTCAGCAAAGTAGCTTTTAAGATAGCGATCGCATCTCCAATTCTCTCCCCTTTACTGATAGCGCTTTCTGTTAAATTTTGACGGGCAGTTCCCAATATGCTAGAACGTGCCTTATTCAAGGCAACAATCTCGCCTATAAGTAAAACTGGAACGAACAGAAGCAGTATTCTCGTTACTAAAATTCGACGAAAAGAAGACTGGCGGTAATTAGTCATCAAGTGTCTCACTTTGCATCTGCAAACCACAACAGCAAAGATATGTAATTAGATGAGCTAGATGAGACATTTTATTAAAGTATCAGAATTTTATTTTCAATGTTTAAAATTAACAAATTGCTATGATTCAAAAAGAAACGCGGTATACCAAAATTAAGATATGCTAGATTTAAAAGCAGTTTGTGTTGCATATAAATACAGTAGTGAAGTTGTAAAATAGTAGCTTGCAGGCATGGATTTTTTTGAGAATCTACACACGAGCAAAAAAAATATTCAAACTATCAAATCAGTTTAATGTTGCAACATCGTCCTCACACTACAGTTGTTTTAGCAATGAGTGCAGATGGTAAAATAGCAGATTTTAGGCGATCGCCTGCTCGGTTTGGCTCAAAGGTGGATAAAGCACACTTAGAAAAACAAATCGCTGCTGCTGATGCGGTTTTATTCGGTGCTGGTACTCTTTGGGCTTACGGAACAACACTTACTATATCAGATCCAAGTCTAGTGCAACTTCGGGCGCAAGAAGGGAAGCCTCCGCAGCCAGTTTATATAGTGACTACACACTCTGCAAACCTCAATCCGGAAATTAAATTTTTTAAGCAACCAGTTAGACGCTGGCTAATCACGACAACAGCAGGAGAACTTTCATGGAAAGGACGTTTAAGGACGCTTCCCTCAATGGGAACCAAAGCACAACAATCTCCTCCAGAATTTGAGCAAATTTTGGTTTTTGAAACACCAACGCGAGAAATAGACATTTGTGCAGCTTTAAAGCATCTAGCCACTCTACATATAACACGCTTGGCGGTTTTGGGTGGAGGTGAATTAGTCGCTTCCTTGCTGGGACTAGATTTAATTGATGAATTATGGCTAACTGTCTGTCCGTTGATTTTAGGTGGTAATACCGCACCCACACCCGTGGATGGGAAAGGATTTTTACCCGATTTAGCTCCCAAGCTGCAACTGCTAGAAGTTCATGCAGTTGAGCAAGAAGTCTTTTTGCACTATCGCCTGCAACGACCAGCAGATTAGATTACGCTAAATAAAGTTATTGGGGATTGGGCATTGGGCATTGGGCATTGGGCATTGGGCATTGGGCATTGAGAAGAAATTAATCTCTACTTCCTCATCTCCCCCACTCCTAACTCCTAACTCCTAACTCCCCACTCCCCACTCCCCACTCCCCACTCCCTACTCCCTACTCTCCTAAAAAGTGGAACAACTTAAGCCTCGCTATTCTGTCGTTTGGACGAACAAAATTGCTGAAGTACCCCAAAATGCCTGGAATGCTTTGGCAATGCCACTCAAAACGCCGTTTTTAGAATGGGAGTGGCTGAACAATCTCGAAACCTCCCATAGTGCTACGGCTAAAGCTGGTTGGTTGCCGAATCACTTGACATTGTGGCGAGATAGAACGCTGATTGCTGCTGCGCCACTTTATCTCAAAGGACATAGTTCTGGTGAATTTGTTTTCGATCATCAATGGGCAGAGTTAGCCTCCCGCATCGGGGTTCAATATTACCCAAAATTGCTGGGAATGACACCATTTACTCCTGCCGAAGGCTATCGCTTCTTAATTGCCCCAGGAGAAGATGAAGACGAAATCACAGCGATGATGGTGCATGAAATTGACACTTTTTGCGCCAAAAATCGAATTTCTGGATGTCATTTTCTCTACGTCGATCCCCAATGGCGTCCGATGCTAGAACGGCATGGTTTTACAACTTGGCTACACCACAGCTACGTCTGGGAAAATGCTGGCTTTAAAACTTTTGATGACTACTTGAAAGTTTTCAACGCCAATCAGCGCCGCAATATCAAGCGGGAACGCAAAGCTGTGGAAAAAGCAGGTTTGCGATTGCAACCCCTGACTGGTGATGAAATTCCTCAGTCTTTATTTCCTTTGATGCACCAATTCTATGCTGACACCTGTGATAAGTTTGGCTGGTGGGGTAGCAAGTATCTCACACGGAGGTTTTTTGAGCAGTTACACGCCGATTATCGGCATCGAGTCTTGTTTGTTGCTGCATATAGCGAGCAAGATAACTCTCATCCTTTAGGAATGTCCTTTTGTTTATTTAAAGATGACAAACTCTATGGACGCTATTGGGGGAGTTTTGAAGAAATAGATTGCTTACATTTTGATGCTTGCTATTATGCGCCGATTGAGTGGGCGATCGCTAACAATATCCAACTTTTTGATCCTGGCGCGGGCGGGCGGCACAAAAAACGCCGTGGTTTCCCCGCTATGCCCAATCACAGTTTGCACCGCTTTTACAATAATCGTTTAGCACAAATTTTACGTCCCTATATTAAGGAAGTGAATCAACTCGAACAGCAGGAGATTGAGGCAATTAATGCAGAGTTGCCATTTAGTAACCAAGATTCTTAAAAGTTTGCCAAGGCAGAGAGGGAACGACGAATTACACTTGATATAGAGTGAAAAAACCCTCAAGAAAGAAAATTTCTTTTTAGAATGCTTATGGATTTAATAGTTGAAGATTTAGCCGCAATTGATGATAAACTTTCCCATCGTCATATTGATCTTGATCCCGGTGGATATTTCATTATTTACTTGGATCGAGATGCCGGATTAATTTATGCCAAGCATTTTACAAATGTGATTGACGATCGCGGTTTAGCTGTCGATCCCGAAACGGGAAAGGTAATTCCGGCGCGACAAAAGGTAGAACGAACCCACACAACCGTTTTTAGTGCGAGGACAGCGAAAGAACTTTGCGTGAAGATTTTTGAAGAAACTCAGCCCCCTCCTGTAACTCAATTAGATCATGCAGCTTATTTGGGTCGAGAATTTGTCAGGGCTGAGGTAGCTTTAGTTACAGGGCAAGAGTATGTTCAAGATTAAAGTTAGGAGTTAGGAGTTAAAAGTTAAGAGTTAAAAGCTAAGAGTTAGAAATTGCTAACTCCAAACTCCTAACTCCAAACTCCAAACCCCTAACCCCTAACTCCAAACTCCTAACTCCTAACTCCTAACTCCAAACTCCTAACTCCTAACTCCTAACTCCTAACTCCTAACTCCTAACTCCTACTCTCCCATTACCCATTAGATGATGGCTGATTTATCTGATAGATGTAATAAGTCGCCATTGGAATAACAGTGGCGGCAATTAACAATCCTACTACCCAAGCAGTGGCGTTACCTTGGTCAGTTTCGCCTGCTTTCTTGAAGGTGCCTTCTACTTGTACATTCTCAATTATTTTTGGTGGGCCTGGATCGGCTTTTCCAGAGAGAACGGCGACAAGGCGATCGCTGGCATCGAGAAATGCCTGATTGTATTTGTTACCATTGCGTAACGGCACACTTACTGTTTCAGTAGCTATACTCTCGGCAATAGAGTCAGTAAGCATTGGCTTGACTTCATCTCCAGTAATAATGGCAGTACCATTAGTAACCGTATCAATAACCAATAAAATTTCATTCGCTTGGGCTTGTTTTGTGGGAAACCATTTTTCAAACAGTTCTTTGGTGAAGCTTTCTGGTGTTTCACCGTAATCGAGGCGGCGAACAGTAACAATTCTAACTTCCTTACCTGTTTGTTTTGCCAAATCCTCGAAAGCGGTGTTAATCTTACCTTCATTCAGACGGCTAATAACTTCACCTTGATCTAAAACCCAGGTGTTATTCCCTGCTGTGAGGTTGGGTATTTGATTCACACCTGTAGCAAAAGCAGGTACGGCAAACAGCGAGGCTGCTAAAATAACCGTCACCAAAGGGAGAATTAGCCGGATGAGGTGTTTTTGACTGTTAAATACTTGTTTGAGGAGCTGTTTCATCGTGTGATCCCTAAGACAGACTTGCACCAAAAATACTACAGAATCACTGCAAAAATCACCTCGTTCCCGATTTTTTTCAGTATAAAGTTTCTGTTACTGCCAGCAGATATATATTTTACGGGATTTTTTGATTGCACAAACTTGTGATGAGGGAGGTTGCAAGCATTAAAATGACAAAAAATACCGCCCATTTTGGGGATTAATCCAAAAACTTGGGGCGGTATTTGCAAAAAATCTATAAATGATATCGTATAATCAATATTTTTGGCAGAATTAAGCATATTTTTTCATATCTGCAAGTAGCTTTTCCTGCTATACCCATTGATGGGTGATATCTGCATTTTTGGGATATTTTAGCTAAATTTATATCAATATAATATATAAATGACCATAATTTTAACTAACGACGACGGCATTGATGCCCCCGGTATCCGAGCGCTGGTGAAAGCTGTAAACGGCAAAAATGCTATTATCGCGGCTCCTTGCGATCCTCAGTCTGGCTGTGGACATCAAGTTACCACCACTCGTGCCATCAACCTCCAGCAACGTTCTGAGACTGAATATGCGATCGCAGGCACTCCCGCCGATTGTGTAAGAATTGCCATAACACAAATTAGCGCAGATGTCAAATTTGTGCTTTCAGGGATCAACGCTGGGGGCAACTTAGGAGTCGATGTCTACATTTCTGGCACAGTGGCTGCGGTGCGGGAAGCCGCAATGCACGGTATTCCTGGAATTGCCATTTCTCAATATCGCAAAGCCAAGCAGAATTTTGATTGGGATATGGCTGCTAAATTCACAGTTGAAGTTTTAGCGGAGTTACTCCACCGTCCCCTAGAACCGGGAAGCTTTTGGAATGTGAACTTGCCGCATCTGCAATCAGGAGAACCAGATCCGAATATGGTATTTTGCCAACCCTGTAACAGACCTTTGCCAGTAAACTATCGAATTGAAGGCGATAATTTTTATTATGTAGGGGAATATGGCAAACGCGATCGCACTCCTGGTAGCGATGTAGATGTATGTTTTTCCGGTAATATTGCGGTAACTCAGTTAAGAGTTTGACGATTGAATCCAAAATCTCAAATTGTTATTAGTCAACTAACGCTTCAAAACTTTGAAATCTGGTAAAGTTTCAGTAGCACTGAACACTGATTTCAAAAAAAGCAGAAAAATATGCAGTTTCTCAAAATTGTTCTTGTCGCTCTCGTGTTGATGGTAAACCTGTTAATTGCTCAACCCTCTTGGGCGGGCAAGGATTTTACTAAGGGGGCTGACTATGCTGAAGTAACTCAGGCGCTTAATCAACTTCTAACTATAAAGGATACACCTGAGCAAGCGGGTTATACACCTGAGCAATTTCAGAAGCGACTGGCACAATTGCAGCTTCAGAAAAATGTCATAGAAACAGCTAGAAAGCGGGCGCAGTGCCGCAATGAAACAGGAAAGACGTTGGCTGTCTATGCCAATAAACCAAAAAAATCTCCAACCCAACTCTACTTCTTGGGCGCAGGAAAAATTACAGATGATGATTGGGATTGTGATGGTATTTACTTACCCGCAGGTTCTCAAGTGGTTCTAGGCCCAAACGCTCAACCACAACAACTAACCCAACCAATCGCCGTCAATTTTGTCGATGGTACACAGTCTATTGCTACAACCAATCCAGCTACTGGTGCAATTCAATTGAATGTTGAACCAGCCAAAGTATTCAAGGCGGGTGAGAGTAGCTGGTTACTTCCCACTTTCTCTCAAGCAGATATTGATACGCAAATTCCTACCCCACAACTCATTGACTAATTCTTCAAGACTATTGTGAATCAGTAGGCCGAACAAAAACTGATGTTCTTATACCATTTCTTTGTGAGGCTGCCCCAAACCCTCTTAACTTCTTCTTTCTTTCTTTCTTTCTTTCTTTCTTTCTTTCTTTGTGTTCTTTGCGGACTTTGCGGTTCGTTTTTCTTTCTTGTACTTAAATATGGTTTAGCGCATCTTCATACAGAATTTGGTATTAGAGACTTGATTAGAAGCCTGAAGATGAAGAAAAAGCCGTCGGAGAACAACACGGCTTTAAACCCATTTTTTCGTTAAAAATCACACTTGATTGCTTGTCGGCTGGAGGAGTTGATATTTCACTTGCTTGACACAAACCTAAGTATTCAGAACTACTGACAGTATAACTCTGACAGTTTTCTTAATCGAGCCATAATTCCAAATCGAGTTTTTTTGGTGTAATTACTTAGATAGAATGATATTAAGGGTATAAATGAAGGTAATTTGCGGGTCGATTTGCGGATGAACAGACATAAATACATTTGAGTATATACTCTAACGACATCTAGCGATCGCATAAGTGAAAATTGATTGATGTTAGAAACCTGTTACTACTCCAGATGCATTAAGTGCATCTGGAGTTTTTTTGGAAAAAGCGATGTCTACCACCGACTGTTCGGTGTCGCAATTTTCTAAATCATCCGGGTATGCCAAAACACGCCTGAATAGGGATGCATACTGAATTATTTATATCTAAACATGGGGCATCAGTTTCAGTTATTGATGTACCCCTCATGCCAAATAACTCTCGCAAAACAGCCTCAGTTCGTCTGAGGCTGTTTTGCGTTACTTCCCACAGAAAAGTTATTAGAACTGACGCATTGACAAAAAATACCATTTATGTAGATTGCAGAAGCACAGTGGTTTATCCTCATAGACTTTTATCTAGATTTGAGTGTATACCCTGATGACGTAGGATTCTCCGACGGTGAAAATTTGGTATAGGTAAATGCGTATCTTTCCTGGCTCCAGATTTGTCACAAAAATTTCTGGAGTTTTTTCATTATTTGGAGTTTAAAATTACCCATCTAATCTAAACTCCAGTGGATATTTTACTTTTATAGTACTTAGGCAATAACTTTCTAAAACTGCTATTCCTTCCTGTCCTTCTCTAACGAGATGCTTTTGCAAAGCGGTTCGTTTTTTCATATAGACGCGGACTCAATCGGCTATTCCGGCACCAATGACTACAATATCAGTTATGAGTCAATAGTCCCTAGTCATTGGTTATTAGTAATTGGTCACTTGTGGTGAGCGACTTACTTTGACTACACTACTTCGGCTGGACTCAGTACAAGTCAGTACAAGTCGCTCAATGGAGCCGAAGGCGAGGTAAGCCGAAGTATTAGTTATTCGTTATTATCAAAGGACAAAATTACTACTAATGACTGCTGAAAGCTAATAGTAGAATAAAGTACACAAAGCTGCATAGAAGGGAGGAAGGGACATTGGATGAAATGAGGGCGGCGCTAGAGTTAGCGACCGAAGAAGAATTGCAAGATTTAACCGCAATTCTATTTAGTCGTAAGTTCAATCCCTTAGACTATGTACACACACCCGAACCCATCGAAGTACAAAGCCAAGACCGCAAAGCTTGGCTAGATTCACTAGAGGGTCGCTTTCGCTTTTTGGCGGCAGACGGGATGACAGTATTGCGGGGACGCACAGGCCAGGTTACTTACCGAGAAGCGTTAGTTCACGTATGTAAGTATCTAAAAATTACCTATTCTAATCGGCTGCCAACCATTGATTTAGAAGCAGAAGTATTTTTGCATCTGCTAGGACAGGTGTGGAAAAAATTACCTGAACAGGAAAAGCAAAAATTGACTGTACAAGTGCAGCGTCAGCTTGTCAAATCAGAACTAAAAGAACCCCTACCACTTTTATTGCAACGTGACCCCTTGGGGTTACTTTTCAAAGGTGGTAGTGCGATCGCTGTTAGTTCCATGCTCCAGCCATTTGTACTTAAGCAGATTGCCCGTCAATTTGCCATCCACTTTGCTACTTATGAAGTAGCCAAACAAGCGGCTATTACAGGCTCAGAAGCAGCTGCAACGCAATTTCAAAGCTATGTAGGTATGCAAATGGCGCAACGGGGTATGACTGTGAATGCAGCTCGTTATGGAGCAGCCCGCACTATGTTTGCTGTGATTGGGCCGATAATGTGGACTTGGTTTTTTGCAGATTTAGGGTGGAGAGCGATCGCCACTAACTATGGTCGGATTATCCCGACTATTTTCACCTTAGCTCAAATTCGCCTCACTCGTGAGGAATGTTGGGAGCCAGCTTGAACAAGGTTTTTGACTATTTTAAGTCTCGTTGGCAATCTGCTTGGAACTACTCTCTATGGGCTTTGTTAATCTTCCCATTGAGTCCTCTAGTGGGGGCTGTGACTATCGGTTTTGTATCATTAATAACTTGGTTGAAACAATCCCGCAAAATTAGTCGCCGCCCTCTCAACTGGGGATTTGCCCTTTTGAGTGTCTTGCTGCTGGTGAGTGCTGGATTTGCCGATGGCAAGACATTAGCTTTCCTCGGCTTATTTAATTTCTTACCGTTCTTTTTACTTTTCGTTGCCCATAGCGCCCTGATTCAAACATTTACCCAATTGCGGCAAATGGCTTGGGTTTTGGTGATCGGTTCTATGCCCCTGATAATTATCGGCTTGGGGCAGTTATTTTTGGGCTGGAGTTTGAATTTAGAGATTTTATGGGTTGTGTTCAATTGGATAATCGTACCAGGAGGAAATCCGCCAGGTCGCATAGCCTCACTCTTCTTGCACGCTAACACCTTCGCAGCTTATCTAGTGATAATTTTCATTCTTGGTTTAGGGTTGTGGCTAGAAAACTATCAGCAACTAAGAGTCAAAAATAAACAGTCATTCCCCCCTCATCCCCCTCATCCCCCTCATCTCCCCACTCCCCACTCCCCACTCCCCTTTCTCTTCCTAACCGTGGCGATGATTATAAATTTCATCACCTTGATTTTTACCAACTCGCGCAATGGGTGGGCGATCGCTATTTTTGCCTGTTTAGCTTATGCACTTTACCAAGGTTGGCGCATTCTTGTGGGGGGCGTGACTGCGATCGCTTCTAGTGTGCTTTTGGCAGCTTTTGCTCCTTCGCCCGTCGCTCAATTTTTTCGTCATTACGTTCCTGCCTTCTTTTGGGCAAGGTTAAATGATGACATGTATCCTGATAGACCAGTCGCTTTAATGCGAAAAACTCAGTGGCAGTTTGCCTGGTCTTTAGCTCAGGAACATCCTTGGACTGGCTGGGGGTTACATAGTTTTAGTACATTCTACAAAGCCCAGATGCATACTCGCTTGGGTCATCCCCATAACTTGTTTTTGATGTTATCTGCTGAAACTGGTTTTCCCAGTACTCTGTTATTTTTTGGCTTACTCGCTTGGATTTTGATTACAGGTGTCCAATTACTCCGAAAGTCAAAATATATAAATAAAGAAGACAGATTGATATTTTTCAGTTATCTTCTGGCTTTTGCTGCGTGGGTTCTATTGAACACAGTAGATGTAACCATATTCGATTTTCGTTTGAATGCCTTTTCATGGTTAATTTTGGCTGCTATTTGTGGAGTAATATATCGTTATAAGCTACACGATAGGCTTGCATCTCATCCAAATGAGTCAGGAAATGACAAACAGCAATTTTAAATATCCATCATTTCTTTTTCAGTGTATGCACTGGGGACATTTATAGTTTCAAGTTAATAAGATTACTATTACAAGCGTAACTAATACTTAATTAGTTACTGTTGCTGATTGTTGGGAAGGTGTAGGGACAACCCTTTGGGGTTTTCCTGCATGACGGGCATCTCTTGTAGATGCCCTTTTGTATATTTATTATTTTTCTTCAGTTAAACACAAGTTTAAAAAATATTGAATTTGCCGAAATATCAAAAAAATTTTATCTGTCATAAAGGAACATAGAACATGGTTACTGAAATTAAGCTAGGTCTTTGTAACCCGCCAGAACCTATTTATCTGTATGTGAAAAGCGGAGAATTAAACGGGGAATCCTACTTGTGGTATAATTACGATATCAATAATGATCAAACTATTCCTGTCCACAAAACAGGGCTAACTGGGTATATATCTGAACTGAAATTAAAAACGACAGAATTTAAGGGGAAGGACAACGTTAAGTTACACATCGTTGTTAGGGCGGATGAAATTTATGTTGTTAGGACTGGGATAGAAACTAACTTTGCTAAAACTTTTCTTTTAGCTGCATCATGTGTCCAGGACTTTTCTAAACCCCTGATTATTACTGCAATTGCTGGAAAAGAGAATGTGGTTTTTTGTAACCTCTACGACGCGGCGACTAAAACCAGGATTCGCTCTGAATGGAACAGAGATGCTGATTGGCTAGCAATCATTGATAGTGTTCAAACTAAGTTGCAGACATCTCAAAATTCCGATATTACCTCTGGTGAGCCAATACTATTCTAGAAAAATTGGGGAGGCTGGGGAAGTTGGTTAAGCAATTTTTTTCCCAGCTTTATTCGCTACAACCTAACAAAATCGCATAAGTAAGTGGGCGCAAATTAATCATCACTAGCTCGTGCGCTTTAGCGCTAAAGCGCAACTACGAGCCAAATACAGAGATTTTACTTTTCGTTAGATAGTTTGCTTTTATCTTGCCTACCTACTTAGCTCCCTAACGGAATGATGATTTTTTTTAGCTATGGCTCTAAACCTTGGTTACGTTTTTCTTGGATGACTTGTTGTAGTTCATCTACTGAATTGAGACGTTTGCCATTAGACTGAACGTGCAATGCTAGGGCGTGAATTGCTTCGGTATCGCCACGATTTTGTAAAATATAATCTCGCAATTGCTTGCGTGTCATTTCTCTAAAGTTAGGCTTATTCATAATCAACCTCTGCTTCTGGATTAATTACTACAACTGTCTCTTCACCTGCTATTACTACGATGTTATCTGTTCGCTCATCTAAGGTAACTAGGTAAACCGGGAGATACATTCGCGTTAGCCAAGTCAAGACTCGGTATAACTGTTTCAATTGTTCTGAGGTTGGCTCCATTTCACCCCTAAACTTAGGCTAAACCCAAGTTTAAACTTTATTATGACTGCGATCGCACCCAATATTTTGATTGGCATTAAAGACTAGGATAACCAGTATGGTGTAAGCTCTCGGTAAAATGGGTGTGTCGGTAACGAAACAAAGACGCATCCATCCAACCTTATGCTCACAACAGCTAACTTTTTTCAGTACACCCAATGGTCAGGTATTGCTACCTTGCTATTTGCTGCCTTAACATTTTTGGCTTTTATTCTCAAATGGGGCATCCGCTTTCGGCTGGTGGGTACGACTGGCTTTATGCTGGTGATGACGGCTGGTTTATTTGCACTCTCGATAGTCCCCTTGAGTCGGACTGTGATTCCAGGAGCAGCCCACTACACTCTAGTTTATGACAATGGGTCAACACAAGCGGTGATTGCTACATCACCCCAAATTACACCCACACAATTAGATGCAACTTTACGTCAAGCAGTTAGTAATCTGTTTTCTTCTGGTCGCTCAGGTACACGCCAAGAGGACAAGTTGACAGTTCGGGCTCGTACCATTATCCACCCGGAATCAGGGACTTCTGTACCAGTTTACTTGGGTGAAGCCAAGCGATCGCTCGTCTCTCGTGAAAATTCTGCGATCGCAATCGAAATTTACACAGAAAAATTCGCCCAATTGCCAAAATCTACCGCTTAAAAGGCAGGGATAAGGGGAAATTTTTGTACAAGTTTCTCCTTATCCCCTGTTTCATGCAAGAGGATAAAAATAATTTACCTGCTATCAGGATGACATAATTTATTTTGTATTTACCGATACATTAATAGTTATTTTTATATTAAGATATTTACACTTTTATTGGTTACACTTTGGAAAAAGTTAATTAACGTACAGGTAATGGGTACTGACAGTTGTAATTTGTCAGTTTTTAGCCTAATTACCACTGTTGACATTTTCAGAATTTTTTGCAGCAAATAAATTAGCTGTCGGGGAGTACAGATAAATGTTCGCCCCTACGCACCTATCCATAGCTGGAATGACCATCGACAGATTATTCTCCTTTCTTGAGAATCTGAGAATGGTAATGTTAATTTATTATTACAGTTATTCAAAACTTTGAGAGTTCGGAATTTCAAGCTAATGGGCATTATAGATTCAAGCAACTTCGTGAAACTAGTCTGTCTAGTTTATTGCTTGGCTCAGATCCAAATGAGTCGGGTGTAAGGTTGGAGCCATCCAAAAACCAGTTATGTCTTCAAGCATCCCTGACTACAAGTCTATTAGATTAAGAAATATCTTGGTTTTGGCAAACTAGATTATATGTCTAATCAAATTTCTACTCAACCTTCTTTGTCTACTCAAACCTCTAGTACATTATTGACGCTCACAGTCGCCCCAGCAAAAGTAATCCGTGGTTCTGGGGTGTTGCAAGCAAAAGCAGCAGAGATCGCCTGTTTGGGAAGTCGTCCCTTAATTGTGGCAGGTGATTCTACTCTGTCCATCAGCCGAAAAAATTTGCTCCCAGTTTTAGAAACGCATTCTTTACATACTGCCCAAGCTTCATACAGCCCAGACTGCTGCGAAGCTAGCCTGAAATGTTTACAGAAGAAAGCAAAAGAACATAAAGCTGATGTAATTATCGGTGTTGGTGGTGGCAAAGCCTTAGATACAGCGAAATTAGTCGCGCATCAGTTACAGTTGCCAGTGGTGACAATTCCGACATCAGCCTCTACATGTGCAGCTTGGAGTGCCTTGTCGAATGTTTATTCAGAAGAGGGGGCGTTTCTTTATGATGTGGGGTTGTCTCGTTGTCCTGATTTATTGATCCTTGATTATGATTTGATCAACACTGCACCACAACGGACTTTAGTAGCTGGAATTGGTGATGCGATCGCTAAGTGGTATGAAGCCTCAGTTAGCAGTGGGCATTTGCAAGACACTTTAATTATTGCCGCAGTGCAACAAGCGCGAGTTTTGCGAGATATCTTGTTGCAAAAGTCAGCCGCCGCCCTGAAAGAACCAGGTAGTGAGGTTTGGCGAGAAGTCGTAGACGCGACTGTTTTATTAGCTGGGGTAGTTGGAGGACTTGGAGGGGCGCAGTGTCGCACAGTTGCGGCCCATGCCGTGCATAATGGTTTAACGCACATTTCAGGACATGGTAGTATTCATGGCGAAAAAGTTGCTTTTGGAATTTTGGTACAACTGCGTTTAGAAGAAATGCTACAAGGCAATCAACTAGCAGCATCGGCACGGCAACAGTTGTTAAAGTTCTACACAGAAATTGGACTCCCCCAAAAATTAAGCGATTTGGGATTGGGCAATATTACATTAGGCGAGTTGCAAACAGCCGCCGAAATTGCCCTAGTTCCTAATTCTGACATCCATCGACTACCGTTTAAAGTCGCGCCAGAACAGTTGATGGCAGCAATGGTTTCTACCACTGCACCTATAGATAGTAGAGATACTATGAATCGAGTTTCGCCCAAGGGAATCAGTGACGAGGTTGAAGCATGAGTTTAAATTGGATTGTCCCAGCAGAACGGATACAAAAGCTACCGCCCTATGTATTTGCCCGTTTAGATGAACTGAAAGCTAAAGCACGGGAACAAGGGTTAGATTTAATTGATTTGGGTATGGGAAACCCCGATGGTGCAACACCAGCACCAGTTGTAGAAGCGGCGATCGCTGCCTTGAAAGATCCCGCCAATCACGGTTATCCTCCGTTTGAGGGAACTGCTAGTTTCCGCCGAGCGATTACTAACTGGTATCATCGTCGTTATGGTGTGGTTCTCGATCCTGATAGTGAAGCTTTGCCGCTACTCGGTTCTAAAGAAGGATTAACCCATTTAGCACTTGCCTACGTTAACCCTGGCGATTTAGTTCTAGTTCCTTCCCCAGCTTATCCCGCCCATTTTCGCGGCCCAGCGATCGCAGGGGGGAAAATTCACAGCTTGATTCTCAAACCAGAAAATGACTGGTTAATCGATTTAGCTGCAATTCCTGATGAGGTTGCAAAACAAGCTAAAATTCTCTATTTCAACTATCCCAGTAATCCGACTGCTGCCACAGCCCCCCGCGAATTTTTTGAAGAAATCGTCGCCTTCGCCCGCAAATATGAAATTTTGCTAGTGCATGATTTGTGTTATGCCGAGTTAGCTTTTGATGGTTATCAACCCACTAGCTTGCTAGAAATTCCCGGCGCGAAAGAAATTGGTGTAGAATTTCACACCTTATCTAAAACCTATAATATGGCTGGTTGGCGCGTTGGGTTTGTGGTGGGTAATCGCCATGTAATTCAAGGTTTACGAACACTGAAAACTAACTTGGATTACGGCATTTTTGCCGCATTACAAACAGCAGCCGAAACCGCTTTGCAATTGCCAGATGTGTATTTGCACGAAGTACAACAGCGCTACTGTACCCGCCGCGATTTCCTGATTCAAGGGTTAGGAGAGTTGGGTTGGGATATCCCCAAAACCAAGGCGACTATGTATCTTTGGGTGAAGTGTCCTGTGGGTATGGGTTCCACGGATTTTGCTCTGAATGTGTTGCAGCAAACTGGCGTTGTTCTTACGCCAGGTAATGCCTTTGGGGTTGCAGGTGAGGGTTATGTCAGAATCAGTTTGATTGCCGATTGCGATCGCTTGGGTGAAGCTTTACATCGCTTTAAGCAAGCGGGTATCCGCTATCAACCTGAAGCTGTAGTCTCTGCTTCACAATAGAGATAGTATAACCTTATCAACTTTTTTTAAATGTAGGATGCCCAAGTGCCTACTAAAGGCATGAAATTACAAAAATCGCTGACGCATTGCTGGCGAGAGGCTTTAGCAGAAGGAATTGGCACCTTTATTTTGGTGTTTGCCGGGACTGGTGCAGTCATGGTGAACTCCATTAGTGGTGGCAGTGTAACGCATATTGGTATCAGTTTTGTATTTGGTGCAGTCGTTACTGCGTTGATTTACGGAATTGGTCATTTGAGCGGCGCACACTTCAATCCTGCTGTAAACTTGGCATTTTGGACGAGTGGGTTTTTTCCAAAACGGCGAGTATTGCCGTATATTTTGGCACAGTTAGTGGGTGCGATCGCAGCTTCAGCTTTACTGCTAATTAGTTTGGGGCGAGTTGCGAATTTAGGGGCGACTCTACCACTGAATGGGAATTGGTTGCAATCTTTGGTGTTGGAGTTCGTTCTCACCTTTATTTTGATGTTTGTAATTTTGGGTTCTGGACTAGATCGCCGCGCCCATATTGGTTTTGCTGGGTTAGCGATCGGGTTGACGGTAGGGATGGAAGCAGCATTTATGGGGCCAATTACAGGTGCAAGTATGAATCCGGCGCGTTCTTTAGGCCCCGCTTTGGTGGGAGGAATTTGGCAGCATCATTGGGTTTATTGGGTTGCACCCATTTTAGGAGCACAATTAGCAGTGATATTATATCGGCAACTTTCCAACGGATTTAGCGATTTCAAAGAATAAAGACACAGCTTTGAGCCAACCACGAAGTCATACCAATTCTGTATGAAGATGCGCTAAACCATATTTAAGTACAAGAAAGAAAAACGAACCGCAAAGTCCGCAAAGAACACAAAGAAAGAAGAAGTTAAGAGGGTTTGGCGCAGCCTCACAAAGAAATGGTATCAGTATAAATTAAGTTGAGAATTATCCTGATTGATAACAACAGCAGTGTAGCGATCTTCTATGATGGAGAGAGTTTGTATGCAACTCTATCCAGAAAAAAGATATTTTATTGGCATAAGTTAGTTTGCAGATTGTTATAATTAAAAATTACCTTAGCGATCGCTTGAAGTAATTTAGCTGGCTCCACAGGCTTGGTGATATGCTGCCAAAATCCGGCGGCGATCGCCTGTTGAGAATCAGCCTCAGTTGCATAAGCTGTAAGAGCGATCGCTGGAATTGTCCCTCCTTGTTCTGGTGACATACCTCTGATTTGACGCATCAGCATATAGCCGTCTAATTCTGGCATTCCAATGTCGCTTAACAGCATATTTGGCTGAAACTGAGGCATAATTCTTAGTGCTTCCATAGCAGATGCGGCCTGAGTTACTACCGCGCCAGACTGCTCTAAAATGAAAGCAATTAACTCTCGCGTATCACGTTCATCATCAACAAGCAGAACTTTCACCCCATTAAGATCGGGGAAATCATCAAGTTGTTTATCAATTTGATGGCTATTGAGATCAGTCTTTATCAGAGGTAGCATGACTGTAAAAGTTGCTCCCTGTTCTTCGCCCAAACTTTCAGCCTTAACTGTGCCACCATGTAGCTCTACGATGTGACGAACAATAGCTAATCCTAATCCCAATCCCCCAAATTTCCTGGTAGTTGCGCCATCAGCTTGTCGGAAGTATTCAAATACGAATGGTAAAAAATCTGGGTTAATTCCCTTACCTGTATCACTGACTTTAAGTTGAGCCTGAGAACCAACAGACTGTAAACTGATTTCTACCTGTCCACCTTGGGGTGTAAACTTAATAGCATTAGAAAGGAGATTCCAGATAACTTGCTGCAAGCGACTTGAATCACCAGTTACTAGAAATTTTGGATTGAATCTTTCCGGTGCTGGAAGCGCAACTTGGATTTGGGATTTTAGATTGTCAGGTTGCTTGTTAAAATCGATAGATTCTAAATTTTTGTAAGAATTTTCTAATCCCAAGTCTAAAATAGTAAATCGCAAATTGATAGATTTGGCTTGGGCGGCTAGACGGACAGTTTCTATTGCAGATGCGATCGCAGTTTCCAGATTTACAGAAGCAATATTCAGACTGAGTTTACCTTGCAAAATCCGAGAGACATCCAACAAATCTTCAATTAGTTCGGTCTGAAGCTTGGCATTGCGCTCAATGGTTTCGAGAGCGCGAGTAGTGGTTGCTTCATCATACTTTTTAGTTTGCAATAACTTCGACCATCCCAAAATCGGGTTTAGCGGTGTGCGAAGTTCGTGAGAAAGAACCGCCAAAAATTCATCTTTGATTCGGTTAGCTTGGACTAATTGCTCTTTTTGCTGCTGTAACGAATCCATCAGCTGAGCGCGTTCCAGAGCAACCGCCACCTGATCGGAGGTTGCTTGTAATAGGGCAATTTCCCCAGAAGTGAAGCGGGTACGGGTGCGACTGGCAAAAGAAAGGACACCAAGCACCTTTCCCTGAGCAATTAATGGTTGACCTGCATAAGCTGTGATTCCCAAATCTTTGAGAATGTCGGTATTTGGATGAGTAGAGTGCAGCACATCATTGACGACAATTTGATGGCGTTCTTGTAGCACTAGTCCGCACATTCCTTGATTAAATTCTAGGTATTCAATTGCTTGAAATACTTGATCAGTAATGCCGTTCCAAGCGACTAACCGAAGTTTCTGCTTATTTTCGTGCGTCTCAATTAAATAGTGGAAGTAAAAATGCAAATCCATCTGCGCCGATAGTTTGCTAAACAAGCTGTTCATTAGATCCAAGGGGCGCTCTGTTGAAAGCAAATCGCTGGTTGTTTCAGAAAGCAGTTTCAGCCTTTCACTGCGCTCTTGCAAGGCAAGTTCAGCAAGCTGGCGTTCCCGAAGGGCGCGTTCGCGTTCGGTGATGTCAACTGCAACCCCTCCGACTAGGCGTTGCCCAGATGCATCGGCAATGGGAAACTTATATACCAAAAATTCGCCAAGGGTGCCATCTGTGCGTGGGGCAGACTCGATCGCTTCAAGAACCTGATTCGTCTGGGCAACCATTTTAATGTTATCAAGGAAGGGTTGAGCGATTTCGGCTGGGTATAGGTCAAAAATATTTTTATTAATCGCCTTTGTTGCGACATCGAACGTACTCAGATAAGTGGGACTTAGATAAAGTACACGTCCGTCTGCATTGGTAATCCACGCTGCGGCGGGAATATTGTCCATAAAAGCTTGGAATTGCTCTTGACTCTGACTCAGCGCTTTTTTAACTTGCTGGAGATCGCTAATATCAAGAATGAATGCAACTGATTTTTGTTGAGATTTGCCTAACAAAGAGTAACCAACTACAACCGGCACACTGGAACCATCCTTGCGAATGCATTCCTTCTCATAAGGAATACAGGTTCCCTTGGCTTTTGCCTCGGAAATAGCCAGTTCATCTAAATATTGGTACTCATGAGGCGTGATATCAGTCCAGCGTAATCTGCCTGACTGGATATCTGCTTGGGTATAGCCGACAATTCGCAAGAACTCGTCGTTGGCTTCAGTAATGCTACCATTCACATCACCAAAGAGAATGCCAACTATATTCGCTTGGAAAAAACTTTTCAGGCGTTCTTCACTTGCTTGGACTGTCTTCTCTACTTGCTTGCGTTGGCTGATGTCACGGAAGAAAATATCAAGACCATCTTCACAAGGGTAGGCGTGAATCTCCAGCCAGAAGTCATACTTGGGCGGGAAGTAGTAGTGATGCTCAAAGTAGACGGGAATCTGTTGTGCGATCGCCCTTCTGTACTGTAGCTCTACATTAGTGCCTACTGATAAAGGCCATTCCTCCCAGTGCGACTTACCGATAACCTCTGTCCGGGGTTTGCCGTTAATTCGCTCTGCTTCGGCATTTTGGTAGATGATTCGCCAATCTCGGTCTAGAGTAATAAATGCATCACTCATGTTTTCTAGAGTGCGTGTGTTCCGCTCATTGGCTTGCTGTAATGCCAATACTGCTTGTTTGCGTTCGCTCAAATCAACAACGAAGCCAATCACCTTTTCTTGAGTATCTTCCAGGACAACAGAACCGAGTATAACGGGAATGCGATCGCCATTTTTACGGATGTATTCTTTCTCAAAGGGTTTACATACTCCGGTCGTTCTAAGTTCTTCTACTGAACGCTCACTCAATAAAAGATACTCGTTTGGGGTAATCTCGCGCCATTTAATTTGGTTAGCGGCAAAATCTTCTCGCGTATAGCCGACTATCTTCAGAAAAGCATCATTAGCTTCCACGATCGAGCCGTTGCTCATATCAGTTACCATAACTCCAATGATGTTGGATTCTGCCAAGCGACTAAACCGCTTTTCGCTATTTTGCAACAACTTTAGGCTTGTCTCTGCCTTGCGTCTGGCAGTTCGTAACTCTGAAGATAGGGCAGTAATTAAGAAGGATACTAGTGAGAATGAGGTTAATCTTACCAAAACGTTTGGGCCCAGGAGATCGAATGAGTAGACTGGCTCGATCAAAAAATAGAAAGCAGTTGTAACAGAAAGAGCGATCGCTAGTACTCCAAGTCTCATACCACCATACCAGGCACTAATTGCCACGGCAGCATAAAATAATGTAAATACGCTCGGATCGAAGACTGGCAACAACAGTTGCGTCAGCAGCAGCGCCGCTATAACTGCCAGAATCATCACACTATATGTTAGTAACCAAGAGCGCATCATCAAAATTTTTTTGAGTACTTTCAGCATCATCTTAAGAGTCCTCCCGTTGCTCCGCTTTTAGGAGATACTCGTTCAGCAGTCTTTTGCCTGGTTCGCCCATTTTCTGTAACATTTCTTCAATTAGCTTTAGTGCCATCTGTGAAGGCACTGTAGATTTGTTCTCCCAGCGATTAACTGTTCGCACGGAAACTCCCAACTTGGCTGCAAACTTTTCCTGAGAGAGATCGAGGTGCTGCCGAAGTTCACGGATTAAATCTGAAATTTTTAGTGAGTTTCCTAGTTCCATAATAGGAAGAGTAGGACACCTGTCTTGCCATTTGTCTCTCACTTGAGGAAGAATTTAAACTATCATTAGTTATTGTCAATTTCATCTTTTGGTTAAATACCAATATTATTTATCAGTCTTGATTAATTCCTGTTCACTGATTTAAGTCCATACTTTTGATAACTGTTAACTGTTTTAAGGTGGTGCTACAAAAACTTTTTGAGACAAAATAACTCTATAAGGTAACTATAAAACAAACATTAACTTTTGTGGGTATTTAATATCAAATGGTATAATAAATGCTTTGATGATTTTCAATCTTCAAGCATCGCCAAAAATCTATGGTTACTATATTCCATAGTTATCTTTGGTAACCTACTTAATATTATATATAGCAATTCTAAATCATTCGTGAAAAATTAGATACTGCGAATTTTGACAATTTAGATAGGATTGCTACAGATATGCTGGATACATAAGTTTTATCTAATACTTGGCCTTTATAAGTGTTTGCAAACCATGTAAGTGGGTCAAATTAAATATAAAACCTCACCCTGCCTCCGGCTTCCCTCTCCTTACGAAGGAGAGGGATTGAGGGTGAGGTTTTATCTTATGTTTAATTACGCCTACCTACTTAGTCAATTTTAATTCTAAGCTAATATCCCAATGGCAAAGCTATAAAGCTATAATAAGATTTAAATAAAAATTTTGCCTAATTAATATCATTGTTTTGATTAATCAACATTCCGAAAATCACCTAAACACTCAACTAGAAAATCTACCAGGTGAAGGCTATATATTTAGCTGGTTTGATTGGTTTTGTCTTTGGTATCCTCCAGGCTGGCTAATTATATTTAACCGTCATTGGCAGCACTATCATATTGATTTAGAGGGTTGGAATTGGGCAGAATATGGATTATTTTTAATTCCTGGCGGATTTTATCTGGCGTTGCTGAGTCGTTGGTTGCGTCTTGGTTTTCGTTCACCTCGAACAGAAGTTAGTGAATTTGATCCCAAATATCAACAAGCTTTTGGCAAAGAAGTTGTCGCGCCCATCGTCAAATACTATTTTCGTGGAGAATTACAACAAGTCGAAAACTTGCCGCAAACAGGGCCATTGATTGTGGCAATGAACCACGCAGGGATGAGTTTTCCTTGGGATTTTTTGACCTTGGGTTATTTATTAAGTGAAGCTAGAGGATGGGTGGTACAACCATTAGCAAGTCCAGCATTATTTGAGCATCCTTGGATGATTTGGTGGCTACCACCTAAATGGTCGCAGGTTTTGGGTGGTGTGCGAGCCGAATTAGATGATTTTGAAGCAGCGTTGTCGCAGCCCGCCGCAGGCATCGCCCAAGGTAAAATTCTCTTATATGCACCCGAAGGTATCCGTGGACCTGGGAAAGGTTGGAGGAGACGCTATCAACTAGAAAAGTTTAATGTGAGTTTTATTAAATTGAGCGATCGCTATCAAATTCCTATTCTGCCGATAGTTTGCATCGGTAGTGAATCTTTACATCCTTGGGCTGTTAATTTCAAAAAATTGCAACGACTAGTCAAATTACCATTTTTGCCTATCTCGCCTTTAATGCTTGCGTTAATTTTGTTTCCTTCAATGGGAGTTTGGGCAATGAGAACTCGCCTGCATTACTTTATTCAGCCTTTGGAACCAGCAGAATTGCACAACCATTCAAACAAAGACCGTAACATAGCTTATCGGCAGGCACAAAAATTACGAGAAAAACTGCAAATTAAAATTAATCACTTTTTGAGATAAATTTAATCCTCCGAAT
This sequence comes from Nostoc sp., assembly GCF_036916975.1. Taxonomy (GTDB): domain Bacteria; phylum Cyanobacteriota; class Cyanobacteriia; order Cyanobacteriales; family Nostocaceae; genus Nostoc. The sequence goes on from NZ_JBALFF010000068.1 coordinate 101,139, forward strand.
GGATTTAAGTCAATTTTTGAAAAAATAATTTGCTTAACTATAAAAAATTATTTCCTATTTTCCTAATAATTTATTTTTATAGAATAATTCGCTTTTAGTAAGCACTCTAGCCCTTATTATATGCATATTAAATGCTATCTAGCGTATTATAGCAGTTCCCAGGTGCATGAAGTATATCATATCAAAACCTCACCCCCAACCCCTCTCCTTACTAAGGAGAGGGGAGATAAAGCACAGCTTTATTGGGGTGAGGTTAAGCTGTACTTTACTAGATTAGAAAATGGTATATATCCGTCGAAACTACTGTTTTGAATCAAAGTAATTTAGTAATTATTAAATAGATTTTTCCATAATAAAATTTATCAGCTTTTTCCCTCTACGTTCTACCTGTTGCTGTTTCACAACAATAAAGCTCTGGCTTTCAAAAAAAGGTTTGGCTGTAATACTAGCTTCTACAAATAACTTTTCAATCTCCAAAGACTTTGCTTTTAATTCAAGCTGTTCTAAGATTTTCTTACCAATCCCTTTTCTTTGAAAATCTTTATGACAGTAAAAACGGTCAATGTGTCCATTAGCCTCTAATTCCCCAAAACCAATAATTTTACCCTGCTCTGCTACATAAGTAAACTTACTTTTTAAACTTTTAATCCAAACGTCAATATCCATGTTTGCTGATGCCCAAGCATCTACTTGTTCTTGTGTATAATCGTGGATATTCACTTCATGAACAGTGTCGTAGAACAATTTCATAATTTCTTCGGTATCAGCTATTTCGTATATTCTTAATTTCATAAAGAAGGTAATTAATCACAAATAACTTTACTAGAAATTTTATCAGTGCTGGTGTGACTACTTTAGCTTTCGAGTTCAGTCCTTTTCGCTTATGACGCGCTCACAGAACCCCACCCCCAACCCCCTCCCCCCTTGCGAGGAGGGGGCTAAGAAAGATGTACGCTATATACAGCAAAATTCATCAGATTAAACTTCATATACAAAACTTAGTTAGTATTTATGTACTAATTAGCTGCTAAAATGCCTTAAAAGTCAGCTAGCCTTACTTGAGGTAGTATGAAAAAAATCCAAGACACGGACAAAAAGCCCATTTTGCTGTTCCAGCCAACATCTGTAATTACTGCTATAGTGCCACTGCAACCCCAAGAAAAAAAAATCATCAGTGAACGGGAGCGTTTTATAACACAAGTGGAACGCATCAATCAGATGGCGCAAGAGTTAGAAGCAGCGATATTAGAATTGAAAGCGATCGCTAACACACTGAATACTCAAAAACCTTACCCATCCTTGATAAAAGAGCTATGCAAAAATATTTGTCAGTATTTTGCAGTTAGGGTGCCTTGGGTGAAACGAAAGTCTAACCAATCATTTATTTTGACAACGCGAAAAGTTGATTTATTCCGAGCCGAAAGGGAAGCCGCACTGTTAGCACAGCAACTTCGTGAGCAAACCAAAAAAAGATTAGCATCGCAGCGACACAGAAAAAACAAGAATGGGGCTAAGGCTGATACAAAAAACTTCTTTAAAAAGGTATTAGTCAACAAATCTTAAAATTATCAATATTCAACGGCAGATCACCCCTGAGGTTGTAACAGTTATGCTGATTGAAGTGGTAGAAGGAAATTCTGACTCAAAATTACTCACCACATTGCCATTGCTAATTGCTACTAACTGTGGTAATAAGGAGGCAAGCCTGCCCTAATATTTGCACTTCCGTAAAACCCGAGTGCAAGATCAAGGACAATCAATCAGCGCACAGAAGAGGTAAAAAGAAGGTGTTAAACACACTTTTAGTGATTGCCGTTGGTTTTTTACCGTCCCTGATTTGCCTGTGGGCGATCCGCAAAACCCATGCGCGATCGCGCCTACGACTCAGACAAGCAGCCATGAATTTTCCCGCGATGCAGGGACGACAAAACATTAGACCTGTAGAAGGCGATCGCTATTATTTAGAAGGCGTGGGTTATCTAATTGGCGATATCAGCTGCAAATTTAATGCCCGATCTAGCTACATGCGTTGTGCTGTCAATCCCGAAGGCCCATGTAATGGTTGCCGTCACTACGAACCTAAGGAATTAGCTGGTAGTGATGAAAAAAGGCTTTAATAAGTTTTACCTGCCTAATACTCAAAAAAGGGGAAGGGTATAACTGGGAAAAGAGCAATTTATCCGATGCCCTAAACTAACCTTACCCTTCACCCTAGAGAAAAACCTCTGTAACTATGGGCCAACATTAACAAAAAGTGCATTATTGGTTCCAAGACCGCCACAGATAACCTGACTAGCACCTAAGCGAGTACAACTAGGATCTGAAACGTATGTACCTCCCAGACTCTGATAACCACTCCACGAACTGCCATTAAATTGATTCACAAAAAGTGCATTATTGGTTCCAAGACCAGCACAGATAGCCTGATTTGTACCTAAGGAACTACAACTAGGATTTGAGACGACTAGACCTCCCAGACTCTGATACCCACTCCAAGAAGTGCCATTAAAGCGATTTACAAAAAGTGCATTATCGCTTCCTCGGACGG
>NZ_JBALFF010000069.1:0-189440 GCF_036916975.1 Nostoc sp.
CGCCGATGGGGAGTAGGTAGCCAATCAGTATTTCTTCATGGCTGGCTACGTCGGGCCCAATCACTCAAGAATTATCTGAAAGTTCAATAAAAAAATAACAAATCTTTTAATAGTCGCTAGGGTTTACGCTTGAGGCAAGCGGCAAGTCGAAGTCAACCGTGTAAGAGTCACGCTTAAACCAAATACTGTTACCTTCATCATCTTGGCGGGTTACAAAGGTTGTCACCGGTGGATTGACTGCTACTTGCTGATTGAAATTTGCGTCTATCTCATCAGTCCCGTCTCTATGAAGAGTGTCAAGTCCCAGCGCTTCGGCTTGTATTACCAACGCTGCCAAAATAGATTCTCCATCGTCTTCATCGCTGGCAATGAATCCAGTATTTTGAGTAAGATCCGCTTTCGCTATCGTGATTGAGTCGCTGTCTTGTACGGCATTATCGCCGGAAATTTGTTGAAGGCTGAAGTTTGACATTTTGACTACACCACTAAAAACGAATCAATCTTATACTCGTTATTTTAATTTGTCAGTAGTAAACTCTCTGGGGATTCTTATCAGCCAAGGATTTTACAGAAAATCTCGATATTTTTTTCCAAACGGCAGAGTTTCATCTGCTTTTTAAGTATAATTACTTAAAAGGTGTTAGCCAGTCCCAACAAGAAGCGATTTTTGGCATCTGTCTAAGCTCTTACGCATAAAAGATTGGATATTTACTCGTAAGGGTTGTCATTAGTCCTAAGTCAATTAGTCATTTGTATTTCAAAGGACAGATGACCAATTGACTTAGGACAGTATTAACGATTGCAATGTACAATCTAGACGCGCATCAGCTTAGTAACCAGGATTGTTAGGGAAATATGATTTAGAGTTGCTAAATATCAAAGGTCTTGATAAGCTGAAACACCAATACTATAAGCCTTCTGGCGGTTTTTCTGTCTTCACATCCCGGAAGATGCCGACGCAAAATAGGAGTATTTTTTAGTGAACGCAGCTGAACAGGCAACGAACCTTGAACTCGCCAGCAACATTGCGACAGTGGTTAATTTGTTCAAATTCCAGTTTCCTGATGCCAAATCCGATCTCAAACCCTGGAAGAATGACCCGGAAACCAGAGAGTTAGTCGATCCAGATTCTATAGATATTGGCTTTCACTTTCCTGGTATCAGCAAATCTTGGCGAAGTCGCAGTATTTTAATTCAAATCCGATTTTATCAAGATCCGATCAATAATTCCCGCCGGGCGATCGGCGTAGAGGTAGCTGGATTCGATCATCGCGGTGAGGCGTGGCGACTTTCTACGGTAGATAACTGGAGTGTTGTCGGCGCATCTTCGCCTTCTGGTGAAATTCAGGATAAGCTCAAACAGATTTGCCGACAAATTTTAGAAGTTTTTAATAAATCAACTGATTGAAGTTTTTACAGATTTCATGCATGTAGAGACGTTGCATTGCAACATCTCTACTTCTGGTGTGTTTTTGTACTAGATACTTATCGCATTGCTCCCGATTCAAAGTAGGTTGGGTTGAGGAACGAAACCCAACAAACCCCACTCCCTACTCCCTATTCAAATGTTTGAGAATCAACGAGCAAACATCTGTCGCCTCAATTCGATTTTCACCAACTAGGTGAGTTTGATGGGTGATAAATAGAGGACCTTCATCAACAGAAGTGCTAATGTGACCGTGAGAACCGCGTACAAGCGAAGCATCAAGAGGAATCACATCCATTAAGTAGCGAAAACCGAGTTGTTTCTTAAGTAGCTTGAGAGCAATTTTTCCTTGAGGAAATTTAATTTGCGGATCGAGGAAAAGTTCTACAGGATCGTAACCCGGTTTGCGGTGGATATCTACAGTTTTGGCAAAATCAGGCGCTTTTGCATCATCGAGCCAATAATAATAGGTAAACCAAGCGTCAGGGCTAGCGATCGCCACTAATTCCCCTGATCTAGGATGATTAAGATGGTAGGCTTTTTTACCCTCTTCATCCAATACCTGAGCTACGCCTTCAGTCGTTTCTAAAAGCGATCGCACTTTTGGGATGTACGCCGGATCATTCACATACACATGAGCAATTTGGTGATCGGCCACAGCAAAAGCAATGCTAGCACCAAAATCGAGCAGTTCTCGCCCCAATTCTTCCCGCACCGCAATTAAACCATTTTCTCGTAATATCCGGTTCAAATCGACTGCTTTAGAAACTGGGGTAATACCATACTCAGAAAGAATAATTATTTGAGTATTACGTGCTTGATAATATTTAATTAGATCACCACAAACAGCATCAATTTCTTGCAAATCTGTTTGGATATGTTTTTGATTGTTACCAAATTTTTGTAGACAGTAATCTAAATGTGGTAGATAAACTAGTGATAATGTAGGGCTGTAACGTTCCTCAATCCATTTTGCTGAATTAGCAATCCATTGACTAGAACTAATGGTAGTTTTTGGACCCCAAAAATCGAACAGAGGGAAATTACCTAAATCAGATTGAATTTGCGATCGCACATCACTAGGATGTGTATAAATATCAGGTAATTTTCTGCCATCTGCGGGATACATCGGGCGCGGGGTAATCGCATAATCTACTGAAGAATACATATTGTACCACCAAAAAAGGTTGGCACAAGTGAAATTTGGATCAATAGATTTAGCTATTTCCCAAACTTTGGGAGCCTGTACTAGTTTATTAGATTGTCGCCAAAACTTCACTTCACATTCATCGCGGAAGTACCAACCATTAGCGACAATTCCATGTTCATCAGGCAATTTTCCGGTTAAATAAGTAGCTTGAACCGAACAAGTTACAGCAGGTAACACAGTTTTTATTGGAACTACTTCGCCTTTAGCAGCCCAAGAAGATAAAAACGGCGTATTTTCTCCGATTAAACTCGGCGTTAATCCCACCACATTTATAACAACCGTTTTTTGCATAAACTTAATCCTCTCTTATATAAATTTGAAAAAATAAATACGCACCATAACCCTACAGATTTAAACCAAAACACTCAGCTTAAATCTAATTTTTTTAATTACGAATTACGTACAGCCCTTTGGGCATGAAAACCGCGGAGCATGCCGGAGGCTCTATTACGAATTACGAATTACGAATTAATTCTAATACCCATTCATATTCCCTTTGAATAGAAGTCAGTAAATCTATCTTCATTTCTGATGGTAATACATCCCAAGTGTAAGTCTCAATTTCTAAATGTGAGCAAGCATTGTTTGTTTGAAGTAGATGTAATACAGTAGCAATATCATCTTGGGTAGACTGCAAAATTTGATAATCATGAATAAAAATTGGTACATGGAAATGAGTCCGCCATTCTTGGGCTAGAGATTGTTCTAAATGTGGTAATGCAGTTATTAAATCAGGATAGTGATGGAGTGTACCATCACTGCGACGTTCTATTACTTGGTGAAGATAAGTAGATTCAGCAAAAGGACGTAAGCGTTCAACTATCAAGCTACGTTTTTCAACATCAGCAGGGATTTTTACTTTAATTGCGGCGCTGATTTGAATTTTGCCAATCTTAATTCCTGCGGATTGTAAACGCCCAAATACAGATTGCGGTTCCTCATATTCAACAGAAAAATGGCAGGTATCATAGCAAACCCGAACGTGTTCTAGTAATTTAATCTCTGCTAAACTCTGCTCAATATTTAATTTTTCTGATAAATAATTACCGCCAATTGGCAATAACCAATTTTGATAAAAATCAATTACTTCTGAGGTATTTTCAATTAAACCATCAGGCTCAGGTTCTAAATCAATATGCAATATCTTTCCTGTTTTTTCGCAGATGCGAATCATTTCTACAACTACTGACGCTATGTTTAAACAACTTTTTTTAAGAACTGTCTCGAAACTTGCTTGGTCTTTTTGCCACCAAGGTTTATAAGATAATGGTAGCGTAGAAATTCCGCCATCAAGTTCTTCTGGTAATAGAGTAGCTAAAATTTGTGCCAAATTTAATGTATAATCTACTCGTTCTTGTGTAGACCAATCTGGCGCATAAACTTGGTCTTTCACTACCTGTCGATGGAATCCGCCATAAGGAAATCCATTTAAGGTAAAAACGTATAAATCTTCTTGACTAAGCCAGGCTTGGAATTGAGCCAAGTTATTATTTTGTAACAGTTCTTTAGCAGCTGCATCTGCTAACCTCAAACCAATACCAAAAGGTGCTGTCGGTGATAAACGTGATTTGAGATTGAGAACATATTTTTCTAAATTGGCGAAAACCTCTAGCCAACTTTCGCCAGGATGAATATTGCTGCAATAAGTTAAATGAAAGTTGCTGTCTTTTGTAATTTTCATTTTCTAGATTTATCCCTTGTATATGTAATCTATTTTCTTTGGTTTATACTATTTCACAAAATATCTGTCATATCAAATCCCTTTGTATAGAAATTATTGCTCTTTCCTCTCCTCTGCGTCTGGAGCGGTTTTTTAATCATTCAAATGCTATCGGTGATATCATATATTCATTGGTATGGGCGCACATCTATGCGCCCATACAGCCAATTCATGTATTACTGGGTGTATACATCCAAATTTAAGTAACAGCAAATACTTTTGCTAACTTCATCGAAAATGGTAGCAAAATTAGAACGAATAAACCGTAATACAAACCAGCAAACCCAGATGCAACAGTCGCATCTAAAACTATTAGAGATAATACGCCTATTTTCACGGCATTTCGGATGTTTTCGGCTACTGGTTCGCGCGCAGCTTTAATAAAATTAGGCAAAACTCTGATAGCTAATAAAATAGCAAATGGTAATGCTGCGATCGCTGTATACTCTTCTAATAATCCTAAAGCTAAAACTGCCGTCAAAACTATTGCAATCAGCAGTAATGCGAGTACTCCTGTAATCTTCTTACCACCGTGAACTTCACCCTGACTAATTGCGGTGATAGCAGCAATGTAAATAACAGGAATCAGCGCTAAATACCAACGTTCTCCTACTATTGCCGGAACAGCACTTACACCTAATAATAAGTTACTGCCACGACACAAACCCATATTTAAAGGGCCAAAAAAAGGATGATGTTTGGCGAGTGAGTTATATAAAAGACATGAAAGAGTGATAAATATAGCGATCGCACCACTCAACAACGATACTTGAAAAGCAGCGATCATCCCGATCGCAAACAATATACTCCCTAATAAAGTAGCATTTTCACGAGATACACGCCCACTGGGAATTGCTCTATTTGGACGCTCTTTTGCATCTAATTGAGCATCGAAAACATCATTAAAAACTATCCCACCGCCATATAAACCAGTTGTAGCCAATAACAACCAAGCTAATGGAATTAGTGCAGTAAAACTCGCCTCTCCATTGATTAATTGAGCAAAAATAATCCCAGAGCCAGAAGCAGCAAAACCAACAAGAATATCCGCCCAAGCAGTAACAATATTAGCAGGACGCATCAATTCTAAATAGCCCCGCCAGCTTTGAAAATTTAAGCTTGCAACATTCACTTATCTGCCTCCGTTCCTAATAATTTATCAACATAAATTCCATATTACAAATGAATTCAGATTTTATGCAATCCCTCTTCCCCACTCCCTACGGGAGCATCCCGTCAGGTGCCATTCCCTTGATAGCCCTCATCCCCTAACCCCTTCTCCCAAAGATGGGATTCGGGGAACTAGAATTATGTCTCCCCTCTCCCAAAGATGGGAGAGGGGCTGGGGGAAAAGCGGGAACTAGAATTATGTCTCCACTCTCACATCTTTGGGAGAGGGGCTGGGGGTGAGGGAAAAGCATTGGGATGCTCCCCACTCTCCACTTTCCATTTTTACTCAATCAACACAAAATCTGAAACTGATTTGATTCCTGGTTCTTGTCCCCGCAACACAGAATTACCACTGAACAATTGACGCTGATCAACAGATTGGGGATTCAGCCAGTCTGATGCTTGCATCTGTCCAGTTTGACTATAAGCAGCTAAGGCGTTTTCATAACAAACTGCTCGCACATGTTCTTCAGGAATGCCCCTATCTAACATCAACTGAGCCGTTTTTGGAACTGCCAAAGGATCGCTAATACCCCAATCAGCACTACTATCTACAATGATGCGATCGCGTCCATATCTACGGACAACTTCCACCATTCTGGCGTTACCCATTTTCGTCTGTGGGTAAATTGTAAAAGCTGCCCAAAAGCCCCGTCCTAATACTTCCTCAACCGTTTCCTCGTTGTTGTGGTCAATAATTACTTGTGAGGGATCTAAGCCATATTCAATACAGCGATCCATACTCCGACTAGCACCCGCCTTTTTATTGCGATGAGGCGTATGAATTAGCACCAACATATCGAGTTCTTTGGCTAATGCTAACTGTTGACAAAAGTACTTATCTTCTGCTTCTGTCATATCGTCGTAGCCAATTTCGCCAATAGCAACAACACCTTCTTTACAAGCATAAAGTGGTAGCAGTTCTATAACTTCTGCTGCTAGTGCCTCATTGTTAGCTTCTTTCGGATTGAGTCCGATTGTGCAGTAATGTTGGATGCCAAATTGACTAGCACGAAACCGTTCCCAGCCCACAAGACTACTGAAATAGTCTTTAAATGTGCCAGCATTCGTTCGCGGTTGTCCTAACCAAAAGGCTGGTTCAATAACGGCGACAATGCCATATTCTCGCATTACTAAGTAATCGTAAGTAGTACGCGAACACATGTGAATGTGAGGATCGATAAACATCATAGTTTTAATAATTTGTCATTTGTCATTTGTCATTTGTCATTTGTCATTGGGAAGAAATTATTCTTAATTGTGCAGACGCGATTAATCGCGTCTCTACTTTTTTATTTGTAAACAAAGAGGCGTTGGCCTAGCCCGCCGCAGGCATCGCGGCTAAAACTGCTCCAAGTCAGATTACCTTTTTGAATGGATGACTGTAAATCTGGGTAACGGGAAAGTAATTCTTGTGCTTGGGGTAAAGGAGATTCAGCACAAGCTAAGGCTGCTGCTTCTTGCTCGTGTATATCCCCATTAACCAGTACTTTTTCCAAATCTGTGATGATTGCGCTATCCGCAAACCGCCCTACCGGTCGCCAAAGTTCTGGCGTAACTGAGCGTTTAGCTGCCCAACGTTCATGGGCATAGTCTGCTAACATCCTCGCTAATTCTGGGTTAGCACGCCGATCTAAACCCCAAATTAGATGCAACGGACTATTAACAAACACAGCCTTAAGCACCATCTGATTCCAAGCAGCATTATCTAAATAATCTGCTGGATAAGGGTTTCGTAATGCGATCGCTTGGAATACATTACTCATATTGCTACGAATTCCCTCAGCAGCACGATGGCGATGTAACTCTGGATGTGGTAATAACGGCAAACTTTGATAAAGGACAACTAACTCCCCCATATCGGCAGTGGAGAACAATTTATCAAGCGTTGGCGCAGCCTCTCCAGAGGAGACTCCCACATAGCCCTCAGCATCATTTTCGGGCAAAGCTAGAAGCAAGAGTGTACGACCTGCTTGATCTACACTCCAATGACCAGGATACCAACCGGGAATCACATCCTCTGCTGCTTCCAAGTCCTGGAATGTTAGCTGCAAATCCTGTTTACCTAGATAACGCGGCACAGCACTAAAAGCTGTAAAAAACACTCTCTCAGCAGCGCCGCTAGCAATCTGTGCCTGCTTCTCTTCCAGCCAAGCAAAAGCTTTCTCTGAAACAGATTTTAACAGCCAGTGATGCAGTAACTTGTTTACTTTACTCATGATGAATTTCAGGAGAAGTTGCCCAACTTTTTTATGACAACCAAGTATAAAATCTAGCACTAAACTTGATACTTTGGAATTCAAGCAGCTAGAAAATATACTACTGAGATCGTAACTTCATTGAATCTATAATAATCTCCCGACTTTCAATAAGATACTGTAAAGATATTATTTAAATTAGATAAATTAGATAATTCTCTTACGGAATAAAATTAGAATTTAATGTAATAATGATATCTAGAGGCAATCATAAATATAAAGTCTAGGCATCGATAAAATCGGAAAATAATGTTATCTTGAAGTTCTAAATCATCGATAAATAGCTCATAATTAGGATTGGGTTCTTAGCTCAATTCTTATAATTAATTATTTTTATTTGAGCTTTTAAATTCTTTTTTTGTATCTTTTAATATTTAATTGCAATCTTATATATAAGTAAGTGGGTCAAATTAAATATAAAACCTCACCCTGCCTCCGGCTTCCCCCGACAATAATAAGGAGAGGGATTGAGGGTGAGGTTTGATCTTATATTTAACTGCTGTCCGTGGGTTTAAGTCCCCCGGTTCAAAAAATAAGCAAGTTTTGTGTTGGCGTTAAATCCCCCGAAGTTTTGTGGACGGAAACCGTCCCCACAAACTTCTCTTCATTACAAAACAAAATTTACGAATTACGAATTACGAATTACGAATTACGAATTATTTACACTTAATTAATAAGTAATACCCAATGGTTATCCAACAAAAAACCGCTCTTAATTTGCAACCAATTAACCAATGTATTCGCGTGACCTTTAACTATGATGTTCACTTTACTAGAGGTCTGTTTGAGTTAGATAATCCTTTACTCGCACAAGCGATCGCCGCAGATGGAGAGACAGCCCCAAAACAAGTGCTAGCAGTGGTAGATGCAGGATTTTTACAGTATCAGGATGGGTTGCTAAAAAAATTATCAGCCTATGCTCAATATTATGGAGATATACTAACACTGACTGGTGAGCCGATAATAGTTCCAGGTGGAGAAGCAGTCAAAAACGATTCTAGATTTATAGAGCAAATTCATCAGCAGATAAATGTATCTGGATTGTGCCGTCACTCCTACGTCTTAGCAATTGGAGGTGGAGCCGTCCTAGACATGGCAGGATACGCAGCAACAACGGCTCACCGAGGAATTCGGCTGCTACGAGTACCGACAACAGTATTAGGGCAAAACGATTCGGGCGTAGGGGTAAAGAACGGAATCAATGCCTTCGGCAAAAAAAACTTTTTGGGTACATTCATGCCACCTTATGCTGTCTTGAATGACTTTGATTTTCTTACTAGCCTTAACGATCGAGATTGGCGATCGGGTATTGCAGAAGCGGTGAAAGTAGCCCTGATTAAAGATGCAGATTTCTTCGATTTCATTATGACTAATGCCGATAAATTGGCTAATCGAGACATGGACATAATGGAAAGGCTGATCTATCGCTGTTCTCAGTTGCACTTAGAGCATATTGCAGGTAGCGGCGATCCCTTTGAAATGGGTTCATCGCGTCCTTTGGATTTTGGACACTGGGCTGCTCACAAACTAGAACATTTAACTAATTACAGCCTACGTCATGGTGAATCTGTAGCGATCGGTATTGCTTTAGATAGCACCTATTCATATTTAACAGGGCAACTCTTACAATCTGAGTGGCAAAGGGTTCTAACTACACTCAAGAAATTAGGCTTTACTTTGTATGTATCAGCATTAACAGAACAATTAGATCAACTAGACCATCCAGATTGTCTATTTAGGGGTCTTACCGAGTTTCGTGAACACTTAGGAGGAAAATTAACAATTACTCTTCTACAAGGAATCGGGCAGGGAATAGAAGTTCATCAGGTGGATTTGTCTTTGTATAAAGATGCTATTTTGATGCTGCAAAATTGGGAATTTATGCATTAATTTTACTTTGGATGTATCACTCAATTTTCCAGGCGATCGCTACTTCGTCGTTCTAAATTGCAAAATACTTTTTAGTTCCTCTTCTTCTGACTTAAGAACGTGATAAAGTTCCCAATTTTGTTGGAGGTTTAACCAAAACTCTGAACTATTTCCAAAAAATTTTGATAACCTTATTGCCGTACTAGGTGTAATACCTCGCTTTTGATTTACAAGCTCATTTATTCGCTGATAAGGAACGTGAAGTGCATCTGCAAGTTCTCTTTGCGTTATTCCCATTGGGTCTAGAAAATCTTTAAGTAATATTTCACCTGGATGTGATGGGGGTCTATACTTTGGAACTCTCATCTATTGTTATCTCCTAATGGTAATCGACTATTTCAACTTCTGATGCACCCTGGAGTGTCCATATAAAGCAAATTCGGTATTGGTCATTAATCCGAATGCTATGCTGACCTTTACGAGCGCCTTTTAGTACTTCTAACCTGTTACCCGGTGGAACTTTAATGTCATCTAGAGATAACGCTGCATTAAGTTGATCTAATTTTCTACGCGCAACTTCCCAACAGTATATAGGACATTGCTTTCGAGCTTCCTTTGAGTCATTGCCATCAAAAATATCTTCGGTTCCTTTATCCTTAAATGATACTATCATAATTAACATAATGACACGGTTATCATGCTAGCAAAAAAACAAAGTGATTTTTTGTAGGAAGAGTAAAGCAAATTAAAGTTATCGTGAGTTAAAAAAGTTACGATGTCCTCGCTTCCCGTCAACGACGCTCAAAATAATTTGCAAGAGATCATCGACCAAGTTGCACAGGGTAAACCTGTGATCATTCGGGGCGATCGCACTAATGCAATTTTGGTTGCGGAAAAAGATGGGACTGCAATTCAGGAGACTCTTTACTTATTAGCTATCCCTGGAATGAGAGAATCTATAAAAGAAGGACTAGCAACCCCGATTCAAGAATGTGATCGAGAGTTGGATTGGTGAATCAGCCAACGTCTGAGGAGCCACTTCCAAACCCCGAAGGTGCAAGTTGGAGGTTGATTTACACAAAACAAGCGCAAGACGCGAAGAAATTAGCTTTTAGTAACTTAAAAGAAAAGGCCCAGGAATTACTCGCAGTCCTTCAAGACAATCCTTTTCAAAATCGTCCACCTTATGAAAAGCTGGTTGGTGACTTATCAGGTGCTTATTCTCGTAGGATAAATATACAGCATCGGTTGGTATATGAGGTCATCGAATCCGAGCAAGTAGTTAAGATAATTCGCATGTGGACGCATTACGAGTAAGTTATCTTCTCAACCCCCCTTGGTGTTCACAATGAAAACCTCGATTATCCCAAACTTGCATATTTACTTCGGTAAGCCTTGTTACATTTGAGCATTGCGGTTGAATAATTTGACTTAAAATCGCCCACAATAAGCTGCGTGTTACATCTAATCCAGTTTTTGACCAAGATTCATTATTACCAGGAACACCCAACTCCTCAACAATCTCTGTCTCTACCCAAATACCATGAGCGCCCAAGAGAATCTGTGCCATCCATTTGGCTCTGGGTAAATGGCTTGGCGAGGTAATCAACATGACTTTATGCACTCCCCAACGTCGCAAAATTGGAATACCATAATAAAAATTTTCAAAGGTAGAATTCGCGCAGTTTTCTAACCAAACGTTTTGTAACCTTGCTAATTCCGCCTGAAAAATTAACCATATACAGGGGTCTGGGGAACCATGAGAAATTAAAATTGGGGTTTGCGGGTATTGTTTTGCTTGCCCTGCAACATAAGTTTCTCGACGAATACTCCCACCAAGCACAAAGAAGGCATCTACTGGCTGCGAAGAAGCAAAAACTAAGGTTATAGTGGTAAAAATCAGCCAAGCGCCCAAAACAAAGTACAATCCACTAGTTAGTTTTTGTAACGATTGCCACAGATTAGTAAAAACTTTTTTAATAGAAATTAACGATTTGATGGTAAATTTACGTTTCATGACTTAGGTAAAAAAAGCTGATTTAATGGCTGTCTAACAGTACTGCAATTCAGTGATCAAAGTGCTATCTTATAAAAGTAATGAATAAGTACAAAAATGACACTGATTAAAGTGTCACATGTTCAGTATAGCCTTCCCAAGAAGACTAACAAACTGAGAAATGGTTGTTAATAATGCAGTATTTTCGGCATCATTCAACGATAAAAATGATGAAGGGAGCAGAGCTTAGTTTGGGGTATAAAAACTTAAAAGTTTCTTGAAAGGCTGATTGCTAAACTGTCAATAACACAATTGTTCCAGCTAATATACATGAACCAATCTGCGAAAAGTTACTCACCGCTCCAAGTAGCCTTGATTGGTGGAGCGATCGCCACTACTGCTACTATATCCGTCTTCGGCCCCGCTTGGACTCGTGGTGTCCGGGCCGCTCTAGCCCTACAAGACAGCCCGAAAGTGATAGTTGACCAAGTATGGCAACTGGTGAATCATGAATATGTTGATGGCAAATTTAATCAACAAGATTGGCAAGCAACCAGGCAAAGCCTGTTGAGCAAAGACTATTCTTCTCGGGAAGAAGCATACACTGCCATCCGCGAAGCTTTACAAAAGTTGGGAGATCCTTACACTCGATTCATGGACCCCAAACAGTTTGAAGCCCTGACTAGCCAAACATCTGGGGAAGTCTCTGGTATTGGCATTCGGATGGAAGTCAACCAAAAAACTCAGCGCCTCACTGTTATCGAAGCCATAGAAAATTCTCCAGCGCTGAAAGCTGGGATCAAATCAGGCGATGAAATTTTGGCAATTGATGGCAAACCCACTCTCAAAATGAAAGTGGATGATGCTTCTAAGCTAATTCGTGGCAAAGCGGGTACTCCCATCAAGCTAAAGGTGGGACGGGCGGGGCTAAGTGCCTTTGATTTGAAGCTGACAAGGGCAAGTATTGAAGTGCCAACGGTACGTTATACCCTTAGACAAGAAGGGAATCGCCGCGTTGGCTATATCCGTTTGCGGGAATTTAGCGCTCACGCCGCAGACCAAATGCAACGAGCCATCCGCGATTTGAACACTAAGAAAGTTGATTCTTATGTCTTGGATTTGCGGGGAAATCCTGGCGGGTTGTTACAGGCGAGCATTGAAATTGCCCGGATGTGGTATAATGACGGCGGCATTGTCAAGACAGTAGACCGTGTGGGCGGCACTGAAGAAACTAAAGCCAATCGCACTGCTCTAACAAATCGTCCTTTGGCGGTCTTAGTGGATGGTAATTCAGCTAGTGCTAGCGAAATCCTCACAGGCGCACTCAAGGATAATAAGCGGGCGGTAGTCGTAGGTGGTCAAACCTTTGGTAAAGCTTTAGTGCAGTCAGTTCATGAACTCGCAGATGGTTCAGGCTTGGCTGTCACCATAGCCCATTACTACACCCCGGCAGGAACTGATATTAACCATAAAGGGATTGCCCCAGATATCAAGCTAGACTTGACAGAGGCACAAGAGCGGCAGTTGGCTTCTAATCCAGATTTAATCGGAACTAAGAGCGATCCGCAATATGCCCGGGCGATCGCAATTTTATCAAATAACAACTTTGCCCAGCCGCCAGCAAATCAGCCCAATCGACCCATGAGCCGCGCCGATAAACTAAAATTTTAGATTTAACAAATCAAGAACCCCACCCCCAACCCCCTCCCCGCAAGCAGGGAGGGGGCTATGATGTACCTCCTTTGATTAGGAAAAGTAGGAAAAGCTATATTACCCTTCTAGGATTTTGGATTGGGAATACTAGCTAGTAATCCCATCTCTAAAATCTCAGATTTATGAATCATCAGCCAGTTGATGCAACCACCGCCACCAGTTTTTTACCAATGGTGTCGGTGGTTGTTCCTATTTATAACGGTGAGGCGGATTTACCAGAGTTAATCAATTGTTTGTTGTCGCAAACTTACCCGAAAGACCAGGTAGAGTACTTGTTGGTGGACAATAATAGTAGCGATCGCACTCTCACCATCCTCAAAACATCTGCCGAAAATTGCCCAATTACAATCCGCCCATTGGGCGAAAACCAAATTCAAAGCTCTTACGCTGCTCGTAATACTGGGATTCGCGCCGCTACGGGTGAAATTATCGTTTTTACCGATGCTGATTGTCGTCCACAACCACAATGGTTATCTGCATTAATTGAGCCTTTTGTCAACAAAGAAGTGGTAATTGTCGCTGGTGAAATTTTGGCACTACCAGGTACAACTCTGTTAGAACAGCACGCAGAGCGTCAAGAAACTTTGTCGCAAAAGCATACCCTTAACCATTCCTTTCGTCCCTATGGTCAAACCGCTAATTTAGCGATTCGACGCATTGCCTTAGAAAAAGCGGGTTTATTTCGTCCCTATCTTACCACTGGTGGCGACGCCGATATTTGCTGGCGGATTTTAGCCCAAAACATCGGGCGTTTGGAATTTGCCCCAAATGCGATCGTTAAGCACCGCCACCGCGCTACACTTCAAGAACTGCGAAGTCAATGGCGGCGCTATGGACGCTCAAATCGCTATCTACACGAACTACACGGTGTCGATTTGATGCGAGATATTACACTCAAAGAATGCGGCTATCGTTTGGCACGTTGGTTAGTCAAGGAAATACCAAGGGATATGAAAAAGGCGTTGGCGCAGCCTAGAGCAGGCATCGCAGGTAAAGCCACTCTTGTAGATTTATTAAATACTCCCATTGGTTTGTTCACTGCTAGGGCGCGGGCTGCTGGGCAACGAGACGCAAAGTTGCCAGAAAATGCCAAAATAATTGATCGACTGTAACAATATTAGGGCGCTAGAAGCCGTACTAAAGCGTTGGTCGTTTACTTTCGAGGATTTCTGTTGCTTTCTGGGCAGAAAGTGGTCGGTAGAATAAATAGCCTTGTACATCATCACAATTAATAGATTTCAAGAACTCCAGTTCCTCTTCTTTTTCTACCCCTTCGGCTATCAACCTCAATCCCAAGCTGTGTCCCAAGGTAACTATCGCCTTGATAATATGAGCTACTTTAACATCTTGCGTCAAATATTGAATAAAAGATTTATCTATTTTCAGATTGTGCAGTGGCAAAAGCTGTAGACGCGAGAGCGAGGAATGACCCGTACCAAAATCATCAATGGAGAGATAAACACCCATCTGCTGTAGATCCTTTAACACCGTTCTGGTAAAATCTAAATCCTCAATAGCTGTGGTTTCCATAATTTCTAATTCTAAAAAGTGCGGCTCCAGACCCGTTTCTTCTAAAACTGTAGCTATAGTCTCCATCAATTTGGGTTGGCAAAACTGCTTAAGAGAAAGATTAACAGCGATCGTTATAGGTGGTAATCCTGCATCTTGCCAGATTTTATTTTGAATACAGGCTGTCCGCAGCACCCATTCGCCGATGGGGACAATTAAGCCACTTTCTTCGACTAGGGGAATGAAAACACTGGGTGCGACCAATCCCATCTCTGGATGCTGCCAACGCAATAGAGCCTCCATACTATTAATTTCTTCTGTAGCAATATTTACGCGAGGTTGATAGTACAGGGTAAATTCATTGCGTTCTAGGGCATAGCGCAAGCTCTTTTCTAAAGTCAGGAGTTCAGGATTTTTAGCACTCAGGGAAACACTATAGAATTGGTAGTTATTCCGCCCTTTGTCCTTGGCGTAGTACAAAGCTGCATCTGCGTGCTGGATTAATGTTTCAGCGTCAGGACTGTTGTTATCAAGCAAGGCAATACCAAGGCTGGCAGTCACATAAAGTTCATGCCCTTGGAGATGGAAAGCCTCCTCCAATGCTTGTAATATTCTATATGCCACCAGTGTTACCTCTTCAATATCATTGATTCGCGGGAGTAAGATAGTGAATTCATCACCTCCCCAACGGGCTATAGTGTCTCCGCCTCTGAGTGAGTCTTGTAATCTTTGAGCGACGTTTTGTAACAATTTGTCTCCCAGAGTGTGTCCCAAAGTGTCATTAATCACCTTGAAGCGATCTAGGTCGAGAAAGATCACAGCTAAACTTTCACGATTGCGAGTGGCGTTGGGGAGAGTTTTATTAAGCAGTTCATTAAATAGGAAGCGATTAGGCAACCCTGTCAGCATGTCATGTAGGGCTTGATAGCGAATCTTTTCTTCTGCTTGCTGACGCTGCCGCGCACCAATGATACTGGCAGCCATCGTCAAAAGCGTAGATTCTTCGTGCTTTGACCAATGACGCTCAAAGGTACAGTCTGCCAAGCCAAGGTAACCCCAGAAATCTTTTTCCAAGCAAAGAGGTACTAGGAGAAGAGATTGAATACCATCTCTAATCAGGAATTCTTGTTCGGCGGCAGGAAATTCTTGGGTGAGTCCACTAATCGACTTGCCGCTAGAGAGAACAGCATACCAACGAGCTAATCCACAACCTTGATAAGGCTGATTCTGCCAATATTCATAAGTAGATTCAATAGAAGGATGTGTCCATTCAAACCGTAGGCTAACTACTATTTCTCCTGTAGCAGGATGGGGATGGTTCTGAAAAAGATAGGCACGATCTGCTTTGGCAGCTTCACCCAATACAGCTAGAGCTAGATCAATACCAGTTTCATAATTCATTTCCCCTAGCAAATAATTGGTAGCTTCTGCGACTGCCTGTAGCAAGCGATCGCGCTGACATAGTTCGGCTATGGCTTGTTTTTGCTCTGTAATATCCCTAATAATAAATGTTCTAATTAAATCACTTTCAGGAAGGTAGAGAACGGATTGTTCAAAAACTTCTGTACCTACTTCCACCTCCCGCACAAAAGAATTTTTTTCTAGATTCTTAACTGTATTCAGGAGTCCTGTTAAAATCGGGTGTTTTGTTCCAATTTCCCTAAGTTTGGGAAACTTCAAAGCTGCGGCTGGATTGAGATAAGTAACTGTTCCCTCGAAATCCATCTCAATGATTGGATTGGGGATGAGTTCAGGGAAGGATGCTAGGCGAGCGAGGGCAGACTCACTAGCTAATTCAACGCCAGGATCGATAGCTAAGGTTTGAAAAGGATTGGCAGGACTGCCTTGCTCTGAGAGGAAAGCAGATAAGTCTTCAACATCAAAAGATTCAGAAAATGCTTGTTCTGAAATGTTAGAAATAGCATAATATTTAGCTTGAGCTTGATTACTGCCAAAGGCAATGACATCTCCATTTCTGAGATTATGGGAAAAGCTTTTAGTGCCATTGACAAATAAACCATTAGTACTCCCTTTTCCTTTATAGTTGCCATCAATAATTTGAAAGCCATATTGATCAGTCTCTGGAACAGTTACTCGCAATAAAATTGCATGTTGCATTGATACTGACCGGGAAGACAAGATAATAGTGTTTGCGGGATGCCGCCCTAGAGAATAAGTAGTCTCTTGCAAGTGGACAGTTCGCTGGCCTTGCAGGTCTTGAATGACCAACAGATGGCGTATTTTTTCCCGCTCGTTTCCTAACATGGCTGTTCCTCAAATTCTCATATTTTTATGTCTTAGTCTAAAAAATCCTACTCCCACAAGTTCCAATACCTTTCAATGCCGTTCGGTTAAGGAATTTCTTGGTTGAAGCAGGTTGGGGGAGTT
Source organism: Nostoc sp. (assembly GCF_036916975.1). Lineage (GTDB taxonomy): Bacteria > Cyanobacteriota > Cyanobacteriia > Cyanobacteriales > Nostocaceae > Nostoc. Next base: position 17,260 of record NZ_JBALFF010000069.1, read on the forward strand.
CGGGAAGAGAAGAATTACTGCACAAAAACCCTCTTCCTCTTTCCTCAACAGCCTCGCCTCCCCTGCCTCAAGAGCTTATCCGCTCCGTATTGGGGGGATCTTTTGGGGTAAAGTATCACTAACAGGACTTACGCAAACAATAGCCGAAAAGAATGGTTTTTAGGTAGGGGCAATTGATGAATTGCCCCTGAGCGCGTCTAGTTTTACGTAAGTTATAAACTTTCCCCCTTTGCCCATATCATCTAACCTTGTCTTTCTTAGGATACCCAAAATAAAATCAAACACTGAATAGAAGACATGGTATATTTACGGATTTTGATTCTGAGTGGTGGGGAAACTCGAAATTAATTAACAATTCAAAATTTACGCATTCAAAATTCAAGAACTTTTCAGACAATAAAGGAGAATGAACCCCTATTTAAAAAGGATTATAGAATAAACTAAAATACAGTCCGTTTTCTTGCAATGTTCTATCATTCGAGTTAATAGATACTAAAGGAATGCCCCAGTCAAGACGAACGGTGAAGCGATCGCCTTGTGACCAACGCAACCCCAGACCAACAGCAGCTAAAGTATTAGGGTCGGGGTTCTCTCTACCAGAACTGTTCCAGCCAACACCAAAATCCACAAACGGGATAACCTGTAACCTGCTACCTATCTGGGGTAAGCGCAGAATCGGTATTTGAACTTCCGCAGAAACAAAAGTGCCATTATCTGTCAGCAAATAATCTTGACGGTAACCCCGAACGCTATCCTGTCCACCTAAGCCAATTTGCTCTATAGGTAAGAGTGTTCTAGATGCTAGTTGCGTATTTAAACGAAGTAAAAGTAAAGTTTCAGGAGCTAAAAGGCGTGCCAGCTGCGCTTGTCCTTGCCAAGCAAAAAAACGGCTATCGGGAGGATTTTGATTAATCGTGGGATTCAACACATCTATGCCCAAACTGAATTGAGAGCGTAGGGCGATGACTTCACGACTATTACGATTCGTCCATTCTTGAAAAAATCGCAAGGCAGATACCTTGGTGCGTCCCTGTTCATCAGCACCAGGCGAAAGTACAGAGGGAGGAAACCCTCCTTCGCTCTCTTTTTGTAGTTTCCACGAGATATCACTTTCGCGTCGGGAAGCTGTTAACCCAAGGGCGAATTCTTGTGTGGGAGTTTGGACTATAGGCTGACGGAATGTCAATTCGTAGTAGCGAGATGCCGATTTGATATCTAAAGATTTAAAGGCAGGTTCAATGACATTACTCGACGTAGTGCCATAGTTGAAGCTAAGTGTCCCGTTGCGGGGATTGAGAGGCAATGTGTAGCTAGCGTCAAAGGAGTTGCTACCATCAGTGTTGGTGTATCCTAAACTTAGACCATCTCCCAATCCGAGTAAGTTGGCTTCATTCAATCGTAATCCCCGGCGGAAACTGCCAACACTAGGCGATCGCCCATTATCAAGAATTATTGGGCTACTAAAGGTTTTTGCCTCGCTGATATTCACTTGCAACAAACTCGTACCACTGCGCGATCCTGCGGTGAGTTCAGCAGAGACGTTTTTAATTAAAGGATTAAGTTGCAAAACTTGCAGTGCCTCTAGTATACGTTTCCGATTCAGAGGCGCTGATGTCGCTATTGCTAGTCGGCTGCGGACATAATTCGGGTTCAACCGCCGAGTTCCAGTTACCTGGATATCTTCTAATTTACCTTCGACCACCTGAATTTTTATAACACCGGATTTGATTGTTTGGGGCGGGATATAAGCACCAGAAGTAATGTAACCATTTTGGAGGTATAAATCAGTAATTTTAGAACGTGCTTGATACACTTGAGTCATTGATATCGGTCGTTTGGTAAATTCAGCAGTGGCCAGAGCCAACTCTTCGGGACTGAAGACTGTGCTACCAACAACTTCAAACCGTTCAACAACAATAGTTTGAGGAAAGTTGCCAGGGGGTGGTTCATCAGGTGTGGGAGTTGGGATAGAGGGTGGAAATAGTTCTGCTGGTGGGGGGAGTGGTTGTGGCAGTTCAGGTGAGGGAACTGGCGAAGGTAAGGGTGGTTGGACATCCTGTGGTGGTGGGAGTTGTTGTTGTGACAGGATGAAATTACTAGTTGGTAATTGTGTATTATCAACAGCCTGAGCTTTCAGTGGACTATAAGTTATGTTGCCAAGTAATAGAAGCATACTCAGTGGTAAGCAGGACACTATAAGATTTTGAGGATATTTATCAATCATCGCACTGGACTATTTTTTGTTAGAAACTATGGGATTATTCGGGGAGTGTTTCAGATGTGAATCTTACTTCATCTTTTGTCACTAAATTTGATATCTTGGGTAAATCTCAATTTAAAAGCTAAATCAACTGGTTATTGCAGACTTAAAAGCATTGATGGTGTTCAAGCTGCATAAGCAAGCAGATATATCCTTCGCGCCCTCTGCGTCTGGAGCGGTTTTTTAATCATTCAGATGCTACCGGATTTGATATAAGTAGGTAGGCAAGATAAAACCAAACTATGTAACAAAAAGTAAAATCTCTGTATTTGGCTTGTAGTTACGCTTTAGCGCTAAAGCGCAACTACGAGCCAGTGATGATTATTTGCGCCCACTTACTTAAGTAAATCGGTGAGACTAATCCAAACTATTATATTAAGTAGGTAGGCGTAATTAAATATTAAGATAAAACCTCACCCTCAATCCCTCTCCTTATTATTGTCGGGGGAAGCCGGAGGCAGGGTGAGGTTTTATATTTAATTTGATTCACTTACTTAGTATCTCAATTAACAAGACTTGGGCAAAATTCCCTTGTTAAAAGTAGGCAAACTTGCGTTTTGTTAGGGTTTAGGGTTATTGCATATCCCTTTGCTGAAACATTCGCATCAATTTACGTTTACGAGCGTGGGTTTGCATCAAGTTTTGGCGATAGCTTAACCAGTCAGCTTTATTTCCAGATTCCAAGTAGGCGTTACGTACCTTTTTCAACCATTCAACTGCGTAGTAGTAGTATTCGGCTTTACCTGCATCCATAATCTTTTCGGCACGGCGACGAGCATTAGCAATCACCCAATTAGGATTGTAAGGGATAGCAGCATCCATGACTCGGTGAATCAATTCTGAATTATCAGAACTGATTTCATTAGCGATCGCAATTGCATCATCAATTAGCCCCTCATATAAGAATATATCCACCTTGGCTGATTCTGTTCCCCCACCATTATCAGTACGAATAATTCTTAAAAAGTCTGTTTTGACACTCTCCCAGTTTTCCCCAGCCAATTCTGCCATCTTTTGGTAGTCAACAAAAGAGGGTTTCACTTGAAAAGCCGCCTTGATTGCTAATAAAGCAGCTTCACTATTACCCAACTCAATAGCCAAATCACTTGTCCAAATTCCCAATTCGTACTGACAATTACCCGGTAAATTTAATCCACTCTGGGCTATATCTAGTGCTTGCTGTAATGCCCCTTGAGAGCTTAGTGTTTTCGCTAGGGCAAAAGCCTCTTTCATTGAGTTCATCTGGGTTTGAGCAGCATCAATTGCTTCTTCTACCCTGCCTAAACGCCCTAGCATTGTCAGATAATGCTGGGTTTGTCCTTCCGCTTCTGCTAAATATAAGTATTCTTGGTAACGTTCTTGACGTTCGAGGATTTTTAGCCGAATTAGTGCCAAATCATCCGCATAATCTGGCACCTCTTCTTCCCAAGCTCCCCTTTCGGTAATATTACCTTGGAGAACTTGCACCAGTGGTGGATAATCCCAACCTTGGCGTAAAGCCTCCATAATCATGCTAAAATCAACATTCCACTCATCTTGCCAAGCTTCTAAATTTATTTGAATATCAACTTTTTCTTCTGGGGTGAGTTCTGCACTGAGAATTGCTTCACACCAGGCATTATTTAATTCTTCGATAAGTTGATCATTTTCAGCGCCGTATTCTGCAACATCATCCCAATTTTCCACACAGGTAGAGGTAATCGCTTCTAAAATAGCGATCGCATTTTCACCTTCTCCCCGTTCGCTAAAATCTACCGCAGTTTGCACTACACTCAATAATTCTTCACCAATTGGGTCTTCTTCGCACCCTTCCTCAAAGTAGCGCACGGTATCTTTGAGAATCTGCCGCACTTGCCGCCGAAAGGGAGCCGGATCAATAGTAATGTAGAGCAAGGGTTTTGTGGTTGTTTGCTGGGTAGCAGGATTAGTCATCCAACTTACATGGCGGTCAATCGCCTCAATTAGTGGTGGGTGTTCTGTTACCAACTCTTGCAGCAGTCTTTGAGTTTCGATATAATCTAGGCGATTAAGTAGTTCTTCTAGGGTGGGGCGCTGCTCAATGTTTTCTGGGTTACGCGCACAGACAAGCATCGTCGCTACAATGTGTTTGCACCACCCGTCAAAGTTGTAGGCACAGGTGCAGTTTACTGAGGTTAAGCCACTGCTATCGAAACTCAGATTGACATGATTTGGTTTAGCTTCACTGCCAACAACATCTGCCTGAAGGAGATCGCCACGTTGGGTAACTGTATTGACAGCACCAGCCTCATAGTATGCCTCGCCCCGTTGGAAAGATTTGGCGTTGGCATGACGGCGGATAGTAAATTCACTAATTTGGGGAATAGACATCGAGCGATCGCCTGCGTAAATCTTTTGGATGAATCCTAAATCCAGCTTAGTGTTAGGCTAACGCGCTGTAAAGAAATTCAGGCGTTATGCGTTATGGGCATTGGCCAAACAGCGCATTAGGCAGGGGAGAATTAGAACTTGAAGTTTCAACAAAAATCGGCACTTGAACTTCATTTGACTATAGAACTTACGCAAAAAACCTCTCAAACTCTTATTCCTCCGTGGATGCGCCTAATAAGGTTCGATTTTCGGGAGCATCCCGTCAGGTGCAAAAACCTTGTGTTTGCCCTCATCCCCTAACCCCAAATCCCAAATATGGGATTCGGGGAAATAGAATTATGTCTCCCCTCTCCCTTCAGGTGGGAGAGGGGCTGGGGGTGAGGGATTGGGATGCTCCCCGATTTTCCGTTAGCTGTGCGTAAGTCCTGGACTATACAGAACTGAGCTATATAGATTTGACTATAATTACTGGAAACATCCATATCTTCGTCAAAAGCGAGTGAATCATAATTTGAAGCAACACCCGAACCTGAAATTAGTAAACAGTCAACAGTGAACAGTTCTGATGGTCTATGGTGAGGCATTTAAAATCAAGCAAGAAAACTGATAGCTGATAACTGATAACTGATAACTGTTAAAAGGGTTGCGCTGATTGCCGGTCAAGTTGAGAATAAATAGGCGAAGCACACGGGGAAACTAACGTGAGTCAAGGATTTGATTACGATTTAGTAATTATCGGCGCTGGTGTAGGCGGGCATGGCGCAGCCTTACACGCCGTAAGTTGCGGTTTGAAAACAGCGATTATTGAAGCTGCTGATATGGGAGGAACCTGTGTTAATCGGGGCTGTATTCCTTCTAAGGCGTTGCTGGCAGCATCTGGACGTGTGCGCGAGTTACGTAATGCCCACCACTTGAAGTCATTGGGAATTCAAATTGGTAGCGTGGAATTTGATCGCCAAGCGATCGCTAATCATGCTAATAATCTCGTCTCGAAAATTCAAGGCGACTTAACCAACAGCCTCAAACGTCTAAAAGTCGATATTATCAACGGTTGGGGAAAAATCGCTGGGGCGCAAAAAGTCTCTATTACCGGAGACGGTGGCGAAAAAATCATCACAGCCAAAGACATCATCCTTTCCCCTGGTTCAATTCCTTTTGTGCCTCCAGGGATTGAAGTAGACGGCAAAACTGTCTTTACCAGCGATCAAGGCGTTAAGTTGGAGTCGCTACCAGACTGGATAGCGATTATTGGCAGTGGTTACATCGGCTTAGAATTTTCTGATATTTACTCAGCTTTAGGTTGCGAAATCACCTTGATTGAAGCCCTAGATCAGTTAATGCCAGGATTTGACCGAGATATTGCCAAACTTGCCGAACGGGTACTGATTACTCCCCGCGATATTGAAACGAAAGTGGGGATATACGCTAAAAAAGTCATCCCCGGTTCACCAGTGGTGATTGAATTAGCAGATTTCAAAACCAAAGAAGATGTAGAAGTCATCGAAGTAGATGCTTGCTTGGTGGCTACAGGACGCATCCCAGCGACCAAAAATCTCGGTTTGGAATCTGTGGGCGTGGAATTGGATCGGCGGAATTTTATTCCAGTTGACGATCGCATGGCAGTGCTATCAGCCGGTGAAATAGTGCCGCATTTGTGGGCAATTGGCGACGCTAATGGAAAGATGATGTTGGCACATGCGGCATCTGCTCAAGGCATCATCGCCGTAGAAAATATAGTTGGGAGGGAAAGAATAGTAGACTATCGCAGCATCCCGGCCGCGGCGTTTACCCACCCAGAAGTTAGCTATGTGGGCTTAACAGAAACCGCAGCTAAAGAGTTAGGACAAACCGAAGGGTTTGAAATCGCCACAAGTCGGAGTTACTACAAAGGGAATTCCAAAGCGTTGGCAGAAAATGAAGCCGACGGTATTGCCAAAGTGATATATCGCAAAGACACCGGAGAAGTCTTGGGCGTTCACATTTTCGGACTGCACGCCTCAGACTTAATTCATGAAGCCTCAGCTGCGATCGCAAACCGTCAATCCGTCCAAAGTCTCGCACATCTAGTTCACGCCCACCCGACACTTTCGGAAGTGCTAGACGAAGCTTATAAACGAGCGATCGCCATCTAAAAGTTAGAAGTGAAAAGTTAGGAGTGAGGAATTAATAATCTCTAACTCCTGTACAGACGCGATTAATCGCGTCTCTACTCCCAACTCCTAACTCCTAACTCCTAACTCCTAACTCCTAACTCCTAACTCCCACCTCCCAACTCCTAACTCCTAACTCCTAACTCCCAACTCCCAACTCCGTACCAATTATGCAAATCCGTCGCCGTTCCCCTAACCCAGCTATTAATGTATCGATATTGCGTTACCAGGCTGTCGTACCTGATGCAGCGCCAAACAACATTTTGGAGGAAATTGTCTGGCAGAAAGAACTAGAATATGACCAAATGCGGGAAAAAGTTCCTTTGCAAGAATTACGGAAGCGGGTACTGACTGCACCGCCAACCCGTGATTTTGTCGCCGCTTTGCGTCAAGGTAAGACAAAGCCAGCATTGATTGCCGAAGTTAAAAAAGCTTCACCTAGCAAAGGCGTTTTCCGAGAAGATTTTGACCCAGTAGCGATCGCCCTGTCTTATCAGCAAGGTGGCGCTAGTTGTCTTTCTGTGCTAACGGATGTCAAGTTCTTTCAAGGTAGTTTTGAGAACTTAGCCAAAGTTCGGGCTGCTGTAGATTTGCCCCTACTGTGCAAAGAGTTTATCGTTTATGCTTATCAGATATACTTGGCGCGGGTTCAGGGTGCAGATGCGATTTTGTTGATTGCGGCTATTTTGAGCGATCAAGATTTGAAATACTTCCTTAAAATTGCTAACAACCTGAAAATGGCAACCTTGGTTGAAGTCCATAGTTTGGCAGAACTTGACCGTGTGTTAGCCTTAGATGGCGTCTCCCTAGTAGGAATCAATAATCGCAATTTGGAAGATTTCTCTGTTGACCTGCAAACTACTTGCCAACTTTTAGCTGCAAGGGGTAGCCAATTGCAAGAGAAAAACATCTTTGTTGTCAGCGAGTCAGGACTATACAACCCAGATGATTTGAGCTTGGTGCTGACAGCCGGTGCATCTGCTGTACTCATTGGAGAATCTTTAGTAAAACAACCAGATCCCGGCGCTGCGATCGCCCATATATTGCCGAGAAATTTCTGAAATAAACACCTCCCCCACGCCTTTTAGCATGGGGCAACTAACTGCATACAATAGTCGGTCAATTGGGTACACTATGCGTGGACAGGCAGCACATTGCCATCAAATATCATCATATCTTTGCCAAATCTTCATTGCTAATCAAATCAAAGCCATAAGCAACTAGTTATTTCTTATGTAACAATTTATTAACAAAAGCCAAAATCTGACTCATACAAAATCTCAAATATGAAATCAAAAGTTAACTTCATGGAGCAAATTCCTCTACCTTCTCCTATTCACTACGAACTTATACTTCAACTTTTAGAAAGACAAACTATGTTAGCTGTAAATGATAACCCAGATTTACGGCATCAGGTAAATCAACTAATTATTACTCTGCGTAAAGCTGCCGTGCAGCAAAAGCGCCTAGAAGAAATTTGCGAGTTTTCCTCTATGACTGTCGATCACCGTTGGTCAATCAACCATGATCACGATAATAAAATTGTTGCCCCCGATTGAAGCTGATAACTTAATAAAGCAAGGATGAGAAAATAGCAAAATTCGTTAGCTTGATAATACTCCATCAAAGTATCGATCAATTTCTGCTGTCAGTATGTCAAAGTCTACAGGCTTGGTCAAATGGCATTTGAAACCAGCCTGAAGCGCAAGCTGCCGATCCTCCTGGCTACCGTAGCCGGTGAGTGCAATCAGAATTGAGCGAGTAAATTTTGAGTCTTTACTCAATTCTTGTGCAACGGCGAATCCATCCATTTCGGGAAGTCCGATGTCACAAATAATCACATGAGGCTCAAACTCTCTTGCAGTTTTTATCCCTGAAATTCCATTGTTAGCAACAGAAACTTCATGTCCGAAGTACTCAAGCACTGCTTTTAATGTTAGGGCTGAATCTTCGTTATCTTCGATGACTAAAATCTTCAACGATTTTTTAGCCGCTTCTATAATCTCCGGGTCATTATCCCAAGCTGGAATCTCTTCGCATACAGGAAGAGTGACTTTGAATTCTGCTCCCAAATTAACCCCTCTACTTGAGGCTTCAACATTACCACCATGAAGTTCTACCAAACTTTTTACTACCGATAATCCCAAACCTAGCCCGCCCCTCGAACGATCTAAACTGCGATCGGCTTGGGTAAACGGCTCGAATAGTTCTGGTAAAATTGTCGGGTCTATCCCAATACCTGAATCTCTTACAGATAATACCCCTACACTGCCTGAGCCATTTTCACCCAGAATACATGAGAGATCCACCCAGATTGTCCCATCTGGCTTGGAAAATTTTAAGGCGTTATCAAGAAGGTTCCCAAAGACTTGGAAGAACCGCGTCGGATCAACATAAGCCCACAAAGGCTTGTTTGGTAAGTCTTGTACTACATTAAGGTTCGATCTCTTTATTGCTTCTGCATGGTCATTGAGACTCTGGCGAACCAATTCCACCAAATTAACCTTCTCCAGGTTTAATGAAATTTTCCCATAAGTAATCGACGATACGTCAAGTAACTCATCGATCAATTTCGAGAGGTGCTTAATCTGGTGTTGCATCATTAAAACTGTTTGTCCGACTGCACCAGTCTCGCCTAGCTTCAACTTGAGAAGCTGAACCCCGTTTGAGATGGGAGCAACGGGATTCCTCAACTCGTGAGCTAGCATCGCAATAAATTTGTCTTTCAGGGCGTTTTGGTTCGTCAATTTCTGGTAAAGTTGAACGTTAGCGATCGCAACTGCTGTAGTATCTGTCAAAATCTCAAGCAGTTCTATCTCTTCGGACGTGGCTCGGTGTTGTGTACTCCAGTAAGCTCCGATCGCACCCAGTGGATCTGAAATCCGTATGGGAACCATCACTAAACTCTTGACAAAAGTTACTTTATAAGCATCAAGAGGAATTCGAGCATCCTGGTAAATGTCTTCAATTACGGCTGCTTGTTTATTGAGCATTGCCCAACCGGAGATGCAAGACTTAAGCGGAAAACGCATCCCTTTCCAAAGTGGCCCGATGGCGTTTTCATCGACGTAGTGGCAACATTCACCATCTCGCAGGACAAAAGTTACTCCATCAGCATTAGTCAGATCGCGAGCAGCCAACCGCACAATCTCAATAATTTCTTCAATAGACCGCACACAAGCCAAATCCTTCACGACCGAAAGCAACCTATTGTAAGACGGAATACTATAGCTCTGATGTGAATTCTGTTCTTGAGAGATGGAGATGTCTAATATATTTTTCATAAACCACTCGGAATCAAAGGGATGTCTGTGCAAAAACTCAGGTAAGGCTGGTAGGTTCAGCAGACACCTACTCTATAATCGTAATCTTAACTTTGATGTTAGGAATACGATCCATCACCGCATTTTTGTTTTGATTTTTTTTGGTATAAATACGTTGGATTTACAGATGATTCCTTGGAAATATACTCTCAGGGCTAATTCAACTTGTGGAATGGAAGATGTGTAGGCCCCGTTACTGGAATGTCAGTAACGGGTTCTATGTTAAGTAGCTTGATTAATACGCCGTTTTAACTCAGCCTCTAATTGTTCTGGAGTGCTGACCACTACCCCCGGTTTCGCTCTCATGATACTGAGGTAATGCTGAAATGCCTCTTCATGCTGGGGGTTTGATATCACATATTGTCTTAATTGTTGCTCATTAAGAGTTAAATAGTCTGTCATCGGATAATGTTCTCCCCATTACTAAGAATTTCTACTTGGATGGTTTCGCCTATCAAAATCACGATTCGGCTTGTCCTGTGATCAAATCTAACTAATGCTATATCTCTAAGCAAATTACTAGCCCGAACGCAAAAGTCAAAGAATGCTTTAAGTTGTTCGATGGTCGGTTCCATACCTCTTACCATTGAATAAAATTAAATCGGTTAGGAGAGATTTCGGTGTATGTCATACTGTGAGGATTTTTTAGAGATCGCTCTTTATCTGAAGTTGGTCGTCAAAAGCTTGAAATGACCAAACTCCGTTAATGCACAAGATAATATTTTTGTACAGTGCGTAAGTCCTAATTATTTAGCGATCGCCAAATAATACTCAAATCGCTTTCGGAGTTGTTCAACCGTCAAATTTTGAGTCCAGTATTCCACTAAGGCGTGACCAAAAGCCCAGGCGTTGCGATCGGGTGAAGCGGAATTTTCCAGCAATAGCGGCCAGAGGGATAGCAATTCAAAGTTGAGCGGGTTAGGGTTAGCTGTATTCAAGAGCGAGAAAAGCTCATATCCCATTTGGAGTTTACCAATCACAATCGGCAACTGTTCCACGGGAATTTGTTGTGCCAGCATATATGCTAAGGCTGGAGATCCGGTTGAGAGCGTAGAAACAAACTGGAGAACGGGACTTTTGAGCAATGCCGTTAGTCCCTGTGTTGTGGCCATTTGGAAGGTGTAATCGTCGATGATTTTGGCAGCAGCGACGGTGCGGGCTTCGAGGTTACGCAAAAAGCGGGCGAGACGGAGTTGTTTGGATGGTGCGATCGCATCTATTAATCCTAACGATAGCCCCTCTACTCCCCAAGCGATTCGATTTGTTTTGCTCTCACCTGTAACCACAGGCACAACTAGATCACATCCCAGCAGTTTTGCACGATACTCAGTAGATCCGCGAATAGCAATTTCTTTGGGGCGATCGCCCCATTCCCAATCATAAGGGGGTTGCCATTCGCGGATCGGACGCAGACGATCTACTTGAGTAACGATCGCTATAGCAGGTAAATCTGCAACTTCTGCTTTGATGTCTTGCAAAAAGTCTACATCCATTTGCAGGGCAGGATCGAGGGCAGGGGTGACTAATAACAGCAAATCTGCGTTGATGGCATAATCAAGCACCAAATTTCTGAGATCGGCACGGTTGACTTGTTCGTAACCAGGTGTATCCAAAAGCGTTAGGGTTTCCCCACTTTCAGTCTGCCATTGATAATTTTGAATGCGATCGGTACTGGGTAAAACATCAACGGCTGCGAGATCCGCCTGAAATAGCGTGTTAATCAGGCTACTTTTTCCCGAACCGGTACGCCCTACCAGCAGAATATTCACGGGTTTTTGCTCAACGGCATCGGCGGGTTGAGCAAAAGTGAGGATTTCTCGGAGGGTTTGGGTTTTTGCCTTGGGTAAAGTCGTGGATACTACGGTTGCGGAAACTGGTAATGTAGTACGTCCGTAAAGAGCGATCGCCTGCCGACATAAGTTTCTTAGGGCAGCTTCTCGAAATAACTGGCTCAAATTCCCCAACAATTGCTGAGTTGCCTGGTTACTAGAACCCTGACTGACTTGTTTTGCCACCGCCGCCACCGGATTTAAAAGCCACTGGGCCCAACTCCAAGCTTTCCAAAATTTCCGAGCCGATGGCTCTAACTTCCGGTAGACTTCGTAGCCTTGGTATGCTTGCCCAACCGTTACCTGATTCAGGACAGGGGATAACTTTTGCATCCACCGATCCATATCATCCACCGTTCCCCGAATCAACCCGTAAGCTTGGGGGACGTAAATGTTCAGTAGCGGATATTGAATTTGAGGATTGTAGATATGAGCGATCGCTACAACCAAATCTTGGCATCGCGTCCAAAAAGTTTGCCAGTCTTCCCAAATCGGGCGATCGCTTTGTGCTGCTTGCAAAATCTCTTGAAGGGCGGCTTCTGCAAGCTTTGTGACATCAGTTCCCACTGGTAACCCTACTGTATCCTCTGCTGTCGATTCCAGTTCTTCTTGAACTTGGGCTAATACAGCTTCTACCTGGTTAACAGCAGGTAGAGTCAATTTCACCAATAGCCAACGCCAACCAACGAATAGAAGGGTGAATACACCCCAAATCCAATTAATGCCCCACGCATGGATTTGTAAACCAGCGGATACTAGTAAGAAAATGATGATAAACGCGATCGGGATTGCTAAGACGACCCACTGCCACAGTTTTAATCGCACCATTGCCCCATACCTGCTTTGAAATGTTGGGAAATTCGAGTTTTTGTAAAAAATACTCTTTTGACACTCCTCAGCATGACGGCTGAGGATTCTTGATTCAACGAGTCCACTTCAATTAGATTCCTTGCGTTATCTAATTCAGAGGTGGTTCTCTCTTCAAGCGTTAACTTTGGGTATGCCCTACCCTAGTTGCTCATAGTGCAAAATTTGTTTGATGTTAAAGCCGAGCGACCTCGTAAGCTTTAATGCCGGTTGTCTAGTACCTGTAAATCTTTTACCTACTTCCAGGTGATACTAGAACTATGAAGTAGAACCCCCTAGATTCAATTGTCAAGGTACAGCGTCTGCATATTAGGCAGCAATCGGGTTTTTTAAGTGGTTGATTACGCTTCCACAACCGTTATTCTACCAAAAGCCGTCGTAGAACGACAGGGTTTTCGACCCAAATTTTTAATAATGCTACTGCTATTAAATTTGGTCAATTAGATGTACAGGACTTTCTCATCTTTTATTTTACGGTGGATTATTCAACCAGTTCTAGCCTTACAAAAATCAGCTTTAGCACTGACTCAAGATGAATGGGAAAAAACAATAAAAATAAATCGTTCTGATGAATTGGGGGAATTAGCCAAATCATTTAATATTTGTATTGATATTACTGAACGCAAAAAAGTTGATAAAATCCTGACTGATTATAATTCGATTTTAGAGCAGCAGGTTGCTAAACGGACTCTGGAACTACAACGAGAAATCGCTGAACGCAAGCAGGTAGAAGTAGCGCTTCTAGAAAGTGAGGCGCGATTTCGGCTATTGGCAGAGGCAACCTTTGAAGCGATCGCCTGTCAGAGAAACTTAAAATACTAATAATGCTACACTTTCCTAGCATCAAGGAGTAATGGCTGTGGCTTCCATCACGCTCGACTTTTCCGATGAACAATTGCAAAAGCTGCAAGCAATAGCACAAGAGACTGGTATCTCACTTGAAGATTTGTTACGTGCCAGGATAGAAGACTGGCTCAGTCACCCGACGAGCGATTTTGCTCAAGCAGCCAACTATGTGCTGAAGAAAAATGCCGAATTGTACCGACGTTTAGCATGATACGTTACCTGACGGTGGTGGAAGTCCTAAATCTGCATCGTCAGGTCACGCAGCTATGGAAATATTTCTTGTTTTAAATAGGATGGAAATTGATGCTTTGATCGAAGAACAGGAGCGTATTGTCCTGCTGTTAGCGGCTGGTGATTTAGGGCGTGAAGAATTTACGGAGTGGCTCAGGCTAAACCTTAGAACAATTTAAACATCTTCTCAAAACAAAACGAAATTCAAATTGGGTCATGATGCGATTGTCTCCAACACGCACCGTAAACGCAAGAATAAAAATAGCTGCATTGGAATGGGGGCTAGGCTTCTGAAATTTTGAGTTTTAAAGAGAAGCCGAACTTACAAAAGTCCGGCTGAGTTCATTCAATCGTCTATACGCAGTAGTTTGCGATAAAACGGTTGTGAAAAATCGGTCGCACGATAACGTTTATAGTTCTCCATAACTTCAATTAAAAAATTAATAAACTCGAAACTAGCCATCATCAGTTCGTAACTCAGTTCAGCATTGCCATCAAACTGGATTCGGCAACGGGTTAAGTCTGAGGGTAAAGTCCCAACATTCCAGGAGGCAACAAAGGGAACATGTTCACTGGCTTCTATCTTCCGGTGTCCCTCCAAGACCCCTTTTTGATAAAGACTGATGGCATAGGGTAAGAAATTGCGCCTAGCGCCCTGAACGTAAGGTAAGTAAACACTAGCTTGTTGTTGAGTAGCAGGCTGGAGTTGAAGTTGGTCAATAGACATTCTTAAATATTCCTCAAATTAGTTGGCAATTGGGGATATTAGTGGATGTTAGTAGTATTCCCAAAAGATGTGTCTAAAGCACATAGTGGGGATGAGGGGGATGAGGGGGATAATTTGTCTCTTTTTACTCCCTCATCTCCCCCTACTCCCTCATCTCCCCCTTGCCCCATGCTCAAAAATGAAGTTACTGCTAAGAAATATTAAAATTTCGGTTAGAATAGGGCTGCATTAACTTTTATCGAAGCTGGGGAAAATAACACTAAAAATCCCCACTGTAAAGTTGTGGATGTTATTATTGCTGTTTCTCCCAACAACGAGCTGCTAGTACCTTGTTATTACTTTGCCCAAACCAGAGTTCTCATTGAAGAAAGTCCCACTCTACAAGCTTCCTGCCTAAATGGCTATCAAAGGAATCAAGCCTCTGTCTAAGAGTAGCAAAAGTGGTTAATGCGAGGTAATTACGCAAAGTTGCAGTGACAACAAAGGTAGTCCCAGCAGCTTTTGGCTTAGGGATAGTGGGTATTGCAGTTTGCCCATTCCGATTAATATCGGGAAAAGTAGCTTAGGGATATTTGTCCGTAAAATTACTAACTGTAGACAAATACTGGTTTTTGAATCAAGCAACCTAACCTATGCCAGCGAATTCCTGGCCCGAAGAAGATTCTTATCAAGAGCTTGATCCGCTCAACTCCTTGTTGTCTGACCTATCAGCAAATGAGGAGTCAGTGTTAGAGGCTGATCCTGTGTCTCTAACACCCCGGTTTCAAGGTCGTAGACGCAAAGCGGCTCTAGTCTTGACTATCGTCTGGAGTGGCACGATCGCTCTACATTTAGTTTCTTGGGCTTCTATATTTATTCTAGGACTGACCACCATTCTAGGATTTCATGCCTTGGTGGTAGTGTTTACTAAATCCCGTCGTTATCCAAAAGAAATACAGGGAGATTTACCCTCTGTATCTGTGTTAGTGGCTGCGAAAAATGAGGAAGCGGTAATTGCTAAATTAGTTAAAAATCTTTGTAATCTGGAATATCCAGGTGGGCAATACGAAGTATGGATAATTGACGATCACAGCAGTGATAGCACGCCACGTTTATTAGCAGAACTCCAACAGAAACACGAGCAACTGAAAGTACTAAGGCGTTCAGCAGAAGCTAGTGGTGGCAAATCGGGGGCGTTAAATCAGGTATTGCCTCTGACAAAGGGCGATATTATAGCAGTATTTGATGCTGATGCCCAAGTAACACCAGACTTGCTACAACAGGTAATACCTTTATTTCAAAGAGAAAAGGTGGGGGCGGTGCAGGTGCGAAAAGCGATTCTACAAGCAGACGCTAACGCGAACGCCAACGCCAAAGAAAACTTTTGGACTAAGGGTCAAATGGCCGAAATGGCTCTTGATACTTGGTTTCAGCAACAGCGAACCGCCCTTGGTGGCATTGGCGAACTACGCGGGAATGGTCAATTTGTCCGGCGGAGAGCCTTGGAAAGCTGCGGTGGCTGGAATGAAGAAACCATTACCGATGATTTGGATTTGACAATCCGCTTACATTTGGATAAATGGGATATTGAGTGTGTTTTCCATCCCGCGGTGCAAGAAGAAGGAGTGACAAGTGCAGTTTCACTCTGGCATCAGCGCAACCGTTGGGCAGAAGGTGGTTATCAACGCTATTTGGATTATTGGGATTTAATTGTCAAAAACCGCATGGGAGGGCGCAAAACCTGGGATTTGCTGATTTTTATGCTGATTATGTATATCTTACCCACAGCAACAATCCCAGATTTATTAATGGCGATCGCTCGTCATCGTCCACCAATGTTAAGTCCGATCACAGGCTTGTCCATTTGTATGTCGATGGTAGGAATGTTTACAGGTTTAAGGCGGGTACGTCAAGATCAAAAATTCCCACTTTCTACATATCTTACGATGCTGGTGCAAACCCTGCGTGGCAGTTTATATATGTTGCACTGGTTAGTCGTCATGAGCAGTACTACTGCCCGCATGTCGGTAAGACCAAAGCGGCTGAAATGGGTGAAAACTTTGCATACTGGGAATGGGGAGTAGGGAGTTAGGAGTTAGGAGTTGGGAGTTGGGAGTTAGGAGTTAGGAGTTGGGAGTTAGGAGTTTGGAGTTAGGAGTTAGGAGTTGGGAGTTAGGAGTTGGGAGTTGGGAGTTGGGAATTCTCTCGCAATGCCCAATTTTTTATTCATCATCAAGTTCTGATTCTTCTACCCACTCAGGTGTAGTTATGGAATCGGAGGATTCTGGGAAATCATCTGCAAAACGGATAATTTGTCCATTGAAAAATTCTGCAAAACGTTGAGCTGCGATCGCTACTTCGTCAGGTTCCCAATCAGGTGCGGGTGTTAGTTTTGGACTTGGAGGCAAAGCTTGCACCCCATTTCCATTTACGCCATTTCTATTTGCGCCATTTCTATTTACGCCATTTCCATTTACGCCATTTCCATTTACGCCATTTCCATTTTTTGCTGCTGTCAGTGCTGATGGTGGAGTGGTTGGCTGTGGTGCTAAACCTGGAGACGAAATTTGCTGGTTATAACTGGCTGTCGGTGCTTGCTGAACGCGAGTAGAGTCTTTTGGGGGTGGATTTTTTTTGGCTGAGGTAGGAATTGCAGAACTGACTTGTTCCAGAGTTACCTGAACTTCACATTGAAAAGTCTGCTGGAAAGCTGCTTTCATCATTGGAAGATCAGATTTAAGTGTTTCATACCATTTAGCCCCTTTAACGGCAATACGCGCTACAGTACCGTTAAACTCTATTAGCTGGCACATTTGCCCCAGTAAAGCTTGCCTAGAAGGCATGGGAAAATTAGCACGCACTTGTTGCCAAACCTGAGTTAAGTCATATTCTGCTTCATCAACAACTTCTGAAGTTACTGGTTCAACGTTCGCAGGTGGTACGGGAACTGATACTGGTTCTGGGGTTGGTGGTGAAACTGAGTTAGCACCAGAATTATGATTTGTTTCCCCTTCTACTGGGGGAGATGAAATTACAGGCTGATTTTGGGTAGGCGCTACATGATGGTTTGCAGAATTATGATTTGTTTGCGGTTCAGCTACAGGTAAAGAAGAGACTGGGTGATTTTGGGCAACTGCTAGAGGATAGCTTGGAGATATAGCAGGGGTGTTAACTCGCGGCGTGACACTTGGGGATTGTGGCTGAATAATCGTCGCACTGGGTAACAATCCTAGTAATGTTACTTCCAACCACAAACGCGGCTGGGTGGTATTTTTAATTTGCACTTCAGCTTCTCGCAAATGTTTTTGTCCTGCCAAAATCACGCTCATATCGAAGTATTGAGCAAACTCAACCAAGGCTGCCCAGGTTTGCTGAGTACAAGCAACCAAATCGTGGCGATTGGGTGCAGTTTTAGCAATGAGTAAATCGCGGTAGAAGGCGGCGAGATTTTGCAGAAGAGTTAGCGGTTCTCGACCACGATCTAGAATGTAGTGAATACAGTCTAGAACTGCTTCGGGTTTATCTTGAGCGATCGCATTTAACAGCCCCAGCAAGTCTTGTTCGCTTACTGTCCCCACCAAATCCCAAACTCTATCCGGTGTCACTTCACCCGCTAATAAACCCAATTGATCGAGTAGACTTTCAGCATCTCGTAATCCTCCCTGAGCAAGTTGGCCTACCAGGGTTACAGCGTCGGGCGAAATATGAATATTTTCTTTAGATGCGATCGCACTTAAATGCTTTACCATCGCCTCTAAATGAATACGTCTAAAATCAAACCTTTGACAGCGCGAAATAATCGTTGGTAAAACCCGTTGTGGGTCTGTTGTCGCCAACACAAAAACTACGTGTCTCGGTGGTTCTTCTAACGTCTTTAATAGCGCATTGAATGCCTGGGTACTAAGCATGTGGCAATTGTGTACCAAGAGCATATTTGCCACAAAGTTATGATTATCTGCCACTTCAATGTCATAAACTCGCTCAACCCCAGCGAGGTGAACAGATTCGACTGTCTCCAAACTTGTAATCCATTGAGGGGATGGAATATTGTTTAAGGTCTGCCAGCCATTTTCTACTGGTGCTTGCTCCCAACCGTATATAGTAGTATGTCTTGCCGTTACTACTTCTGGTGTAAAATTTTGTTGTTGCTGAGTATCCCATTGCTGTAAGCCAAGTAGCAATGAGTTGGTTTTCTGCGGCAGAGAATCCTTCTGTATGTAGCTGAATTTGTGGACTTCCTTCGGGACTGATGGCAAGTGAGCCATCATCGCAAAACCACCAAGCAAGTCCTTCTGGGGTAATTCGATTAAGCCAGTCCATAGAGACGAGTTTTTTATCCCTATTCGGTTTAACGATGTCAAAGACATCTTTGAGTTGGGGATGACAACCTGTGTTACAGATAACTGATATGTTTCCGTATCCTTTGTTAACTGTAGTTCGCAGTTTTGGACGCAATTCTTCAAGGCGATAGGCTTTGTATTCCAACCATTCTTGCTGCTTTTCTGAGTGTGTCCAACACAATCTGGGGAATCTACTGTATTTATTGGGATAACTGATAGAGCAATCTCCAAGTAAGGTTCCGTAGATAAGCCCAAGTGCATTTGGCTGGATAACTGCCGCATTGGCAAGGAACTTTTCTGTTCTAAGTTCCCAAATTCCGTGTCCTTTTTTATATGGATGTTTTTTCCAGCGAGACTGGATGCTGATGATCCCTCGGCCTTTTTTTTGTAAAAACGTTGGGATATCAAGCTTTTCTTCACACCCGCAAGCACAGAAAGGTCGCAATAACTCGGCTTGTTTAAGGATAGATTCCAGGTCGGATGATTTTTGCCCAGATGTATTGCCTTTAAACTGGTGTCCGCTAGCAAATCTCCGGGTGCGTCCATCGATACCAAATTTGTAAATGAGGATGCCGCATCCACATTCACAGGGGATAGTATCTTCATTCCTTCTTTTACGTCCAATGCTTGTAGCCATCCCTGGTTTGTCCTAATTAAATGATTACCCGTACATCTAATTTCTCGCTGAGTTGTTTTGATAACCAAGGTTTGCCGTTCTCCTTGGTCTAACCAGTTGACAACTTTCTTGAATTCCCACTTAAGAGATGAGTCGTTGTAACTCAGAACCCTCTTATCTTTGATTTTGGGGTCATCGATTCTTTGAAGTCCCTCATCAGTCAAGACCAGAGAATCTCCAGTTAAGCATTCATCGATTACATAAACCTTGTAGCGACACTGCACAGGAGCAAACTGGGCTTTTTCAATCAACTCGCGGATATTATCAACACCAGTGTTACTGGCGGCATCGATTTCAATTATGTCTAAGGCGTAGCCCTTGGTGATTCCTTGACAAACTTCACACACGCCACAGGGTTCAGCAGTGGGCAAGTCACTTTTGAGACAATTGAGAGATTTAGCCAGAATCCGCGCACTAGAAGTTTTCCCCGTACCTCTTGGCCCAGTGAATAAATAGGCGGGGGCGATTTTGGATGTGCCGATCGCATTCGTGAGGGTGGTAGCGATCGCCTCTTGGCCCACCAGTTCAGCAAAACTTTTGGGGCGATATTTGTGATGCAGGGGTTCGTAAGACATGGAAATATAGACTTCAATGCCTTTCAAAGTTAATTAGTAGCACTGAGTCGAGTTTAGGATTCAATTATTTTAGACTCTTGTACCTGCTTGGTTTGTACATATTGCCATAGCCCTTGCGCGATTCCTAATGCCGTGAATTTTGGCATCAAAGAAAGCAAGTAACCAAAGCTTATCCTCTACTATGATTTCAATATCAAAGTATTGGAATTATAGCATACCATTTAGTACATTTGTTCTATCTTGCGAGTGGGGAGTGGGGATGAGGGAGTGAGGGAGCGAGGGAGTGAGGGAAATGACAAATGACAAATGACAAATGACAAAAGAATTTTAATGACTGAACTAGCGTCATAGTCCAGTGCGATCGCTACAATCTTAGGATAAAGCAAAACTCGATGGTGCAGCAGATGCTCAAGCGGCTATTTCAATGGCTCAAAAAGCTTTTTCAGAGCTTGTTCGGTGGAAAACAGACTGCCTCAAAATCTAGAGGAAATGTGCCAAAAGAACCAGCGCCACCCCTAACCGATACCGATCTGGAATTTCTCTTCAACGAACTTTTGCAAGGAGTACATCAAGCACGAGGGGAAGTGTGGGCGCAAAAGTGGCTGCATAATGTTGAACATCGCATTTCAACTGAAGACTGGGTTGAGTGGTTAAGGCGCTTTGGCGACAGATTGCTAGCATCACCTACACCCAATAATGAAATAGCTGCACGGTTAGTCCAATTGGGTGAGTTGAGCATCGGAGAAATCGGAGATGTTGCCTATACTATCGGGATGCAGTTGTTGACACGCAATCAAGGCGAACCAATTTGGGAATATGAAGGGCCAGATGCTTTTACCACGATACCATCTGAGCCAACCGTCCCCATATCAGAGTCAGAGTCAATAGATACCCCAGAGAACCCCCCAGAGGGAGAATACCAAACTGTCACCCTAGAAGAGTTGCTTGTGATGTTGCAGCAAGATGAAAACTTACGCCAGCAAATTGCTCAACAGCTTGCCGTTGAGACAGATGATCCAGAATTGCTTGTCCAGGCATTAATCAATCAATTATATCCTGCCGGTCAATCGACTACAGAGCAAACAGAAAATTAACCACTTGGCATCAAGAGTCGAATCTAGGAATTGTAACGTTGTAATACTCTACTCTTGAAGTTTTGTATATTTTTTGCTAACGTGCGACGGAAGCCCTGTCTTGATCTAATGGATTTTTACGAAATTGATGATTTTTTTAACACAACGATGGCTACAATCTAGAAAAAGAAAATCCAATAGTGTGGCAGATGCTCAGGCGGATATCGCAGTCGCTTAGAAGGTTTATAAAGCGCCTCATTGAAAGTAAGCAGGCTAGTTCTCTCAAGGGGGCAAGAGAACACAATCTGGTGGATATACTACCAGAACTAACCAATGCGGATCTGGAACAATTGTTTATCCAATTGTTAGAAGGCGTGCATCAAGCACGAGGACGACAGTGGGCATTGAGGTATCTGCAACGAGTAGAAAATCGCATTCCGGCTGAACGCTGGATAGACTGGTTGGTGATGTTTGGCGAAAGCTTGCTAGCTTCATCGGCACCAAATCCGCTTTTAGCAACAAAGATGGTGCAATTAGGGGAACTTGGTGTTGGCAGAATTGGAGATGTTGCTTATGACATTGGCATCCGATTGATGCAAAACTCACCTTCACAGATAGACTATGAGGAGAATTATCCAGAAGAGGATTTAGAAATCACTCCTGGGGAAGAACTGATCGGCAATTTAGGCGAGCAGTTATGGGAGTATGATCAACCAGATGTAATAGAAACTACTCCAGGGCTTGAACTGATCCGCAATTTAGGGGAGCAGTTATGGGAGTATGATGAACCAAATGTGGTAGAAATCACAACCGATGAAGAAATTATCCCAACTTCGCCTGGGCAAGAGTTAATCCGCAGTTTAGGTGAGCAATTATGGGAGTATGATGAGCCAGATGTTGCACCAATAACGTCAGCGCCTGAAAACACCTCTAGGGAGGAAACATTCACCGCGAATTTAGAGGAACTGGTATTAGATGATCAAAGGGAAGAAGCCCAAACCACAATACCCGAAAATTTCCCTCTCCCTGCCGCAGAAGATTCAATCACCTCATTAGCACAACTCAGGTTCGATGATGATGAAGTTGTTCAAAGTAGAACAGCAGCAAATCTCCTTTCTACTAGACAAAGAAATGAATTAACAACTTCTCCCTCAGTGGAAACCTGGGATAACACTTTGACCAATTTAGAGCCAAATGTGGCTAATACATTAGATGAGTTGTGGGTGAGATTGGATCAAAGTACCAATTTAGTCCAGCAACTTGCTTCTAATTTAGCAGTTCAAAGCAGCAATTCTCCTGGTATAATTGAGCGACATGGTGATGATCCTGTTACCCAGGCTCAAGCGTGGTTTTATCAAGGTCTAAGCCAAGCGAAAACAGGCAATTTGTTAGGCGCGATCGCATCTTATGACAAAGCCATTGAACTTCAAGCAGAGTTCTCAGAGTATTGGTTTAACCGAGGCTTGACGCTGTTCCATTTAGAACGTTTTGATGAAGCGATCGCATCTTACGAAACCGCCACACAACTAAAACCCGACTTCTACAAAGCTTGGTACAATCGGGGTGGAACTCTCGGAGAATTAGGATATTTTGAAGAAGCGATCGCTTCTTTTGACAAAGCCATAGAAATCAAACCAGACTACCAAGAAGCATGGTCTAGCAAGGGTTTGGCACTGCTGAAATTAGGTTGGCTACCCGAAGCTATTTCTAGCTATGACCAAGCGCTACATTTGGAACCAGAAGACCAAGAAAACTGGTATCACCGTGGCATAGCTCTAGCTGTCGGCGAACAATTTACAGAAGCGATTATATCTTACGACAAAGCGCTAGAAATTAACCCAGAGTATCACGAAGTTTGGATAGACCGGGGTGTAGTACTATTTAATTTAGGAAGATGGTCAGAAGCGATCGCCTCCTGGGATAAAGCACTGTCAGTTCAATCCGACTTCTACTTAGCTTGGTACAACCGGGGTATAGCGTTAGACAACTTAGGACGGAGACAAGAAGCGATCGCCTCCTATCAACAAACGATCGCCATTAAACCCGACTTTCACTTAGCTTGGTATAATCAGGCAGTAGCATTGTTTTATTTAGAACAATTTGTCGAAGCGATCGGCTGTTATGACAACGCTTTGCAAATTAAACAAGATTATTGGGAAGCTTGGATAGGTCGAGGAACTGCGATCGGTCATTTAGTGAACTCTGACAGATTGCTAATGTCGAGTAGTATCACAGCGATAAATCCCGCCTTACAACAGGGCGGCTACGAAGGGAAATTAGCCAGCTACGAGGAAGGGTTAAAACATCTGCGGACAGATACCCATCCAGAAGGTTGGGGTAAATTGCATTTTGCGATCGCTAATACTTACTACGATCAAGGCAAAAAAAATACTAATCCCCGCGATTATTGGCGCAAAGCCGCATCTGAGTACCATCAAGCGCTGTTAACCCTGACACTAGAATATTTTCCCCAGATGCACCTAGAGGTTTTACAATCTCTAAGCAAAGTTTTAATGGGTTTGGGACAAACAACACAAGTTCAAGAATTGCTGCAACGCGGTACAGATTTATTGCGACAATTATTGAGTGAAGAAACTCGCTCAGACGAAAGTAAAAAACAGTTAGCCCTGAAATTTGCAGGCTTTGACCAATTGGCAGTTGACTTAGCCGTAGAGTCCGGTGATTTAGTTGAAGCCTGGGAAATTGCCGAACAAGGCAAAAATGCTTGTTTAAACTGGCTGCTTTATGGCTGGAATGATAATATTTACTCGCCCCATCATGGCGCAATTCAACAACTATTCAATCCTACAACAGCAATTATTTACTGGCATATTAGTCCAGTCGCCCTACACACATTTATTCTCAAAGACCAAGCGCCATCACCCATCCTCCTATTTACACCCATGCAAGATACTGGGGCAATACCTTTAGGAGAAGACGCTATCCGTCTAAATGAATTACCTCTACCCGAAGCAGTACAACGCTTAATTGAATTTGAAACTTGGCTAGAAGATTGGCATCAACAATACCAAGAATATCGCAGCACAGCCCAAGACAAAGAAAGTAAAAGCCAGCATTCTTGGCGGGTTGATATGGAAGAAAAGCTGTTGCATCTGTATGAAATTCTAAATATTCCGACAATTGCACAAGAACTCGAAGGCATAACCCAACTAGTTTTAATTCCTCACCGTGACTTGTACAGATTGCCCATTCATACACTTTTCCATTTTTCTTCGCCATCGTCGGAAGCATTGCCGAATGTCGAGTCAAATTTCAGCGTTACCTATCTACCTAGCGCCCAAATAGGTTTGTCAATAAGAACTGAAGATATCTGGCAGTGGCAAAATAAATTGTTACTTAGTGTTGAACATCCCGAAAATACAGGTTCTCCCACACTTAAATTTGCCAAACTTGAATCTGAAGTTATTAGCCAGATGTTCAATAATACCCAGCAAATTCAAGGTTCACAAGCTACGAAAAATATTATTGAAAACGCCTTATTTGATAATTATAACATCTTTCATTTTACAGGTCATGTCATTAATAATTTGGCTGAACCCAAAAAATCAGAATTACTATTAGCCCGTGAAGACAAACTTACTCTCGATGAAATCTCTCAACACAATCTAGCAAGTTACAATCTTATTACCCTCTCTGCTTGTGAAAATTTAACTACTAGCAACCACACTATCAGCAGCGAATATGTGAGTTTAGTGACTGGTTTGGTGAGTCAAGGCGTTCCTCATGTAGTGAGTACTCTGTGGAGTGTAGAATCTTCAGCTAGTGCCTTGGTAATGATAGAGTTTTACCGACGATTACAGCCCAATAAATCAGCAGTTACAGCCTTAGCTGAAGCAACCCGATGGCTGAAAGAACTAACTGCTGGAGAACTAACAAAATGGTATGAAGATGTCTTGAATAATCTGCATTCTGAAGAATTACGAATTCAAACTTATTTAGCCACACAACTATATAGAAATAGTAAAATGGCATCAGATAAAAATCTTTATAATCATCCTTACTACTGGGCAGCATTCACGATTACAGGTAAACCGAATTAGAATAATTCGTAATGACGCTCCTACGTCGCTACCGCTACGCTGTTTTCATGGCCCTTTGGGCTGTACGTAATTCGTAATTCGTAATGACGCTCGTTTCTCTGGTAGAGAAGGTTTTTGGTGCTAACTGAACCCTATTGGGCTTTCAGTTATCAAATAGTAGGTTAATTGGGCGGATGTCGCGGATCTTGAGGGTTCTTTTACCGGAGGTATCGTCGTCATCAATCGTGACCAGGTATTTCACGACCGTATGGTTTGCATTTCCACCAGTCACGGTGACAACAAATGCTGAGTAACTGTTAGTGCTTGTGCTACAACCACTTCGGTCATGAAAGGTTTGATTCCATTCACCAATATGGACACCCTCGCCTCGTGGCTCATCACCACTTTGTTTAATTTCATTGAGGAGAGCTACTTTCAGTTGAGAAAGCTTTGATTTTTTATCAGCAAGCATAAGTAAAAGATACTGATTGCGATTAAACTGGTCAAGGTTGCCGCCGTTGCTGCATTTATCTTCGTAGTTGGCTTCAGCTGAATCCGGGCTGGTCATCACCAATGCTGGGATCTTGGGAGACTGAGCGGCGTGTCCAGAAGTTGTCGCTAGTGCCAGAACACATAAAGTAAAAAAACCAAAGCGCATTCAATTCTCCAAGCGTGAATTAGTGTGTCCAATCAAGATTAACTGCAACGGACACTAAAGCATAGGGTTTGCCTGGTAGGCGTATGCAGCTTGGGGGGTGAAATGAGCAGTGATACCGAAAGTTACGCGCTAAGAAATTGATGAGCCGTTTTCAACCCAAGCGATGGCGTAACCGCCCACCGTAGGCGATCGCCCTCCATAAAATTCTTAGAGTCAAAGTTGCACACTTGAGGAGCGTAGTTTACCGCCGCAGGCATCGCTGTTTTGTGGCAGTACACTGGCACTATGAAAATCCACCAGTGCGATCGCAATGCACCCGCGCAATTCTCTGCCACTTTAACTCAAATTACTGCTGCCACCGACTTGGGCTGCGCCCTCTGGTGCTGGTGGGTGGTAAGTCATAGACTGTAACCCCAAACGACCAGGGCCAATAAAACGGTTGAGAGTAAATGAAATACCGCCAAGCATTACTCCAATTGCTCCGAAGATGCCGCCACTAGATTGCAGCGCCGTTACTGTCTCCATCTTCACTGATGAGTCTTTCCATAACCATGCTCCTGGCTCAACATCGAGTACTTCCCCAGGAGCAAGATACTTTTCAAAGACATTACCGTAACCGTGGATTAAAAGCAGCCCTCCCTGTTGCTGACCAATGAAGCGGTCAATAAATAAGCCGCCACTGCGACTAAAAAAGAGGTTTGCCAGCCCTCGCTGAAAAAAGAAACTGTACTCAATATTACTCGTAGCGAGTAAAAACTGATGTTCGCGCACGTCCACTGTCTGTCCACGCTCTAATTGCAGCACCACAATCTGTCCTGGAGCCTCACGAGAGAAAGCAATATTCCCTGGGCCATGTGCTTCACTGATAAAAATTTGCAGTCCGGCAAAGAAACGCTTGGCTGCCCCTTTTAAACCTTTGATACCAAGGCGAACATTCGGATGTTTCCACAGTAAAATATGATGCTCAAAGTAAATCGATTGCTGTTGTCCCAGATGGACATCTACTACAGGTACTACTTCTCCTTCGATTCTTAAGGTCAAGTCACCAGAATGAAAGAAATCTTTCGGATTTTTTAATTCAGGTATCGGTTCACTACTGAAGTCTGGCATAGTCTTTACTTTTCGATGGTTGTTTTATAAATCATTTTCTCCCATTCTCCAATTGTTTTACGCGGATATGAGTTTGACCTTTATAGGCTCTTGAGCAGGGGGCAGGGGGTAGGCGAGAAAGATTCGCTCAAATTAGTCTTACAAAGAGAACCGATACAAAACATTACCATCCTCATTTACTTCAAAATCAGCATTGAGTTCCTTGGCTTTCTCATCTAAATAGGGACATACAATTGCCTTGCTGCAAGGCTTAGAGGAATTGCTCTCTAGGTTTGATAGCAATATTGATATCGATGTTACGCCTAGCAGCAAATCGGTTTTGCAGCTGGAGAAAAAGTTGGAAACCAAGCTCGACGTAATGATCAAAAAACTAGAACTCATCGAACGGGCTATTTCATCAACTCGATACAACAGTCAAGCTAGACCTCGAAAACAAGCGCACCCATACCAACAGCCCCAAGTTGAACTCCTTGCATTACCTGCCCAAAACCTAGCACCGCGACTAGGTTTAACACCGTCGAGCCTCGCAACTGAGCGAGAAAATAAGAGTGATAAAGAATTTATCAGTTGGACTCGTAATCGTGACCCAAGGGGCATAGTAGGGGAATGGAATGCAAAAGATAGGTTGTATCACCCCATAAAATAAATGCTAATTTCCCAATCGGGAAAATATTACTGCAAATTGTTACTGCATTTTATACTGTATTTTATCTGGAGTTAGAGTAGATGCAGGAAATTTTGCAGCGATCGCTAATTGGTGCTGGTTGCTCCTTGCCAGATGTTTTTGTAGTGCTAAGTAGCTTAATGTAGGACTACAAAGCCTCGAATATCAGCATAGTCCGAAACCTTTTCCCATCCCCAAGAATATGCGCTCAGACATCTCCAGTTGATCGCGATTGCGGTTATCATCGTAAATCTGGAGCGTATTTAATTTAGCGTGTCTACTGAGTTTCTGGGCTTTCCCCACATTGCCATCAGTCTTTTCAAGTACAGCTGTAATACCACTATGGCGGCAACGGTGCGGACTCATGTGTTTTTCAACACCAGCCCGTTTAAACAACCGTTTGACTATTTTATAAATGCCATCCCCAGTTAACCTGTGACCAGAATTTTGGAAGTCCACCGAGGTAAACAATGGGCGGGACAAAGACATATCACCCTTCGGGTGACGCTCATAAGTCGCTAACGCTCACTTATGAGCAGTCGCTCTTTGCTGGGAACCAACAAGACCGCGCTGGGAACCACCACGGGCAATCAGCCAGTCAGTAATCGCAATGACCGTGACTTTTGGCAGATTGACTCTCACTCGTACTTGCTTGCCCTTACCCAAAATTGATAGCGTCCCTCTAGATGTGTCAAAATGTCTTATATCTAAGGTGCTAATCTCATTTCTCCTCAAAGCATTGCCCCACAGTAGCAGCAACAAAGCATAGTCCCGCTTCCCTACCAAGAAGGAGCGATCGCACTGCCGGATCACGCTCAAAAATTCCGGCTCGGTGACACCGCTAGTGTCGCGGTAGAGCTGCACTGGGATACTGTCTACATCCACAGCATAGTTGCACACACCCAGCTTTCGCCCATAAGTAATCAGAGATTTAATTGCAGCCAGTCGGCGGTTAATCGTGTTAGGTGATAACCCAGCTTCATTGAGTATGGCTCTATATTTATAGGACTTACGCAAAATGACCAAAAAACGAACCGCAGAGGACGCAGAGAACACAGAGGAATAAGAGTTTGAGAGAGTTTTTGCGTAAGTCCTGATTTAGTCACTACCTGGGTAGCTTTGTGACCTGATAGATGCAAAAATTCCAAGATAGAATCGCGTTGTGGTGGTTGCCCAGTCATGCGAACAAAGAAATCCGTAATGTCTCGGCGGTATCCTCTACGGGTTCCCTCACTGTTTTTTGAGCGAAGCAACTCCTCAAGCACGTCGGGAGGAGAGTCAATGGAGCCAGGAAAGTATGCCTCAATTTTGGCACTGAGGGCATTTTCTAATTTTTGGACTACAACCAACTCAACGGATTCTGTATCTTTGCTCATGACTCCAAAGGGGCTACGGTATTGAAAACGTTCCCATCCCAATACCCATGCAGTTTTTACTCTTAAGCTGTTCCACATTTCAATTGCATAAATAGTAAACTAGATATATCCGTACATTCAGCATTATTATGCCTGCCAAAGGGTTTCTAGCTCAATCTCAAAAAGACAATTTACAAAAAGCTTTAAAAGATAGCGATCGCTATGAATTGACACAGAGAATATTGATGTTACTTCTGATGAATGATGGAAAAACTTATCAGGAGATAAGTGAATTTTTAGGCTGTTCATATAGGAGTGTAGCATATTGGTGTGTTCACGGTGATCCAGACAATTTAGAAACTCTAAAAGATGATAGAAGAAAAGGAAATCACCAGAAAGCGACAAATGAATATATTGAGTTATTAATGGGAGTGATTGACAAAGAGCCAAGTGAATTAGGCTATGAATTTGGACGATGGACAACAGCAAGATTAGCTACATATTTAGAAGAAAAAACAGGTATTAAGTTAAGTGGAGAACAAGTCAGGAGAATATTAAAGCAAAAAAAGTATGCTAACATGCAGGGCAAAATATAGTCTAGAGGATAAGCAAGATCCGATAAAAAGAGAGGTCTTTAAAGAAAAACTGCTTGGATATCTAGAAGCTTCAAAGTCTTGTCCCTCATGTTGCAAGTCTGGTTTTGGGATGAGAGTGGTTTTAGTCTCAGGGTAATTAGACGTAAAAATTGGAGCAAAAAAGGTTCGAGTAAAAAAGTAACAGGTCAGAGGAGTCGCGGGCGTATAAATATAATGGGAGGAGTAAGATTTCACGACAGCAAAAGAATGTGTTATTTCATTGAGAAAGGGAATGGTGAAATTTTTTATGAGCAGTTAAAAAATTTAAATGAATTTGTGAAAAAAGAATGGGTTTTAGCAGGAAATATAGAATCTAATTTTTCGGAGAATGTCCCATTAATTTTAATTATTATGGACAATGCTAGTTGCCATAAAAAGAAAGTAATTATAGAGGCGATTGAGAAAGAGTTACCAAACATTAAACTAGATTTTCTGCCGGCATATAGCCCAGACATGAATTTATTCAAATTGGTATGGCATTCAGCTAAAGAATATATAGCAGGCAGGTTATTTAAATCAGTCGATGAACTCAAAAACTTACTTGATAAGCTGTTAAATCAAGGAGAGTTAATTATTAAATTGGGAAGAAAAGTTAAGAATAAGGGCAATATTACTATTGCAACTTAAATGTGGAATAGCTTATCAAAGAAATTTTGGGGCAAATGTCAACACCAGAATTTATCCGGAAGTTAGAGGAGCATGGTTATTCGCCTTTGGGGATGAGTAAATTTATTAGCCACCTCAAAACAGTCTTGCCTGACAACTTCAGGGAGCGTAGTTGGACACCCACAGTCAACGGAGCGCGGGAACGAATTCAGTCTCACTTCACCTTTCTTCACCACCTACCCAAGGCATTTGGGATGAAAGTGTCCGAGGGTACACCAGATCCATCGCAACCTAAAACGGAATTTTGGGCTTATTTCAAAGCTGAGTGCGAAGAAGGGTGTCCGCCGAGATACCTGCAAAAAGAGACACGTTGTAAATAAATATTTCAAACAATCCCTTGTTAATTTACTAATTTGCCCAAAGATGATATAGGGCGAATCAAACTTTTGCACGGTAAAACCAAGCTTTCATCTCTTTTTGTCCCTTACACTTGCCCATAAATGACCCATTTAGGGAATGTCTTCATCTGAATAGTCAAGTTTCGGTTGAGGCTGAAACGACGGTAAATCAAGGTTTTTGACAATTTACTTTACAAAACTTTACAACGTGTCCCAATTTGCACGTATCTCGACGGATACCCCATAAGAGTTAACATCTATATTAGTCAGAGCTTAGTTAGCGTACAATCTCCGCTAACTATTTTTCTCTTCCCCACGCTTTTTTTCGTTCACCCATTTAGACCCCGCCACAAAACTTACCGCTTGTTAGAAGGGCCCATTAGTTATGAGGGGTGAAAAAGTTTGTAGTAAGGACTTTAGTCCTGGATTTTTAAGCACTGAAGTGCTTACTACAAACTCATTAAATATTAATACGATAGACCAATAGGTTGCGTTGCGCTTTGTTTAACCCAAGCGTATTGATTGGTTTATAAATTTTAATTAAGCCTAATCTAACTCCCTACGTCCTTCCAATGCCCTTGCCAGAGTCACTTCGTCGGCATACTCCAAATCACCACCTACAGGCAAACCAAAGGCAATCCGCGTCACCTTGGTAAATGGTTTCAGTAGCTGACCGATATACAGTGTTGTTGTCTCCCCTTCTACACTTGGACTAATTGCCAGAATTACTTCTTGAGGTTTTTGCTGACTCACCCGGCGCTGCAAAGCCACTATAGTCAATTGTTCTGGGCCAATTCCATCAATTGGCGAAATCACCCCACCTAAAACGTGATATTTGCCTTTGTACTCGCGGGTTTTTTCCAGCGCAATCACATCGCGGGGATCTGCTACAACACAAATAGTTTTGTTGTCACGATTGGCATTGCGGCAGATTTCACAAACAGGTTCAGCAGATAGGTGAAAGCAAACAGAACACAAGCCTATCTGTTTTTTTGCTTCAATCAGCGCTTGTGCCAAAGCTTCTACTTCTGCTTCTGGTCGCTTCAAAATATGCAAAGCCAGTCGTTGGGCAGATTTGGGGCCAACTCCCGGTAGGCGTTGCAATTGCTCAATTAACCGTGCTAAAGGGCGTGCGTAAACCGTTGTTTTATCTCCAGAATGTTTTTACCATAACTATGATGACATTCCTAGAAAATTTTGGAAGGAAGCGTTTTTGATTTAGTGATGAATCGCGTCTAGAGACACAATTCATCTGGTTTTATGGTTTTATCAACCAGGCGGCCAGTTCAATTGCCGTCCTCCTAAAATATGCAGATGTAAGTGGCCGACTGTCTGGCCACCATCATCACCAGTGTTGATCACAACTCGATAACCGTTTTCCAGTCCAGCTTCTTTTGCAACACGTTTGACGGTTAACAAAAGATGCCCCAACAAAGCATGATCCTGAGGTTCAGCATCAGCTAGTGTGGGAATGGGTTTTTTGGGAATGACGAGGATGTGAATTGGCGCTTGCGGGTGGATGTCCTTGAATGCCAAGGCTAAATTATCCTCATAAACAATATCAACGGGAATTTCCCGACGAATGATTTTGCTGAAAATCGTTTCTGTAGTTTCACTCATACCAATCTACCTACTCATCTGCTAGAGATTTTAACCTTGAAGGTGCAAAAGCTTTAATCCCAAAATATACGGCTACGGAATTTTTTTATATACTAGAAGCTGCAATTTATCTTGATAGGCCAGACTACTGCCAACAGCTACGATATATTTTGCCTTTCGGACAAGATGCAAAACATACAATAATATTGCTATATCTTTGTAGTTGAAAATTTTAATAAACCACAAAGGCTAAAAATCACAAAGCCGATTGCAACACAACCGTATTTGATGGCTAAATCAATTGTTTCAACAAACCGGCTCGGTAGCCAGTTAATCCACTGGTTGCTTGAAGAAGATCGAGGAGAGAAAGAAGGGCCTTACCGGAAAGAAGAACCACATCGGCAGCATCCTTGGTGGCAGGTGATGTGCTTAACTGGTGTAGATTATTTCTCGACCCTTGGCTATCAACCTGGGATTGCAGCATTGGCTGCTGGCGCTCTTTCTCCTGTAGCTACCCTAATTCTAGTTTTGCTGACACTCTTTGGAGCATTGCCAATTTATCGGCGCATTGCTGCCGAAAGCCCTCATGGTGAAGGGTCGATCGCAATGTTAGAGCGTTTACTCCCCTGGTGGCAAGGCAAACTACTTGTGCTATGCTTACTCGGCTTTGTGGCAACTGACTTTATTATTACCATTACCTTGTCAGCTGCTGATGCCACAGCCCATATTATCGAAAATCCGCTAATCCCACATTGGCTTCACAATCAGACGATCGCAATTACCCTGATATTAGTTGCATTACTAGGCGCAGTTTTCTTGAGAGGTTTCCGAGAAGCGATTGGTATTGCAGTCTTTTTAGTGGGAGTTTATCTGCTGTTAAACTTAATTATTGTAAGCCTTGGGCTGTATCAGATTTTAACTCACCCCGAAGCGATCGCTAACTGGCAGACTGCACTTTTTGCCCGCCATTCCAACCCTTTAATATTACTTGGCATAGCTCTTTTGATATTCCCTAAGCTAGCCCTGGGATTATCAGGGTTTGAGACTGGCGTAACCGTTATGCCCCTGGTCAAAGGTAGCAACAATAACACTCCCGACCACCCCAAAGGGCGGATTCGGAATACACGCAAGCTGCTCACCAGTGCTGCTCTGATTATGAGCTTCTTTTTGCTTACCACCAGCTTTATCACCACTTTATTGATTCCAGCCGCAGAATTTGTATCTGGGGGCAAAGCTAATGGACGCGCCCTAGCTTACCTGGCACATCTGTATCTAGGCGATGGCATTGGCACAATTTACGATTTAAGTACTATTTCTATTTTGTGGTTTGCAGGTGCATCTGCAATGGCAGGGTTGCTGAATATTGTGCCTCGCTACCTACCACGCTATGGCATGGCACCCAATTGGGCAAGA
Organism: Nostoc sp.; assembly: GCF_036916975.1. Lineage (GTDB taxonomy): Bacteria > Cyanobacteriota > Cyanobacteriia > Cyanobacteriales > Nostocaceae > Nostoc. The sequence goes on from NZ_JBALFF010000069.1 coordinate 50,963, forward strand.
GCAACGCGACCTTTAGTGTTAGTCTACACAGCGATCGCCTTTGTTGTCACAATTATCTTCAGAGCAAATGTAGAAGCCCAAGGTGGGGCTTATGCAACTGGTGTGCTTGTGTTAATTACCTCAGCCGCCTTTGCCGTAACCTTATCAGCCCACCGTCACAGACAGAAGCGGGCAAGACTGGTATTTGCCATTATCACACTGTTATTTTTATATACCACTGTTGTTAATATCATCGAAAGACCAGAAGGCATTAGAATCGCTGGTTTTTTCATCAGTGCGATCATTTTTACCTCGCTGGTTTCTCGTGTTTGGCGTTCAACTGAACTGCGAACAGAACGGATCGAAGTTGACGAACTTGCTAGCCAATTCCTTGCCGAAGAGAGCCAGGGAGCAATACGGCTAATTGCTAATAGGTTGAATACGGGTGATGTCCTAGAGTATTCTCTCAAAGAGCAAGAAGTACGCGAGGACAACCATATTCCACCCAACGATCCAATTCTTTTTCTAGAGATTCGGGTATCAGATGCTTCAGAATTTGCGGATGTGATCAAAGTAAGAGGGGTACAAGTTGGTGATTACCGCATCCTCCGGGCTGAGAGTGCAGCAGTACCTAATGCGATCGCAGCTTTACTACTATATATTCGTGACCAAACAGGTAAGATTCCCCATGCTTACTTCGGCTGGGTTGAGGGCAACCCCATACAATATTTACTGCGTTTTATCTTGTTTGGGGAAGGTGATATTGCTGTAGTCACCCGTGAAGTACTCCGTCGGGCTGAAAAGAATCCCCACATGCGTCCTGGCGTTCATGTTGGCGGCTGAGAAAATTTATAGCGATTCTCGGCTAGGGACACGGCATTACCGTGTACCTATGAGTATTTGTGTTATCTGGATTGGGCTATAGTTGATCCCACGTTTAAAAACGTGGGTTCCCTTCTGCCTTCTGCCTTCTGAAATATTTTAGATTTGAATTGTCGTCGATTTATTTCCAGATATACTGGCTGACCCAATAACCGAAAATCATTAATAACAAGAAATCAAGACAATTGAGTGATTCCCAGCAATATTTTATGCTGCGAATATTCGGAGTCGGAATTACTGTATTTGAAATAAAATAGAGAAGAGGGCATCTAACGATTTGCCCAAAATAATAAGCGTGAATCCTGACAATTACTGTGTGAAATTAAAAATGCAAATATAAATTTGGGGAAAGTTTGTATTTAGGCATTTCAATGACAGATTTTTTCTGAAGGTGTCCTTTCTAATTGGTCATTGGTCATCGGTCATTAGTTAAGTAGGTAGGCATAATTAAATATAAGATCAAACCTCACCCTCAATCCCTCTCCAAAACATCGGAGAGGGAAGCCGGAGGCAGGGTGAGGTTTTATATTTAATTTGACCCACTTATTTAGAACTCATCATTTAGTTAAGGACAAATGACAAATGTGCAAATTTAATGCAGATTAGCTTAAGACTTGTTTTAAAAAGCCTTAGCGGATGCAATACTGCGTAGGTTTTGCCTAAAAAATAACTCGAATGTAGGTTGGTTTGAGGAACAAAATCCAGCATTTTTAGGGGTTTGTTGGGTAACACTTAAGTTCAACCCAACCTACAAATTTTCTTAACCTACGTAGTATTGTTAGCGGATGAATTGCGTAAATCCTCAACAGGAAGCGAGTAGTCTATCTGGAAATTTGTAGTTTTCCAGAAAATTACTTCACTTGATAATTTTTGCGTAGTTTAAAAGGTGAGGCATAATGCAATCTTGGATTCGCAGTGGTAGAATTCGTTCTTCAGGAACTTTTTGTACAGGCGTGGCGCTGATGGTGGCAACTCTATTTTCTTGGTCATCACCTTTAGCAGGTACACCCAACTTTACTACAGCAACAGCCGCGTCAGTGGATGAAAACAGCATCACTGCATCTAATATCAGGCAAAGATCCCAACCTCGCTGGATTGAAATTGACTTGTCAGAGCAACGCTTACGTGCATGGGAAGGTAAAAGGCTTGTTTATTCATACCGCATTTCTGGAGGCAAGCGATCGACCCCCACACCCATAGGTAGATTTCGGATTGATTCTAAGTATCGCACTCACCGGATGCGAGGCAGGGATTACAATATTCCTGATGTTCCTTACACAATGTATTTCTACAAAGGCTATGCCATTCACGGTGCTTACTGGCATAACCGTTTTGGAACTCCAGTCAGCCACGGTTGCGTAAATTTACCTGTTAAGCAAGCTCGCAATCTTTACAACTGGGCTTCAACGGGAACTTTGGTAGTGGTGCGGAAATAATTCGTAATTCGTAATTCGTAATTAAGGCTCTGGCACGCTCTGCGTTAAGCCAAGCGTTGCCTATTTGCTTTACGTAATTAGTAATTAAGATAGGACTTACGCATCAAGTACGAAATGTAGGGGCAATTCATGAATTGCCTCTACGAGAAATCAAGGCTTTCAGTGCCTTGAAAGCGTAAGTTTTGTAAGAGTTGTAATTGTGCCTTTGATGTATGGACGGTTGCGTTCACGGAGTTAAGCACCTGTCTATACATACTGCTAGACTAAAAACACATCTTCGAGGGATTTAGGAGCGATGAGCTACTCAACTTCTCAACTACTTACCCTGGAGGAGTTTCTGAAGCTCCCAGAAACAAAGCCTACGAATGAATATATTAATGGTGAGATTATTCCTAAGCCAATGCCGAAAGGGAAGCATAGTCGTTTGCAGCTAAGACTCTGCAATAGCATTAACGAAGTAGCAGAAAGCCAAAAAATTGCTTATGCATTCCCAGAGTTGCGCTGTAGCTTTGGTATCCGCTCAATTGTGCCTGATGTAGCAGTTTTTAACTGGTCACGAATTCCATTTGATGCTGATGGGGAAGTTCCTAACGATTTTTTGCTGTGGCCAGATTGGACAATTAAAATCCTCTCTCCAGAACAGAGTTCAAACCGAGTAATTGGCAACATTCTTTACTGCTTACAGCATGGTTGCGGACTAGGATGGTTAATTGATCCAACCGATCGCTCAATTTTGGTTTTCCGTCTGGGACAACAACCAGAGTTGCTCCAGGGAGAAGATTTTTTGCCTGTATTACCAGAAATTCAACTTGCACTAACCGTCAATCAAGTTTTTGGATGGTTAAAAATGGGTGGTTAGAAATAACTTACAGCAGATTTCAAGGAAAATGAGGTACACAAGCTCGCGTCCCTGACCCAGGTATAAAGCGTATTTTACTCCAATACGGTTCAGTTAAGGCTAAAATCCTTTGTAAATTCAATTTTTTTAACGAACCACAGAGGACACAGAGAACACAGAGGAATAAGGAGGAGAGAGTTTTTTGAGTATTTTTTTATTTGTCAGTCCCTAACTCAACTGTGCCACAAGTTGATTTTCCAACAGCGTGTCATTCGTTAATAAGTCTTCAACGGTGATTCGCAAAAAGCGTTGCTCATCAACTTGAAAGAGAATTTTTATGCGATCGCTTCCAGGATATCCGGCTGGTGTCAGTTGGGCAATTGTCCTCGCGCCTTCTTGATCGTTGAGGGGTTTTACACTGGTTTCACTATTGTCCATCCGGCGTGTAATCAAGCGATCGCCATCAAAATAAACTTCAGTACTACCCGTATCTGCTCCCAATTCTCCCATAATTAGTTCAATGCTGGGCTGATTTTCTACAGAAGCGCCTAAGACTAATTCCACTGGTTGACTCATCGGGTATGCCTGTCCAGCTTTAATTAAAGAATGCCATTTGTGACGCTGATTGCGACGATCCCAGTAGCGGATACCATAACTATGGTAGAGAAAGTCTTTGATTTTCACACCTTGTGCTAACTGTAATGCACCTTGAGCGATCGCTTCAAAGGGACGTTCGCAACGGATTTTTTCTGGCTCAAAATACTGTTTTATCCATGTCTGCACAGCTGGTAATTGTACTGTCCCACCAACTAACAAAACTGCATTAATATCTGGAAGTTCTATTCCTTGGCGTCTTGCTTGCTGCAACAGCGTCGTCATCGACTCATCTAGTAATTCAAAAAACGCGTGTTCTTTGAGGATATTTTCAAAAGTATCGCGGTTTAATTCCAGTTCATAGCTTTCAAATGTCTCATCGTCAAAATAAACTTCACTAGCTTGGTTTTGAGTTGATAGCTGAATTTTTACCCGTTCTGCCAATCTTGTTGTCAACGGACTTATCGCCAGTTCTTGAGTTTTGGCAAAGTAATCTACCAACCAATTATCAATATCGGTACCGCCCAAATTTTGCCCAGCTTTCGCCAATACACGGGCTGTTTTAACTTTTTGTTTTGAATCTTCAGCCAGAGATTTATTACCCCATTTGAGGATAAATCCGAGCGGTTTTGTGGTTGCTTGCACGCCTCGATCCAACCGGACAAGGGATAAATCCAAAGTGCCGCCGCCAAAGTCAATCACCAAAAGAATTTCTTGATCTGCCAAGCCATAACCCAAAGCGGCGGCTGTGGGTTCATCCAACATCCGCACTTGCTCGACGGGGAGGGCTTGACAAACTGTCCCCAACCAGTGACGATAAGCTTCAAAACTGTCTACGGGTACGGTTAAAACTAGAGAATCTAACCCACCTTGCAGGGGTGCTAGTTCTTCAATTACTTTGGTGAGGAACCATTGCCCTACTTGCTCAAAGGTGACAAGTTGCCCATCTAATTCGGGTAAGAAACCTTGGATATTTGCACCAATACCGCGTTTGAAGCTGCGGAAAAATCTAGTGTCGCCCTTGAGGTCAAGACCGCGATCGCGGACTTTTTGTCCGACTAAGACTTGATTTTGTCTTGCGTCTTCGACATAAACCAAGCTGGGAATCAGTGGCGGATTGAGACTTTGTTTAATTGATAAACCTGGTAGATTCAGGGTTTCTGGCTGTTGGGTTACAGGGTTCCAACGAGCAATGACTGTGTTGCTAGTACCAAAATCGATTGCGATCGCCATATCTTATATTTATTATCTCGCATGAAGAGGCCAAAGCTGCTTTATCTCTGATTATTCTCTATAAGCCATCAACAATGCAATTGATAATAAACGGGAGCGGGGGAAATGACCCCTGACTCCTGCGGTGGAATGAAGGGCGGAACATGTTCTTACGTCCCCCAATAAGAGTTAAGTGGTTCTCGAATTGATTGGGTCGAATCCCCTTTCTGTTCCTTCTCCCCTGCTCCCTTGCCTCTTGTTCAATCTTCATGCCGTAACTGCCATGCTGCACCGAAAGCAGCCCCAGCCCCAGCTAACAATCCGGTACTCATTCCTTGGATAGTTTTTTGGATCGGATTTTGGGTTAGACAATCACTTGTAAGCTTACTGTCTTCCAAGCAGAGACTACTTTCTGCCCAAGCAGCAGTACCTCCTAAAATTACACCAGTTATACTACAGCAAACAACTAGCAGCAAAAGACGTTGAGTTTTTCTAACCATAGATAGATGTGTCAAAAATAAGAGATACTAATTCACTCTCAATTACTTTACACATACTTGATAGCAAATGTCAGCTGTTTTCAAGATAATTTGCTGATATTGAAAACTTAGCAACGATTAAAAAATCTGATTAAACATCGAAATTTTAAAAAATAACCTCTGGGGAAGGGATATCACCAGAAGTTTTTAATAAAGACATTGGAATAGTCAACTATTTTAAATATAAATTTATTTGTTTACGATTAATTTTATTTGTAATTAAGGATACAAATTCACTTATCAATCGCATAGCTCATATTTTTACCTTTTTTGAGGCACTAATACAGGCAGTTGACGGGCATCGGCTACAGATTTGGCGTGTTGTCCAACAGTCAAAACATTAAACTGATTGGATATAATTTCTAAACTTTTGTTCACTATTGCCAGCTTTTTGTAGGTGGGAAGGCTCATTCCAGGGAAGAATGATAGCTCTGGCACATCCTCTTGACTTACAAAGTCTGTAGGATGAAATAGCAAAGAAGGCTGGACATGCGTAAGTTTACACAGCCATAGGGCAATTCGCAGGTAGAGTAAAGCCACTTCCGAAGAAAATGTACTCAGATACATTATGTAACTGAAGTGAATTGGCACCTTAAAAATTGGCATGGTGGTAACAGGAATTTCAGTGAGTCTATCCTTACCCATCTTCCACTGGTAAGGTTTTAGAGGCTGCAAACCGTCTTTGAAACCGCCAAACAAAGCTTCCCGTTTCTTGCGTTCTTCCTTACTCAGTTTACAAGTCATCAAATAATAGGCTCGGGCGATGGGGCCTAAAAATGTGGGAAAAGTCGAAGCATCATACTCATATCCCCGCCGTGCTAAGACTTTCAATACCGCAGGAGAAAAACTGTATCCAGGCCCCCGGAAGCCGATAGGATGTTGATGAGTGACGCGCTTGATATGTTGTTCGGCTAAGGCCACCTCTTGTTCAATCTCATTCTCTGAATACAGATGTAGCCAAGGATCGTGGTAAAATGAATGATTGCCAATTTCGTGACCGGCGATGGCGATCGCTTGTAATGCCTTGGTGTTCTTTTCCAGCGCTGCATCCTGACCCACAATGAACACTGTGATTGTCAAATCCCATTGCTGAAAAATATCTAAAAAACGAGGGACTGCAATATCTAAGTAAGAAGGGAAAGTCTCCCAACCCGGAGCGCCCTGATTTTTTAGAAAAGACCAAACATTATCCAAGTCTAAAGAAAGGCTGGCTATTGGCTTGTTTTTTTGTTGCTTTATTTTCATTATTATTTCAACTATTTAGACAATTTTAAGCGGTAAATATAATTTTAGGTTTGGGCTTTAGCAATCCACTTTTTTACTTCGACTCAGCGTTCCTTCAATCTCGAATCGATCGGCTTGTCAGACAACTTTTTACCCTGATATATAATTGCTGGCCATTAATATATCATAATCAAGACACATTTAAACTAAAGGTATAAGTAAGTTTTAGCAATGCGTTAGATATATATAGGACTTACGCAAAAACTCCTTAAACTCTTATTACTTCGTGTCCTTTGCGTCCTTTGCGGTTCGTTTTTTCATAATTTTGCGTCAGTCCTAATATAAATAATTGATGTATTTGGATGCTCAATTTTTCTAAAATAGAATTCATGAGTTACAATTCAGTTGGGTAAACTAAGCCGAAAAACCGGATGAATAATCGGCGTTTTTGCATCCCCACAAAACTAGAATTTTTGGTGGTGGAACAATTCGATAGGGGTTCCAATTTCCAAATGAATTGATTCTAAACAAAGAAGACAGGAAAAAGGAACGAACCACAAAGGGCGCATAGACAAGAAGTGGCTTCCCGTTCGCGTAGCGTCTCCGAAGGAAAAGGGTAGGACACAAAGAAACAAAGAAAGAAGAAGCCAAGAAAATTTCGCGCAGCCTCACAAATAAATCGTATTAGATATTTATTTGCTGCTTCTGAGTCAAACACATTGCAATTCCCTTTTCGTAGTAAGCTGCCTCATTAATAAAAATCGGCCAAACGGTAGATGCTCCCTCATAAAAAATTGTTTTATCATCAAAAGTTAGAAAAATTGGATCTCCTGGGTTTAAGGATTGATAATCTTTATCTTGAAGCTCTGGATGAATCATGCCAAATATTTTACCATCCTCTTGTTTTGGATACTCCACAACTGATAAATGGTCATATAGAATTAACGTTTCGTTAGTTGATGTAATTCCCCCCTGGTTAAAGCGTTCTAAATAGTCCAGAACTGCATAAACAAGTTCCTCTGTTTGTTGGAACAGCTTCGCTTTTAATAGTCCTTGGGCAATAGGGCCAACCTCGATCGCAAAGCCTAATTCGCACAGAGAATTTACAAATGGGTTTTCTTCAATTGATTTAAAAGAGCAGCGATAAACCCTAACTAAAGGATTAATTTGGCTCCGATAAGCAGCCAATTTCAAGTTTAAGGGATGACTGTTTACCAAAATAATTGTCAAACCCATATTAGCTGTAGTGCTGTGCAAGTCTAAGATAAAATCTACTTGTTTATCGCTGTTTGACGCTAGGGTATGCTGGATTGATTTAGCTTGCAATTCTTCGTAACTGCTCAGAGTTAGATTTTGTAAATCTTGCTTAAGAAAACTGCGATTTAAATCCTTCTCTAGATATCGCCTCCCCGCCACAAAAGCGTTAGGATTTGCTAATAGAGTGACTGTCTCAAAACTTTGTCTAGTAATTAAGTCGGGAAACTGGGCAAATTTTTGGATTAAGTAGGCTCCTGTAAACTCATTGCCATGAGTTCCACCGACAATTGCAACTCGATTTATCTGGTTCACGATTACACCATTTGGAACAAGTTTAAAGTGAGTCAATGTCAATACGTTTTTGAGTATAATAAATTTATATATTAATGAGAATAGGGTGTGTAAGTAAGTGGGTCAAATTAAACATCAAACCTCACCCTGCCTCCGGCTTCCCTCTCCAAAATATCGGAGAGGGATTGAGGGTGAGGTTTGATCTTATGTTTAATTACGCCTACCTACTTACGAGAGTAGCAAAGCTTGTCCACTAAGTTTATTTGATTATCATTATCAGCAATTAGGTGAGGAATATTGGCATATAAAAAAATCATGTTTAACTCAGCCAAGATAGGTATTTGAGCATTTGGGGGAAACCATGAGCGTCAGTCGAAAAACCAGCAGAAACCATGCTAAAAAGATCCCAAAACCGATGGTGGAAGAGGAAGTAATTGTTTCGCAACTACAAGCATTACTTACACTGGCCATTACAAGTCTAAAAAAGTACTACCGTCAACTAGGATTAAGAGATATAATTCTCAACTTACCATTAATTGAGTGCGGCGATAAGCGATATCAAGCAATCATCTCTTAGCGTCAAGAATACTCCTTTGTTAGTTTGACCTTATAATTAACATTCAGTGTTATTTCAGATTTGCAAACGCCTAGTTCAACGCTTCTCCAATCTCCATAACATGCACAATAATCAGTCTGATAATAATCAACGAATTTTTCATTTAACTGAAGTCTCTGCCACTGACTTTCCCGCTTCCAATGCTTATAAGTACAAATGCCGTGTGTATCTTGAATCGAACGATGGTAAGCCTTTGTTGCAGAAGGACTTGTTTGCACGAATGCAGCCCAATTGGTTGGTAGAGTTGAAAAATAAGGGTGACTGCACGATTTCGATCACACTCTGCTACCGAGAAGGAGATATTACTAATCCTTGGCAAGATGCTGGAACGGTTACGTTTGCAACACAAGAATATTTCCAGAGTGACTCAAATGTGGATTTAGAGTTTCCTATTCTAACCTGGAGTCAGGCACCACAGCTAAAGTTAAAAGCACGTCTAACGCAAAGCATAAATGAAGGTGATAGCAGTACTGTTACTATATTTGGCAGACAAAACGGTGTTCGTTCGCTGCGCCGTCAAGGTAATGATAATGCCAAGGCTGAGGTTGAACTACCCCAATCCATTCCTCTAACGTCACAAGAGGAAGTGCTTGTCAAAGACGCATGGAACAAACTGCGAGCTTGGAAAGAACTCCAGATGGAAAAGTTTTTCAAGCGTTTGTTGCTGGAAGAACCAGACTTGGAATATCTGTTTGGGGAAGCGATCGACAGCATGGCAGACTTTTTATATGAATTGTTTGACTGCTGTATCCACCAACTTCAACCTGAGACTCAAAATATCGTTGGCGAACCGCTAATGGGTGTGCCACCAGAGCGAGAGCATGGGTTCAAGAGCGTTGAAGAGTACGGCAAGTTTTTTGCAGATGTAGGAATGCGTCCTCATCACTGGGTAAAAGCACGGCAGGTATGGATGTGGATGCTACCGTCGATTCCCTACCTGGAAGAATACGATCGCGAGGAGTTGACAAAAAGCGTAAATTCTGCATCATATAAGTTCTTCAATACCCATGTGATTCTACCGATGGTAGATGCAATTCGTAATTATGAAAAAGCCTTACCAGCAGAACTGTTGCGAAAAATGGCAGATTCCTGGCAAGTCATGGCCCAAAACAAGCAGCAGATGGGAATTGAGTTTTATCAAATGCTGTTTGAGAAATATCCGTTTGTGCTGCCCATTTTTGGACGGGCAGACATGGATTATCTTTCGCTTCACTTATTCCAGGCACTAGAATTTTTGGTCAACTGCCTCAAAGCTGGCAGCAGCGATGAGATGTTGCGCGAACTACGCTTTTTGGGGCAGGTACATGGTAGTGCGGATGTACCCACCTGTGCCTATCCGGCAATTACAGACTGCATGATTGTCTTAATGGAACGGCATATCCCAGATTTTACGCCAGAGGTGCGCCACGGTTGGGTGACGTTGATGGAGCGAGTGATCAACGTGATTAAGTTACCAAAGCTGAATGAAGAACGATTGCTCAAAAAAGCCAAACAATTTTTAGAGTTAATTGCATCTGAACAAGCTTGGGAACTGGAGGATAAGGAACGGCGATGGAAAGAAATTAAGGAAGAAATCAAAGCAACAGGCACTTATACTCATTCTTACGAAGAATTAGCATACGGGGCGCAGTTAGCTTGGCGCAATGCTTCCAAATGTGTGGGGCGAATTGCCTGGAATAATATGGTAGTGCGCGATCGCCGCCACGTCACCGACCCAGATGAAATGTTCCGCGAACTGGGAGAACACGTCCGCTTTGCCACTAACGGCGGTAATTTGCAAATTACCATGACTGTCTTCCGTCCTAAGCAACCCAAGGAACGCTGGGGACATCGGATCTGGAATTCCCAATTGTATCGCTATGCCGCATATCAGCAACCCGATGGTAGCATCTTGGGCGATCCAGCCAACCTGGAATTGACCAACGCCATCATCAAATTTGGCTGGCAACCACCAGAACTACACACAGCTTACGACATTCTGCCACTGGTGATTGAAGCTGCCAATCAGCAACCGAAGATGTATCACTGGAACAAAGACGAAGTGCTAGAAGTGGAAATCGAGCATCCCAGCATTCCAGAGTTGAAGTCACTCGGTATGCGGTGGTACGCCATTCCGGCTATTAGTAACTTCTGCGTTCACATTGGCGGCATCAACTATGGTTGTATTCCCTTCAATGGCTGGTACATGTGTACAGAAATCATGCGAAATTTCCTTGACGAGTACCGCTATAACAGGATGGAGGACATTGCCAAAGCCCTAAAGTTAGATACCAGTTCCGAACAAACCCTGTGGCGCGATCGCGTCGCCCTCGAACTCAACATTGCCATCCTCTACTCCTTCCAGAAAGCGAAGGTAACGATGGTAGATCACCAAACAGCCTCGCGTCAGTTCTTAACTCACGACTTGCGCGAGAAGAAAGCCGGGCGTGAGTGTCCGGGTGACTGGGGCTGGGTTGTCCCCGCCGCCGGTGGTAGTGCATGTCCGGTATGGCATCATCAGATGCGCGACTTCTATCTAGAACCTGCTTATCATCATGCTGCTGATCGCTGGGCAGTGGAAGAGAGCATCAATCTAGAACAATTCATTGCCGTAGCCGATGAGGATGGAGATAAGCAAGACCGGATTCTCATCCTGTATGCCTCAGAGACAGGCACTGCCGAAGGGTTCGCTCGCAAAGCAGCACGACAATTGCAACAATTCCGTCCCCGGGTGATGGCATTGGATGAGATGAGTATTGATACTCTTGCTTCTGAAAAGCTGCTATTAATTGTCACATCTACCTTCGGCAACGGTGAAATGCCAAGTAACGGTAAGCAATTTCTGCAACGGCTAAAGCAACAGCCTGCGGGTTCCCTTAATGGCTTAAAATATTCTATTTTAGGGATTGGCAGCACCGTGTATGAACAGTTTTGTGCGGCAGGAATTGCTGTCGATAAGGCACTTACCAAGGCAGGGGCAAATTGTGTTGTGCCACTACACAAAGGCGATGAAATCAAGGGACAAGCTAATACTTTCAAACAGTGGTTGGGACTGATTTCCCGCATGTTGGGTACAGATGAAACGTCTGGTAATGCCACAAACGCCACTACACCAAAACTGACGGTGAAATTCTTGAGTGCAGCAGAAGCTGCAACCATTACCCCTATAGCCGTAAGCGGTGATAGAAGCATCGAAGTTCCGTTAATTGCCAATGATGAACTGCTCCAAGAAGTGATTCCTGGCAGCCGTTCCACTCGCTATCTTGTCTTCGATATTTCTGGTACAGATTTACACTACGAAACAGGCGACCACATTGCTGTACATCCTGGCAATCCGCCAGAACTCGTGAATCGTTTATGCGAACGAATCGGTGTTATTCCTGATGTCTACTTCACTGCTCAATACACTACACCTGATGGGATAGTAACTGAAGACCAGCCGCCTATTGCAATTCCTACGACTGTTGGTCAGCTTCTGTTGGAAGAACTTGATCTAGCCTTGCGGGAACCATTGAACGATTTACTAGCTTACTTGTACACAGCAGCAGAAAATCCCCAAGACAAACAACGTTTGGAAATTTGGTTAGAAATTCTGCGCCAAGGAGAGGATCATCCCGACAGCATCACGCTCAAGAAAACGATTACGGACAACTTCATGACTGTTGTCGATCTCTTCGATGAATTCCCCTCCGCCTTAATCACCCTAGAAGCCTTACTGGAAGTGCTACCGAAGCAAAAGCCACGTCTTTACTCAATTTCCTCCTGTCCACTTCTGCATCCCCAACAGATTCAAATTACAGTTGGGGTGCTGCAAGTGCAAACTGACGCAGGTAAAGTGCGTCAAGGACTTTGCTCTAACTACTTAGCGGGGCTGAAACCTGGCTCAAAGGTGCGGGTTGGCATTCGCACCTCTGGCTTCCGTCCTCCTGCCGATCCGCAAGCGCCAATGCTGATGGTTGGGCCTGGCACAGGAGTATCACCGCTAATTGCTTTCCTCCAATATCGTGAAGCCTTACAGAACCAAGGAACACAGCTTGGAGATGCCTGCTTATACTTCGGCTGCCGGAATCATGATGACTTTCTCTATAGTGAACAACTTGTAAATTGGCAGCATAGAGGCGTGCTGACTGGGTTGGAAGTTGCCTTTTCGCGCTTAACAGATAGAAAAGTCTATGTTCAAGGCTTGATGCAAGAAAAAAATATTGAACTCTGGCATTTATTGAATCATCCGCAATGTAATTACTACGTATGTGGTGATGCCAAAATGGCAGATGATGTGTTTGAGGTGTTCTTAGCGATCGCTAAAACGGTTGGCGAACTCTCCCACATCGAAGCTGTAGAATTTTTTGAGCGGATGAAGAAAGAGAACCGTTTCCACTCAGATGTTTGGGGTATACAATTACATTTTAAAAAAGCAAGCATAGAGGTACAAAAAGATAACTACTCAAAGGCTGAGAAATGGCTCAATAGAGTCAAGCAATCAACCAATGAGCAACCAGCAATTGAAAAAGGGCAACCGTTGACTGTGTAAATAACCAAGCGATCGCCTTCAAAATCAATTAAGTAGGTAGACGTAATTAAATATATAATACAACCTCACCCTCAATCCCTCTCCGATGCTTTGGAGAGGGAAGCCGGAGGCAGGGTGAGGTTTTATATTTAATTTGTACCCACCTACTTAAAAGAATGTCATATAGCGGCTCCGATTCAGATGCGGTACAACAATCGCGGGGTGTAGGGATACAGCACTGTCGTGTCCCTCACGTAAACCAGAAGCGCTATAAGCAGTTTTTTAACTATTTGTAAGCAGATTACCTCATGAAGTATTCACTTTGCCGATGCGATCGCGCCCATGTGGTTGATAAAGATAAGACATATCAGGCCCATCGGGAATTATCCCGCCCGGATTGAGGGGGAATAGGTTCCCGTAGTAGTCGCGCTTCACACTCTCGACATCGCAGGTGTCAGCTACACCTGGAAGCTGATATAAATCACGTAAATAAGCTCCCAAGTTCTGATAGTCTCGAATTCGCTGCCTATTGCACTTAAACAACCCATAGTAGGCACTATCAAACCGAAATAACGTCGTGAATAAACGCACATCTGCAAGGCTGAGATTATCTCCACACAGATATCGACTAGTCTGCAATGCAATGTCAATCTCATCGAGAGTTGCAAACAGTTCATTACAGGCTTGATTGTATGCTTCTTGGCTTTGGGCAAAGCCGCAGCGATACACACCGTTATTTACCGCGTGATAAATCTTTTCATTCCACCAGTCAATTTTTTCTTTTAGTTTTTCTGGGTAAAGATTTAGCGGGGAATTGTTGGCGAACTCGTTAAACTCAGAGTTCAGCATCACAATAATCTCTGAACTCTCATTGTTGACGATCGTTTTTGTTTGATTATCCCATAAAATTGGAACTGTAGAGCGTCCACTGTAGCCAGGTTCTGCCAACTGATAAAATTCAGCCAGTGTGCGACAACCTTCAACTTCATCGTTGAATATCCAACCGCCTTCAATGGGAGAAGGAGAGACGATACATACTGATATTACCGCTTCGAGTTTTTTGAGCGATCGCACAACTAGGGTTCGGTGCGCCCAAGGACAGCCCAGCCCAACATAGAGTTTGTAGCGCCCTGCGGCTGGTGGGTGTGGATTTCCTTCTTCTGTGCCAATGAACTTGCGAAACTGGCTATTAGGACGAATATAAGCTCCCGACTGATTGCTAGGAGCAAGCTTTGACATCATCATCTGCCACATACTCGTCCAGACAAACTTTCCTAGCCAGATGATCAACTTAGGAGGGAGTGTCCTGCCTTTTTTCTTGGAAAGATTTTTCTCGTCATTCATTGGAGTTGAGTTGCTCATGGCGACAATCTGGCTTTGGGAGCGATTGACGTTACTACTGTTTCTGCTAAGTAGGTTTCGCTTTTTACAACCCACTCTGAACTTTACTACTTTACTTTACTATGCTTTGTATCATAGCTAATCGGAGCAAATTTGCATAGGCAAAGCCCACCGAAGGTATCGCACTCCATAGCGATCGTCACATCTAAAACTGAGTCTAAGCATTCCTCCCTAAAAAACCTATTTACTTTCCCCAGTTTAATTTTTCCATCTATCTCCTGTAATAAATTGCCAATTTATTTAGGAAAAGCTTTAATCGGGATCTCCCTATCCTCTTTATTTATCCATTATGTAATCTGTATTGTATTATACCTGTAGTTAAAATTTTAGATCATGATTTTTCTTTCAAAAAAGAATAATATAAAAATATTTTAATTTGCATTCTATAAAAAGCAAAACTCTTGTGGGGTGGGCAACATGAGCGCCCTAGTTGGGCAACTTCAATGCGCGACATCTATGTGTTTAACCTAGTCACAAATCGAAAATCAAAAACACAAAATTTTAACCATTAATGCCCAATAACAAGCCATAAAAGGTATATGCGTCATATTTGAAAGCATGGTTCATCCTTTCCGAAAAAATACGGTATAATGCTTAATTAGATACTTAATAACAGGTAAAATTGACAGCGTAATTACTAATCAGTAAACGGTATTTACCTGATCTTCTTATAAAAAACATCACATCTTAATATTAGATAAGCCTAAAAAAGTATAGATATATTTTTAGGAATAAGTTACTGAAACAAAGAACAAAAACATAAAACTTACGTAGGAAGAATTGTAAATAAAGTGACTCAAACTCATAACAACCCTAACCTTCTAGAGGAAACGGATTTAGGGACTTTCATTGCTCAGGCTACTACCACAGACAAATGGCAAGTATTGTCCTACAATGCTCCAATCCTACCTATACATGCTGCTCTACTTCGTAGTGGTAAAATACTCTTTTTCTGCGGTTCAGGTAATGATCCCAGTCGTTTAAATACTCCCTATGACAGCGTGGTTTGGGATGTGAATCAAGGAACCTTTAATCAGCAAAAGGCTCCATTGGATAGTAATAATCAACCTATTGATCTTTTTTGCGCTGGTCAGTCCTTCCGCCCTGATGGTAGGTTATTGGTTGCGGGTGGAACTTTGCGCTATGACCCATTTTATGGTTCACCCGCTGCTTTTTTGTTTGATCCTATTGGCGAGAAATGGGTGAAGATACTACCAATGAATAATGGCCGGTGGTATCCTACTTTGTTAACACTAGGCAGTGGTCGGATCTTTGCACTATCAGGACCCGATAAAGATGGCAAGCTCAACAAACAACCAGAAATTTATTCATATTTCTTTCCAAATGGTTGGAACGCTTTTCCAACAACGAGTTCCTTCCCGGCATACGCAAATCTGTTTCTACTCGATAGTGGAAAGATTTTTTATTCAGGTGCCCAGATGGGCGGTAACAACGGAGTAGCGCCAACTATATTAACCCTGCCAGGGACATTTACACAATCCATTACAGAAAAAGTGGTACCAGGGCTGCAAGACTCAGCCTTCGGAGATCAAGGTACTAGTGTGCTTTTACCACCTGCACAAGACCAAAAAGTGATGATTATCGGTGGGGGTAGTGGTAGTACGGCAACAAACAGGGTAAATATTGTAGATTTAAAAGCTACTAACCCAACTTATGTAGCAGCAAAGCCTTTAAACTATGCTCGGATGCATCACAGCGCAGTTTTGTTACCCGATCGCACAGTGTTTGTTTGTAATGGTAGCAAAATTAATGAGGATGCAAGACAATCAATGCTGCCAGCAGAAATCTACAATCCAGCTACAAATACCTGGACAGTAGTAGCTAAACAAAATGTCCCCCGTGTATATCACTCAGTAGCCTTGCTCCTACCAGATGGTAGGGTAGTCACAGCTGGGGGTAACCCTAGCCGGACTGTTGATGAACTGCGATTAGAAATCTACACTCCTGCGTATATGTCGCGATCGCGCCCAATTATTCAAAGCGCTCCTCAAGTATTGACCTACGGACAGCAATTTACAATTCAGACATCCCAGGCTGGGAATATTAAATGGGTTAGTCTGATTAAACCAATGGCAACCACTCATTCCTGCGATACAGAACAAAGGTTAGTGGATGTGCAAATTAATTCTAGGAACGCTAATTCTCTCAATGTCACGCTAGCAACCAATCGAAACATAGCAGTACCAGGCTGGTACATGCTTTTTATTAGTGACAACAATGGAACACCCTCAGTAGCAACCTGGACGCGAATATCATAACTTTACCCGTTTACGTTGAATCACCGTCACTTAATAAAAGTCATTAATTCAAGGAGTGGAAATATGAATTACAAGCTATCACGTCGGCATTTTGGCCAATTGGTACTTGGTGGAACTATAGTATCTGGGCTTAGTTATCTAGGCAACAAAACTTTGGCGCAAACACCAAGTTTCAAAATTGTTGGTATAGGTTCTGGCTCTATCATCAGCACTGACAAAACGGTTATTCCAGAGGTAGATACCACTGAATTAAATAACATTACCGCAAACATTGTACCCACAGATATTAAGCCTCTAGGGCTAGGACTTGTTTTGGACTCCCTTATTTTGCAATCCTTAAATACAGGAAAGGTTCAGCTTATAAGTCCACTAGTTTCTCAGATACTTGCCCAGAGCGGTACAGCTTTAGTACAATCTAATGAGACATTGAGTAGCTTCGCTGTTTTAAGCGATGGCACAATTGCCAATCTCAATACATCTCTAGGAGAGGTTGATGATATATTGAATAACCTCCCTTCTTTAGGGGATGGTATAATTGACGATAATCTATTGAGTAACCTTACTTCTTCAGGGAATAACACAGTTCCCGATCAGGTTACACCTTTAGTAGAGACTAATGAGACATTAAGTGGCTTCACTTGTTTAAGCGATGGGACACTTGTCGTAGCCGCTACTCCTATTATCACTGGTAGTAAACAGGCGACACAGACTCGCATTACATTTTTGGGTACGCCTGTAAAAACTTTGAAAATCTCAGGACTTAAACAAAATCAACAGCTTGGGAGCTTGTTAGGCACTATTGATGGGCGACTCATCGGTTTAGTAGGTAAGAACAACGGTACACCACCGATCACATTGGTAGATATTAACGTTCAAACAGGAGAGATATCTTCTATTAGTAAGATTAAATTCCCGAACGATCAGCGAGTCAGCAATCTAGCACAGTCACCAGATGGAACACTCTATACCTCTTTAGTTGGATTAACTGGCGATACAACTTTGGTGCAGCTAGACTCAAATCAAAAAAGTCCGATCAGACTGGCACAATTGAAACTTAATGGTAAAGCATGGAATAATGGCTTACAAAGCTTGGTTTTCTCTGCAACAGGTCAACTCCTAGCATTTGGAGCTATGAGGTATGAGACACCTAATGCTGTGTATAGCATAGATAAGAATAGTGGAAACATGACTCGGGTACAAGACTTTGACGCTGCCCAGATTACCCTTGCTCGTGGGTAGAAGGGATTGAAGAAGAGGCAAGGGGGATGCAAAAGAATGTGATTGACATTCTTCATCTGGGAGCATCCCAATTTTGGCTTAAATCTTTTCCCTCACCCCCAGCCCCTCTCCCAATTTTGGGAGAGGGGAGACATAATTTTAGTTCGCCGAATCCCAGATGACGGGATTCGGGGTTAGGGGATGAGGGCAAACACAAAGTTTTTGCACCTGACGGGATGCTCTCCCTCATGTTTGCATACTCCCCACTGCCCTTTCAATAAGAAATGCATCAAATGTAAGCCTATCCGGTAGCGAAGTTTGTGCGCCTGGTTTTGTCGTCGCTAAAGCACCGGCTGCTGCACCCCAAACAACTGCTTGGTGTAAAGAAAGTCCTTCAAAAAGTGCCGCCGTCAAGCCGCCATTAAAAGCATCGCCAGCAGCTACTGTGTCAAGTGCATGAACTGGAAACGCAGGTACAAAAAACTTTTCCTCAGCAGTGGCACAAAAAACACCTTTAGCACCTAGTTTGACGATCGCACATTTCACACCCCGTTGTAATAAAACTCCAGCTGCTTTGGCTGCAAGTTCTTCTCCATCCACAGCAAAACCCACTAACTGCGACGCTTCAACTTCATTCGGTGTAATAATGTCCACTAATGGGTAAAGTTCATCCGGCAAATCAGATTGTGCCGGTGCCGGATCGAGAATTACCGTTATTTTAGTTTTTCTTGCTGCTTTAGCTGCTGCAACCACGGCAGTAATCGGAATTTCTAATTGTAAAAGCAGTGCTGTCGCTTCTGGTAATAAATACGACAATCGTTCTACATCTTCTTGATTAACACATCCATTTGCACCAGGAATTACAATAATTTGATTTTCACCAGCATGATTTACGGCGATGATGGCGACTCCAGAACTAACAGTATCATCCACGAAAATATTGTCAATCTGCACACCAGATGCTTGTAAATTGTTGACAAGTTCCCTACCAAAATCGTCTGCACCTACACGCCCCACCATTTGGGTAGAAATTCCCAATTTTGCTAATGCTACGGCTTGATTGGCTCCTTTACCTCCCGAAACTTTAAAAAATTCTTCTCCTAGTAACGTTTCTCCGGCGACTGGTAAGCGGGGTGCTGTTGCTACCAAGTCTATATTTATGCTGCCGAAGACGATAATACTCATGATGCTTATTTTGGCTAATATTAAAGTGATTCAGCCTAATATTACAGTCAGCGATCGCAACTGTTATTCCACCAATGATAGAGATCAAATATTTGTGATCCTGGATAGCTGGATTTTTATTTGACAATCCTATAGCGGTTCCCATTCAGATGCGGTATAACATTATATTGCCAGGTGTAGGGGCATGGCACTGCCATGCCCCTACCGATGTACCTCACATAAACGAGAACCGCTATAGTAGTTTGACAAGTCAACAATGCTTGGTTTGTAGTGAGGGCTTGGGCGCTCAAATCAAGGACTAAAGTCCTTACTACGAACTTATTCACAATAATTTTACATTACTTAAGTACAGGGCTATTTCATTCTAAAATGTGACGTTTTCAAAGTCCCTCTCCCAGACTTGGGAGAGGGATTTAGGGTGAGGGCAAAAACTACGGTTCTCAACTTAAATCGCGTTTAAATTCTTATTTTTGTGAAAAAGATTCCTAAAAACTGCCGTAAAAATAGAATGAAATAGCCCTGACTTAAGTAGGTAGACAAGATAAAACTAAACTATGTAAGGGACTTCCAAGAAATAAATTATTCCAATAAACGAACCACAGAGACAAGGCAGCGCGGTCTTGGGGGTTTCCCCCATGAGCGACTGCCGCACAGAGAACGCAGAGAGAAGAAATAGAGAGAGTTTTTGCGTCAGTTTTGGAACATTTTTTTATTTGGAAGTCCCTAACGAAAAGTAAAATCTCTGTATTTGGCTCGTAGTTGCGCTTTAGCGAAGACAGCGCAACTACAAGCCAGTGATAATTATTTGCGCCCACTTACTTAGTCATCCCAAAAGAGTTTGTAATAGCAACCAAACATTTAAGCCAAGGATAACAATCGCAACTAACCAAGCTAAAGATTTTAACCACAAGGGATTCACAAACTCACCCATCAAACGGCGATTACTCGTAAACATCACCAATGGAATCACTGCAAACGGTAACTGTAAGCTGAGGATAACTTGACTGAGAACTATGAGTTTACCTGTACTCTTTTCACCAAAAAAAATGATTGCAATTAACGCGGGAATAATCGCAAGTAAACGGGTTATTAAACGGCGTAACCAAGACGGAAAGCGAAATTGCAAAAAGCCTTCCATAACAATTTGTCCTGCCAGAGTTGCAGTTAGGGTTGAACTTTGGCCAGAAGCAAGTAAAGCGATGCCAAAAATAGCACTAGCAGCACTAACTCCTAACAATGGTGAAAGTAATTTATAAGCATCTTGAATTTCTGCCACATTCTGATTACCAGAAAAATGGAATGTTGCCGCAGACACAATTAAAATTGCTGAGTTGATAAACAATGCAAATGACAAAGCAAAAGTTGAATCAATTGTGCCAAACTTAATTGCTTCCCATCTTTTTTTAGTATTAGGTTGCCAATCCCGCGTTTGGACAATTGAGGAGTGTAAATATAAGTTATGAGGCATCACTGTCGCCCCTAAAATGCCGATAGCAATGTAGAGCATTTCTGGATTCTGTAAAATCTCTCTTTTGGGTACATATCCCAACAAAATCCCCCCCATATCAGGACGGGAAAACAGAATTTCTGTCGTAAAACAGATGCCTACTGTTGCTACCAGCATTATTACTAGGGCTTCTGTATAACGAAAGCCTTTATGTTGTAAGAATAACAATACCAGAACATCCAGTGCTGTGATGCAAACACCCCACACTAAGGGAATACCAAATAAAAGTTGTAGCGCGATCGCACTTCCTAGTAGTTCTGCTAAGTCACAAGCTGCGATCGCAATCTCACACAATACCCACAAACAAAAGCTTACTCTGCGGCTGAAATAGTCTCGACAAGCCTGCGCCAAATCTCGCCCTGTTGCAACTCCCAAACGGACACATAGTGATTGGAGTAATATCGCCATCAGGTTCGACAGCAGAATCACTGTTAATAGAGTATACCCAAATTTTGACCCCCCGGCGATGTCTGTTGCCCAATTTCCAGGATCAATGTATCCCACTGAAACCAGATACCCTGGCCCTGTATAAGCCATCATCTTGCGCCAAAAGCTTCTGCTGTTAGGGATTCTAATACTGCGGTGAACCTCTGGTAAGCTAGGTTTGTTTTCTGGTGGAATCATTTACTTTGCCGTTAAATATTCTCATATTGTTTTCATAATCCTCTAAAATATAAAATAAACATCAACCCTTGGGCGAGTAGGATCAATACGCTTGGGTTGGTTATATTTCAATTGCCCCACTTAGATAGTACTTTGGGTCATTAGTAAAGACCTTGAGGATAGATAATAAAATAGAAGCGGTAATCGAGCGATCGCCCGAACGAATTGCAGTAGAACTACTGGTAATGGTGCAGCAATTCCTTCTAATTTCTGGGAAATTCTTAATAGTGAAAGTAATTCTCGCTATATTAAAAGAAACTGCAAAAAGCTGTGGCTACTGTATTAAAATCTCATCGGACATCAAGAAGGCGTAAACATTCAACGCATCCTCTCCAGCGTTTGCTTGAATATGGACACCAGTATCGCAAACAAATTTGGCTGGCGACTACTTATTCTACCCTCAATAAATTTTTCGACTTAGCACCACCCGGCTTAATTGGTGTCGCGGTGGATGTGGTAGTTAAGCAGCAGAATTCCATGATTGCTCAGTTAGGGGTACGCGATGTCTTTCAACAGTTTTTGATTATTTCCTTCCTGACTGTGATCATTTGGATACTAGAATCTGTTTTTGAGTACGCCTACGCTCGACTTTGGCGCAATTTGGCTCAAAATATTCAGCATGACTTGCGTTTAGATGCATACAAACATTTGCAAGAATTAGAATTGGCTTATTTTGAAGAACGCAGCACTGGCGGTTTAATGTCTATCCTCAGTGATGATATTAACCAATTAGAGCGGTTTTTGGATGGAGGAGCGAATGATATTATCCAAGTTTCCGCAACTGTTCTAATTATAGGCGCTGCTTTCTTTATTTTGGCTCCTAGTGTAGCGTGGATGGCTTTATCACCGATGCCCTTTATCCTCTGGGGTTCCTTTGCTTATCAACGACTACTTGCGCCTCGCTACGCCGATGTCCGCGAAAAGGTAGGTTTCCTGAATTCGCGTTTGTCAAACAATATCAGTGGAATTACTACTATTAAAAGTTTCACCGCCGAAACTTATGAAGCCTCTCGTTTGGAATTAGATAGTGAAGCTTATCGCCAAAGTAATTCTAAAGCAATTGCTCTTTCTGCTGCTTTTGTCCCGTTAATTCGGATGCTGATTTTGGTGGGTTTCACAGCATTACTTTTATATGGCGGGATGGCAGCAGTTTCTGGACAAATGTCTGTAGGTACTTACAGCGTATTAGTGTTTTTAATTCAGCGATTACTGTGGCCTTTAACTAGATTAGGCGAAACATTTGACCAATATCAACGAGCAATGGCTTCTACTAATCGAGTCATGAATTTGTTGGATACTCCTATTGCTATTCATACAGGTGATGTATCGTTACCTGTGGGTGAAGTGCGCGGTGAAGTCCAATTTAAAAATGTTTATTTTGCCTATAAAGATAGATTTCCAGTTATTAAAAATCTGTCTTTGAATATTCCGGCGGGGAAAACGATCGCAATTGTCGGTTCAACGGGTTCTGGTAAAAGCACTTTAGTTAAACTTTTGTTGCGGTTATACGAAGTGCAAACGGGAAGTATTACTCTCGATGGCATTGATTTGCAAAGTTTGAATTTAAAAGATTTACGCCGATGTATTGGTTTGGTGAGTCAAGATGTCTTTCTATTTCATGGCACTATAGCAGAGAATATTGCTTATGGTAGCTTTGAGACTACAGAGCAAGAAATTATCACGGCGGCGAAGATAGCCGAGGCGCACGAATTTATTATTGAATTGCCCCAAGGTTATGAGACAATTGTGGGGGAAAGAGGACAAAAGTTATCTGGTGGACAAAGACAACGGATTGCGATCGCCCGTGCAGTCTTGAAAAATCCCCCGATTCTGATTTTAGATGAAGCTACCTCAGCAGTGGATAATGAGACAGAAGCAGCAATCCAGCGATCGCTTGACCGGATTACAGCAGATAGAACTACAATTGCGATCGCTCATCGTCTTTCCACCATCCGCAATGCCGATTGCATTTATGTCATGGAACATGGGAAATTAGTAGAATCAGGAACCCATGAGCAATTGCTAGAGAAAGACGAGATTTATTCCGGCCTCTGGCGTGTACAATCAGGCTTGAGGTGAGTTTGACTCATTCTTTGTCAATTACGAATTACGAATTACGAATTACGAATTATTTATGTTTTTTGGTAATAGTCAACCAGAATCAGGTGATACTAAGTGGCGTCGCCAGTTGGATAAGTTTGTCAAAGCAAATCAGCAAGAATTGGCGGCGCTTTTTTGGGGATTGTGGTTAGCAAATGGTGACAGTCAAGGTACTGTTGGTATTGATTTGCAACCAACGCCGCATTTTGTTTATTGTCCGAAAGAGCAGATAGAGAAGTTAAATATTCAAGTTGAAAATCGGCTTCAGGAAATTTTGGGAATTGTTGAGAATCACAAGCCGGATGTGGAAGTTGTGATGATTGGGATTGGGAAGGGGGAAGTTAAGTTAATTCAGTTTGCACCGGAACCAGCGCCACCGATTTGTTTTGAGGAAGTTGGGAAGGATGTGGATGGGTTATTGGATGTGCTGGAAGAGAGGATGAATCAAGAGTTGAAGTTATGACTACCTAAGCTTTCAAGTTTAGTAGTAGATGCAGGCGGAATTTATTTATATAGCATTGTTTCTAATCTTCAGGCTTTTTAAAATGAGTCATAAGATTTCAGATATTATTCTCATTGGGCCAATTAGTACAGGTAAAAGCACCCTTGGAAAACTTCTCGCCCAGAAGCTAGCTATTCCACAGTGTTCTATGGACGATGTACGATTGGATTATTATAAGGAAATAAATTACGATGAAAAACTGGCAAAGCAAATAAGAGCTAAAGTTGGACTTCAAGGTATTTATCGATATTGGAAACCCTTTGAAGCCTACGCGGTTGAAAGAGTACTTTCTGAATATAGCAATTGTGTTATTGATTTTGGCGCAGGCCATTCTGTTTATGAAGATGACCGGCTTTTTAAGCGGGTGCAACAAGTTTTAAAGCCATATATAAATGTCGTCTTGATTATTCCTTCTCCAGATTTAGAAGAATCTATGCAAATCCTCAACGATCGCAACGGTGGTATTATTAGTAGTGACAACTCTCACCGCTAACTGCTTTTCAGTTAGCGGGAGCATCTCAGATTCACAAATGAGACTTGCTGCTTCATAGGCTGGGTATCCCCTAAGCCTCCACAGCCAGGAATCGGTAGTCCAACCGACCCACGCTTTAACAAATTCATTGCGCTGTTCCAATCGCGGTCAATGACCAATCCACAAGAACAACTATGAACGCGGACGGACAAAGTTTTCTCGACTCTTTCGCCACAATTTGAACAATTAATACTTGTCCCTCTAGGGTCAACTCCAAGTGTCAGCAAGACGCGTTTTACCGCTACTGCTTGCATGATTTCCAGGAATGCACCCCAGGCAACATCAAGTATCGACTTAGCTAATCGTGTTCTAGCTAAACCTCTAATGAACAAGAGTTCAAAAACAATCAAGTCATAAGATTTAACCAACAAATGAGCGACATGATAGTGAAACTCTTTTCTTTGTCTCGCAACGTGCAAGTGAGTAAGTGCAACCTTTCTAGCTTGCTTTTGGTAATTCTTAGAACCACTAATTTTACGTGCAAGCTTGCGCTGTTGACGAGCCAACGTAGATTGAGATGCGCGGTAATACTGCGGCACTTCAATACTTTGTCCATCAGCAGTAGTCAAAAATTTCTCCAGACCGACATCTATACCTGTGGCAGACTTAATTTTATCAACAGATAAAGAATCAGGTACAGTTTTATCCTCAAGAGAAAAACTCACATACCACCCATCAGCTTTACTTAAAATTGTTGCTTGCTTAATCTCAAATCCTTCTGGAATTGGTCGATGCAAGATAACATCAATCTCACCAATCTTGGACAGCTTGAGAGTATTACCTGTCACATGTGCGCCAGCTTTTGGTGAATTAACGCGAGGAAATGTAAAAGAACTTATATCACCACGCTTTTTAAAACGTGGTCTTCCTCCCCTTTTACCCTTTTTGTCAGGTGTTAACCATCGTTTCCACGCCTTGTCCAACCGCATTAAATTTTGTTGTTGGCAGTCGGCATAGATGTTTCTGTAATCAGGAAATAGCTCTTTAGTCCGCTTGAGGTTGCTTGCTTGTGTATAGTAATCTGCTTTGTCTGGTATCTCCCCAATTGGTTCAGAAACTAAGCTACATCGGTCAATTTGTGACCTTGTGCGCCTTAGCCAGTCCAATCTTTCCCCTAGTGCGTAGTTCCAATGACGACGCAGCAACTCGCCCCAAGTCTCAAGAATGACAACTTGTTCGGGAGTAGGGTTGAGTTTGAACTGATAAGTTAGTAGCATATAGTCATAATACCATTTGGTGGCATGACTTACAACATAGGACACAGAGCAGTTTATAGCCTTAATATTCATTTAGTGCTTGTCACTAAATATCGGAGGAAGGTTATCAACCAAGCAATGCTCAAACGACTGCAAGAAATATTTGAAAACACCTGTACTAAGTGGAGAAGCAAAGTTACGGAATTCAACGCAGAATCAGACCATGTTCACCTGGTTATTAGTTACCCGCCGGATGTGGAAGTCAGCAAGCTAGTGAACAACCTAAAAACAGTGTCTAGTCGTTTAATTCGCAAGGAGTTCAATGAACACGTTGATCGGTTTTACAGTAAACCAGTCTTCTGGACAGGTGCATACTTTGTCGCCTCGTGTGGAGGTGTTACCCTGGAACAACTTAAATCTTATGTTGAGAAACAAAGCAGTCCTGATTGCTGATTTCGGAGGGATTGACCCCCACTCAATCACCTGACAATCCCCCTCACCGCCAAGCTTCGCTGTGGCGGGAGTACCCCGGAGGTTTAGATGGATTTGATTTGAACGAACATTTTCTTAAGCATCATTCAAATTACGATTTAGCAAAATTCGTTGTTTATACAAAGGCTAAGTTACCTGAAGAAACACGAGACGAGATACTTAAAATAATTCGTAATTCGTAATTCGTAATTCGTAAATTTTGTTTTGTAATGGGGATTTAACCCCAATCGCATTACTTACCGGTTTTAGAAGCGGGGGACTTAAACCCACGGAACTAGTTAAAATTGTAAAACTTTAAAACTGATTGCTTGTTCTAAAATGGTAAGCTAAAAAACATCAAATTTGCATAACCCTTATAAAATATAACTCTTGTGGGGTGGGCATCCTGCCCGCCCAGTATATGCAAGTTTATTTGAAAAACAGCTATTACTTACGCACTTGGCCGCTAAATCCGGCTGCTTTAAACTGCTTCAGCTTCAACGGAGTAGGCTGATTCGCAGGTACAGAAATTCTCAATTCAAAATCGCTAATTCCTGGTGGTACTTCAGCAATAGAACCTAAGCGAGTCCGGTTTTGCATTACCGAATCATTATTGGCATCATAGATGCGTCCAAAAATATCTGCGTCGTAGACTGTTTTATAAGTGCCATTTTCTGCTTTGCCAATCACAAGAAAACAATTAGCAGCCGCGCTACCACTACTGATAACAGCCCCTTCTGCAAGTTCTGGTGGACAATCTTTATAGGAAACATCAAATAATCTAATCTGTGTCAGTGCTACAGCAGGGGGAATGCTCACCCACGATAGAAAGGTGATGAGACAGGAAATAAAAACGACCGTGAGTGAGCGCAAGCGCATAAAAGACTCCGTGGTTTAATCTAACAAAATGTAACTTATAACCTCAGCTTACCTGAATTTAAGTACAAGGAATTGAAGACTTTAATTTAACCTTTGTAATAATTAGGGAAATAAACCCTCAATTGCTATTAACTTATGACTCCAGATGAGATTGAAGCATCTATGCTCGCAGCCTTTAATGATTGTGATGCAGCAAGCTGTCCTCTCACTGACACGCAGAAACAGATATTACTGCAAGTCGTGGAGCAAATTCAGGGAAATTCGACCTCTAGAGCATCAACTATTGCTAATCCCTTAGACGAACTTACCCCAGAGGAGTTAGAAGCATTTTTACAATTTGTTAAGGATGAAGAACAACGCAACCGCACTTGGAAAGTGCAATTACTCAACGACTGGCTACAGCAAAATGACTCTGGAACAGTACAATTTATACGGCAACGCTATGGTTTACAGTGGCTAAATCGTGTAGAGTCGTATCATTTTGATAAATATTCTTATTTTGAGGATGCACTAAAGCTAAGAGTAGGCGATCGCATTGAAGTTTCCAATGCACTATGGGAATGGGTGCAAGAAGATGGCCCTTGCAAGCGCGAATGGTTTCCCTGTATGGTGATTAAGGTCGAAGAAATTAGCAACGGCGATCATACCTCTACTAACTGCGTCGTCCGCTTCTTCAACGGCGCTGAGTATGAAATTCAAGGAATCTACGAATGGAATCGCTATAACTGGCGCTGGCCTCAAAAGTAGATATTGAAATATTTTTAATAGATACGGCATAATGCCGTATAGACTTTAAATATAGACTTATATTTATGTTTTATGAGTGATAACACCTTGCAACAGACAGCTAGATTAGAAGCACGCGTCAATCCTGAGATAAAAGCTTTATGGCAAAAAGCTGCCGATTTACAGGGAGTCACCTTGACGGATTTTGTCATCGCCAGCGTTCAGGAAGCAGCTTACAACGTTATACAGCAGCATCAAACACTCAAGCTCAGTTTAGAAGATGCTGAAGCTTTTGTAGAAGCTCTGCAAAACTTACCCAAACCTTCCGATTCTCTCATCGCAGCAGCTTTACGTTACAAACAAATAATCCCAAAAAATGGTGTTAACGATTGAGTTGCTAGATAGTAAAAGGCATAACCGCTCAATTTTTGCTTGTGGAAATGATAGTTTAGACACCTATATAGTTAAATCTGCATCTCAAGACCTAAAGAAAAAAGTCGCTACAGTGTTTGTTTTGATTGACTCTCCAAGCATAGATATTATTGCTTATTACACTCTTTCAACTTACACAGTAGATATTACTAATCTAGATCAAACCTTTACCAAGGGTTTACCTCGCTATCCTTTGCTACCAGCTATTTTACTTGGTCGTCTTGCTGTTGATAGCAGTCGTCAAGGTCAAGGTTTAGGAGGAGTGATTCTGATAGATGCTTTGAAGCGTGTCCTAAGAGCTACAGAGCAAGTTGCATCCGTTGCAGTAATTGTAGAAGCTATAGATGAAAAAGCAGTTAACTTTTACCAAAAATACGGTTTTCAACAATTTAAAGAACATTCGTTCAAGCTTTATCTACCTGTTAAAGCGATTGAGGAACTTTGTCTACGTTTTGAAATTTAAGTGTAAGTTAATAAAATTATTGCTGGAACAACGCCCAAGCCAAAAACCTCTCGGTATAATATAAGGCTAATTGATTGCTCACACCGTTGAAAACGGCATCAAAAGCGTGTTCTGCCCAAGGAATTTCTAGAAAAACCGCAGTATTACCAGAATCATGTAAACGTTCATACATCTGTCTGCCAAATCGCGCTTCTACCAAATGGTCACGACTGCCGTAAATTAATAAAGTTGGTGGTAAAGGGTGCGTCAGATAATTTATCGGTGAAGCAATTTCATACTGATTAGGCAATTCTTCTAAAGAACCACCGAGAAATGCTTTTAAAACAGCGCGGGTGTTGATAGGATCGGGATTTGGTGGTGTTTTGTATCCCTCAGTTAAGTTAACAGGCCCGTAATAGTTTACCACACCACGAATAGGTGGTGCATCCAGTTGATAAGCCGCTAACATTGCTAGGTGCGCTCCCGCAGAACGCCCTAAAAGTACCATCCGTTCTGCATCGGCTTCATATTCTGCTGCATGTTTGCGAATAAAATTTAAGGCTGTACGCACATCATCTAACTGAATTGGAAACCGATATTTAGGTGCCTGTCGATAAGCGATCGCAAATACCGTATATCCCTGATCAGCGATATATTGATTAAACTCGGAGTTTGCATGAGGATTGCCATATTGCCAAGCTCCCCCATAAATTACTACCACTGCTGGATATTTCCCTACCTGTGAGGGTTGGTAAACTTCCATTTTTAAAGGCACTCCCGCAGGAGAAGCAAAAATAATATCTTTTTGATGACGCGTTTTACCTAATGCAATACCCCGGAAGGAATTAACTAAATCAAAAGGATGGGTTTGCATCTTAGCCGTTACTTGGACTGGAATTTGCTCTAGATAATTTGCCCCCAAACCTTGTTTCATCGCTTTAGCCATCTGCATTTCAGTTTGTGGAATATTCACTAGCACCCATGCACAAATTAGCAATCCTATTAAGCTGAAAATACAAGCTAAACGTTGTAATTTACGGCGACGGATGTAGAAAAAACCAAGTGAGAAAGAGAGCAAATTTAATAATAATAACCAAGGACTGACTTCTGGCGCTCCTACTGCTAAAGTGAGTAAAAACATATTTGGAGCCGGAAGAAGAATCCAAGAACTAAGAAATAGGCTTGCAAAACTGAGTAATAATGCAAGCCACGAAAAAACTATTTTAGGTTTGGATAACATAAATAAAATAGCGGTAATAACGACTCTAAAGAAGTACAATTTATCCGCTAATGCTAAAGTTTGCAATAGTTAATCAGGTTGAGGCATATTATTGGACTTTAGAAAGATTCATATCAATAGAACTTACGCAAAAAACCTCTCAAACTCTTATTCCTCCGTGTCCTCTGCGTCTCTGTGGTTCGATTTTCCGTTACCTGTGCGTAAGTCCTGATCAATCAAAATTTTCATGCACTTTGGAGGTTAAAGAGCGGGAACTATTTTATTTGGATTGGGTAACCAAAAATGGCTGCGTCAATCAAATTCATTATCTAACTTTCTCCACCTTCCAGGCTGACTGATTGCCAATCGAACCTGATCTGACAAGCTCAGGGTAATTATTTCTCCATCAACCTAAACCTAAATGCTTTTGCAGTGCTTGGCGCATCACTTCTACAGGCACTATTTCCTGCTGTAACCAAATTTTTAATGCTGCTACCCCTTGTTGAACTAGCATTTCTAAACCATCGATCGCAATTGCGCCTTGTTTTTCTGCCTGCTTTAGAAATTGCGTTGGTTTCGGAATATATATTAAATCGTAAGCGATCGCACCCTTTGGTAAATTTGCTATTTCCTCTCCACTCAAAGGTGACTCATCAACCTTGGGATACATACCTATGGGGGTTGTGTTTACCAGCAGATTAGCTTCGGGAATTAACTTCGGCAATTCTTCCCAGTGATGAACTTGTAAATTTTCACCTATGGGTGAATTCTTCCAACTATTGCCAAACTCCTGTAATCTCTGCACATTCCGCCCAACAACATGAATTTTCGCAAAACCTAGTTGGTGACAACCTGCGACAACTGCTCTAGCTGCGCCACCATTGCCTAAAATTACTGCTACCTTCTGACTCCAATCTTGCTGATACGTCGTCTGCAAAGGAGCGATAAATCCTTCTATATCTGTGTTTGTCCCCACCCATTGATTATTTTGGCGAGTAACAGTATTCACTGCGCCTATAGCTTGAGCAACAGGGGTAATTTCTGAAAGCAGAGGTATTATAGCCTGTTTATGAGGTATTGTCACACTAAAACCGACAACACCAATAGCCGCAAAACCTGCGATCGCTATTTCTAAATTCTCTGGTGCTATAGGAAAGGGAAGATAAACATAATCTAATCCCAAATTAGCGATGCCAACTCTTGGAGACGCTACGCGAACGACGAGATGCGCTAACGCAGCATTATGCATCGCTGGCGACAGCGAATGCTCCACCGGATATCCAATTACCCCTAATAGCTTAGTTTTGCCTGTAATTAATCTTTCTTTAGTCATTTGTTGTTTGTCATTTGTCATTAGTGATTCCCCCCCCAGCCTCCCTGCTCCTCCACTCTTTGAATTAGCCTACAATTATTAAAGCTACTTAACAATTCTTTAAATCATGCAGGCAACTACAGCCGCCTCTACAACCCCAATTCCTGGTAAATATTGGCAGTGGCGCGGGCATAACATTTACTATGTGCGTGCGGGAGAAAAGCAAGCGCAACGTCCGCCCTTGCTTTTGGTACATGGATTTGGTGCTTCCACAGACCACTGGCGCAAGAATATCACAGGATTGTCTCAAGATTTTGAAGTATTTGCGATCGACCTTTTGGGATTCGGGCGATCGGCAAAACCGAAATTGCAGTATAGCGCAGACTTGTGGCGCGACCAACTCCATGATTTTATCAGTGAAGTAATTGGTCAAAAAGCAGTATTAGCGGGTAATTCCCTTGGTGGCTACGCTAGCCTATGTGTTGCAGCACAACGTCTTGACAGTGCGGCTGGTTTAGTTTTGCTCAATAGTGCAGGGCCTTTTAGCGAAAGCCAGGCGACATCTGAGCCGGAAGCTTTACAATCAGAAGTTCAGGCTCCCAAACAACCCGCTAGTTTACAGAAACTTCTTGGTGACAGCACTAAGTGGATTTTTCAACAACCTTTAGCCCAGTCTTTGTTATTTCAATACGTGCGACAACGTTGGGTAATTCGCCAAACTTTAGAAAAAGTTTATCTTGACAAAAGCGCCATCACAGACCAGTTAGTAGAAGAAATTTCTCGCCCTGCTTACGATCCTGGTGCAATGGAAGTATTTGTGTCAGTCTTTAGCACTCCTCAAGGGGAGAAAGTTGATGTGCTACTAAAGCAATTAACTTGTCCATTGTTGATGTTGTGGGGAGAAGCTGACCCTTGGATGAATGCTAGAGAACGTTCGCAAAAGTTTCGTCAATATTATCCTGAACTCAGAGAACATTTTTTAACAGCCGGTCATTGTCCCCATGATGAAATACCTGATAGAGTAAACCAACTGTTAGGCGATTGGGTTTTGTCTATTACTAAGTAAGTGGGCGCAAATAATCATCACTGGCTTGTAGTTGCGCTGTCTTGCGCTTTAGGGCAACTACGAGCCAAATAGTTACCACATCTTTTGTAGAGGCACAGCATGGTCGATTTGCGTAGTTTACCGCCGTAGGCATCGCAGGATAATTAAGAAAAGCCTGAAACAACGTATTTTTATAACAATCCCTGAAATTCGGCGAATTTACGCAAACGTGGTAAACACTGGCGCTGATAAAAACTGCTTAATGTCGGAATTGAAAGCTTAAATTCTTCAGATAATTCTTTCCAGCTAACTTCCGGGGGTAGACGTTTGAGAATTAATACCTGACAATTTACATCTGGACGCCCTTTAATACAAGTAGCGCACAATTCTCCTTCAGAATCTGTTTTAGCCCATATCTCCAAGTCTTCCAGAATGGGAGGTGCTTGGGGGGTAGCAGGGAGGTTATCTACAGGATCAATGGTTTCACTTGTTCCACCCGATGTAGACTGACGAACCCAAAGAGGAACTGTTGTGGCTTGTTCCCGGTTCTGGTTAATGTAAAAGTCTTGTAGTCTCCTTTTAAGGTAAGCATTTAGCCAGGTAATGACAGTGCCATAAGTGGGGTCATAAGTTTGACCTGTCAAACCTTCACAAACATTGCGGCAAAAATACAACCAAGTTTGTTGTAGTGCGTCTTGATAGTAAGGAGTACTTTCTCTCCAGAGTCTACTTGCACTCAAGCGAACAATTTGCGTGAGCAGCTTCTGACGCTGAGGACTTCCTGATGGGTGTTCACAAGCTTCGCTAACTAAGCGGCGTAGCTGTTCATCGAATTGAACCATGAGAATCTTGGCGAAGAAAGCAACAATATCTTAGTATTGCGTATAACAACAGTGTGAACTACATACACTTTATCACCTACTTAAAGGAAGGTGAGAGGCTTCTTGTTGTTTTAGCTAAAAAATTTTCGTCAAGATTTTTAGTCATTGGGCATTGAAAAGAGGACAAGGAAACAAGGAGAATTGGGGACAAGGGGAAAGACTTGTTGCAAGTTTTTAGTTCTTATCCCCTTGTCCCTCACTCCCTCATTTCAATTTAAACCAAGGTTATACAAGAAACTTTCCCACAACGAATATGTGAGATTTCCGACACTTAGCTTCATTTTGTTGCGAATATCTTGGATATTTCCGTTGGTTAACCTAGCTAGAGTCTGCGCTTCTTGTTCAAAACGCTTGGGCAAAGACCGTTTGTATTCTTTACCTGCCTCACACTTCAGTTCCCCTTCAAATGGATATTGCAAAACATAACGCCCTTGGAATAATTCACGGTTGGCAGTTTGTAGGAAAGTCAAGTCTTCAGGGAATGTGTCGCGGGTGTAGCGAACATGCAGACGGGAGATGAAGACGTTACTGTTAAAAGCGGGAGGAACAAATTTGCGGATTGGTGTAATCTGCATTGGTTGATTCAGCTTAGTTTGCTTACTTAGAGAATTATCATTTAGCCAAAATACGCCTGCTTCCTTGAGTTCCTCTTGGGTAAGGGGATCGGCAGAACAAGGATCGCAACTACCCATGTCCCAAGCGTATTCCAAAAAGCCGACTCTCTTGCCTTCTTTGGTGTAAGCGGTTTGGAACAGGGATTTGTAGAATTCACCAAATTCATTTTTGACAAATACGGGAATATTAACGTTGGAGGGGATTTTCACCGTCCGATAGTTAGTAATTTGTGCCTCTCCTTGGGGCGAGAGGATATAGACAATTAAATCTTGCTCTGTCTTAGCATTGATCATGCCTAAACGAATTGGCAGCATGAACTTGGGTGATTGATAGGAAATTTGTAGCGGACGCAGGAACTGGTAACCAGATTCCTCAAATTTATCTAAGTTGACTTTGGCAACAAAGAATTTCATTGAGGAACGGATATAGGGCTGAAGTAACTGTTTCGCCCCTTGAGGAATTTTGTAGCCATTTTGTGTGAGCCAAGTTTCCAATCCGCCAGATTCTTTAGCACTGAGGATCACGATGTCGTATTCGCCAACGTTGAAACTCGCTTCTACCGTCACACCCAAACTGCGATCGCTTCTCTGAACTTCCGCACTATTTACTGCTGCTGCTGATTGTGTAATGAATCTATCAAATAGTGGTAGCGGGGTACAAGGATCTGGGTCAAAATATTCCACCAATCGCGGCGCACTAAAAGCATCTAGGCGCTCGATAATCGTGGGTTCAGTCACACGAACTTGCTCTTTTTGCACCACTGTTGGCACTGGTACTACGATCGCAAAATCTTTGACTTCGCCTTGGTAGTCGTTTGCCATTGTTAGGACGGTGCGATCGCCATTGCGTGCTATCACCACCTGAGAAGCTTTGTTATACAGCTTTGTATCAGCTTTAGCTAAATAAAATCCACAAAATGCCCAAGCTGCGGGTGTAAAGCATAACATAGCGACAATTGTCAACAGTAATGGCGTTAAAAACCGAAAAATCTTCATTTTTTATACCTCTATATTAAGTGCTGATTTAGGAGTTGGGAGTTGGGAGTTGGGAGTGAGGAGTTGGGAGTTGGGAGTTAGGAGTTGGGAGTTGGGAGTTAGGAGTTGGGAGTTGGGAGTTAGGAGTTAGGAGTTGGGAGTTAGGAGTGAGGAGTGAGGAGTGAGGAGTTAGGAGTGAGGAGTGAGGAGTTAGGAGTTAGGAGTTTGGAGTTTGGAGTTAGGAGTTTGGAGTTAGGAGTTTGGAGTTTGGAGTTTGGAGTTAGGAGTGAGGAGTTAGGAGTTAGGAGTGAGGAGTTCTCCCCCGGCTCCCCCTGCTCCCCCGGCTCCCTCATCTGCTTTTTGCCAAGAAAATCGCGGGGCTAACCAGAGAACATCTAGCAGAATGCTCAACGGCGCAAGGATGAACAGCGCCCAGAAGACTGCGGTGGGAACAAAGAAATAATTCCGCAGGATGAAAGTTAATCCAGCGATGCAAGCTGCCCAAACTACCCGCCCAATTCGAGAATTGGGAATCGATCGCGGATCTGTAATCATAAATAGGGCGAACAACAACAACGAGCCGCTCATCAACCGATGCCAGTAAACATCCCAAGTCCAACCCAGCCAGAGATTGCGAATCGCTTCTAGCAAGGAATAGCTACCCAAAAAAGCGGCTGTGGTGTCCCAGCGACCAATGCGCTGCAAAGTCATGCCGCCAGTACCGGCAAATAACAGCGCATACCACCACTCTTCACCCCACTGTCCCGGCGAAACCCAGGCATCGGAAGTGAGAACTAAGGCGGAAATGATGCCAAAATTACCAGGGTTGAAGAAATGCTTATCATGGAATTGGAAGAGAAATTTACTAGCGATCGCACTTGTTGCGGCTATTACCATTGTCGTCCAGTGATCGGCACGCAATAGTAAACTCAGTCCCAGTGAGGTAATTAAAGCACTGCGAAGATTCGTAATTTGTCCTTTGTTATTAGTCATTTGTCCTCTCTTACAAAGTTCTGATCGCCGGAAGTCGGCGCTCAGACTTTGCGCTTTGTTGTTTGCTAATGACCAATGACTAATGACAAATGACAATATCGATTGTGTTAATAAACAAGTAGCTATTAATACCCCAATTAACTCTGGCCGCAACGTCCAGTCTCGTGTACTTATTCCCAGGACTAGGAACAAGCCCAAAAATGAAATTTGATAATCTCGTATATCTTTGAACAACATTAACTTTTTATGCAGTGTTTATTCGGAGATTTTTCCTCAATTTAGACAAGTACTAGGTGAAAAAGTATTGCTTTTACAGATTTTTTACAAAATAGAGCATTGACATTTTCCAGCCGACTACCGACTGATTTTGCAGTGGTGATTGCCATACCCAAGCGATCGCTGTGATGTTGGAACCTATAAGGAGGGCTTATATCTGGAACTTTCTGTTTGTACAGTAAGTTCTAGATATAAGCGATTTAAGCTATGATTCCCACGTTTAACAGTTATCAACATTAAGTAATCAGTGTATTTATGCAAGATTACGCAAAAAATAAAAAACTTTATGCAGCTAGCCCCCCTGTTCCCAATTTTCTACCGCATTCTCCAGCCGAGTTTTCCCAACTGCCTTTGGGCTGGAAATCGCCATACTAAAGCGATCGCCCTCACATTTGACGATGGGCCGCATCCTCAATACACACCGGAAGTCTTGGCAGTATTAGACCGTTACAAGATTACAGCGAGTTTTTTTTGGTTGGGTGTTTGCGTCAACCGTTCACCAGCCATTGCTGCATCTGTGAGCGATCGCGGCCACTGGATCGGATTACATGGCTACGATCATCGCTCTTTTCCCATGCTTTCCCCCAATGATCTGAAGGACAGTTTAGAAAAAACCCAAGCTGCCATCTACAATGGCTGCAACCTGCAACCTGAACAAGTGCGAGATGTCCGCCCCCCCAATGGTTTATTTACACCTGCTACTTTAAAATTGTTATTTCAGTGGAATTACCGCCCAGTTATGTGGAGTGTTGTACCAGAAGACTGGGTGCTACCAGGTGTAAATACTGTGGTAGAGCGAATTATGCAACAGGTCAAAAATGGTTCGTTGATTGTCTTGCATGATGGTGCTTGCGGTGGACAAGATGTTGCTGCCACAATTCAAATTCTGATTCCACAATTGCTACAACAAGGCTATGAGTTTGTGACTGTTGATACTCTATGGCATCAAGCTAAGACTAACGATTGATTGTTACACATTTAATAATAGGTGAAGTTAATAATTTGCTCTAAATCAGGCTTTCGCATAAATTATGCCAGAGCAGTTTCGTATCATTGAGGTTCCCCTAGATGCCCCAGAGGCTGATGAAGATTTGGGAACCAAAGAAAAGTTCTGGTTTCGCCATCAGTATTTAGGTCGTTGTCTATTCAAGAAAGCTAGACCAAATACAGGAGAAGATTGGGCAGAAAAGATTGCAGCCGAGTTATGCAAGTTACTAGGTTTACCCCATGCTGATTATGAACTGGGAATATTCAATGGGGAAAATGGTATTGTTTCACCCTCATTTTTGCCGCCTCAAGAAGGTGCAATTCTCACCCTTGGTAATGAAATTCTGGCTCGGCTAGTATCTAATTATCCACAAGATTCTAAAGACCTGTCCCAACACACAATTGATAATGTATTCAATGCTATCGGAGATGCTTCAGTTAATTTACCTATCGACTGGACACCACCAGAGAGAATTAGTTATGCGACAGAAACTTTTGTTGGGTATTTACTTTTAGATGCTTGGATCGGGAATAGCGATCGACACCATGAAAATTGGGCATTCATCAGTTTACAAGAGAAAATTTATCTAGCACCAACTTACGATCACGCCTCCTGTCTCGGTAGGAACGAGCCTGATTCTAAAAGAAAAAACAGACTAACCACAAAAGACGCTGGCTTTTCTGTCCAAGCGTATGTAGAAAAATGTAATTCTGCGTTGTATGCTAGAGTTGGCGATCAAAAAACTCTCAAGACTTTTAATGCATTTTGTGAAGCGCAACAACGGTATCCAGATGCAGCCAGGGTATGGTTAAATAATCTAGCAAGGGTGTCAAGCAATGATACGTTAGAGCTTTTTGAGTGTATTCCATCTAATCGCATATCGCAAACAGCAATTGAATTTGCACAAAAGATATTGGAGTTAAATCAAACTAAGCTGCTGGACACCCTACTATGAAAACACTTTTTTTAGCTTGGCAAGATCCTAAAAGTCGCGCTTGGCTTCCCATTGGTCGCTTAACATTTGACGGAAAAAAATATCAATTTGTATATACGCAAGGTGCTGTAAAAGCTCAAACTGAACATAATTTTCAGCTATTATATTCCTTCCCAGACTTGAACAAAGAATACGCATCAGTTGAACTGTTCCCCTTGTTTTCTAATCGATTAATGCGACGCTCTCGCCCTGACTACAAAGATTATATTGAATCGCTAAATATTCCAGAAGGAGAAGACGATCCAATTAGCGTTCTTTCTCGGAGTGGTGGACGCAAGGTAACAGATTATTTTGAAGTTTTCCCCTGTCCAGAACCAGATGAAAATGGTTTATACCATATCCATTTTTTTGCACATGGACTGCGACACCTTCCTGCTTGTGCAACTGAACGGATTAATCAATTACAAACGGGTGAACTCTTATATTTAGCTAACGAATTTCAAAATCCCCATGACCCGCATGCATTGCTCTTATGCACTGAGGATCATTACATTGTAGGTTATTGCCCTCGGTATATTGTGGATGATGTTTTTAAACTCAAGAACAGAAATTCAGAACTTCTAAAAGTAAAAGTTGAGCGCGTTAATCCAGTACCGACACCTCTCCAACTACGTTTATTGTGCAATATGACCGCAGAATGGCATGAGGATTTTCGTCCATTTTCTAGTGGGGAGTATCAGCCTTTGGTGGCTGATATCCCAATCGCTTATGCTAGTTCTTAAAGTTGATGTGTGGCTAGAAAAGCTTGGACTTCTGTATCTGTAGGTTGAGAAGCGATCGCACCTGGTTTAATGGTAGTCAGCGCTCCAACAGCACTGGCATAAGTGACGATGCGTTTTGCGGTTTCAGCATCCCGCAAGCTGTGGATGCCATGCTGACTCAACTGGTGGATGAATCCTGCTAAAAAGCTATCCCCAGCACCAGTTGTATCAACTACGGGGATAGAAAAGGAAGGTAATTTGCCTTCGTTCTCACCCAGACAGTAGCTGCAACCGTTTTCCCCATCTGTTACTAGTACTCCTTCAATTGAAGCCAGACGGTAAGTAATGGCTCCGGGATCTGCGGTTTCAAATAGCCATTCGGCTTCTTCTTTTGAGAGTTTGAGGAAATCTACTCGCTTAAATAATTCTGGAATTTTTTGATGAGCAATGTTTGGCTCGTCCCAAAATACAGGACGCCAGTTGACATCCAGCACAATCTTCAAATCGTAATGTTCTGCTAACTCTAGGGCGCGGTGAATTGCCGCTTCACTTTCAGGATAGGCTAATTCTAAAGTACCCAAAACCAGAAAATCTGCGTCTTGAAACAGGGAATTGGGCAATTGTTTCGCTTGCAGGCGAGTATCGGCAAATTCTGCGGTGTCATACTTACCAAATCCGGCGAAGGTGCGATCGCCTCCTAGATCCCGTGTAACATAAACTTGCCGCGTTGGCGCTGTAGGATGGCGTTGTACCCCTGTTGTCTCCACACCTACATCTTGTAATACCTTGACCAGTGCATTTCCTGGTTCATCTTCACCAACGGCTCCGATAAATCCTGCTTTAGTCCCCAGCTTGACTAAAGCACAGGCTACGTTAGCTGGCGCCCCTCCTGGATAGGGAGTCCAGGATTTTACTTCTTCCAGCTTTAGCCCCAATTGATCGGCTAAACAATCAAACAAAACTTCACCGAGGCACAAAACACGGGGATTGCTCATTTTATTTTAGATTTTAGATTGCGATTTCCGATTAGTAATTTACAGTATAAAATCTACAACAATTTTCGCTCATCTGTCGCCAGCCCTTCATAGAATTAAATAGCAATTTTTATTACTCCATAACATCTATATGCTTCTGAGTATCATCTAATTTTAATAAGTATTTTTACGACATACTTTAATATGATTCGTATAACTAAATACCTATTTAATTTTATAGGTTATATTTTTGCCAACTTGAAATCCAAAGAAAATATTGACAATCGGATTACTGCTAACACTTGAAACCCCCCCCAACAAAAGAATCTTCTAGAATTAGTAAAGAGTGATTAAGTACATATACCAAGGGAGGCTAGAAATAGTAATGGCTGGTGGCAAGTCTCAGACCCCCGTTAGTCTGTCAGACAGAGAACTGCAAATTATCGACTTAGTAGCCGCTGGCTTAACTAACCAAGAGATTGCAGGAAAACTGGAGATTAGCAAGCGTACAGTTGACAACCATATCAGTAATATTCTTACCAAGACCGAGACAGAAAATCGAGTAGCTCTTGTCCGCTGGGCTTTACAGTGGGGCAAAGTCTGTTTGAATGATGTCAATTGCTGCACTCTGCCTAACCAGATCGAATAAACGATTTATTAGTAGCAACCTAATTGCTCTGATCTGGTATAATGGCGAACCAATTTTGAGGTTTAGTGATTATTTCCCTCTTCACGCCTAAGTTTTCAGTGTGAACATTCTACCAAAAGTTCCGAGTCCTTCACTCAGCCGGAGTTTATGTTAGTGGAGCCAGCTGACCCTCGGACTCGGAAACTATAAAAGATCGGCACAAAAATTAGTAACAGTTCAGTGGTGCAAGCGTTACATTTGAAAGAAATCTATGTTGCCCATTGCCTTTGGGAGCAGTGTTCCAATGAATACTTCCGCTTCTTTTGAGGGTAGCTTGTCTCCCTTTAAATTTTTTAACTTTGATTTTACGGCACCTGTATCTGAGAAAATTCCGAATCTTGAAGACCGATTTTCAGAGTTTGTGCAACCCACACAAGATGCCGACTTACTTAGACAACTATCGTTTATTCCAGGGTTGAAAGAAATTCTGATGATACGGCAGGTTCACGCTTTAGAACACGCTACTGTTTGGGTTCTTAGCGAATCAAAAAGTGCCTATCCTGCCAAAGGGGAACCTGTTAACGTTCAACTAGATAACGAACTATTAGGCGGTTTGTCTACTGAGCAAGGATTCTACCTCTATGGTGAGGTGAATATTAGTGATTTGCGGCGTGCGGTCATACTTGCTCGACATCGCCTCACTAGTGGAGAAGGGGATTTGGCTGTACATCCCCGTTGCGGCACAAATTTATCAGTAGCAATGCTCTTAACAGCTGGACTAGCTGTCGGTGTGCATCTGTTACTACCATTTCGACCAATCGAGCAACTTATAGGTTTGGGGTTAGCAGCGACGGCCGCCGCCGAACTCGCACCTGATTTAGGTTCTATGGCACAGCGTTACCTAACAACTGCCATTCCTTTTAACCTAACAGTTGAAAATATTACCCGTACACGCGATGTTTGGGGGCGTGATGCACATTTTGTTAAAGTGGGCTGGCAAGAGTAATCTTATGGAATCAAAACCACGTACTTTCAAAGAAACCGCTAAAGAAACAACTCTACTGTTTTCAGGGGGCGCTGGCGCTGGACTAATCATCTTTGCCTTGTTCGGCGGCTTATGGCACGTCACTCACTTTTGGTGGGTAATGGCAGTAACTACAATGTTCTGCGGTTTATTAGCCGTAGTGTTCCGTCAAAACTTTCAGAAGATGTTAGATACTTTGATGGATAATGCTCCTTGGATGTAGGAACACAAGTTTAAATATTTCCTTAAAAATTATGAGAAAACTTTATTTCTTACTCCCTGGTACAGATGGCAAATTTGCCTGTGGTGGTCTTTGGGCTGAATTAAAAGCACTTAATCTGGCTCAGAATTTCTGTAGTGCTGATGTTGTAACTTACCGTCAACGAGAAAAAGGTAAGCTTTTTATTGATGATTTGTTAAAAGAGAAAAATTTAAATGATGTAATTTTTGTCATCAGTTGGGGATTTGATATAGCTCAACTCGTGGCGAAACTTAAGCAATACAATGTTGTTTACCATGCACATAGTGCAGGTTATCCATTTACACTAAGAGCAAGTATTCCGATTGTCACTGTTAGCCGCTATACAATGGGATATTGGGGAGAAAAATCGCCGAATTCTCTGATTTATTATTTGCCGAATCAAATTTCTGATGAGTTTCAAAATTTAGGTCTGGAACGAGATATTGATGTTTTAGTTCAGGCTCGAAAATCTTCTGAGTATTTAATGAAAGAATTGATTCCAGCGTTACAAAAACGTTGTAAAGTATTGGTTGTTGATTCATACATAGAGGATTTACCTGGACTATTCAACCGTGCTAAGGTTTACCTATATGATTCGGCTGAGTATTGGGCGCAACAGCGTGTTAGCGAAGGATTTGGTCTACAACCAATGGAAGCTCTTGCTTGTGGTTGTCAAGTATTTTCTAGTGTCAACGGTGGACTGGCTGATTACTTAGACCCTGGATTTAATTGCTATAAAATTGCTGGATATTCACAAGAATATGATGTCGAACGGATTCTGAAGGTGATTGATTCTTCAGTAGCTTTTAGTTTATCTGAAGAGTTTTTGGCTGAATATCGAACTGAAAATATTATTAAGCGTTTCCAAGTTATTCTGGATGAGTTAAATGAGTTTTTTGACCATAAGATACAGCAGCCATCTAATATTAAGAGTTTAACGAGAATACGTGTGGCAAAATTACTGGCTCAGAGGGTATATGGGAAGCTGAGGAAGAAATATTTTAAGTAATAGGAACGAACCGCAGAGGCGCAGAGATCACAGAGAGAAGAGAGGAAATGGAATGATTCGGCGGTTATTAGTTACTGGGGGTGCGGGGTTTATTGGGGCGAATTTTGTCCATCACTGGTGTCAGGTTTATCCAAATGACCGGGTGGTGGTGTTGGATGCGCTTACCTACGCGGGAAATCGTCTGAATTTGGCGCTGGTTGAGGGTGGAGAGAATTTTCGGTTTGTGCAAGGGGATATTTGCGATCGCACCATCATAGATGAGTTATTATCAACCGAAAATATAGATACCATCGCCCATTTTGCTGCTGAATCTCATGTTGATCGTTCAATTCTTGGGCCGGCTGCTTTTGTGCAAACTAATGTGGTAGGAAGTTTCACCCTACTTGAAGCTTTTCGGCAACATTGGGAGGCTAAAGCCCAGCCATCTGATTATCGTTTTCTACACGTTTCTACTGATGAAGTTTACGGTAGTTTAGACCTAGATGATGCAGCTTTTTGTGAAACTACACCTTACGCTCCCAATAGTCCCTATTCAGCTTCAAAAGCCGGTAGCGATCACTTAGTGCGTGCTTATTACCATACTTACAACCTGCCGACAATTATCACAAATTGCTCTAATAATTACGGAGCTTATCAGTTTCCTGAAAAGCTAATTCCTCTCATGTGCATTAACACTTTCA
This sequence comes from Nostoc sp., assembly GCF_036916975.1. Lineage (GTDB taxonomy): Bacteria > Cyanobacteriota > Cyanobacteriia > Cyanobacteriales > Nostocaceae > Nostoc. The sequence continues at coordinate 94,407 of NZ_JBALFF010000069.1, forward strand.
TCGGTAAGCCATTACCTATTTATGGTGATGGTAAAAATGTGCGCGATTGGCTTTATGTGGGCGATCATTGTCGGGCTTTAGATGTGGTAATCAATCACGGTAAACCAGGGGAAACATACAATATTGGTGGCAACAATGAGGTGGAAAATCTCAACCTGGTGCAACTTTTGTGTCAGATGATGGATGAATTAGCACCTGATTTACCAGTCCGTCCAGCAAAGCAGTTGATTACTTTTGTCAAGGATAGACAGGGACACGATAGGAGATATGCAATTAATGCCAACAAGATTAAAACTCAGCTTGGTTGGACACCTTCATTAACGATTGCTGAGGGTTTACGTTTAACAGTTGAATGGTATCTCAATCATCGTGATTGGTGGGAACCTTTGCTGTCTGCGGAATATCAAGCTTATTATCGCAAAAATTATCTGTAAAATTACCTAAAATCGGGTTAATCACGAGTAAAGGTCTTCAAAGAGGCTGGGCGATCGCTAGTATTCTAATTGGATGACCGATTAATATTATGACATGGGTCAGTGCGATCGCTTTACTTAAATCGTCACCGTAAGGCAGTATGAGGATAAATATCAAGCAAAGGTTTTTTAGATAAGTATAAGGGTTCAAGAAATGGTTCAAATTCTTCAAGGAAAAGATATCACCCTAGCCCAACTGATTGATGAATTTGGTCTAAAACTTGCAGACGACGAAGATTTTTTTTCAGAATGGCGGCATGATTTACCTGAGTTGAGTAATTTAGAAAAACAATCCCTCAACGAAGTCAAAGCAGAATATTTGCATCTATCGAAATATCCTATTTTAGAACCTGTAGTCAAAATGGTGGTGCTATCTCCACTATTGCGTCTCGCAGGTTTTTATCAACCGCCTTTCTACATTGCCTCAGAACAAGAGGTAAAAATCTCTTCTGAAGACGAAGCCACGATTATCAGAGGACGTATTGATATTTTGGTATTGCATCCTCCATTTTGGGTTCTGGTTATTGAGGCAAAACGAGCAGAATATTCTTTAAGTACCAGCAATTCCACAAGCATTGGCTTATATGTTGGCAGATGCAGCTTCGGCTAAACCTGTTTTTGGGTTTATCACCAATGGTAATGAATTTAGATTTATCAAACTACTAAAAACTGAAACTCGACAATATGCTCTATCTGATTTGTTTGCTTTAGATAGTCGTGATGACATATATATTGTCCTGAAAGTGTTAAAACACGTAGCTCATTTAATTCGTAATTCGTAATCTTGTAGGGTGGGTTATGCTCTTGGCTAACGCACCATCACAATACTTTTGGTATTTTAGGCGACGCCGAATAGCCCGTCGTAGACATCGCTAACTAAAAATGTGTAGTTAACGACTTTTGAGGGGGTTTGTTGGGTTTCGCATTGCCTCAACCCAACCTACAAATATTCTTAACTATATAGCGGTTATCGTTTATGTGAGGTACATCGGTAAGGGCATGGCAAAGACAAGCCCCTACACCTGGCGATATAATGTTGTACCGCATCTGAATAGGAACCGCTATAGGACTTACGCTTTCAGTGCCTTGAAAGCCTTGATTTATCGTAGGGGCAATTCATGAATTGCCCCTACATTTCGTACTTGATGCGTAAGTCCTAAACTACACAAAACATATCCCTCTCCGAGTCAGAGAGGGAAAGACTTGAACTTTAGTTCAACGCAGGCAGAAGTTCGTCAAACTCATATTAAGTTGACTACCCCACCAACTCGATTTCTAACTACTAACTTGCGATTCAACTACACCCACGGGACAAGATACATTTGTCCCTCCTAAACCACAATACCCATTAGGATTTTTAGCCAGGTATTGCTGATGGTAAGCTTCAGCGTAGTAGAACTCAGGTGCATCTAAGATTTCTGTGGTAATCTTGCCATAACCTGCATCGTTGAGAGCTTGCTGATAAGCTTCCCGCGATGCTTCTGCTAGCTGCTTTTGACTTTCGGAATATACATAAATTCCCGAACGGTATTGGGTGCCAGCATCATTACCTTGGCGCATTCCTTGAGTAGGATTGTGGCTTTCCCAAAAGATTTTGAGCAGTTCAGAATAACTAATTACTTTGGGATCAAAAACAACCAACACCACTTCATTGTGACCGGTTCGCCCACTACATACTTCTTCATAAGTGGGGTTGGGTGTGAACCCAGCAGCGTAACCGACTGCGGTAGTGTAAACTCCTTTAAGTTGCCAGAATTTACGTTCTGCACCCCAAAAACAGCCCAAGCCAAAAATCGCCTTCTCTAATCCATCGGGATAAGGAGGTTGTAAGGGATTTTTGTTGACATAATGAGCCTCGGGTACTGACATAGATTGCGCCCTTCCTGACAAAGCTTCTTCAGGTGTGGGTATAACTGACTTTTTGCCAAATCCGAATAGTGCCATTGATTTTGATGATATATATCTTTACCTTATTTACTATTGTAGTGTTTCCTCTTTCACTGCTTAATGCTATTCATCAAAAGGTACTTGACCTCAAAAGATACTCATGGATAAAATACCAAAAATTGACCGTCAAAGGGAGCATCAAGCGAACGAACGTACTTTTCTAGCTTGGCTACGCACTTCTATTGCATTAATTAGCTTTGGAATTGCTATTGCCCGATTTGGTATATTTTTGCGCCAGCTTAATCTTGCCATTACTCAACAAGAACCTCATGTAAATCCATTATCTAATTCCGAAAATTTGGGTATTGCTTTGGTAATTTCGGGAATTTTCACAGTTGTGTTAGCTGCGTGGCGATACAATCAAGTTTTCTGGCAAATTGAACAAGGCGATTATAGACCAACTCGGTTAATGGTTTGGATAATGACTGGAGTAGTAATTATTTTGGGACTTTTCTGTATTCCTTTGATCCTATGGCGTGATAAAATTCCTTTTCGTACTCCTGTTCCAATTCAACCACAGTCTCGTCGCTTGGCTCCGAATTCCAAATTGAAAATAGAAAATTCAAAATTAATAATGCCCATTAATAAATTTAGGCGGTTGTATTCTTTTCTTTCTCGGTAACGAAATTTATATTAAAAATTACTACAGTAAAATGGTTAAAAATATCCTCCAATCAGACTGTATAGCAATCCAAGCAGTACAATTAGAGTCACAAGAATATAGGTAAAATCTCGTTGTCGTACATAAACTAATAGTGAACAGGCTACTCTAACAACTGGCGTAGCAATCAATATCAGCAAACCAAGTTGAATAATGCCACGGCGACGACCAGATTCAACAGATGTGATCACCCCTGATGGACTACGAAACTCTGGTAGTTCTCCCCGAAAAAAGTGATAATTGGCAGCCTCAGTTCCGTGGTGAATTAAATACAAAATTCCCCCTGCCAAAACCAAAGCGGTGGCAATAATCACCCCAACTCTTAACAGATTGCCGATAAATTGCTCAAAGTGCTGCTCGGATTTTTTACGCTTGCCTTTTGCCATTCTACAGCCTCCCCGTTAGCCCTTTGTAAATCATTTCCACCGCTAGCACCAAAATCACAACGCTGAAAATATTTCGCAAAAGCTTCACGTTGGCTCTGACTAATACCCGCGCTCCTAATAAAGCACCAAAGAGTACTCCTAACATCACAGGCATTGCTAATCCTGGGTCAATGTAACCTCGATTCAGATAGATGCCAGCGCTAGCCGCCGCCGTAACTCCTATCATGAAATTGCTGGTGGTGGTTGATACTTTAAAGGGAATGTGCATGACTTGATCCATTGCTAGCACTTTCAGCGCTCCAGAACCAATACCAAGCAATCCTGAAAGTATGCCAGCTACAAACATCAATCCAAATCCGAAGGGTACTCCGCGCACATTATAAGACTGTTCTCCTGTGGGAGTTGGATAACTACCATTCAGTTGAAGACGGATTGCTAAAGAATTTAGTGACAAATTGTTGAGGTGTTTGGGTGGGGTTTGGCGGGATAAGTAGGCGGAGTAGAGTAAAACGATTCCAAACACAACAGCAAGTGATCCCGTGGAAATTTTTACTGCTATAATTGCCCCGACTATTGCGCCAAAGGTTGTTGCTACTTCTAGAAACATCCCCAGCCGCACATTTGTGTAGCCTTCTTTGACGTAAGCAGATGCTGCTCCACTAGATGTAGCAATTACAGATACTAATGAAGCACCGATCGCATAACGAATATCAACTCCAAACACCAATGTTAAAAAGGGAACAATTACTACTCCACCGCCTAATCCAGTTAGTGCCCCCAAAAATCCGGCAACAAATGAGCCAAACCATACTAATAGAGAAAATTCTAGGATGTTCAAATTGCTTGCTCCGCCACAAACTTTTTTGCTTGAGACTAGAAAGCGAAACTAAACCCGATTGCTAATTGGTTGATTTCACCCCCAAATATTCTAGAAAGTTTCGCTAATAGAAACAAATATTTTTGTTTGTTAAATTAATAATTAAAACTAATTAATAATTTTTGACGGCGGAGGTTTTAAGAACAGATTTTTGGATCAAGAAGTTGCTAGAAATAAACAAAAACTTTGCCCCAATCAGAAGATACTCAATTAACAGTAGCCTCAGTAACTGTTACACAGGCATTTACTAAAGGTAACAATGGCCCTAATTGCTCTTGTCCATTGACGGCTAAATCACTGTGACACAAATAAACTCTCTCGGATACACGAGATAACAAATCTGTCAATATCCTTTGCAATCTTTGTTCTTCTGCCAATTTTTCATCTTCTGCTGTCCAAGGTTCGCCTAATCTGTCTCGCAGGAAAAACGGCGCACCAAATAAAGTTGCTGCACCACCTTTGGCCCATAGGGGTGAACCAGCATCTAGCCAAAAATGCCAACGGTGCGATCGCCTACTAGATCGATATTGAAATATAGTTGCTAAGGTGACAGCCTTTCTCGCTCCACCAATGGGACGCACTGGGTAAGGGTTGGCGGTAATTGTACCACGTCGCAGTAATTGAATGAATTCGATAATAGTTGTGTAAGGCGTTATCTCAGCTGGGGCAATTTGTCGTAATCTGGTGTCAATTTCCCAGTAATGTTGGGCGGTTTCTAATAATTCCCGCAGTGCTGCTAGTTGTTCGTAGGGGAGATTACTACCATTCCACAAAAAGCGCACAATTGCTCTGTCTAAGAGGGAAATCGGGCTGGGAATTAACCGCAATTCTTGTTGCGATCGCTGCTGTTCTAACCAGTCTAATATCTGATTATATGCTGTAGTCGCTGCATAACCGATTCTATCCCAGCGCTCGAAGGCTGATACTGGTAGCAAGTTGGGGCGATCGGGATGCGGTACAAAGCAGTAATCTGCAATCAAACCAGCACGTACCGGATCAATGTCAGTGGTGAATGAGGAGTTAGGAGTGAGGAGTGAGGAGTTTTCTGATGGTTGCTGTTTCCTGCTCAATACAACCAGCATTTCTGCCACGGCATCCCGATCTACCATTCGTCCCAAGCCGGGATAAACTAGTGCCAACATGGTAAGTAAGGCGCGAATCACGGGCGAACTAATTAGGGGACGTTGGTCATTTAGCGATTCTACTTGGATGTTTTGTTTAACCAGGATTTCTACTAGAGTATAACGAGCGATCGCATCTAAACCTGGTGCAATAATCGCTATTTCTTCTGGTTCTATTTGTTGTGATTGGATGGTATTAGCAATTACCTCTGCTGTTTGTCGCAATAGTTGGGCGCGGGAGGTAGTTTGAATTGAATGTATTGTCTTTGGTAAGCTCAACAGTACCATTGGTTCTGTGAGTAATTCCACCATCTCTTTAGCTTGCTCACCAAGAGACTCTGGAGGCGGCCCACTCAAGATTTCTACGCGACAACGTTCTGCTAGCCCTTCTAGGTAGTTGGGATCTGCTCCCAATCCCAATCGCACTGCACCATCGGGATTGTAGCTAAACGCCCCAACTGCGCCTCGATCTAATAGCAAGTCAAACAAAAGACGCGCTACGCTTGGATAATCATCTACATCATCCGCCAGTACGGCCTGATAGCGTTTAGTTAGATGCTGTTGGTAATTGCGATCGCTTAACAAATGCTGACTATACAGTTCGGTAATAATCCCATAAGTTAGTAATCCCCTTTCTAAACACCAGTTACGCCAATCTAGAAGCAAAGAGGCGAGAAACTCCGGCTCTAAAGTGGTAGTATTTTCTCCCAGACCCCTTGTCAAAATCTGGGCAATATCTTCGCAAGGTACACCACTGTAAGCTGCTAATTGCAATAAGTCTAGAATGCGACGCACCAAGCGAGATTCATTCACTCCCGCAATACGTAAAATTTCTTCGTCTAATTGGGTACGCCAAAGTTTGGTTGCTAACTCTTGCTCTGTTTCTGGGCGCAATCTTACCGGAAACTGGGCTTTCAGGCTCAAAGAGTTAATTAGCAATGGCCAAAATAAAATAACTTCATCCTGGAAAAAACCTAGCGGTGTCTTGGCACGCACCGGATATTTTCCTAATGTAGATGTAACAATTATATCTCCCAATTCGCGCCGATTATCATCATTAGCACCTAAGACTAAAACTCCTGGCTCTGTTTGTTTAAGATATAAAAATTCCGGTACATGAACGCCTTTTTTCCGTCCTGGTTTTTTAGTATAAAATGATTCAGTATACTGCTTCTCAAGTTGTACCCAACTAGAAAATTGCTCTACCAAACGAGCTGTCTTACCACTGCGGCTAGTGCCAACAATCCAAACCGAATGAGAAACCACAAACTTTCTCCTTGTAGATTTGCTAGTATACCTCGTGCGTTAACTTAAGGTTAATAGTCACCAAATAATGCTGGATGATTGTCTCCAATGAAAAACTCTGTTTTTAGCCAAAAAATCTATTCTTTCTTACTTGATACTTACCGATGGTACTTACAAACTCCTGAACGTTCTTTATATCAAGCTTACGATGCAGCATTAAAAATTAAGGAAATAGAAGATAAGCATTTCAATGGTAATAAAATAGACATAAGCTCAGGCATGTACAGTAACAGTGTCATAGATTATTTTGAGTCAGACCTAAAAAAGCTATTAAAAACTGTGCGGATGCGGCTTACAGAGTTGAAAGCAAGCCGTTGGTTTCTAAATGAAGAAAATCAAAAAGCTGCTCAGAAAGTAGGTATAGAGTATCTCACTCCTTCTTTGGTTTTGGAAAAGCTAAACTTTATCGATCAAGTTATATCCAAATACAAAACAATTTCCGATCAAACAAGTTCTAAAGATTTAATAGTTCAACCTCCAAATTTAGCAGCTAACCCTGTGATATCTGACGACAAATCATTGCTCGTCAATAATCCAACGTTATTACCCAAAATCCCCACTCAAGACTGGGAGACAAAAGCAAAGGGTAAAGTCGATACAACAGGCGTTTTACCCCGCTCTATTTTAAGTACTATCACTCGTTTGCAAGTTGAATTAGATCCTAATTCTGAACAAGAGGTAATTCAAAGTTTTCGTCAAGCTCAAAGAAGAACAATAATATCTATCAGGTTTATTTTACTATTAATTATCGTACCACTTCTGACACATCAAATAGCAAAAGCTTTTGTAGTCGGTCCCATTGTTGAGAAGTTTAGAGGTACTGAGCAAATGCAAGTATTTCTAAATTCTGAAATGGAAGAGGAAGCCCTTGGACAATTACAAAGCTTTGAAGAAAAACTCCACTTTGAAAATTTCATTAAAAATGCTCCGCCACTTTTACCTGAACAGATAGAAGTTGAAATGAAAAAGAGGGCGGTTGAGCTTGCTGAAGAATTTCGTCACGAAAGCTCTAATGCTATCAAAAATGTTTTTGCCGATATTTTCTCGGTGGGTGCTTTTATCTCGCTTTTACTTGTCAGCAAGTCTTCTATTGCTGTGATTAAAGATTTCTTTGATCGGATTGTCTATGGACTTAGTGATAGTGCCAAAGCATTTATCATCATTTTGTTTACCGATATATTTGTAGGTTTCCACTCTCCTCATGGCTGGGAAGTACTTTTAGAAGGTGTATCGCGTCATTGGGGATTACCAGCAAATCGAGATTTTATCTTCTTATTTATTGCTACATTTCCAGTGATTTTAGATACAATTTTTAAATATTGGATATTCCGATATTTGAATCGGATATCGCCTTCAGCAGTTGCAACTTACCGGAATATGAATGAATAAGAAGTAGGGAGTGGGAAAGAAATAATTAGATTGTTTTTGAATTTGAGGGAAGTGGGATAATATGAAAAATTTGAATTTTGATGAAAAAGACACTTGCTGAGTTAGGAAAGTTTAACAAAGTTATCGCCATCAGCTTACCTGTAGTTTTGTCAATTTTCCTGGTGCGTATGCAATCTTTAACGCATCAGGAACTTAGCCCACCTGAATGTCGCCTGAAAAAGTGGGATATACCAGTTTCTTTGACTGCACAAAAGCAAAAAGTACCATTAATTCAGAGATTACCAATCACTTGTTGTCAAGGTGATATCTCTTGTTTTGATGAACATCTCTATGGAGAAATACCAGACAAAAAGGCGCTATTGAGTGCGATCGCTCGCAGTCTCCAATACCTGCAAACGGCTAATGCTGCGGCTGCTTATCAAAACTATCCGGTGGCCCAGATTACGCGCGATCGCGTCATCAAAAGCTTGAAAAGATTCCGCGAACTTCTACTAACAACTTATTCTGCAACAGAATTACATCAAGCCATCGAGCGAGAATTTGTTCTTTACCAGTCAGTTGGTAAAGACACCAAAGGTTCCGTTTTGTTCACCGCCTATTATGAACCGCTTTATGCAGCCCATCGCGTTTCCACACCAGAATATCGTTATCCTGTTTATCGATTACCTCCTGATTTAAACTCCTGGCCTAAACCTCATCCTACCCGCGAAGAATTAGAAGGAGCAGATGGTTTACAAGCTGCAAAAGGAAAATTACGAGGATTAGAGTTGTTTTGGTTTAGCGATCGCCTCGAACCATATTTAGCTCAAATTGAAGGTTCAGCCAGACTTCAGCTTCCCGATGGTACTCAAACAACAATCGGCTATGCTGGTCATACTGCTTATAACTACAAAAGCATTGGGCGAGAATTAGTAAATGATGGCAAATTACCGCTAGAAGGTATAACTCTACCAATTATTCTCGACTATTTTCAAAAGCATCCCCAAGAATTAAATATTTATATTCCGCGCGATCGCAGTTTTGTTTTTTTTCAAGAAAACCACGGTGAACCAGCCCAAGGTTCTATCAACGTACCACTAACAGCAGAGCGTTCTATCGCTACAGATAAATCCCTCATGCCTCCTGGTGCTTTAGCGTTGATTCGTGCTTCTATTCCCTTTGCTAATTCTACCGGAAAAATGCAGGAGCGGATTGTTAGTCGCTATGTTCTTGACCAAGATACCGGAGGTGCAATTAAAGGTGCAGGTAGGGTAGATTATTTTTTAGGTACTGGGAAATTAGCAGGCGATCGCGCTGGTGTCACAGTCAGCAATGGACAATTATTTTATCTATTACTCAAGTCCAACAATTAAACACACTTGCATTTTAATACTAAACATTCCCGACTTTTTAGAGAAGTCGGGATTCTTAACCTTTCGGCGTAACGCCTTCGCCATAGCAACACTATGAGCCAATACGCAAGCGTCATTACGAATTACGAATTACGAATTACGCCTCTATGTCCATATCAGAATCATCATCGTCATGATCGTAAGGGATATCATCAAGGTCGATCATTTCTGAAATTTCTTCTACTTGATTTAAATACTCAGATTCTTGATGTTCCCGCTCTATCAAACGACCAGTTGACTTTAACCATTCTAAAAGAATAAATTCATTACTTGTACGAATTACAGGCGCTCGCTGGTTACGAGGTTCTTCACGCAAAGGGCTTATAGGCATAAAAAAAACTCACTTTGAATTATCGGTCAGTGTGCAAAAACAAGAAAATTGTCCACTAGGGTTAAAAGTCTTGGATCACAAGTCTTTTCTCAACAGATGAAATCTTAACCATTGGGTAATTTATTTTCTTGTCCGTCTAGTTATTTACCACTAAAATGTCTTCGCGTCAGCCTTAATAATAAATTTTCAAGCGGACGCGATCTCACAAAGCATTTGGTAGCTTGGCGAGAGTTTCATACATATTAGATGGTAATGCAGACAATCTGTTAGCTACAGCGACTGCATCAGCTAAGTTGCTAAATTGACACCGGACAATTTCTTGTCCATTTCCTGATGGGAATCGCTTCCTAGCTTTGTTAGATACAGCACAAATAATCGCTAAAGCTTTAGCGAATCCATCTTTTGTCAGTATTGTTTCTTTAGCGAACCCTTCAACAGGGATAAGGCAGACCTCAAATCGATAGCCCGGCCTGGGAGAAACAGCTATGTCGATATAGGGTTTATCTTCTTTCCTGATTCTGCGTAAGTATTGGGCAGTAGAATTTGTATCGTGCAAATCAGTACCAAGGGCGTAAGTAAAGAAACAATCTTCTGTCAGGGATTCAGGACGGGTAATTATATCCGTTGGCATAAGTTCAAGTACTACTCGTATGTTGTCTGGGTTTGCGATCCACTTTAGTGTCCAATCCCACTTAACTTAAGCAAAAGTTACTGCCCACATTCCCGGCTTCTTCAAGAAGTCGAAAATATATATAAATCTAGCTTAAGTGAAGTCGCATTCTAGTTTACTCTGTGTTATTATATGTACCAGTTTCACCCAGTGTATTTCAATACAGCAATATAAACTGACATAAAACACCTCTAGAATCAAATTATGTAGAGATTTAGATTCGGAGAGGCGTCTATATACTCAGTCACATGACCGAAAATATTTCTCAACATACCCGATCATAACATAGTTGATCGTTGAACTTTTTTTTACTCCTCTGACGGATACGTATTGCCTCACCAAGAAGGGTGGGGTTGTATTCAATTGGGATTTTTAGGTTTAAAAAAATATTTATTAAGTAGTTTTAATTTTTACTAAGCAGATAAATAGTCATTGCGATCGCATCATCTCATAAAGTAGAGTCGTTAATTGGCCTTTAGTACCAGAGCCAAAGTTTTTCCGGCTATCCTTGGCAACATCTTTTAGCAAACTGTAAAATAGAGCGTTGCTGATTAAGTGTATAAATTTTGTTTCGCCCACAGGAGCAAAAACAAAGGTTCCAAGCGTTTAACTTTGAAATTTCATACTTAAATTCAGCAACGCCCTTGGTAGCTGTTAAAGTCTCTCAACATAATTAACAGCTATTCTCTGGTAGTCTGCTAGGTTAATTTATCTGACTTTTCACGGCATGTGGAAAAGACCATTCTGAGGGTTTTTCAAGCCCTGATTTTTCCGTTAGCTATTTTCATTAACTTAAGGCTATTGAGAATTAGCCTGTGGAAAAAGTCACGCTTTTTCGAGGCTTGAGGACTTGCCGTGAAAAGTCAGGTTAATTTATAAACCTATGGAAGAGGACCATATCCGAGAGATGCAGCTAAAGCATTTGCAGCCTTAATGAAGTCTTGAAATCCGGTTTCATCTGAGTAATACAACAAATAAGTTGCTCCGGAAATGGGATAAGCACTTGCACTGCTGGGATTGGTCAAATTATCAATTCTAGTCAGCTTCTTATTCGTACCGTATGTTACAACAGTCCCATCTTTAATAGCCGCTGTAATTGCAGCTGGTGAGGGAGCAATGTAATTACCTGCTTTGTTACGTAAGAGTGCGGCAGGTAGTGGCTTTTTAGTTAAACGGGTAGCATTATCCACATAACCAAATCCACCTTTAGTACTTGTGATCGTATCGGCTAGCTTTCCGCCACCAGTAGCGCTAAGGAAAGTGCTTGGCCAATTAACAGTTGTACCCACTCCATTTTTCCATACATTAGCTGGTAAAACACCTGGAGTCTTACATACAGTATTGAGATGACTGCTTAAAACAAAAGTGCTACCACTTGAGTCAGCACGACGTACAACTTTGATGGCTACATTGCCTGCTATTTGGCCACCGTTATCTTTAGTAATGTTGGGATCGTTCCAATTTGTGATGCTACCGTTCAAAATACCACAGTAACTAGCTGGTGAAAGCTTAATTCCACCTGCTGGTATAGTAAGACCAGTAGCGTTATAAGCTAATGTGATTCCGATACCTACCACAGGCACTTGAACGTAACCACGACCGCCAGTAACTGTTTCTGTTCCTGCTACGGGGTCGTCACTATCTGCAAAATTGATTGGGCTAGGAGCACCAGGTGATGGTTTTTGAGTGAAAAAAGCTTTTAACCCTGCGCCACTACCAACTGGAGAATATGTGAATGTGAAGCCTTTAATACCTTTAAATAAAGCAGTTACAGTACTTGCACCTTCACCATTACCTAGATTTTTAGAGGTCTGAGCTAGAGATTGCTGAGTAACAGATTGACCTACTACTAAACCAATTGTGATGGCAAATAGAGAGATTGAACTTGCCAATTGGGTCAATTTGCGATCGCTATAGAAAACCATATCAAGCTCCTTCAAGTTAATTTTAGGGTTAAACACACCAACCAATCCAAATCAAGTGTCAAACTGGCAATTATAAATAACCTTCTTTAAGCAGAAATAATTGACCTTAACAAGGTTATTTATAAATAAAAAGCTTGCACAAACCACTGAAACATGCAAAACAATTAAAAAGCAAATAATATATAGAGCGCATTTAGCTATTGCTAATCGACTCAATTACATATTATTGTTTGCTAGTCCAAAGCTCTACATTTTAAAGTAAGCTTGTATAAATAAACATTCAGATGCTTTATCAGGGAGTGATTACTGGGTATTATGAATCGTGCCTCAATTCACATTGCCAGTCTTTTATTCTTCCTTAAAAAGCCATGTTTATTTTTACCCACTTAACTTAATTTACGATCGCAATTTTATCTCAATTGCGAAAATCACTTTCTTTAATGTAGATGCACAGCAGTTTGCGACAAGCTACTACTAAGGTGCTAAGTAAAGAAAGTCATGATTATTAGGGATCGTTTCCGATTTTTATAGCTAATAGCTATTAAATTTCGCTAACAAAACCAACAATAGAATCTTAAGGTAAAGTCCAAGTCATGATTGTATTATGAAATGATTAAGAAATTTAAATATATTCCTGAATAAAAGTATTTTTAAAATGGGTTTTGTGGCGTTTTTTATTAATCTGGTCAGAAAAAAATGGGAACTTTTCGCTTGTATATGGTTTTTTTTAATTAAAATTTTTATTAGAGGTGTTAATAAGTATTTTATAGCGCTTAGGTAGTTTACAAATTAGTCAGCATGTGTATGAAGGAAAATACTTTGTTTCAACATTTTATTTAGTTGCTTTGGCGTAGCCCAACCCACGCGTCACAAAAAATAGCTGATAAATTTAGCTAATAAGTTGTTTCAGGCTTTTTTTAATTATCGTGCTATGCCTACGGCGGTAAACTACGCAAATAGTCCATACTATGAGGAATTGAAGTTCCTTGCTAATAACAAAAGTCTTCTGTTGATGATTAAATATACCTAAAAGTCTTTAGTATCCTTCAGTAGACTAAAGGTTGTAGCCTTTAACTTTAGTTATAGGCGGGTGAATAAGCTAACATTTAAGCTATTTCTAGGCTTTTCTTGACACCAATAAGCAATGCTGTACTCTTACGTAAAGATGTGGTTTTTAAAATTAATTTAGTATTTCTTGTCAATGCGTAAGTCCAATAAACTTTGTTATTGATTTTATCCAGATGACTCACCCTGCACTTAGTCGCAAACATAACTTAAGCCTTTTTAAGTATTTTCTCCCAAATCAAAGGCAAAAGGATAAAGCGTTATTTATTTCCTGCTAGTGACGGTAGACTGAAATTAATCACATCTGAATGGTAATGTTAACATAATAAATCTCGATAATTATTCCCAAAAGCCTTGGCAGATGGAATACTTTAATCACAACACTGTCAACTCCCCCAAAGTTGTAGCAATTAATGTAGTATATTTTGTAAGGTCTGATCCTTACAAAACGGTGACTTGGAGTAATAAAATGTTTCCTATAGAACTTGTAACAATGCTCCCAAGCATTGTCTCGCGTTTCTACCGGATTTACCAACCTCTAATTGAGGCAACGCTGGGATAGAAAGAGCTTAAAAGAACTCTCGCAGTTCTGCTTTAAAGCTGGAAACCTAGTTTCTCAAACCCTGCATATTTTCCTTTTAAACTAAAATTAATATTTCATTAACTTAAATGAATAATAATTTGTATCCAACGTAACATTTTTCTGGAAAATTTATAATGTTCTTAAAAAAAATGTTAAATCATGTTAAATTGATTTAAATATTGTAAATTTATTGTAAATTTTTAGACAATAAACACTCAAGTACACTATAGGAAAATTAGCAATGTCTAGACAAAGTTCTCACAAGAGAAACTTTTTCAAAGCTTTAACTGGTAGCGCCCTCAAAGGAACTCAGAAGTTAAGACTGGGATTGGAATCCAGCTTGATGATTCTGGTGGAATCCGTACCCTTTTTGATTGCTTGTGCTGTACTTATAAGCGTTATCAGTCTAAAAAGTCCTATCCTGCTTTTTTGTTTACTAGTTGGTAGTTTAATTGCAGTCATCATCCAGCAAATGGGGCAGCAGGTGAATTTACCAAGGCGATCGCTAATATTATTACAAATTTTAGCAGCAGCCGTAATTTTGAGTTTGTATTGGTTAGACTGGTTTGCAGCCCCTGCACAAGCACAGTTTTTTGGGGAAGCTGAAAAGTTTTTCAAAAGAAACTTAGGTGGAGCATCAACAGCTGGTGGTGGTAGTGAGACAGCAATAAGTTTGATATTTAATGTGTTGCGGGCAATTTACTTACTCTATATTGCAATTTCTCTAGTTGGTGTGATTAACGCAGTGCGTAAGGATGAGGATTGGCAAAGTATTGCCAGAACTCCCCTATTAGTCGTTGTTGCTGTTACCATTGCTGATGTACTCACACGCTTTGTAATTGGTCCACAAGGACAGTAAATAATTCAGATATTTCATATTTCAAATGTCTCAAGAGCGGGAACAAGATTTTCGTCCAGTCAATCAGGTTCTAGGAAGCCAACCCTCATTAGGGCCAATCCCTGCCGATCAAATTCTTCCTTGGACGGTAATTGCCTTAGCATCCTACTTTATTGTCAATGGAGTTTTTGGTGGGATTTTCCAAGAAGAATTTCAAAAGTGGTTGTGGACAATACTAATGACAGGTTGGGGAGTCGGAACTTGGTGGATTTTAACTGGTGGTAGGAGTTGGAGTTTTTTAAGTAAATTTATAGGCGTTCCCGCTTGGACAAGAGGCTTTGCTCGTTATCAAAGCTTATTGGAAGTTAACAATGAAGCAAAAAATCGGAAAACAAAGCGTCAGCGTCGCCGGAAATGAAGGTAGATTAACACCATTTGAAGATGCCTTACACTTGGCGACAATGCTACGTGTCGCAATGAATGGACGTGATATTGGCGCATATCTTTTGACAAAAGGGACTCAAAGAGATCGGTTTTGCTTTGTTTTTGGTTTTGACTGTAAGGGAATTCATACCACTTTAAGAGCCGAACAAATCGATACACTCTTTAATAACATTGAAGCCGGATTAAAAGACATTCCTAGCGGTGAAAGAATGACACTGCATTTGGGATCTTTTAGTTCCGACAAAGAGCGCCAAAAAGAATTAGTATCGCTAATCAGAAATGCGCCATCACGAGATATCAAATATTTGTTGATGGCAGAAAGAGCCAGAGTCAAAGAACTGACTATTTCTGGGATTCGTAAGCCGAAATTCTTACGTATTTATGTGACTTACACCATTGAATCTAACTCCAAAAATGCCGATGATTGGATAGAGAAGCTTTTAGTTAGAGCGGAATCATGGTGGTTAAAATTTAAAGGGGATCTTTCAGAAGTAGAAAATCAGCGCATTGAAACCCTGATAATAAATGCTTATAAGCAGGGTTTTCTGCGTTGGGAACAAATTTTATCTAATCAAATGGGATTGGATATCAAGCCTTTGAAAGCTGACGAACTCTGGGAGGGTATCTGGAAAAGGTTTAACGATACGCAGCCAATCCCGATTCCCCAGTTGATGACTTTAGATGAAGAAGGACTGCACGAGGAAGTTAATTCAGATTTAGCTAGTAGTAAATTACTTTTAAATAATATCCACGGCACAACTTTGCTGATGGAGTCTAGCGTACCTTGTGCCGATCGCCGTTGGGTTAATGTTAACAATCGTTATATTGGCGCACTGTCATTTCTGGAAAAACCCGGAGGTTGGCTCAATAAATCTACCCAACTGCGCTATTTATGGGAACTGTTGGCCAGAGAAACAGTAGTAGATACAGAAATTTTTTGTGAGTTGACTGCGGCAAATCCGGCAATGGTGAAAACTACTTTGCAACGAGTCTTGAAGCAGTCAAACATGACGACAATCATGGCTCAAGAAAAAAGTAAAACTATTGATGTCAACGCGCAATTAAAGCTGAAGAAATCGGTAGCAGCACAAGAACAATTATTTGAAGGTGCAGTCCCGATTTATACGAGTATCGTTATTTTGGTACATCGTCCAACTGTCGATAAATTAGATGAGGCAACAAGATATATTGAAAACTGTTTTCAACGTCCAGCAAAATTAATTAGGGAAACTGAGTACGCTTGGAAAATTTGGCTGCAAACTCTCCCAATAGTTTGGGAAGGTTTGTTAGCGACACCTTTTAATCGTCGCCAGCTATATTTAACTAGTGAAGTTCCCGGATTAATGCCATTAGTTTTAACTAAACGGGGTGATAAACAAGGCTTTGAGTTGATTGCTGAAGAAGGCGGAACACCGGTACATTTAGATTTGTTTAATCAACACAAAAATTTAGCTTTGTTTGCGACAACTCGTGCTGGTAAATCGGTGTTGGTATCAGGGATTTTAACTCAGGCTTTGGCACATGGGATTCCGGTTGTGGCGTTAGATTTCCCTAAACCTGATGGTACATCTACTTTCACTGATTACACAGAGTTTATGGGGGCTAATGGAGCGTACTTTGATATCTCCAAACAATCCAATAACTTATTTGAACAGCCAGACTTACGATCGCTAGATCCAGAACAACAGCGCGATCGCTTTAACGATTATACCGCCTTCCTAGAATCAGCTTTGATGACAATGGTTTTAGGATCATCCACTGAAAGTCAAATTTTATCGCAAACCGTGCGATCGCTCCTCAATTTAGCATTAGAAGCCTTCTTTGCTGATGAGGGCATAAAAGAGCGATATCGGCAAGCGATGGCGGGAGGATTTGGCACTCCGGCTTGGCAAAAAACCCCTACCTTAAAAGATTTTCTGTTTTTCTGTTCATCAGAACACTTGCAGCTAAGTACTTTAACTGGCAGAGTAGAAGACGCGCTTAGTCAAATTCAGCTGCGCTTGCGGTTTTGGCTTTCCAGTCGCGTAGGACAAGCCATTTCTTCACCATCTAGCTTTCCTACCGATGCACAACTATTAGTTTTTGCTCTGAGAAACCTATCAGATAGTGAAGATGCAGCCGTACTATCTCTGAGTGCTTATTCAGCAGCATTACGACGCGCATTAGGTAGTCCAGCTTCTATATTCTTTATTGACGAAGCACCAATTCTATTTGAATTCGAGCAAATTTCTGACTTAGTTGGCAGAGTTTGTGCAAACGGCGCTAAAGCCGGGATCAGAGTCATCTTATCAGGACAAGATCCTGATACAATTGCCAAATCTAAAGCTGCATCTAAGATTTTGCAAAACTTGACAACACGATTAATTGGACGCATTCAACCGGTTGCAGTCGATAGTTTTGCAGATATCTTAAAATATCCCCGCCACATTATTGCTCGTAATGCCTCAGAAAGCTTCTTTCCCCGAAAAGAAGGCGTTTATAGCCAATGGCTGTTAGATGATAACGGTATTTATACATTCTGTCGTTATTATCCAGGTTACGAACAATTGGCAGCAGTTGCTAATAACCCTGCTGAACAAACTGCACGGACTAAAATGATGCAACTTCATAGCGATAAATATGAAGCAATTTCTGCATTTGCCCGTCAGTTAGTGGCTACTCTGCGTAGTAGTTAATCGGGTTATGTAAGCAGTTAACAGTGATTCAACAAGTTATAAATCATAGTTAAAAAGCTAAATTACCTTTTTCAGGCACAAATGTATGCGAAAAACTACCATTTTTACTCTGACGTTGCTATCTCTGGCAATTCTACCAGCAATGGCACAAGTTCAGCTGGGAGCGGGATTAGGCGAGGTTTGGGCTAATTTTAAATTATATTCCACAGATATGGGAAAATATTTTCAAAATAATGTGAGCGAAAACTTAAAGCCTGTAGAAGCACAGAGTCGAAATGCTCTTGAGAGTGCCAAGGGGAATACAGAATTGAAGATACCTAACCCCGTCGATGCCGGACAAAATATTCGTGATAACATTATCTACGAATCTTATCGTTCAGAATCTAAAGCAAGCCGCTTTGAAAATAATGCAGCAGTACGGGCAAATTTAGTTAGTAATGAACTCAATCGTTTTATTACTCGTGGAGCAGCAGAAGCTATTCTTGGTAAAGATGGACAAAATCGGACACAAGTAAAGTTAGAAAATACTGAAAACACACTAAAAGATATTGACGCAATTAGCGATACGGCGGGAGCAAAGAACAACCTAATTAACAGCAAATTTAACCAAATAGCTGGTGCTGGTGCTGGTGCTGCTGCTGGTGCTGCTGGTGCTGCTGCGTCTACAGCAGGTTTTACTCAGGCTTTATCATTAATAGGACAAACACTAGGTGATAATCAATTGCAAACTATTCAGATTCAACGCGCACAATCAGCAATTATAGGTGAAACATTTGCTCAGACAATACAAACAAATCAGTCTTTACAATATTCTAATTTAAATTTAGCAAACATTTCTCAGCAGGTAGAAGAGGCGAATCGCGCTCGCAGAGTAGATACATCTACAGAAGCGGCGCGACTTTTACGAGCTACTTCTCAACTAGATTTGTTTGGCAGAGAAAAAGTTGGGAAGTCGGATTTGACGATAAAAAAACTCTAATTTTCCATACAATCAATTTTTAAAATCCTTAAACTTCTTACAAACCAACAACAAGTCTAAAAAACAGTTTAGTAGAGTGTCTTAGCGACAGCGTAACGCATCAAAAGCATCTTGGATGATGCGTTACATTCCTAACGCACCCTACGAAATCTAAAAAAACAGCCCATCAACTCAAAATGCAACTTGCTATTCAACTAATTTTTGCCCAAGTAGGTGCCCAAGTAGGCATTGATGAGGTTCTCGATAATGGTGCCGCAACTTCTCGAAGTATTGCCGATGGTTGGAACTATCAATGGAAGGATTTATTACTAAATAACACTAGTAATAACTTGTATGGAGCGCTGACAACTCTGGGTATTTTTTTTGCGGTAGGAACCCTGTTATTTTTTATGATACAATTCCTCAAAGACTTAATATCCTACGAATATAGTCGTCCAATATCAGCTTTAATCTGGCCTTTTGTGGTGGTGATCCTCTTAAGTAATTCAGGCAAAGGAAGTATGCTTTCTAATCTGACACTGGGATTACGGGATTTTTTAAATAGTGTGAATCAGCAAGTATTGGTAACAGCAGATGCGAACAAAATGTATCAGCAAGCACTAAGTATGAGTATTGCAGAAGAAGTAACTGGTTCTTTTCTGCGTCCTTGTCAATCGCTTACTGGCGTTCAACAAAATCAATGTTTTGTCAGCGGTGCCGATAAAATCAACATTTTATTGCAAAAATATAGAAATACATACGGAAAGGAACCTTGGATAAATAGGCTACAAACTAAGATAGATTATATTAAATATGACAAAGGCTTTATATCAGAAACCTCATTTAATTCTTTGTTAGGTTCTACAGTCCAAACAAGCATCAAAAACTTTTTAGTTTCGTTGCAATATGCCTTTCAGAATCTAATAGAAGCTAGTATGTTGCTGATAGCACTTTTAGGGCCAATAGCTATAGGTGGATCTTTACTGCCTGTAGCTGGTAAACCCATTTTTGCATGGCTGACCGGATTTTTCTCTATTGGAATCGCCAAGATTTCATTTAATATTATTGCTGTGCTGACTGCGGCAGTTATTGTAAATGGGCCAGGTAAAAATCCTACTGCTGATCCCGACTTAATGTGGTTCATAATTTTTCTGGGAATTTTAGCACCAATTTTATCGTTACTTGTGGCTGCTGCTGGCGGTTTTGCAGTCTTTAGTGGGATCAGTAATACAGCTTCTTTAGTAAGGGAGAGGATATAAATTCAAAATTCAAAATGAATAAAGTTTTGATAAGTGTCATAAATGCTGAATTATATGCAAATTGTAATTAATATCAGGGCTATTTCATTCTCATCTAGCCCGCCTCAGAATGAATTCTGAGTCTAATAGCACTCATTCATCTAAAGATGACTGAGACTCATGTTATAGTCCGTTTTAACGGACTTTAGCTATTAGCCTAGAACTTTAGTTCTGGGCGGTTTATGTCTAAAATGAACCTATAATTAATATATAATAATAGCTGAAGTTTTTTGCAGAAGAGGTGAGTAAATGGTGCGTTTACTAGAAAAAAGACAAAGAACGACGGCAAGTGTTTTGACAATTTTTGCGATCGCAACCTTCAGTTTACATATATTAGTTTTATTTTTATTCTTATTACAAGGGCTAAATATTCGCCAACTCAGTCTGAGAAAGGCTCCAAACTTTGTGCAATTAATAGACGGTAAACCAGTAGCTAATATCGATGATTTAGCAAGAGATCCAGAAGCAATTCGCCAATTCATCAGCAAAACGATGATATCAATGTTTAGCTGGTCTGGAACCTTACCAGCACAAAATATCGAAGAAGTTGCAAACCCTAAACCAGATTTAGGAGTTCTGATTCAAACACCTCAAGGGAGTAGCCAAAAAGTTAGTACCAGCAGTTGGATAGCTAGTTTTGCCTTATCCGAAGACTTTCGCAAAGGTTTCTTAAGCACAGTTGCAGAAATGACACCGGCAGAAGTTTTCTCTGAAAATCCCAGCCTAGCTATGACATCACAATTAGTTATTAAGCGGGTTTATCCGCCAAAAGAAATTGCCCCAGGTAAGTGGCGAATCGGTATAGTAGCCGATTTAATTCAAAAAAACCGAGTTGGTGGTGCAAAACTCATAACTCCTTTTAATAAAGATTTACTGGTACGTGCAGCAGATTATTTTGGTAATCCTCAAGGCGACAATGGCACAGACTTGCAAAAAGCAATTTATAGTGTCCGCGCTGATAGATTAGAAATTTATGAAATTCGTAACTTATGTTTGCTAGATCGCAACAACAGCCTTAATAATGATAAATTTACACAATGCGGGTCTGGACAAACATCTGATAGCTTTATCAGATGAGTAGAAAGTGGAAAGTAGGGAATCAGCCTTTTTGAGTTGAGGGCTTTTTTAAAAAATCAAATAGTAGTCTTATAGATTTATAATTCACTAATTCAGTTTATATAACTATTAATGCAATTACTCAAACCAGAAAATAGAAAAAATAACCCATTGCCAGTATTAGCAGTCGGCACATTTGGGTTACATGTGTTTACCCTGCTTTTACTACTATTTCACGGATCTATGTTACAGCAGTTAGGCCGTCAACTCACACCTCAAAGTTTAGTGCAACTTGTTGATGGTCGCGCTATAACCGTAGACCCCGAACCCAATTTAGAGCGACAGCCAGAGGCTATTCGGCGGTTTGTGGGTGAAACTATGAGCTTAATGCTTACCTGGTCAGATCAACAGCCACCGACACAAGTCTGGGAAATTAGCTCCCAACTGGTAGCTGATAATTTTAAACAAAAACTTAAGTCAGAACTTACCAATTTAAATCCAGATAGCCAATTTGAAAATGTTAATAGGGGAGCAGAAAATGTATTAGTAATCCAAAAAATCTCTCAACCTACACAAATAGGTGATGGAAAGTGGAAAGTGGAGATGTTTGCTAATCAACTACTATTTAGCGGTTATGATAGGTTGGGAAAATCAACTTCGTTTAATAAACAAATTTTAGTTAGAGCAATAGATCAACCCGCAACTTCACTACCAAATGCAGCGCTACCATTGCACTTCGCAGCTTACCGCCTTGGTGAAGCCAGACTAGAAATTTATAATGTATGTGATATCAAAGATAAAAATTGTTCTGCAAATCCCAATCAAGCTTTACCATGACTAAATACTCAATTCCTGCGGAAACACCTCCTCAAAATGGATTTACTCTAGCCGCCGACGCTCACCAACAAGATGTAGAATCTTTTGATTGGGAATCGCGGATGTCAAGGTTAGTCGGCTTTGAAGAAGAATCTTCTCCCGATACCGAAGGATCAGAAGACTCTGCAACGCCGCAAGAGTCGCTATCTCTTCCACAAGAAGTTCAGACTAAGCAACCCCTCTCATCTAATCCCTTTGCAAAGTTAGGCTTGGTAGGAGCTGCTACCTTTGCGATCGTTTTGGTGGGTGGTGTGTTTTTGTCGCAATTGATGAGTAGCAAGCCCAAGCCAAAAACTATTGTTTCTCCACAAGTGCGTGAGCAGCCAACTGATGAATCTAGCTCTCAACAGCTAGAAGGCGAAGTAGATACTCTGAAAACTAAATTAGCTCTGACAGAACAAGCAGAGATGGTGAAAGCCGCCCAACAACAGCTCAGAACTGCCAAATCAACGCCGACAGTAGTCTTAAAAGCAGAACCGCCAGTCTCTTCTAGAGTTACAGAAAGAGTGATCCCAACGTCCCCACCAACAGCTTATGTACCTCGGACAGTGACAGTTGAGCGCATTGTTAAAGTCCCTGCTTCTCAACCTTTGCGATCGCCCCAACTACCAGTTGTAACCCCAAACACTCAACCTCAGACTGTAGTCAATATAACACCAGCATCTCCACCAAGCCCACCAAGCCCCCTTGATGAGTGGAGAAGGTTAGCAAAGTTAGGTAGCTACGGTCAAGTTAATGCTACCGATCAACCTAGTAATATCGCAACTGCTCCTGAACCTGCAAACAATCAGCCGCAGCAGCAACAGACACCACAGCAAACTCCTGCTCCTGAGGTGAGCCAAGCGCAACCCGTGGGACAAAAATCTTTAGCAGTAGGGACTAGTGCTAAAGCTGTCTTAGCAACAGCGATATTTGGAGAAACTACTACTAAGTCAGGCGGTGGTGATGAAGAAGGCAAAGCGAAAAACGTATTTGTGATCAAATCGCAAGAAGCACTAAAATCTAAGGATGGTACTACCGTCATACCTGCAAACACCGAATTCATCGCTGAAATTAGTTCCATTAACGAACAAGGTCTTATGCAGATGAACGTAACTAAACTTATCTCGCAAAATAATGGCAACTCTACCGAACAAAGCTTACCCAGCAATGCCATTATTATTCGCGGTACCCAAGGTAAACCTTTAGTAGCAAATAAATATCCCAGTCAAAGTTCGTCCATAGCATCAATGGATGCAGGACTATTCGTTTTGGGAGGTATTGGTAAAGCAGCAGAGTTAATAAATCGCCCTGATACCAAACTCGTGCCATATTCTATAACATCAACATCTTCCAACCCTACCGCAGACAACCCGAATAATACCACCAACAACACCTCCAGTGGCCTTATTAGTGAGACTGATAACAGACGCAACCTTGCAGCTGCGGTTCTGGAAGGTGGTATGAACTCTGTAGTACCCCAAATTGCCCAACGTAATCAACAGGCGATCGCCCAAATGTCACAACCAACTAATATTTGGTTTATGAAAGCCGGCACAAATGTTGAACTATATGTTAATCAACCAATCTAGTTTTAAGAGGTAGGATTTATACCAATTTTAGATTTTTGATTGGGTAATGGTAATTGGGAATTAGTTTTCTTTCTATCTTTCCCATATTCTCCTGTTATATGTACCAATTTCCCCATTTGCAACCATGAAAAATAATCCTAAATTGTCAGGAAATACCTCAGGTAATTCTTATTTCCTACCTATAGCTTCCTTAATTTTCTCGGTTGCTATGTTATTCTTGGTAGGTCGCGCTGGTGCTAATAACGCTGTTCTGCATTCCATATTTTCCTGTCAAGCACAGGGTTTAGGGGGAGCAATACCTACGATCGACGTTTGGTATCAACAAGGAACAAACTTAAGCTTTATTCCGGCTGGAGAAGTAATTAAAAAAGTTTGGTTAAACGATCCATCACAGGTAACTATAGACTTTGATGGGCCAGTATGTATGCAGTTTGGTCAAAATAATAGTAGTGGAGGAGATTGTAAAAACTCCTCAGCGAATGTAATTCAACTCAGACGAATTCAAAAACTAGATATTCCTGGGCTTCCTCCCACTAGCAATACACTTTTAACAGTTGTTACCGAAGGACAAGGTAGAAAGAAGTTGTATACTTTTCGAGTGATATATAAAACAGATAACCCTGAATATCACACTTTAGCAGTTTTTGCCGATCCTTCTAATCAAGAAGGAGCTTGTGCTAAAGTTCCACAATAAATTTATAGCAGCGAAGACAACTGAAGTTTCCCTCGACAAAAAGCGCTGATTGCCGACGTATGTCTGCATTCTGGCTTTTCAAAAGCCTTGCTCTAATATCAAGTCTGGGTAATTGGCGATGCTGATTAATTCGTAATTCGTAATTCGTAATAGAGCCTCCGGCACGCTTTGTGCGTTCGTCAATTTTGTTTTGTAATGGGGATTTAACCCCAATCGCATTACTTGCTTTTTTATAGAACCGGGGGATTTAAACCCACGTAACTCGTTAAATGTATGAATCTGGGTGTCTTGACGTTGCAATTGCTAGTCAAGACAAAAGTTTTGAAATCACGCAAAATCATTTTCATACCTCAATTCAGCAACGTTGGGTAATTAGTTATGATTCTCACAGTCATGGCATACCACCCCCAGCCCCTCTACGGTGTACACACAAGTCTTTCTGAACGCAATATTACGGTTAAGTCTCATAGCCCCTGAGATACCTCACCCTGGTTTTGCTATGCAAAACCTGTCCCTCTCCTTACTAAGGAGAGGGATGTCGGATAGGACTCTTTGAGGTTTTGGAAGACTTTTGGGTAATCGGATAGCTTGTGTGTATGTAGGCTTGCGGGGAGGGGAGACAAAGCGTAGCTTTGGCTCTTTGGGGTTTTTGAGGTTTAATTAACTAATCAGGCGGACATGATCTAATTCCCTCCTTAGAAAAAGGGTTAGAGACGATCTAAGTCTTTGGGCAGTTTTCTTTTTTATAGAACAAGGTTAGGCTAGAGCATAAACATTGATGTAGTTCAATCAATTGAAAAACGCTATAACTCAACTGATTTAACTGACTTAGGCATTTTCAACCTATATCTTTATAAATCTTCAGATAAAAACTAACCACAAATTCCAAATCCGTGCAAATATAAAGAAAAGCTTAAGAGGTTACAGACTCATGGTCACTGCCAAAATGATGCAACAGCTTTGGGCTGTAATCGAGTCTACCCAGGTCAGCACCCTGCTCCAGTTCGACGATGCTGCTTTAGTACAAGTGCTTCTCCAGCAGTTAAAAGCGAAGCAGGTTATAGATCCCCAGGCAGATAGCAGTCTCAATACTTATATAACATCTAAACTGCCCCTGATTCGTGATACGGCTGAAGGTCGATTATCTTTCGGGCAAGGCGGCAATAATTAGCAGTATAAATCAAATGATTCCTCACCGCCAAGCATACGCTCAGAGTTCAAACTGTTGAATATTATGAATAACTGGCTAGTAATTGCCCTAGTAGCTTATCTAATTGGAGCAGCGATTGAAGGGGTGACTACAGCTAGTCAGCTATCTCATTCAGTGCCAGAATTAGCTAAAAGCACACAAGCTCACCCTTCAGATTCTGCCACTGAGTCTAGTTCAACTTGGCGAGTTGTGGCCGCGATCGCCTCAGTAACTATATGTGGAGCTTTTTTGTGGCCTTGTCGCCTTTTCCACCGTTTAATTAAAGGCAAAGTTAATTCCTAAGCTTAATCCTCATCTGTAGAGTAAAACTGTTGGGGATAAAAACGGGCATAGCGTCCTTCCTGAGACAGGAGGGAGGTGTGAGTACCAGCTTCAACCAAATGTCCTTGTTCTAGTACGAGAATGCAGTCAGCCCTACGAACGCTGCTTAAGCGATGGGCGATAACAAACACGGTACGGTTTTGCATCACTAGCTTGATCGCTTCTTGAACTAGTGCTTCTGACTCCGAATCTAAGGCACTTGTTGCTTCATCCAGGATGAGAATTCGAGGATCGTTGACGATCGCTCTGGCGATCGCTAATCTTTGGCGTTGTCCTCCAGATAGGTTAACTCCGCGCTCGCCTACCCAGCTATGGTAACCTTGGGAAAAAGGGACTGAGGTAGTTGTCTCTCAACCACAAAGATGGTTGAGGATGAAATGCAGATGAATGCAGCCGGGAGTATTTTGAAAAAATCCGTTAGCAGATGGCTACTATCAAAAGCCGTTTGGCAAGGAGATTCAGATGATCCATTCACTCTTAAAAAAAGCTCCAAGACAAATGAAAGTGATCAGAAAAATATTCGATGGTGTACGGATGAAAACGCCCATTTTTTAATGGCTGAACATTTACTTTTACCCTGATCATTACTCACAGCCATTACTCTACGACTTACGTACTATACAAATACATGGTGATGTGGATTAACTATCTTGAGGAAGTTTTCAGGCTTTTTTTATCCTGCGATGCCTACGGCGGTAAACTACGCAAATAGACGCTGTGCGTCGTGCCTTATTACAGGTAGATTACGAAGATTATTTCGTGTATCTGCTCAAATTCTTTAATATACAACCAGATACTGGCGAAACTGTTGGTAAGAAAAACAAAGTTCTCAAAGGTTCATATTACATTGAATCTTGTTGCTTAGTCTAAACTCCAGAAGAGATACCAGGCTCACTCAACGGCTTGCTTAGGGCATCGCTTGGAAACTTATTATGTAGTTTGTTCTGGTGTCGCTACATTTTGCCCAATTTTTGGTTCTGTTCCAGCCCTGAGTCGGCCAATATTAGGGCGATGGCGCAAAATTACATATAACCCACCCGCAATTCCAAACAGAATATATGGTAATGGTTGGTGTAAAATTACCATGAAAATGGAAACAGCGATCGCACCTGCAATTGAACTCAAAGAGACAATCCGCGATATTGCCATCACAATGGCAAACACACCTGCTGTTGCTAAACCCACCTGCCAACTTATTGCCAACAAAATCCCCAAGCTGATAGCAACGGATTTACCACCAGTAAACCCCAAAAAAATTGATTTACTATGTCCCAGGATGGCAGCTAACCCAGCTATTGTTATTAACCACGGTTGCCACACTTGTACATCTACCGTTGGGGGGATATAATTTTGAATTTGGTTAAAATTGAATAACCAGTAAACTAGAGCGATCGCTAATACTCCCTTTAAAGCATCAAGTACTAAAACGAATGCTCCTGGCCCTTTCCCCAAGATTCTTAGTACATTAGTTGCTCCAGTGGAACCTGAGCCAACTTGCCGAATATCAATCCCTTTTAACTGCTTCACAGCAATGTACCCAGTGGGAAAAGAACCCAGGAGGTAAGCTATAACTACAATTGCCCCACACAGAGTTAACCAAATAGCCATAATAAAATTCACGCATTCAAAATTCAAAAAAGTCAAGAGGTATTACTCTTGACCAATGACTAATGACTAATGACTCATTTAAAAGTCATCATCATAGTTTCTCACGGTTTTGGGGTCAGGAGCAAAAGCTAACCATAGGGGAAATTGCAGCAGTGACAGACTAATTTGCTCCTCTGAATCATCAATGATAATTAAGGGTAGTTGATTGGCTTTGGTCAATCGGTCTGCTTTCTGAGCCAGAGCATCAGACGCTTCAAATAATACCACGCCCCGGTCTGGGCCGAAATCTGGGCGACCGATTCCTAGACAGTCTTGCAAGCCGCGCCGCCATTCACCCAATCGCTCCGGTGTATTAGCTAAGACTAAAGTACGGACGCGATCGCCATACAGCTTGTGTAATATCGAAATTGCAGCTGAGGCAATCAAAATATTTTGTAAGCGGCTACCCATTGTCCGCAAACCACCTCGTCCCCCTTGGGTAAAAAACCAGTTAGAAACTCGTTCTGCGTGGATTGGTTCAAAGGTACGGCGTAGTTGCCACGCTGGGCCATAGTAATCTGGTTTATTGCGGTATTGGTCAATTAGGCGGCGAATTTGCTTAGTAGTATCTTGAAACTGCTGTTGGGCAAATTGAGGTATTCCAGGTTGGGTTTCAACTGGTTTAGCCTCTTTTACAGATGGTTTTTCTCGTTCTACCACACTTGGCGTCAGTTGCAACTGTTCAGCAGCAACCGCCAAATCTTGTAAGCTACCCGTGAGATAGTCTTTAAAACCCTGCACCCGAATTGCCAAGTCTTGGGATGTACCAGCAAAAGTGGTTCGCATCTCATTGCGGATACGTTCTTGTCGGCGTTCTAGTTGTTCTACAGAAATTTGCAGAGTTTGTTTGCGTTGTTCTAATTGGACCAGCGATTCTTGCACAAGTCGTCCCAGCGATGTTTGAGTTTCACCCACTTGTGACTGAAGGTTTTTGTAAAAAGCTTGCAATTTGGCTATTTCTTCCTTAAGAGCAGCTTCAGCGCTCTGCAACTCTGCTACTCGCTGCTCTGCTTGTGCATATAATGAATGGTTTTCTGATCCCAGTGCGCTATTTTCCGGTTTCGACTGTGCTACAAACTCGCCATTTGAATTTTCTGTTAGCTCTACAGTTGTAGAATCTACCACTTCTGCATTAGAGATGAGTGGCTGCATTGTGTAGTCCTCTGATGAGCTAATGGCTCCTGTTTCTCCCACTGACTCAACAGATGGATTGAGTGGATGTTCAACTGCATTGTTCTCTTGTTGTTTTTCTGCCAACCGCTGATCAATTGGTTCTGGGGTTTGAGATGCCTCTGGGTTCATAAACAATAGTGTAATTCCTATGACGCGAATAAATAGCTTTCAGAAATATTACAATTGACCTGCCATAAAAGTCCTGAGTTATGAGTGCTGAATTATGAGTCTAGAGCGAAACGACTCAGCACACATCGAACTCAGGACTAAATACGCGGACAACGTTGTTCTAAGCAAGTTTTCAAGGTATTGGGATCAAATAAAATCGGCAAAAAGTGAATACTTTTAATTTCTTTAAAGTAAAACAGAATGGGGACTCCATTCCAGAAGATCCGCCAGTTTTGCCATTCCTGGTAGGGAAAGCGCCGAATTAATTTTTCGCCTCTGTGAATATCTAAGTCGGTGGCGGTAAATTGCAAACGCAGCGTTAACGCCTGAAACATGAGAAACAAACCAAACAGCGTAAAAACGGAGCCTACCCACGGTTGTACCAACAGTAGTGGAATAGCGGCAATCACCAACACTATAGGTATATTGTAACTAGGCTTGAGTTCCACAGTTGATGTGGAGTTAGGAGCAAATGAACTGGTCACAGTCTTAAATCCTGCTTTATGTACTAGGCATCTCTATCTCCTATTTTAGGAGTCAGGAGTTAGGAGTTAAGAGTTAGGAGTTAGGAGTTAAGAGTTAGGAGTTAGGAGTTAAGAGTTAGGAGTTAGGAGTTAAGAGTTAGGAGTTAGGAGTTAAGAGTTAGGAGTTAGGAGTGAGGAGTGAGGAGTTTTAAACAATTCACACTCTTGCCTCTGGGACGTTCCGCGTTAAGCGAAGCTATGCCGTAGGCTTTACGCAATTAAGTTTTGTAACGAAGAGAAGTTTCTGGGGACGGTTTCCGACTCGCATTACTTCGGGGGATTTGCCTTAGGCATTCAATTGGTGCTGCCTGTCTTGCTGGAGAATTAAACCCTTAAACTTTGTTAACTCCCAACTCCAAACTCCAAACTCCAAACTCCAAACTCCAAACTCCAAACTCCCAACTCCCAACTCCTAACTCCAAACTCCTAACTCCCAACTCCAAACTCCCAACTCCTAACTCCCAACTCCAAACTCCAAACTCCTAACTCCAAACTCCAAACTCCCAACTCCAAACTCCCAACTCCAAACTCCCAACTCCTAACTCCCAACTCCTAACTCCTAACTCCTAACTCCTAACTCCTAACTCCTAACTCCTAACTTTTACAGCCCTATGAATGCACTACCAGTCCCCTGAAACATTAGCCAAGAAAGAAAAAAGTTGCTAACAAATATAATTAGCAAGGCAGTCACAACAGCACTTGTGGTTGACTGTCCTACACCTTTGGCTCCTCCTGTTGTCGTCAACCCCCAACTGCAACCAATTACGGCGATTAAAGTGCCAAAACAACACGCCTTAATCATGGCGCTAACAATATCCCAGATACCAAGAAAGTTACGGGCTGAGTCTAAGAATGCCGTATCAGACAGGTTGTAGAGATTTGTCGCAATTATTAATCCCCCGAACATCCCTGTTACCAAAGACAGGAGGGTTAAAATTGGTAGCATTAAACAGCAAGCAAGGACACGGGGGATAACTAGGTAATCGATTGGATCTGTTTTCAACATCAACATGGCATCGATTTGTTCTGTGACTCGCATGGTACCGATTTCGGCTGCAAAGGCAGAACCGACTCGCCCAGCCAAAACCACTGCTGTCAACACCGGAGCAAGTTCTCGTGTCAAAGCGACAGAAAGCACTCCGCCGATAATGTTTCCTGCGCCAAAGTTGATAAATTCCCGTGCTACCTGAATGGTAAACACTGCGCCAACAAAAATAGCCGTCAATAAGGCAATAAATAGGGAATCTGGCCCAACTGCTGCCATTTGTTGCAAGGTGTTGCGCCGATGGATTTTGCCCTTCAATAGGTGAACTAGTACTTGCCCACCCAGAAAAATCGCCGCCAGCAGCCGCTGACTCCATTCTCCTAAACTGGATTTGGATGTAGTCTGGTTCAATGTTCTGTAGCTAACTCGGTGACTGCCTTAAGAATAGCGGAAGTCATTGGGATAGGGAATGGGCATTAGGAAGAGGCAGAGGGGCGGGGTGCTGTTCTTGCTGAGGGGAGCGCTGAATATTAACTTTGATTAAACATGCTCTCAGAAAATGAAGCTCTTATTAAAGGTGTTGCAAACTAATAAATAAAGCTAACTTTAGCTATAAACTTGATTGTGCAAGGGTTTTGTAGATTCAAATTATTTTTGAGACTCCCAGCATGTGCTGTAACTGCTAACCGCTTATTTTAATGAAAACTTAAGATTTTTGACAGATTGGTTGGTCAGGAGCGATCGCACGTATTGTAGAAAATGACGAACTGCTATCTAGCTCTTGTCATCTATACTCACGGAGTTTGTCTTAAATGGCTATTTTCACTAACTTTCTCCGCTCCCTACTACTGACGATCATTTTTAGTTTTGTCGCTCCCATGTTACTCGTTGGCGGCGGATTGTTCCTTTTACCCCTGATCGGTTACTTTCCCGGTTTACAAGAATTAACTGAAGCGATCGCTACTCAGATTATGCATTTTCTCGCCACCTTTGGCAGTGGAACTCCCCTCCAGGGATTATTTGTGATTAGTTTGACCTGTAGTTTCGTCGGCGCACTGTTTGACACGTATGTTTATTATCGGTGTCAAATTTTACGAATTGATTCATAAGAGTATAAATAGCTTCATCAGATGCTCATGGGCTGTACAAGATGGGGAAAAGTGATATTCCCAAAACTGAAAGTACTACTTATTTTTAGCTAAATAGGAATTACTATTGCTCAATAAATTTTATTAATTAAATTGAGTGCCGGAGTTATTGATTAAATAGTTATTATTCATTAGTTATTAGTTATTAATTACTGACAACTACTAGAGATGCGCGATCCTAGTAAACCAATCCTCAAAAGGTCAAAAAGCTATAATAACAAGGGTTGTATAATTTTGAATGATGCAAAACAGCTAAAATAGTCTGTGATAAATCATCACCTTGGACGCTAAACTAGAGTTTGGTATTTTGCCTTAGGTGCAATTTTTATCAAGAATATCAAATAAAACTCACTGCAAAATATAAAAATTTCCTTAAAATTGTGACGATCGCAATGCTTGCTCATGTTTCTTAACAGAGCAAAAGAGGTCGTCTGAGCGTTGGGCATCTTATATTAAGTTTATTACGAGGTATGTTGACAGCTCATGATTTGGCCGTTTAAGCCCAAGTTTAGAAAACAAATTGCGCGGATTGAAATTACTGGTGCGATCGCCGGTGCTACTCGCAAACGCGTTCTAGAAGCCCTGAAAACTATAGAAGAAAAAAAGTTTCCGGCATTATTGCTGCGTATCGATAGCCCTGGCGGTACAGTTGGAGATTCCCAAGAAATCTACAGCGCCCTGAAGCGTCTGCGCGAAAAAATCAAAATCGTCGCTAGCTTTGGCAATATCTCGGCTTCTGGAGGAGTCTACATCGGCATGGGAGCCGAACACATCGTCGCTAACCCAGGTACAATTACTGGTAGTATTGGTGTAATTTTGCGTGGGAATAACTTGGAACGCTTGCTAGAAAAAATCGGTGTTTCCTTCCAGGTAATTAAGTCTGGCCCTTACAAAGACATTTTGTCTTTCGACAGGCGACTGACTCAAGCCGAAGAAAACATCCTGCAAGAGTTGATTGACACAAGTTATCAGCAGTTTGTCCAAACGGTAGCTGATGGCCGTTCTTTAACAATAGAAGCGGTAAAAAGTTTCGCTGATGGGCGGATTTTTACTGGACAGCAAGCCCTAGAATTAGGTGTTGTAGACCGTCTGGGTACAGAAGAAGATGCGCGCCGCTGGACAGCAGAACTAGTGGGACTTGATCCAGAAAAAACTCTCTGCTATACCCTAGAAGAACGTAAACCTTTATTGAGTCGCCTTCTACCAGGAAGTCGTCAAGTTTCATCAGGAATTCGATCTGGTATTGATTGGCTCGAATTTGAAATGTCTACTAGTGGTTTACCCTTGTGGTTATATCGACCCTAATATGAGTTAGGAGTTATGAGTGAGGAGTTATGAGTTAAAAATCTTAACTTCTCATTCTTAACTTTTAATTCCTCACTTTTCTGTTTTAAGGAGGATTTTGGCGTGGAGTGGCAAATGCGGGCGATTCGCGGAGCAACAACCGTTTCAGAAAATACCGTTGAGGCAATGCGAGAGGTAGTGACAGAATTACTAGATGAACTAGAAAACCGGAATCAATTCCAGCCGACGGACATGATTAGTGTGACTTTCTCAGTGACACGCGATTTGGATGCTATTTTTCCAGCTGCGATCGCTAGGTCGCGTCCTGGTTGGGATAATGTGGCCATGTTGGATGTGCAGCAAATGCACGTCGAAGGTAGCTTACAACGCTGCATTCGGTTTTTAATCCACGCTTATTTGCCAGCTTCCGCCTCAATTCATCATATCTATTTACGCAACGCCGCCAGCTTGCGTCCCGACTGGAGTTTGCCCCAGTCTTTACAAACATCACAGCCAGTAGTGAAGTCAAAAGTGTAAATTAACTTAAAAAAATATATTTAACAAACAGCACAGAAGTATAATTATGTGCTGACGTGGCTGCTCAACCTGCTGCTGATGGGAGAATATTACTAATAGGACTTACGCAAAATATCTCTCAAACTCTGATTTCTCCGTGTCCTCTGCGCCTCTGCGGTTCGTTATTTTGGTGAGGCGATCGCGCCCAAAATGAATCGCATTTATCATAAAGTATTATCCACATCTATGGAATTATCCTGCTCTTCCTCAATTTCCAAATCCAGAGCAAATATCAAAGCTTGTTTGATTTTTAGTAGTGTTTCATCTGGCAATTTGCCGAGTTTACGTTCCAGTCTTGCAGTAGGGATTGAACCTAGACCTTGAATATTAGCGACAGAACCTTGTCGTAAAAACAGCAGTGTAGGCAGTTCAACTTCGTATGCGCTACCCCGATTTTGCGTAGTTACTGGTACATAGAGAACCAAAGCACGCGGCGGAGTGGGGTCATAGCGAGACACAACGATAACAGGACGTGTCTTGGCTGCAAGTCCTAAATCGACTACCCACACTTCACCAGGTTTCGGGTTCATCAATCAAATCCAAAACTTCTTGTTCAATCACTCTCGAACGAAGAATATCTAGAGCATCCTGGTCTGCCAGTTCAATAATCTCTGCAAGGCATTGTCGCACTTGTTGAGCAATGTCAGGTTGCCATTGACGTAGTTTTGTGTCAAGTTCTTGGACTAAAGCATCCATTTCAAGTTTCTTTTAATCTTGAGTTCCTGAAACCATTATCAAATTATTCGTTGTATTCGGTTGAAGTTCTCTAGGATATTCTGTTTGAATGAATTCATCAAACAGTTTGAAAAACTGCTCTAAAGCAGTATGTTCATCTTGGGAGAAAAATAGAATAATCTGATCCCAGGTCTGATTGGAAGTTAAATTAAATCTCTGCTGAATCCAGATTTGAAATTCGGAAAATTGCTGTTCTTGTTGTGTTTGAGTAATTCCTATCTGGCGACGGGCAAAACAGTAACCTGCTAGAAAAGTGCGGAGGTTGGATATAGAAGCTCGTCCCAAATACATGGCAGGACGTTTCCGTATATTGTGGATTAAATCATACAAATCAACCATCTGTCCCTCCAGCTTAAAATAATCTGTTTACCACAAATGTTTTGATTAATCAGGAATTGGCGCAGAGCAATAGCACAGGAAACACATTGAAAAACTTGGAATTGTGAAGCGATCCCACTCAGTTGACTGTGAAGACTAGCCTTGATCATGATATAATTTTATCAATTTACCAGTGCTAGCCATTAGTGCGCGTAGGTGTAGCCCGCCGTAGGCGATCGCTTCCTCCAACAACTCTATTCTTTTTGATGATGAAACCGAATTCCTAGAAAGATGTCATAAACAAACTCAAAAAAGTCCTTTTTCTGCAACAATCCTGAAGTTTGATAACATCCTTTTTCATCTAATAAGGGCTTCATCACATAGTAAGCAGGTTGGTAATTATACCAAGGAATAGAAGGCCACAAATGATGAATTAAGTGGTAATTCTGTCCCATAATGAGAATATTGAGAACTTGGTTCGGGTAGACGCGAGCATTTTTCCAGCGATCGCGTTCCGCAAAAGGACGATGGGGCAAATAGTCAAAAAATAATCCCAGTGCTATCCCTACCACAAAAGCGGGTATAAACCAAAAATTCAGAATGTAACCCAAAAAGTGGTATTGCACTGATATATAAACAATTACACCGACAATTAAGCGGCTGATGAACCATTCCAATAGCTCATATTTCCGCCAGAGTCGCCGTTGAAAGAAAAATACCTCATGGTACAAAAACCGCACCGCAATCAGCCATAGCGGCCCACCCGTAGAGACATAATGATCGGGGTCGTCTTCGGGATGATTGACATGTCCATGATGCTGTAAATGCACCCGCGTAAACACTGGAAAAGCAAAAGCTAGCATCAATGCACTGCCATGCCCTAACATCGCATTCATTACCCGGTTACGATGGGCAGATTGGTGACAAGCATCATGAATTACTGTCCCAGCACAATGCAAGGCAATAGTGTTAACGCTAAAACACAGCCAGTGCGGCCATTCCCATTCCCAGTAACCAAAGTTAGATAACACCAGCGTTGCTACAGCTACCAAAAACAGCAGTAGCGTAGGATTAAAATCACCAGGAGGCGCTAAAAATTCCTTCGGCGGGATTGTCAGTGGCTTTTGTGCCTCCGATGCGATCATCTCTAACATTGACTCCTTCTTAATCAAACATTACAAATATACGATAAAGATTAGGAAAGAATAAAATTTTGTAAAGTTTTGTATAGCAATTTTTATCCACAGCTTTGCATATCAGTAGATGAATAACGCTATGATTCAAGACTTGAACTAATCTTTCCCGATCGGTGGGGTATGACAATTGGCAAGAAGTTGATGGGATAAACACCTTCGTTGGGAGGATGGATACAAGATTGATGTACTATATCTAGTCTATCCCACAGCCTCCACTCTCCCATAAACCCTCTCTAACTGCTTACATCTATTGATATAGCAGTGACTGAAAAGGAGATGCGACTTAAGTTACGATGACTTCCCAGATAGCTCCCTAACTTCAGCCCCTATGCAATTAAGAGATTCTCTACGCCGGACAAAAATTGTTGCTACTATTGGCCCCGCCACTAGCAGTCCTGAAATGCTCAAGGCGATTATTGAAGCGGGAGCCACGACCCTGCGGCTAAACTTCTCCCACGGAACTCATGCCGATCATCAGCGTAGTATTCGGTTAATTCGGCAAACCGCCTTTGAACTAAATCAGCCAGTGGCTATACTGCAAGACTTGCAAGGCCCAAAAATTCGCTTGGGGAAATTTGACAATGGATCTATAGTTTTGGCAAAAGGCGATCGCTTCACCTTGACAAATCGTCCAGTTGTAGGTATGCAAGAAATTAGCTGTGTTACCTACGATTATTTAGCCGAAGAAGTCCCAGTTGGCGCAAAAATCCTCCTCGATGATGGACGAGTAGAAATGGTTGTGGAGGAGATTAACCGAGACAAAGGTGATTTGCATTGTCGGATCACTGTGCCTGGTAAACTTTCTAACAACAAAGGCGTAAACTTTCCTGGCGTTTACCTGTCAATTAAGGCAATGACCGACAAAGACCGAGAGGATCTGATGTTTGGTCTAGATCAAGGTGTAGATTGGGTGGCACTTTCCTTTGTCCGCAATCCCCAGGACATGATCGAAATTAAAGAACTAATTTCCAGTACAGGCAAGCAAGTACCAGTGATTGCCAAAATTGAAAAGCACGAGGCCATCGAGCAAATGGAGGCGGTTCTGGCTTTGTGTGATGGCGTGATGGTTGCCAGAGGTGACTTAGGGGTAGAATTGCCAGCAGAAGATGTTCCGGTACTGCAAAAGCGGCTAATTGCTACAGCAAATCGCTTGGGGATTCCCATCATCACCGCCACCCAGATGTTAGACAGCATGGTGAGCAATCCCCGTCCGACTCGCGCTGAAGTATCGGATGTGGCAAATGCGATTTTAGACGGTACGGACGCGGTAATGCTCTCCAATGAAACTGCTGTGGGTAGCTTCCCTGTAGAAGCAGTGGCGACGATGGCACGAATTGCCGAGCGGATGGAGCAAGAAGAAGCCCAACACTTAAACTTACGTTCTTCCAGAGATGCCCGCCGCTCCATTCCTAATGCTATTAGTCAAGCTGTGGGTCAAATTGCCGAACAACTAGGCGCAGCGGCAATCATGACCCTAACACAAACCGGAGCAACAGCTCGCAATGTCTCTAAATTCCGTCCCCATACACCGATTTTGGCAGTCACACCCCATGTGAATGTGGCGCGACAGCTACAAATGGTGTGGGGAGTAAAACCCCTGTTGGTGCTAGGATTACCTTCCACTGGTCAAACATTTCAAGCTGCGATCAACGTGGCTCAGGAACTGAAGTTACTATCTGAGGGAGATTTAGTAGTAATGACTGCTGGCACACTCCAGGGAATTTCCGGCTCCACAGATTTAATTAAGGTAGAGGTGGTAACGGCAATATTAGGTCACGGAATTGGACTGGGACAAGGTTCAGTAAGTGGTCGCGCCCGCGTCGCTAATACTGGTATGGATGTTAGTAACTTTAATCCTGGAGACATATTGGTTGCACCCCGCACTAGTGCCGATTTCGTTGAGGCAATTCGGAAAGCTGCCGGGATTATTACTGAAGAGGAAAGTCTTACAAGTCACGCAGCAATCATTGGCTTGCGTCTCGGTGTACCAGTGATTGTCGGCGTGAAGCAGGCAACCCAGGCGATTCGGGATGGAGCGATTATAACGCTGGATCTGCAACGGGGTTTGATTTACTCTGGGGCGGTGAGAACGGCTTAGGAGTTAGGAGTTAGGAGTTAGGAGTTAGGAGTTAGGAGTTTGGAGTTTGGAGTTAGGAGTTAGGAGTTTGGAGTTAGGAGTTAGGAGTTAGGAGTTTGGAGTTTGGAGTTTGGAGTTTGGAGTTTGGAGTTTGGAGTTTGGAGTTTGGAGTTTGGAGTGGGGAATCTCACTTCTTTATTCAAAACTCGGAACTCGGAACTCGAAAGTGTTTTGTCTCATGCCTCATGCCCAATCCCTTTATTAAGTAAGTGGGCGCAAATAATCATCACTGGCTCGTAGTTGCGCTTTAGCGCTAAAGCGCAACTACGAGCCAAATACAGAGATTTTACTTTTCGTTACATGGTTTGGTTTTGTGTTGCCTACCTACTTAAACAGTTGCGATCGCTACTCCAAGCCATCCAGCAAAGTTCTGCTGTTGTGTGGAGTTAGGATGCTCAACAGGCTTTACCTGATACCGAGTCGGATGTGGTGAGGTGAGGATGATGGAATAGGTACGCAGTTCGTCTTGGTGGAAAACTGCGACTTCAATTTTATCGTTTGGTTGGTAATCTTTCAGGCGATCGCTTAAGCCACCCGCCATTAGCTTAATCCCATCAATTGCTAGTAATTCCTCACCTGCATCAATTCCCCCTATTTGTGCAGGTGAACCAGTTTCCACAAACTTAATCATCTCCCGCCCATTCTCTGTATTTATTCTCACACCCAAGTAAGGTTCTTCCTGCTGATCGGCTACCAACTGCAAGCCAAAGGGTTCTAAATACTGATTAAAAGGCAAATCGTCAGTGCCATCAATGTAGCCTTTAAAGAAATCAGTCAAATCGATTCCTGCTACAGATTCTATAACTTCCTGCAACTCTTCTGGGGTATAACCAATTTCATCTTTCCCAAATTGCTGCCACATTTTCAGCATCACATCATCAAGGGAGCGCTGATTGTCGTGAGTAGAGCGAATCAGTAAATCCAGCAACAACGATACCATTTCTCCCTTTAAATAGTAGGAGATTTGAGAATTCCCGCTATTGGCATCCGGGCGATAGAGTTTTATCCAGGCATCAAAACTCGACTCAGAAACGGGTTGTACCTTGCGCCCTGGGGTCATTTCATATCTGGTAATTTCTTTGCCCAAATTATTCAAATACGATTGAACATCATAAATTCCCGCCCGCAAAGGAATTAACAAGTCATAGTAACTAGTAGTACCCTCACAAAACCATAATGATGGTGTGTAATTTTCTTGGTCGTAATCAAAAACCTCTAATGCTTTTGGGCGAATTCGCTTGACATTCCACAAGTGAAAGAACTCGTGTGCTACCAATTGGATAAAGCGATTGTACTTATCCTGAGCGCGAAATCCAAAACGCTGGTAAATTAAGGAGCAAGAGTCTTTATGCTCCAAACCGCCAAAAGCTTGGCTAAATAAATGTACTAGAAACACGTATCGTTGATATGGCAAACCGCCGAACATCTGTGCTTCTACCTGAATAATTTTTTGAATATCAGCAATCATCTGCTGGGCTTGGAGATTTCCTTGCCCCCAGATTGCCAGTTCATGGGGTTTTCCCAAAACCTCAAAATTATACAATTGGTGGCGACCAATCTCAAACGGAGTATCAACAAGAGTATCAAAATCGCCAGCCAAAAAAGTATTTTTTTCCTCAGCAATCGGTGGTAAGGCAGTAGTTATCTGCCATTCCGGGTGTGCTGGTACAATCGTGACGCGAATGGGTTGGTTCTCCCAGCCCGTTATTCTAAAAAATAGTGCCGCACCGTTAAAATAACCGTGGGTAGTATCTAAGTGATTTGTCCGTACCGATAGCTCATTCGCAAAAATCCGGTAACGTATAGTTAATTCTGAAACACCCTTTTTGTCTACCTGCCAGTGATTTTTACTGATTTTCTGCCAAGCTAAAGGCTTACCCTCCGCAAAAGCCCCAAAATCCTGTAAATTCTTGGCGTATTCGCGGACTAAGTAGGAACCAGGTGTCCACACCGGTAGTTTTAAATCCAGAATCGGCGAGGAATAATCGACAAGGTGTAAAGTCACCTCAAACAGATGGGTTTCTGGTTGAGACATTCCCACCAGGTAATGAATCGTTGGCTCGGTTTCCTGAACATAGATATTGGGACGTGTTGCTATTGCTTCAGTCATCTTGTGTGCTGAGTTAATACTCAATGGTTAATGGGATTAGTGATTTCTCTTATCATGACAAATTCGCCTTTTAACTTTTAACTTCAAATCGAAACGGCGGCTACTTGCTGCGGTTGGTAGTCAGAACCAAGTTTCTTGGCACAAAACCCAGTATCCCGTACTTGATTTGGTTCAATTGTTTTTCCCCAGTCCAAAGGAGCCACTACATACTGTATTGCTCCTTGCTGCTTAAAATCTGCGTTCCAAAAGTTATTAATCTTAGCTTGATTCATTTTAAATGCCAGTTGCCAGTTATTAACCTTGGTATTACCCTGATTTGTAATTTTGAAGCTGACACAAAATCCAGTTTCCCAGTTGGAATTGATGTCAGTAGTGACTTTCAGTTGAGCAGTACTAGTAGGAGTTGGGGAGACATGAGGATTACTCGGTTGATTTGGCGGTTGAACTTGTACAGGTGGGAGCAGTTGGGACAGTAATTGCTGTTTGGGTAGATCAACACTTTGCCAATCATCTAGTAAAAGTCCGCCTGTATCAATACTATCAGGATTCCAACTCCAGTAAGTAAAGCTCAAGTTATTTTTTTGAATGTATTTCACCAACTCATTTTGCCAAATTCCTTCTTTGGAATTTAAGTCTATTTGTCGTCCCCCAAACTCCCCAATCAAGATGGGAGCAATATTCTGACTAGCGATATAGTTAAATCCTATTTGCCAGCGAGAAATCAGATTCTTCGGAAAGTTAGAGGCAGAAAAGTATGGCTGATTATACACCCCAGCGCCGTACTCATGAGGAGAATAGACTAGCTTATGAGAACGAGATAAACGGACTGGGTAGCGTTTGATACCTTCTAAATTTCCACCATGCCAATGCTGTGGCAGTTTTTGACCGGGGACATTCTTTTCTACTCCTTCAACAACAATTAGCCAATTAGGATTAACGCCCAGAATCGCATTTCCTGCACGTTCTGCTGCTAATCGCCAATCTGTACTTATATTGTTATCACCCCAGCTAGCTTTCCCGTGGGGTTCATTTTTTAAGTCTGCGCCAATAACGTTAGTTTGATTCTTGTATCGGATTGCTAACGTTGTCCAAGTACTAGCTTTAAAAACGGTTGGTCTATTGGCTACTTATCGTCCTGAGTGGAACTTAAAAGGAATTGAAGCTCTAACAACTTTATTAGAGTTGAATCCTAACGACTCAGAAGGTCGTGCTTCCCGCGCTTTACTCTACTCTTATCAAGGACAATTAACCCAGTCTCTGGCAGACTACCAAATGGTGCTGAACAACAACCCCACACCAGAAGCAGTTGTTGGTGCGGCTCAAACTTATAGTTACAGTGGGGATTTTCCGAAAGCACTGGAGTTATTTAACCGCTATCGCTCCAACGGTAAAAGCATTACAGGGTATGCAGCAGTAGCCTACGGTCGCAGCTTACGAGAAACAGGCAATCCTGGAGGGGCAGTACAGGTGTTAGAAGCACAGTTGCAGCGCTCCAATAAACTTGACCCGATAGGGTTTGAAACCCGTAAAGAACTAGCTTTAGCATACCTTGTCAATCAACAACAAGCTCAAGCTTTGGCGGTTTTAGATCCATTACAGGGAAGACCAGATGCGATTTTGCCCTTAGCGCGATCGCTCAATGAAATTCGCAAGTACACCAATAACCCCACCCTCACCCAGCAAGTTTTTAATCTCTACCGTCAAGCACTCCAAACCGATCCCAACCCTGACCCCAAACTACTGCGCGAAGTCGCTGATGTCTTTACTGGGTTCCCCGAAGGACGACAAACAGCCCTGCAACTATATCGACGGGTGGCGTTAGAATTTCCCAACGATCAAAGTCTAGTGGTGCAGCAATTAGCTTTGGAAAATCAGCTAGGTTTACTCGGTAAAAATGACTTGAAACAGCGTTTGACTACTGCAATCCAATCAGCGCCGAGCGATCGCGTCCAGTTGCAACAGCTAGCTAATGCTTTAGTGAACATTGATGTTCCCGACCCAGAATTTTTACATGTGTACCAAAATCTTTTACAAATGGGGGTTAACGTACCATTTTTGAATTTCCGGGTAGCGCAAATGTATGTGCAGCAACAAGATTTGAATGGGGCAAGGCAAGCTTTGGCAGCTTACACGGCTACTAAAGCAGGTGCTAAAGATTTATTCAGTCAGATGGGCGGGTGATTGATTACGAAGCAAGCGATCGCTCAACTAGTGAAGGTCAAGCTTATGCTTTGCTAAGAGCAGTACTGATTAATGATCCGGCAACTTTTGCTCTGACTTTAAACTGGTCGGAAAATAACCTCCAGGGCCAAGCTGCTGGTAAACGCACAGATAGTTTGTGGGCTTGGAAGTGGGGACGAAAGGAAGATGGTAACTGGGGTGTCATCGACAGCAACTTTGCTAGCGATGGAGATATAGATGCAATTACTGCCCTGATTCTAGTAGTGGAGTACGAAGCTACATCCCAATACGCTATGTTGTATGCCGCCATGCAAGTAGTGAAACCAGCGATCGCTCAAGAACTGCTTAATAGACTCGGAAGAGTATCGAGGTTACATTGCATCTAAAAAACGCTACTTCTATGGAGTGCGAGTGCAACTACTAACTACCTACTAAAAGTGGTATTCCGGTTGAGTTCGTGTTTTTACGCTTGTTGTGCAAATGATGTGCGTGCCTTGAATGCACTACCTCTGAATCTTCCCCCTGGAAGTGAAGTATATAGTGATTCTGCTTATACTGACTATACAGCAGAAGATGATTTAAAAGATTCGAGTCAAATATCTCTGAGAGTCATGCGTAAAAGGAATTCTAAGCGCCAAGAACCACCATGGGAGCAATATATAAAACAATGTACTAGACACTACATAGAAACCGTTTTTAGTAGCATTACTTGTGTTTTCCCAAAATCAATACACGCAGTCACTTATGAAGGGTTTTTACTTAAGCTACAAGCATTTATTTTTTCTTTTACTCTTCAACAAGCTTTTATTGAATAAGTAATTTGTACGACTTAAAACCATCTAAGTAGCGTAATGCTGGCAACAAGTTCAAGGCCGTTGGCGCGTAGCGCCAACGGTACTTAGTTGTACGCGATCGCCAGCGCTTAAAATTGAGCAATTGGCTGATTGATATTACCCCCCGATTTTTTGACCGCACTCTCCAAAAAGTGGGTGTGAAACAGTTTAAGT
Organism: Nostoc sp.; assembly: GCF_036916975.1. Taxonomy (GTDB): domain Bacteria; phylum Cyanobacteriota; class Cyanobacteriia; order Cyanobacteriales; family Nostocaceae; genus Nostoc. The sequence continues at coordinate 137,661 of NZ_JBALFF010000069.1, forward strand.
GGTTTATCTTGCTGCTGTTGGTACTCTCAGTGCCACTGATTATTACCCCGATAGAAGTTTGGCAGCAGGGATTGGTAGCAGTATTTCTTGTGCTACTCGGTCAACTGATAATACACGCTGAGTTTCAAGGTACTGCAAAAAGGTAACGATTTTTGGAATGCTGCCTTTTTCTGCGGTTCCGCAGCATTAATCCGTAAATCCCACGCTTTAGAAGTTGGGGGAATTGCAGTGGAAACCGTGACGGAAGATTGTCATACTGCTTTGCGATTGCATTCGCTGGGTTACAAGTCTGTCTACTACGACAAAATTATGGTGGCTGGTTTAGCGCCAGAAACGTTTTCTTCTTACGTGGGACAACAAGTGCGTTGGGCTAGGGGGATGGCGCAGATTCTGCGATTAGAAAACCCCATTTTTAATCCGAAGCTGAATCTAACAATTGCACAACGGATTTGTTACTTTAGCGCGACTTCGCACTTTTTGTATGGCTATCCTCGACTAATATATGCGATCGCTCCGACACTATTTTTATTATTTGGTGTTAACTCTGTCCAAGGTTTGGGTTTAGAAACTCTAGCCTACGCCCTACCCCATATTCTCCTCTCCCTTTTTACTAACTACATCATTTACAAAAACGTCCGTTTCTCCTTCTGGAATGAAATTTTTGAATTTGCGATGGCTTTCCAGGCTGGGTGGGTGACGATGTTAGCGCTGTTTAATCCCAAGCTGGGTTCATTTAACGTTACCGATAAAGGAACATCTATAACCAAACGCACCTTTGATTGGGAATCGATGCGTGGTCTTTTGGTGGTGACAGCACTTGTAGCCTCTTCCTTACTAGCTGTTCCCTATTGGCTGCTGCTACATCCTGAAGATTGGCAAGCGGTCTTAGTCAACACCATGTGGTCTGTTTTTAATCTGGTTTTGCTGACAGCTGCTTTGCTGGTTGGCTTTGAACAACCACAAATACGTACTGCCCACCGTTTACAGCGTCGCCTCCCCATCTTAATTACCAGTAGGGGTCAAACAATCATGGGCAAAACGGTGAATATTTCAGAAACTGGGGCATTAATTTCTTTGGAAACTTGGCCTAATTTACTGGATGAAGCGGAAGTTGAGGTGATGGGAGATTATACTGCTAGTGCCTCTTTAACAGCCCAGATTGTCCGAGTTTCTCCGATTAATGACACAGAAACGCTTTTGGCTGTTGATTTTGTGAAGCTCAACAATGCCCAACGCGATGCTTTAACTCTAGTTTTGTATTCTGATGTTCGAGAGTGGTATTCTCAAAAAGGCCAGTATGTAGACCGACCCTTCGCTTCCCTTGGATTCTTAGCTACAAGTCTGACTCGGGCTTTGCGTGACGTAAAACAAACTAGCCGTAAAAAGGTACGCAAGCAGGTAAATAGCCAATGGCGTTCGTGTCGTCCACCCCACAATAAATAATTGAATATTTTTGGATTTTTCAGTCCCTAAGAACCCTTAGTAATTACACTTTGCCAGCCAAGTTCATCAACTGTTTAAAATTTACGAGATAAATGATATTGCTGGCGCTATCAATTTTGATCCACCCTTTCTCATGTAGTTTTTCCATAATTTTGGTGGTTTCTTCAACACCAATTTCTGTTACCTCTGCTAAATCTTTGAAAGGAATGTTAAAAATTTCCTTTCCAAAATTAGATTCTTGACCATAGTTTTCGCCTAAAGTCGCTAGAGTATAGGCGAGTTTGACTGCTGGTGGTGAAGACCGCATTTGTAAGCGCAAGTTAATTTGCCGCAATCGCCGCACCATAAGTTGTAACATCCGGTGATGTAACTGCGGGTCTTTGAACAAGATTTGAATAAAACGCTCTCTGGATACACTCAGCAAATTCACGGACGAAAGAGCTATGACATCGGTTGAACGTGGAGATTCATCCAAAATTGCCATTTCTCCGAAAAAATCGCCCCTACCAAAAATTGCTAGAGCTACTGCATCTTCCCCGACGGTACGCCGGACTTTGACCCAACCTGAAACAAGGAAGTAAACGGCGTTACCCCAGGCATCTTCCATGACAACGGCTCGCCCAGATGGGTATTCATGTTCAATTGCAACGTTGAGCAGCCATTCCAAAGTCTGGGGGGTGGCTGTACTCATTAAGGGGAAAAGTTCACTAAAAACCTCAGTCTGCATGAAATATTTATAAAAAATGGATTCAAGAGCAGGAAACTAAATTTGTCACTATAAATTTGTTTAATCCGTAATCTTACTTGGAATACGGCAGCAAAATCTCTATCTATTTGAGTTTAACTCTAAGTTAATCGGTCTAGAGTTAGATTACAACATAACAATTATGTATAAAATTGTAATCAGCGATTTCACTTACAGAACTATGATTTGAGTTTTATCAATTAATCAAAACTTTAGTTGTGGATATAAAGCTTATTAGTATAAAAAAATATATGGATCATCAAGTGCCACGAGACACAAAGCGTTCAAGATCAATCTCATGCTTTTAGGCGTGGTTCCTTCTGCTTCTGCCTTATGAAGTTCTATAGTAACTGAGGCATCAGGGGATCAACTTACTATGACCATCTCCTACTTTGGGACACCACGTTAATTGAGCAACTAAATACCTCATAGGCTACTCCTGGGTTCTTAAAGCTTGGGCTACAAGATAGATTTTTGTCCATTCACCTAGCACTTGATGGGGTTTGAGTTTTAACTGTTGGGCTATTGCTTCTATTGAGTTACCTGCTTTCCGCAAATCTAGAATCTGCCGCTCTAGAGGAGTCAATTTTTCATCAAGTTGCTGCCATTGATTTTGGGTTAAACCCAAGTTATGTTCTTGCAAGGAAATTGAGAGCCAATTCTCTACTAGCTCTGGTTTACCTTTGAGGGCAAAAACACGCACAGCATGGTAACTAATTTTTTCTCGCAGACGATATACTTCTTTAGTCTGCTTATTTAATTTGTGGGCGATCTCTTCTTGGGATTTACCTTGTAAATATAGTCTTAGCCAGTCTACTGCGTCTGTTCCTAGATTTTCTTGTAAATAATTTTCAAATTCTTTTTGTACTGACTGACGCAGGCCAAGTTGTTCCTCTAGTTGTTGTGCTTCAATATATTCTGCGATCGCCTGACTATCGACTAAGTTAACTCGATTGTCACTGTCGTCTGTAAGAACTTCTTCTGACACCAGTCTAATCAAGTCACGACCCGGCACTTGGGTTAAGCCACCGCGCTGAGTGCGACGCAAGTAATTTACAAACCGATAAGCTAATAGGGGTTGATTGCGAACTGGCCGCAGACAATATTCTTCTACACTGGCAAATAGCAGAGCATCTCCCAATCGTCTATCAGTTGTATATTTGGCAATATCAGCCATTTGCTGTTGCATGTGGCTGTCACTTTGCAGTAATTCTTGGAGTACTTCTTGTAACACATCCATCACACTACGCTGGCGATCGCGGCTTAGAGCAACCCAAGTCTGAATTTTATTCCGTAATGTTACTAAACTCCCCAATCGCATTATCAAGTTCCGATAAGCACGTTCTCGCCCTAGCCCCAAATAGCGTTGACATAAAATTCTCCAGCGATATTCCATCGCTTGCTTGGCGATATCGAGTTCTTTAGGGTTAAACAGATCAAACCGTTTGGAGTCAGATCCCAACAGCCAGAGAATAATGCTTTCCCTAGCAGCTTCATTTTGCTCTGGACATTCCGCAGCCAAGCGCTTTCCCCAATTTAGAGCTAGTTGTTCCACATCTGTTGTCATAGTGAGATTGCGTTCCTCGAAACTCAATTTTGAAGTTTGCATCACAACCCCCAGTCGTCCCACCTAATTGTTTAATTGGCAACCTGCCCGAATTTCATGAGTCTCATGAAAATAGCTCAGTGATTCCACTTTTATTACGTCTTAATTCACTAGAATTATGCAGAAATTTCTATATTGATGTTTTCTTTACAACTCCAAAATACCCCAAACCGTTACCTATGAAGCTTTTGGGGCTATTTTTTATTTTAACCTTTTTGTAAAGTTATGTTTTCTAACTGAGAATAGAAATCTGCCTACAGTGGTAGGGATAAACTTTTGTACGAGATGGGTTGAGGAAATCTGAACATTTTGTAACTGAGCCGAGGAACGAATCTAATTTAACTCAATGTCAGGCGAATTTCACCCGTATAAATTTCAAGGCTCTACAAGCCCTTACGTAGAAAAATACTTAGTTAAATCTCAATATGCTTGGTGTTGGTGATATTTCGCCCCCCCCCAGAAGATTCTCCAAACCCAGTCCATCGCTTATGGGGCAGCCCTGCTGTGAACGGGTTTCCCAGAATAAAGGAAGTACGTGGAAACCCACAAAAATATATTAAGTTAAATTTAGTAATATACTTTTAATTGCTTAAGTGTATATACGTAAATTAGCATTTAAGAGGATGTTTGGTAAGCCATTGTATAAATCTTAAATTAATTATTCAATAAATACTATCGCTATAGCGTGGAATCAGACGCAGTATATCTAGATGGCGATGTCTACGATGGTCTACGCCTACGCTATTCTGGATAGTAGGGATTGATAGGTCAATTTATCCTTTATAAACTAGCTTCACCCACAACTGTGCCTCTAAATATTGGCAAGTTATTTTACAACTTTTACATTCTCAAAAATCAATAGTCAACAGTCAATATTGATTTTGACTATTGACTTTGACTGTTGCTTTTGCTCTGCTTCAAAATTCAACTTATGCAAAATCTAAAAACAGAAAAGTTTGCAATCCTCTAAAGTTTTGATAGTCAGAAGTCTGACAATAAACTTCTCTTTAAATTCACTTATGGGAATTTTTTGTTTTGAATTCCCCCACAGGAGGTTGAATCTATCGACTGTTTGATCTGACAATGGGATTTTCTACAGATTCTCGATACCCTTGGACTTGTTCTGTGTAACCAATTGGCAGAACAGCTTCAACGTTTTCATGGGGACGAGCAATAATTACCCAGGATTCAAGTGTACCGCCATGAACATTTTCTGCGGCTTCAATACCGGCAGCCATAGCGGCTTTTACTTCAGAAACATCGCCACGAATATTAACTGTAAAGCGAGCGCTACCGACTCTGATATAACCAACGAGGGTGACTCGACCAGCTTTTACCATAGCATCTGCTGCTGCTAGCACCGCAGGGAAACCTTTCGTTTCAAGTGCTCCAACTGCCTGTAATGACATTATTAATCTCCTGTATGAATAAACGATATGGGGACTACCAGTTAATTGTACGAAGCTTCGCTACAGATTTTGATAGCAAAATTGCTTAGAACATGCGGAATGGTTCTGATTCTTCGGTGAAATGGATTGGTAATATGGTTTCCACATTTTCTGGGGGATTGGGAACGATGTAGTAGGTAATTACTGTACCAACTTTAACTTCCTCTCCAGCTACGATTCCGGCTTCAACAGCTCTATTTACTTCAGAAACGTGTCCCCGGACGGCGACTAACAAGCGAGCGCTTTCCGCTTGACCATAATACACAATTGTGACTGCGGCAGCTTTAACCATTGCATCAGCTGCTGCTAAGACACTAGGAAAACCTAAAGTTTCAATTACGCCAACGGCCATTGGCATGGCATTAGTTCCTGGATTAAGGGATAGGCGATTTTAATTGTACGTGGCTTTAGTCCCAATTTTGACATTTTGGTAAACTTTCTTTGATGCCATAATTTTTGGGGGAGTGGGGAGTGGAAAGTTAGGAGTTAGGAGTTAGGAGTTAGGAGTTAGGAGTTGGGAGTTAGGAGTTGGAAGTTGGGAGTTAAAATGTTTTGATAGTCGCTGGACTTTATTTTATATATTACAATTAATACTTGAGGGTATTAGTTTGTGTAATTTTGTTGTTTAACAAAATCAGCGATGCGTGGAAGCAAGATAGTACGATAAACTGAAATTTATGTTTCCAAATTTTCTTCCGACATCTGTTGGGCAATTGACAGAATCTACCTCGATCGCACTAGCTCAAAGTATCCAAACAACTGCGTAGACGCGAAGCGGCTTGTCGTCAGACATCGCTACTCCTTTAATTAATCAACCAGTTACTACAACCTATGTCAAGCAAGGGAGTGGTGGAACTCCTATTTTATTAATTCATGGCTTTGATAGTTCTGTATTAGAATTTCGGCAACTTTTGCCATTACTATCTAAAGACAATGAAACTTGGGCGGTGGATTTGTTGGGTTTTGGGTTTACAGATAGACTTTCAGGAATTGCCTATAGCCCAACTGCGATTAAAACCCATCTTTATTATTTCTGGAAAAGCCTGATTAACCAACCTGTAATTTTGGTAGGCGCTTCGATGGGGGGTGCAACTGCAATTGATTTTACCTTGACTTACCCGGAAGTAGTAAAAAAGCTGGTGTTGATTGATAGTGCTGGGTTAGCGGGTGGTTCCCCATTAAGTAAATTAATGTTTCCCCCGTTTGATTATTTAGCAACTCAGTTTTTGAGTAATCTGAAAGTGCGCGATGGCGTTTCCCGCATTGGATATAAAAATCAAAGTCTCGCTTCTGTGGATGCGCTATGTTGTGGTGCATTACATCTACAAATGCCGAGTTGGCATCAAGCTTTGATAGCTTTCACTAAAAGTGGTGGTTACAGTGCTTTTAGATTTAAAAAAATATCACAAATCGTGCAACAGACGCTAATTTTATGGGGCGATTCCGATAAAATTTTGGGTACTAGGGATGCCATGAGATTTAAAAGAGCAATTCCACACAGTACCCTTGTCTGGATTCAAGATTGTGGTCATCTCCCACATCTGGAACAACCACAAATTACCGCACAGCATATTTTAGACTTTCGATAATTTTAGTTGAAACCCTAGAAACCTGATGCATCTTTTGCACCTTCTTGGATGTATTTGAGGAGAACGTCTGAAAAAAATACTCTAGTATATTGTGATGGAAGTTTGCCTACCTTTAACAAGGGGATTTTGCCCCTTGTCTGGTTAATCGTGGCTAGCTGGATTTGCGCCAAGCTGTACTAGTCAAGTAACCACATTTCATTAGAAGTCTCAGGATACTCATTTGGTTGATTTTGTGGTTGATTTTGAGCTAGTTTTTCGGATGACCGATGTGATTTTTTGTAGTTAAGTGGATTGTAGTGGTCTTTTACTGGTTTTATAGCACTACTTTCTTTTACAACACTACCAGCATACTCATCTGGTTGATTTTGAGCTAGTCTTTCTGATGAAAGATGTGATTTTTTGTAGTTATATGGATTGTAGGGGTCTTTTACTGGTTTTATAGCACTAGTCTCTTTTACAGCTACAGCTACAGCAAGTTTAGAATTATCTTCTGCTGTTTGTTTTAAAGCATTAATTTCTTCTATAAGCTTGGAATTCGCTTCTGCTAGTTGCAGTGCTGTTTTTTTGGTTTCTTCAAGTTCTTTTGTTGCCTGTTGTACTAATGATTTATGTTCGGATGCTAATGTTTGTTGTTTAGATAATTTTGATTGCAAATCAGCAATTTGTTGCCCAAGAGATGCTTCATTTTGATTGCTTTTTTCCAGATTAGCTGTCAACTCTTTGATAGTTGCTTCTAAATCAGCCTTAGTTGGGCTTGTGCGCTTAGTAGAATTTGCCTCAGATGTTTGGTCTGAGGATTCTTCATCAGATGAAGCCTGTTCTTCGGCAATTTCTTCTGCTGTAACTTCGATCGCAGATTCGCCTTCTGGGGGTGTAAATTTTTGCGCCTCTTCTTGTAATAAGTCAGAGAGACTTTGTTTCCTAGCCATTATTATTTTCTCCAATTCCAATCACGCTGTAATTCATCAGCTGCACGGCGGTAGTCTAATTCCGCCTCCCGTGCATTACTTCCTCGCCATTGACTAATCGCTACACCCTCAAGTGCGGCTCGTTCATGAGCTTTATAAGCACGGATAAAGGTATTACAAGCAGGAATACCTAATCGAGTCAGAGTGTTTTTTGCTTCTAGTGCTTCCCCCATACTGCGCGTATCAACTTTAGTAAGCAGTACCCGATGGGGAGTCCCCACGGGGATGACGGCTTCTTTGACTGTTTCCACTAGGATAGCTAAATCCATTGCGGCTGGGGGTGTAGGCAAAACTAGATAATCTGCGATCGCAACTACCGCCACTAATGCTTCAGAGCGCAGGGCGGGAGGCGTATCGACCACTACTAAATCGTAACCTGTTATCTTTCCTAAATCACTTAAAAGTGTCGGATCTGTTTCTTGAGATAAATCAAATCCCATTCCCTGCTGACTGCGCCCAAACCACCAACTGGCAGAACCTTGAATATCTGCGTCAATCAGCAGTACTTTGTTTTTCTTCGCAAAGTTTGCAGCCAGATTGACTGCGGTGGTCGTTTTACCGACTCCTCCTTTACCGTTGAGAATAGCGATGATTTTTGGCACTGCTTGCTTCCGATGCGGCCTTATACCATTTTAGATTTTAGATTTTAGATTTTGGATTATCAAAGAGCTAGTGGTAATTGGTTTGGGCGCTCCATTTGTCGAAATCATTTTTTAAATTGCTATTACAAGAATATACCGCTTTATGTGACCCTCAAGAACATGAAAACTCGTAATAATAAAATTTAGAAGCCATCAATTCCCCAAACTCCGATGACAGCAACTTACAATTTGCCTGATGGGCCTCAAATGCCGCGCTGGCTGCGGATGATCAAGTTTATTGGTCAGCCTATAAAATATGTGGATGATTTTGCCAAAATCTATGGTGACACTTTTACGATCAGGAGTAGTCGCTCTGATAACCATATTGTGTATTTTAGTCAACCCCAAGCCCTTGAGCAGATTTTTACTGCTGATTCCAGACATTTTGAGGTTGGGAGGGGGAACATAGGACTAAAATTTTTGCTTGGCGATCGCTCCTTTATGTTAGCGGATGGCGATCGCCACCAGCGTCAACGGCAACTACTAACTCCTCCATTTCATGGCGAAAGGATGCGGGCTTATGGTCAGGATATCCAAAAAATAACCCGACAAGTGAGTAATCAATGGCAAATTGGCAAGCCTTTTAATATCCGCGAGTCGATGCAAGAAATCACCTTGCGTGTTATCCTACGGGTTGTATTTGGTTTAAATGAGGGAGAGCTTTTTGAGTTACTGAGGCGATCGCTAAGTGACTTACTAAACTTCATCAGTTCGCCTGTAATGTCTAGCGCCTTCTTTTTCCGGTTCATCCAAAAAGATTTCGGTGCGTGGAGTCCGTGGGGCCGGATTCTGCAACAACGGCAAAAAATTGATCAACTTATTTATGCTTTGCTTCGAGAACGTCGAGTCCAATCCGATCAAAATCGTCAAGATATCCTGAGTTTGATGATGGCAGCCCGTTATGACGATGGTCAAGGGATGTCAGATGAAGAATTACACGATGAGTTGATGACACTGCTAGTTGCGGGACATGAAACTACTGCTTCTGCGTTGACATGGGCTTTTTACTGGATTGACCATTTACCAGAGGTGCGTGAAAAGTTGCTACAGGAACTCAACACGATTGGAGTTAACCCCGATTTGAGTAGTGTAGCTAAATTGCCCTATTTGACAGCAGTGTGCCAAGAAACATTGCGAATTTACCCAATTGCCATGACTGCTTTCGTGCGGGTTGTGAAGACCCCAATTAAAATTATGGGCTACGAACTGCCACAAGGGACAGCAATAGTTCCCAGTATTTATTTAGCGCATCATCGAGAAGAAATTTACCCACAATCAAAGCAGTTCAAACCAGAACGCTTTTTAGAAAGACAATATTCACCTTATGAATATTTCCCCTTTGGTGGCGGTAATCGTCGCTGTATTGGCATGGCATTTGCCCAGTATGAAATGAAAATCGTCTTGGCAACTATTTTGTCAGAATTTCAAGTATCGCTAGCGAACAAACGTCCTGTGCATCCTGTGCGCCGTGGGTTAACTATAGCCACACCGGCAGGAATGCAGATGATTGCAACACCTCAAGTTAAGCGTGCAAATACCAGGGCTATTTCATTCTAAAATGTGACGTTTTCAAAGTCCCTCTCCCAGACTTGGGAGAGGGATTTAGGGTGAGGGCAAAAACTACGGTTCTCAACTTAAATCGCGTTTAAATTCTTATTTTTATGAAAAAGATTCCTAAAAACTGCCGTAAAAATAGAATGAAATAGCCCTGCTGCAAATACACCAGTACTGATTTAGTCAAATAGGGTGGGGAAAAAATGCCCACCCTACTATCATGTAATAATTACAAATTACGAATTACGAATTACGAATTACGAATTACGAATTACGAATTACGAATTACGAATTACGAATTACGAATTATCCTGATCTTGCTTATTCGCCAGTTGTTCATAATGTTGTTTGTCGCGGTATTTAATTGTTCTCATAGGTTGATTTCCAACAATTGCTAAAGGTTCAACATTAGCAGTTACAACCGTACCAGCCGCCACAATTGCCCCATCTCCAATAGAAACTCCTGGAACAATTAGGACATTTCCGCCAATCCAAACATTCCGACCGATAACAACAGGTTTATGAATGTAGACATTATGTTGATATGGCAAATCATTACTTTGATAGTCGTGGTTTGCTGAAAGGATAACAACGTTAAATCCAAGTGTGGTGTTGTCGCCAATTGTGATTCCACCACGTCCATCTAATAAGACATCGGGGCCGATGTAGACTTTATTCCCCAGAGATACATTTTGCGGATGGTCAATTCTAATATCTCGCTTAAATCTTAGACCTGAACCACAAAATTTTAATTGACTCTTTAGTTCTTGATGCTTGTAGCGCCTGATTTTGGTTTCTAGGTATTCTCCCCATTGTACCAAACGAGGTACTAACCGTTGTTCAAATAGTCGCTCTAATTTATTTGTAATTTTATCTTTGATCTGTTTCATAAAACCTCACGGGACTTTAGGAACCCTCTGGCTTTCAACCGGGAGGAAAAAGGACGCGGTACTTTAGCACCTCGACATTTGTTAGGTTTCTTTGATTAAACCTTATCTAAGTTGAGAACGGTAGTTTTCACCCTCTCCCTAAATCCCTCTCCCAAATGCTTGAGAGGGAGTTTGAAATTCTCGCTCCACGAATCCCAGATTTGGGATTCGGGGTTGGGGGATGAGAGCAAATCCTTTTCATCATGGAAGAACTATAGGTTTCAAGATAGACGTGGTTTAGAGTATTTTCTTCCGTGGGAATACCGTTTTTCCATATAAAAAAATTGTAGAGACGCTTTCACGATTGGCGTCTCTACAATTTTTCTTATTCGGGTACTAATCAAAATTCCTGTACAAATAAATGGCAGGTTAATTAATAAGGAATGGCTCTGAGAAAGCCACCAGCTAAGTTTAGCGCGAAGAAAGCTAAGATCGGAGAAAAATCCATACCGCCCAATGGGGGAATAATTGAGCGGAATAGATTCAAATAAGGGTCGGTTATCTGGGCTAAAGCAGCAAATGGCTGGTTAGACCAGCTGATTTGCGGAAACCAGGTCAACAAAACCCGGATAAGTAGCAAATAGCTATAAAAGGTGACAAAGGTAACTAGTGTAGTAATCAGTAAACTCATGGATAGCTTTGTTTCCTACTAAGTGTCAAACGCGGTCTTATCTTTTAATTTTAATTTAGTCCATGTCATGATGTTTGCGGATTTAGCACTTACCACACTTGACATTTTCACCACGCCTAAGCAAAATTCAAGAGTCTTTAGTGAGGGAGCGGTCATTCGTTGCTTGGGGTGAACCGCCATTAACATTTCCCAATTGCTTCCGCACATCATCAATTGTGGCATTTAGCTGGGCAATTTTATCTTCTAGCGATCGCCTAGCCGTTTCTATACCGATATTCTCGCTTTCTGAGGCTTTCATCTGACGCCGCTTTGCTGCTATTTTCTTCGCTTCGACTTGGCTATCTGTCAGTTCTGTCTCCTCCTCTGCTAGCAATTCTGGATTGCGTCGAGAAGCAATCAGTGCGCCGATAACACCGCCAAATACGCCACCGACAAAAGCCCCTGCTACAAAACCACTGCCAAAACCATCTCGTTGACTCATATTACCGCCTTCAACAAACCTTGCAACTTTTACAGTAGTTATGCTATTTTCCTGCCCTAGCTGCATACTAGCTTAAGTCCCAAAGATGCGATCGCCTGCATCTCCCAATCCCGGTACAATATAACCCTTGCTATTAAGTTTTTCGTCAATAGTCGCTGTGTAAATTATTAAACCTGGATAAGCTACGCTCAGTTTTTGTAAAGCTGGTGCAGCCGCCACTACGCAAACAATCCGGGTCAAGGCTGGATCGGCACCCCGTTGTGTCAATTCTGCCATTGCCGCCATCATTGACCCTCCTGTTGCCAACATTGGATCGGTAATTAACACTCGTGTTTGGGGGTCAAATTTTTCTGGTAACTTGTTCAGATAACAATGAGGTTGCAGTGTCTCTTCGTCTCGCGCCAAACCAAGATGGTAAATCGATGCTAAAGGCAATAAAGTCTGCGCTCCCTCAAGTAATCCTAGTCCAGCCCGCAGAATCGGTACTACTGCTACTGGTATCTGCGGATCAATCACGGTTGCCAAACAGGTATCGAAGGGACTCTGCACCGTCGTTTCTTGGGTTGGCAACCAGTCTCGCGCAGCTTCATAAGTCAGCCATCTTCCCAACTCAGTTATAGCACTGCGAAATAATACTGAAGGTGTGCCTGCATCACGGGCAACTGCCAGCCAGTGTTTTATTAGGGGATGGGGTGGAACATAAACGCGCAATTGTAGCGTCATAGCCAGAAATAAGGGCTTTTTTATTGTATAAGAACTGAAACACCATAATACTCTTTCCTGCATCCGGCCGATAGATGATAATTAACGCTGTCAATTTTATTGATAAAATTTTTCATTAATAGTTGACATTAATTCTTAACTAAGGCTATATTGTTATACAGTGTTCTCCTCTCTTTTAAGGATCGGCAGACGGGATTAGCCAGCAACAGCAGGCTCATCCCTCTTTTTTGTGATTAGTCATTGGTCATTGGTCATTGGTCATTGGTCATTGGTCATTGGTCATTGGTCAGGCCATTAGTAAATATTGATTGACTCTAAACAAATGACAAGGGACTCTAGACAAAGGACAAAGGACAAAGGACAAAGGACAAATGACAAATGACAATTGATGCGATCGTGATTGGGTCTGGGATTGGCGGATTAGTAACAGCGACGCAGTTAGCAGCGAAGGGAGCAAAAGTGCTGGTACTGGAACGTTATTTGATTCCAGGTGGTAGCGCTGGTTATTTTGAACGCCAAGGCTATCGATTTGATGTTGGCGCATCGATGATTTTTGGGCTGGGAGAGAACGGGACTACTAATTTACTCACCCGCGCTTTGTCATCTGTGAATGTTAGCCAAGAAGCGATCGCAGATCCGGTGCAGATTCACTATCATCTACCAGATGGTTTAAACTTGAAGGTTGACCGGGTTTATGAAAAATTTTTGCAAAATCTTATTGCTCATTTTCCCCATGAAGAAATCGGGATTCGTCGCTTTTATGACGAATGCCAAAAAGTATTCAAGTGTCTCAACAGCATGGATTTACTGTCGCTGGAAGAACCTCGGTATTTACTACGGGTATTTTTCCAACATCCTTTAGCGTGTCTCGGTTTAGCTAAGTATCTGCCCCAAAATGCCGGGGATTTTGCAAGACGCTACATTAAAGACCCGGAATTATTGAAATTTATCGATATGGAGTGTTATTGCTGGTCGGTGGTTCGATCAGACATGACACCAATGATTAATGCTGGGATGGTCTTTTCTGACAGACATTATGGCGGAGTTAACTATCCTAAAGGCGGGGTGGGACAAATTGCCCAAAAATTGGTAGAAGGTCTAGAGAAGGCTGGAGGTAAGATTGAGTACCAAGCTAGAGTTATGAAAATTCTCACAGAACAGGGAAAAGCGGTAGGTGTGCAACTGGCTAATGGTAAAGTATATCGGGGTAAACGCATAGTTTCTAATGCTACACGCTGGGATACATTTGAACAATTATTACCAGCAGAAGAAATGCCATTTAATAAGAAAAAATGGCAACAAAATTATCAAAAATCTCCAAGCTTCTTGAGTTTACACATCGGGGTAAAGGAGTCAATTTTACCTCCTGGGACAGAGTGTCACCATATTTTGCTGGAAGATTGGGAAAAGATGACAGCAGCAGAAGGCACAGTTTTTGTTTCGATTCCCACATTGCTCGATCCAGATTTAGCACCAAGTGGATATCACATCATTCACGCATTTACGCCTGACTGGATTGATGGTTGGCAAAAACTTTCTGTGAGTGAGTACGAAGCGAAGAAAGAAGAGGCGGCTTGGCGAATTATTGACCGCCTAGAGAAGATTTTTCCAGGTTTAGATGCTGGATTGGATTATCTGGAGGTAGGTACACCGCGCACCCATCGCCGCTTTTTGGGTCGTCAGGATGGCACTTATGGGCCAATTCCCCGGCGCAAGTTGTGGGGGTTATTGAATATGCCGTTTAATCGTACAGCTATTCCAGGACTTTATTGTGTAGGGGATAGTACCTTTCCGGGTCAAGGGTTGAATGCAGTAGCTTTTTCTGGGTTTGCTTGCGCCCATCGTATTGCTGTAGATTTAGGATTTTAACGTAGATCAATCAAACGGTAAGTAAGTGGGTCAAATTAAATATAAAACCTCACCCTCAATCCCTCTCCTTATAAAGGAGAGGGAAGCCGACCCTCAATCCTTCTCCGATATTTTGGAGAGGGAAGCCGACCCTCAATCCTTCTCCGATATTTTGGAGAGGGAAGCCGGAGGCAGGGTGAGGTTTTATCTTATGTTTAATTACGCCTACCTACTGAGATGATCTAATTGATAGATTTTCTTCACCGATGTTAATAGCATTAGCCGCGCGATCGCTAAAATTTTCATAATTGTGCTTTAATAATGAGCGGTTTTTGTTTTTCAAAAATCTTCTTCACACACAAAGCGATTACCGATGCTTCTCACACACAAAGAAAATCTTCTGAAATTTAGCTGGTTTTTACCCAGTTTTTTGAGTTTGTTCCTGTTTGGCTCCAATGTCAAAGCTGCTGCGATCGCTAATTGGCATTTTGATAGTAACCGTAATCATCTGGACTTCACCACAGATGAGAATATTCAACCTAAAGTGCAACTACTTACCAACCCTACACGTTTGGTAATTGATTTACCTGGAGCTAGACTAGGATATCCACAGGCTAGTCAAAGAGTGGGGTTAATAATTAAAGATATTAACATCGGGCAGTTTAACGCAGATAGTACCCGCATGGTAGTTACTTTAGCACGAGGTTACACCTTTGACCTAGCACAGGTGAAACTGCAAGAGGAATCACCTAATCATTGGTCTGTGCAGTTACCCAAGCCAGTACCACTGACTGCAACCCAGCCGAAATATCTAGAAATAACTCCGAGTCTTGCTCCAACAGTCAGTGATAATAGGACTCTGTTTGCTGGCGTGGTTCCGATGCATTCACCGATGAAAGTGCTGGAACCTCAAATTAAAGCCTTGATGAATCGCTACAATTTTCTGAAAACAGGAATGTTTTTCCTAGATTTAGATACTGGGGATTATTTGGATATTGGAGGCGATCGCGTTTTCCCAGCTGCTAGTACAATTAAACTGCCAATTCTCATCGCCTTTTTCCAAGATTTAGATGCTGGTAAAGTCAGCTTAAATGAAATGCTCACCATGCGGCGTGACTTAGTAACCAATGGTTCTGGAATTATGCAGTATGAGCGAGTTGGTAAGAAGTACACAGCTTTGGAAACCATCACTAAGATGATTACCATCAGTGATAATACTGCCACCAACATGATTATCGATCGCTTAGGTGGAGCGGCGCGATTAAATCAGCGCTTCCGTAACTGGGGATTGAAAGACACAGTAATTCGCCATCTTTTGGCTGACTTGAGAGGAACTAACACCACAAGTTCTGAGGATATGGCGCGGGTGCTGGCTTTAGTTGTGAATAATAAGCTAGTTTCTTTACAGAGTCGGGAGCAAGCCTTGGATATTCTGCGCCACACCACAATTCACACACTGCTACCCGCAGGTTTGGGGAAAGGTGCTGTCATCGCTAACAAAACTGGAGATATCGGGTTTCTCATCGGCGATGCGGGATTTGTTACTATGCCCAATGGTAAGCGCTACTTGGCGGCTATCTTCGTCACCCGTCCCTATAAGGACAGCAGGGGGAGAGACTTTATTCGTCAAGTTTCCCAGCTTGTTTATAATTACCTGAATCAGCCGAATTCTGTTGCTGCGGTTGATTCGGCTAATAGTGTTACGAGATAACAGTTAGATATTGGTAGGGGTGCATAGCATAGGTGTTAACTTAAGAGTTATCGGGCTGCCCTCATCCCCTAGCCCACTTCTCCCAATTTTGGGATTCGGGGAACTGGAGAATTTGCTCCCCTCTCCCAATTTTGGGAGAGGGGTTGGGGGTGAGGGCAAAATTCATCCACTCAGCAGATTTCAGCTTAACCCTCTTTTATCACTTTCGGAAGAGAATAATCTGGGATGCTTACAGCATAAGACTTTTACTAAAAATCTTAGTTTCAGCCATTCTGTTAGAAAATAAACCCTTAAATACTCACTCTATCTACAGTTGAAAATTTGGCTCTTATTTTTCTTTTCCCATAATGATAGAAGAGGGTTAAGTTGACACCAATGGGTGCATAGCTGCCCCTACGGTAATTAGATAATTGTGATTTTACTTGCGGCTCTAGTAGCTTTTTCCCTAGCCTCTTCGACATTCACACCCTTCGCTAAAGCTACGCCCATTCGCCGATATGGATGAGCATTAGGTTTACCAAATAATCTAATATCTACATCTTTTTCTGACAAAGCATCGGCTACACCACCAAAAGCAATAGAATCAGATTTTTCTGAGGCTAAAATTACTGCGCTAGCTGATGCTCCTAGCTGTTCTATATGAGGAATTGGCAAGTCTAAAATAGCTCTTAAATGTAGTTCAAATTCATTGATATTTTGTGAGATTAATGTCACCATTCCTGTATCGTGAGGTCTAGGAGAAAGTTCAGAAAAAATCACTTCATCTTTGGTAATGAAAAACTCAACACCAAAAATTCCGGCTCCTCCTAACGCTTCAGTGACTTTTATAGCTATTTCTTGAGCTTTTAATATCTTGTCTTCAGAAATTTCTGCGGGTTGCCACGATTCTTGATAATCTCCTCTTTCTTGGCGATGACCAATAGGAGAACAGAAAATTGTCGGTGCATTCCACTGTTTAATTGTTAGTAAAGTTATCTCAATTTCAAAGTTAATAAATTCTTCTACGATCGCCTTTTGACTGTCTCCTCTAGAATTAGCGATCGCATAATTCCAAGCCATCTCAACTTCACTCTTATTCTGCACTACAGACTGACCTTTACCGGAGGATGACATCACAGGTTTAACAACATTACTAAACCCAATTTCATCAGAAACTGCAATCAATTCTTCTAGAGTTGTTGCATAACCATATTTAGCCGTTCTGATGCCTAATTGTTGATGTGCCAGTTCCCGAATTCTATCGCGGTTCATTGTATAGTTAGTGGCAGCCGCAGTCGGGATAACTGTAATTCCTCGCTGCTCAAATTCGATCAATTTTTCTGTTTTAATTGCTTCAATTTCTGGTATAATAATATCTGGCTGATGTTTTGTCACTACAGCTTCTAAATCATCAGCACTGAGCATAGAAATAACTTCATAAGCATCAGCAACTTGCATTGCTGGAGCATTAGGATAGCGGTCAACGGCAATCACATAATTACCAAGACGTTGAGCAGCGATCGCAAATTCTTTGCCTAGTTCTCCTGAACCCAGCAACATCAATTTTTGGGGCAATTTAATACTCATTAACTTATCCAGGTCAATCTCAATCTAATAATCTTATAATTTTGTGTGTTTTAATTACCATTTTCTCCAGAATTTAATTTAGCTCCGCGTCGTTGTAAATCTTGACGTTGCAAATCATTTAAACCAGTACCTACGCCAAGCTGACACTTATCTACTAGAGTCTTTAACCAAATAGTCTCATTAAGAGTTGCACCTCGTAAATCTGCATTTCTCAAGTCAGCTTTCGTAAAATTTACAAATAATAGGTCTGCATTGATTAAACTACTACCTTGTAAATTTGCTTCTGATAAATTTCCTCGAATTAAGTTTACCCCATCTAAATTTAAACCAGATAAATTTGCTCCTAAAAGATTCGGAAACTTTAGCTGACTTGGATATTTAAAAAACCGCATCATACAAATGATATTTGCTTCATTTAGTCGTATTTTTGTTAAAAAGTCATAACGAGCTATGCCTAGTTTCTTAAGAATTTGTAGACGTTGTGGGGAACTTTGTTCTAAAAAATCAATGGCTGTGTAGCGTAAGTCTTGAGTAGGGATATTTAACATGATTCTCAGATTGAGGTGATACTTGTGTAGATTAAAAGTTTAACAGCCGATGTAGGAAAATAATAGATAATATAGCAGTCTTAAATCATTTATGAAAAACAAGAACCCCGACTTCTCAAAGAAATCGTGGTTCTAACTTTCTCGATAACTACTTACCTAACGTCCCGCCAATAATGCTTTCGTAGCAGATTCCCCTGCTAATCTTACCTGCCTTGTCAACTGGAAGTTTAACAACTAAAACTTCATGTAAGCGTTGAGTGCGGCGTGGTTCTCGTAAACGATACAGACGCGCAAAATAATCTAAGTAGTCCCAAACTGTCAAATCCTCATACAGTGGGTAGTCGTCGGGTAAGTAGCCTAGACGACGCTTGAGCTTGGGGTTACTCTTGTCACGGAGGAGGCGATCGCCATTAATATAAATCTCACCCGTGGTTGGTTCTTCAGCAGTCGCCAACATGCGGATGAGAGTTGTTTTACCCGCGCCATTTGGGCCAATCAGTCCATATACTTCTCCCGCCTGAATTTCTAAATCAACATTATTGACAGCAACGTGCCGATCAAATTGCTTAGTTAGTCCACGGGTGCAAATTGCTAATTCTTTTACCATCGCTGCTGGGGTGCAGGGCTATTTCATTCTATTTTTACGGCAGTTTTTAGGAATCTTTTTCAGAAAAATAAGAATTTAAACGCGATTTAAGTTGAGAACCGTAGTTTTTGCCCTCACCCTAAATCCCTCTCCCACATCTTTGAGAGGGACTTTGAAAACGTCACATTTTAGAATGAAATAGCCCTGGCTGGGGTGCGGCTTGTGATTAACCGCTAACCTAACTTTTTTTACAGCTTTTGTCAGGCTGGTTTCAGAAATTGAAAGTGGCTTTATTTAATTCTCTTAACCTCTCACGGGCGCTTTGCGGGCAACATGAACAGCAGAAAGAAACTCAAGTTGTACGCTATCTCCAAATTTTTCTAGCTTCTGGCGCAGTCCTGCAAATAGTAACTCTTTCGCTTGTGGCTCTAGTCTCCGGAAGGTACTCAAAAGCTTGAGGTAGTCATCAATGCTATAGGTTACTTCACACACAGTTTGCTCGACAACCAGCTCTTTAAAACAATTGGAGTCTAAAATCTCTTGTCCAAACCCCCTCAAAATCTCCGCTTGAATCTGGGCACCTTCATATCGAACAAAGGAGGGTGCATAAGCTTGATACACTTCCTCTAGAACTTGGTAAACTTCGTATTTCGGTTCTGGGGTCAGATTCCATAGCAGGATAAGAAAACCGTTATCGCACATTGCCTCTGCTGCCTTGGTATATCTAATCTCTGGCGGTATCCAGTGAAAAGCATTGGCTCCTAGAACGGCATTGAACTGTTTTGGTTCTAGTTCCCACTCCTCAAATGAAGTATTGCAAATTGTAACTTTTGGATATTGATCGCAGTTGTGTTGTACCAAATGACAAAAATCCTGGTTTGGCTCAATACACGTCATTGAAAAACCAAATTCAGCAAAAGCCACCGTCGCATTTCCTGGACCACAACCAACCTCAAGAATCGATGCATCTGAGTCAAGTTGGGCTAAAGCCACAGACCGATCAATTAGTTTATGTGGATAGTGCGGTCTTGCATTGTAATAAACATCAGCAATGGGAGAATACCAAGTCCTTCGCTGTTCCAAATCCATAGAAGCTCTGGCATTTATTTCTTGTCTAAAGTCTTGCATAAGCTAGAGTGTGTCAGCGATGAAGTCCAATTTAATTTTAGAACCAGCAAGGGATCTGTCAAAATTTTTATTAAGGTTATTTTGAGTATTTTAACTAGTATTGATGCATAAATAGCCCCATTCCTGCTGGGCCAAGAGCTAAACTCAGCGTATCTATTCCTAATTGCTGAATTTGAGTTTGAGTCAACTTACTAACATCTATCATTTGCAACCTCTCTGAGCCACTGAAGCGGGTTCTCTACTCTCACTTGTAACAAGTCTTTGTACCTTGCAGCCAAACGTAACATTCTGTCATCAGTTGTGAGCAAAACATCGGCATTGCTAGTTTCTGCACAAGCAATATGCAATGCATCATAGTCTTTAAAGCCCATTTGGGTAATTTCCGCACCACGAAACGCGATTTGTGGAGTTATATTCACTTTATTAATTGCTAAAGCAGCCCAAATCTGCATCTGCCGTTTTCTTGCTCCTTCAGGAGTGTTCCGAAGCTCATCATCAAAGGTTTCGCTTCCTTGCAGCCGCCAATTACCCATTTGAACAATAGCTAAAATGCGAAGCACCGCCTCGGCTTCTAAAAAAAATCCGTTCTTGTGTCTGGTCATCGAAAGGGCGATTCAGACAACACATATCTAAATAAATAAAAAACTCCATCGGTACATTTTGCTAGGTATGATATTTGATCTGCAAGCATTTACCTAGTAATAACCAGCTATGACCCAGAACTACCGCATTACACTACTCCCCGGCGATGGCATTGGCCCTGAAATTATGGCAGTGGCGGTAGATGTGCTAAAAGTCGTAGGGAAGCAATTCGATATTCAGTTTGAATTCCAAGAAGCCCTCATCGGTGGTGCAGCAATTGACGCTACAGGGGAACCCTTACCATCTGTCACTCTAGATACCTGTCGCAACAGTGATGCTGTGTTACTCGCCGCCATTGGTGGTTATAAGTGGGATTCCCTACCATCGAATTTACGTCCAGAAGCAGGTTTGTTAGGGCTACGGGCTGGTTTGGGATTATTTGCCAATTTGCGCCCAGCGAAAATTTTGCCCCAGCTAATCGACGCCTCGACTTTGAAACGCGAAGTTGTAGAAGGTGTAGATATTATGGTGGTGCGTGAACTCACTGGCGGGATTTACTTCGGTAAACCCAAAGGAATTTTTGCCACAGAAACTGGTGAAAAACGCGGTGTAAATACAATGGTTTACACCGAATCGGAAATTGAACGTATTGGACGAGTGGGGTTTGAAGCAGCAAAGAAACGCGGTGGAAAACTTTGTTCGGTGGATAAAGCCAACGTATTAGAAGTATCTCAGTTGTGGCGCGATCGCATCACCCAACTTTCACAAGAATATCCAGATATCGAACTCTCTCATTTATATGTAGATAATGCCGCTATGCAGTTGCTACGCGCTCCCAAGCAGTTCGATACTATTGTTACAGGCAATTTGTTTGGTGATATTCTCTCTGATGCTGCTGCCATGCTCACGGGTAGTATTGGGATGTTACCGTCAGCTAGTTTAGGCGCTTCTGGCCCAGGTGTGTTTGAACCGGTTCATGGTTCGGCCCCAGATATTGCAGGACAGGATAAAGCTAACCCTCTGGCACAGGTTTTGAGTGCGGCGATGATGTTACGCTACGGTTTAGACCAGCCAAAAGCAGCCGATCGCATCGAAGAAGCCGTATTGCAAGTTTTAGAACAAGGCGATCGCACCGGGGATATAATTTCTCCAGGAAAAAACCTTTTAGGTTGCCGCGCTATGGGCGATGCACTAATTAAAGCAATTGAAGGAAAATAATTAAATAATACAAGTTGGGCAATTTGGCAACCTTTGCTATAAGTTTCGGGTAGACTAAAGGGAAATCTAGCAATCAAATAACAGTCGATAGTGTACGCATTACGACAAGGCCAAGTAAATTTTACCGCCCCAAAGAACCAATCGCCTTTGATTGATCCCGCCCTAATCAGAGCCGCCGGGCAGATATACTATACTCACTGTGAAGTACACCCCGAAATAGCTGGGCAACCTTCCGGTGTAGCAATTAATCGTGTGACTTATCGAGGTAAGGTTATTTTCACTAACCAACCAGTTCTTTTACCTCAAGAATGTTTTGTGCCGTTGAGTCAAATAGAAGCGCACATGTATTAGTCATTGGTCATTGGTCATTGGTCATTGGTCATTTGTCATTAGTCATTGGTCATTAGTCATTAGTTCTCGACAAAGGACAAAAGATAAACGACAAATGACACAGGACAAATGACAAAGGACAAATGATTGTATGGACATTTTGTTCGCCATTCCGGCGAGTGTAATCGTCTTTGCTTTAGGTGCATCTATTGGCAGTTTTATTAACGTTATTGTTTATCGGTTACCTGCTGGGTTGTCAATTCTTTGGCCGCCCTCTCGCTGTCCTAAATGCTTAAACCAGCTAAAAGCTTACGATAATGTACCAGTATTTGGTTGGATTTCGTTAAGAGGGCGGTGTCGATATTGCAAAAGCAAAATTGCTGCCCGTTATCCTGTGGTAGAAGGGGTAACGGGCATAATTTTTTTACTAGTTTTTTTGGTATTCCAAGTTTCGACTTTAACAATAGGCTATTGGGCTTTTTGTAGTTGGTTATTGGCGCTATCGCTTATCGACCTAGATACAATGACTTTACCCAATCCACTTACTAAGTCGGGTTTGGTGGTGGGGATTTTGTTTCAAATGGTGGTTGGTTTTTTACCAGAGGCTAGTTTCGTGGCATTGGTAAATCATCTGATGATGGCGATAGTCGGTGCAGTATTGGGATTATGGCTGTTTGATGCGATCGCCCTCTTGGGTTCAATTGCCTTTCGTAAAGATGCAATGGGTGCAGGTGATGCCAAGTTAGCAGCGATGATGGGAGCCTGGTTAGGCTGGAAATATTTACTTTTAGCTAGTTTTATCGCTTGTGTGCTAGGCGCGTTAATTGGTAGCAGTGTAATTATGCGTAGAGGCAAAGCCGCGAATAAAAAGACATCACTACCAAGGTTAGGACAAAAGATGCCTTTTGGCCCTTTTCTGGCTTTAGGATCTGTGATTACGCTGTTTAGCGGCGAAGCCATTTTGTCTAGCTACCTGCGGTTATTTTTTCCAGCGTCTTGAACTGGAGTGGGGATGAGGCGGATGAGGCGGATGAGGCGGATGAGGGGATAAGAACTTGCAACAAGTCTTTCTCCTTGTCCCCTTTTCCTCTTCGCAATGCTCAATGCCCATTCATAAGAAATATTTATAATTCCTGACTGTAACCAACATTACCCCATCTACCCTTGATATTTTGATAATATTCAGCTTGTGACCAAATAATTACTAGTTCGTAATTCGTAATTAAAGAGGGTACAAGCCCTCACTGATTGTAACTACGAATTACGAATTATGTTGACTTGTATTACCCTGGTGAACTACCCTGCCGTCTAGACGGATGTACCTTTCCCAATTCATCGGGAATACCCAAGAGAACTCCGTAGTTCTATTGGTCTGACATCCCTCTAAGGGCAGAAGTCCTGGTTACCAAGACGCAAATGTTTTACCCGTAGCTCTGCCATTCGCGTAGCGTCCCGTAGGGAAGGGTTTTCTGGCAACATATACCTATAAGCTTGGTTTTCGCCTGTGGCATTGATGTTTATCGAGCGCAGTCGAGATATGGTCAAGACACTAACTATAATATCCGAGAAATCGGTATTCCTTATATATCCTGGATGCTATCGTCATCAGCCGTTCACAATCCCCACCTTATAAATACATTGTTCGCCTTAACGTCTCGCAGAGAAGGTGGGAACTTCCGTAATCCGTTAACAACGATTAACCGTTGGCAAGGACAACTAGTTCAACAGATCCTGATTGCTCATAATCTAGCAATACAAATCATTGATTTGGGTAGGAGGGGGAAAGCATCTTATTTGGAGGTTGGTATTCTCATGGCTTTGTCAGTATGTCCATATAATTTAAGTCTGCTGAAAAAAAAGCAAGAGACTTGTATTGGCATAAGTATTTTCGTTAAGCTGGCAACCAAAGATGAAAATTAAAGTCCCAATTGCTTAAAAGAGTAGTTTGACGATGTAGCCATTAGTCATTAATAAAGACAAATGACAAAAGGCTAAGGACAACCCGATACGGCTTGACATGTTTTCGACCTCATACCCACTTAAAATAAAAAATGGCTAACAACGAAGAATCACGCGGTTTAAAGTCTCTATTTGATTGGTTTGCAAATCGACGGAAGTCAGGATCTACCAACCTCGAACGCCAAGAACGTGAAATTGCTGATGGGCTGTGGCACAAATGTTCTAAATGTAGTGTGTTGGCATACACAAAAGACCTGAAAGCCAACCAGATGGTGTGTACTGAATGTGGTCATCACAATCGGGTAGACAGCGATGAGCGCATCCGTCAATTGATAGATCATAATACCTGGAAACCGCTAGACGAGCATTTGCGTCCAAGCGATCCCCTAGAATTTCGCGATCGCAAACCCTACAGCGATCGCTTGCGGGAAATGCAGGAGAAAATTGGCTTAATAGACGCGGTTAAAACTGGTTTAGGTCAAATCAACGGTTTGCCCATTGCCCTTGGCGTTATGGACTTCCGCTTCATGGGTGGTAGCATGGGTTCCGTGGTGGGAGAAAGACTCACCCGCATGATTGAGCAAGCCACTCAACGGCGGTATCCTGTAGTTATCGTCTGCACCTCCGGGGGCGCGAGAATGCAAGAAGGAATGCTCTCCCTGATGCAAATGGCAAAAATCTCCGCAGCCCTACAGCGCCATAAAGACGCGCGATTATTATATATTCCTCTTTTGACCAATCCCACAACAGGCGGCGTTACCGCTAGCTTTGCCATGTTGGGCGATATCATTTTGGCAGAACCCAAGGCAACCATTGGTTTCGCCGGTCGGCGAGTGATTGAGCAAACCCTGCGGGAAAAACTACCCGAAAATTTCCAGACTGCTGAAGATTTACTTTTGCACGGTTTTGTTGATGATATTGTACCCCGTACCCAATTAAAGAACACCCTAACCCAGCTGATTGCCCTACACCAGCCTGTACTAACAACACCTCAAATGGTCTTGTGGGAAACAATGTCCTTGACTTCTAGCGCCGCAGAATAGTCAAAACTCAAAAGTGATGAGTTAGGAGTGAAGAGTTATGAGTATAAAATTCATAACTCCTAACTCCTAACTCCAAACTCCAAACTCCTAACTCCAAACTCCTAACTCCAAACTCCAAACTCCAAACTCCTAACTCCTAACTCCTCACTCCTAACTCCTCACTCCTCACTCCTCACTCCTCACTCCTCACTCCTAACTCCTAACTCCCAACTCCTAACTCCTAACTCCTAACTCCTAACTCCTAACTCCTAACTCCTAACTCCTAACTCCTAACTCCTCACTTTTGGCTCCCTCATGCTCTCTCCGGCTCTTTGACAAAAAGTAGTGGGATAAGCGCTGTTAGTCGAAATAGACTAGAGAGAGCGAACAACCCCAGTAAGCCTCCAAACTGAGCAAATTGGACGATGAAGCTGCCTATAGTTGTGCCTAAAGCACCACTGGCTCCAGCAACGGCAGCTGCCGTCGCAAAATAGATAGACTGATTTTTAGTTGGTGCGATCGCTAATTGTATATTGTTGTTACACAAGTCAATCGCCGCCCAAGTACCTCCAGTCAAGATGTGTAACAGCGGTAACCATAACCAGATGTCAAGGTGATTAGCACCAATCCCCAACCAAAGCAGTGGTGTGGCTGCAACCAAAATCCCAATACAGATCAAAATCGGACGATTGCCTATCTTGTCTGCTAATTTGCCCCACAGGATGAGCATCAGCAAAGTCGCCGCCGCCTGAAGGCTGTTGTAGATCGTCACATAGCTCACGTCTAAATCGAGCGTGTCGAGCATATAGAGGTTAAAAAAAGGACTGCTGAGGTTAACAGCAAGCGCCCAGAAGCTGAAATACAGCAGAAATCTCAAAAAGTTAGAGTTTTTCCAGATGCTGGAAGCTGGCGCAATAGGTGGGGTTGAATCCCTTTGTGTTATATCCCCATTGCTAAGAGCTAAGAGATCCCTTGCCTCTTGTTGAATCTCATTTGTTTGAGGTAACTTGCCATAATAAGTGTTTTGGGATCGCGGATTCATATCCACCTGGAAATATTGACATCCCAATCCCACAATCCCAAACACTATACCTACCAGCAGAACCACCCCATAGCCTTGGATACTTCCACCATCCCAATGTGATACAACTAGACCGGCTATTGGTACGCAAATCAAGTTGGTGAGGCTAGCAGCACTATTGCGTATCCCAAAATACCTGCCTCGCAATTGCCGGGGAACTATCATTGCTACCCAACTTAGCCACGATGCCGCTCCTAGTCCTCCCAAAAGATTGCTGAATAGAACAATCAAGAGTGTCAATATCACTAGCTGGTGAGTATTAATCACTTCCAAATTTACGCCGACAATACTGATAACTAGAACCAGCCATAGCAGCCGACCAATTCCGTGTGTCCGAAGAGAATATTGAAAGCGGCTGGTGCTACGTTCAGACAAGTAAGCACCCAACGGCTGAATAAGATTGACCAACATGGGGATAGAGCAGAACATCCCAAATACCACTGGACTAGCATCCAATTCCACCAAAAAATTGCTGAGTAAAATCCCGCCAGTTCCAAGGGAGTAAATCGCTGCTAAGACAGAATCTGTAGTGGAGGCTTTTAAACTAGTGCGAATCACATCCTTGGGAATTCGAGAGGTTGGAGAAAGTGGTGTGGATGCTGAGACAATCTGGGGAATTTCCAGAGTCCGTGGCGCAGTTGTTTCAACCTGAACAAAATCCATAATGTATGTTTATGAGTAAAACATCCTGACATAAATCTGGTTGTCGAGGAACTCAGTATGCTTCCATTAGCATTTTTGATAAGTTTTCGTTATTTTAACTTGCAATTCTCAACCAAAATTTCAAATAAGTCAGGACTTACGCAAAAACTCTCTCAAACTCTTATTCCTCTGTGTTCTCTGCGTCCTCTGCGGTTCGTTTTTTGGTCATTTTGCGTAAGTCCTATAAGTAAAATATCACTCCTTAATAACACAAGGTACAAGTAAGAAAAAAGACTGTTATTTGTCTGCAACCAAAAAAAGATTACTTAATTTTTTGGGATTGGTAATGGCGATCGTCATTATTGGCGGTAAGTAGATCGGCGATAAAAAACCAAACTATATAACGAAAAGTAAAATCTCTGTATTTGGCTCGTAGTTGGGCTTTAGCGCTAAAGCCCAACTACAAACCAGTGATGATTATTTGTGCCGACTCACTTAGTTAAACCACGTCTATCTTGAAACCTATAGTTCTTCCACGATCAAAAGGATTTGCCCTCATCCCCCAACCCCAAATCTGGGATTCGGGGAGCCAGAATTTCAAACTCCCTCTCAAGCATTTGGGAGAGGGATTTAGGGAGAGGGTGAAAACTACGGTTCTCAACTTAGATAAGGTTTAACTACGCTACACAGTGGCAAGTAGGTCAATATCCAGATGCGATCGCATTTTTGTTAGCAGCAGCGATCGTTGCCATCACTTTAATTCAAAGGCGACTTTTCAAAGGCGAACGGATTTGACCAAGGGATGATTGTCTATAGCATGGTTAATGCCACTTTCATCTTCATGATGCGGCAGTTTTTTGTTAATTTTCCTAAATGTAATTAGTCAAGAGTTAAAAATTCTCCGCCTGCTCCTCCTGCCCTCTTTCCCCTCCCGATTCCTAAACAGTATTTTGGGCAACAAATTGCACTCCTAACGTGATATTGGTATTACAGCGACTCAATCTCTATCTATCAGTTAATAAGCATTATGGGTTTTGCAGACCTATCAATCGCAGAGATAGCAGCCGACTACAGCATTCCTGTAGAAAAAGTGTTTTCTCTGTGCAACCAACTGGGAATTCCTTACAAACACCAAAAGACTCGTTTGGCGTTAGAAGATGCAAAGGCAATTATTTCCCAAATATCGTCTGAAATACGCCCAAAAGGTACTAACGGCTTGATGGGCGATCGCGAGGTCACCTGAAGGGGTATCTCGGGCTTTGGCTAATCACTGATAGCTAATGATAAAAAACAATCAGTCATTAGCAATTAGCAGCTTGGAGATTGAGAATCGCTTTCTTCGCTGTGTTGATCGTTAAAATTTTTAAGGGGAAACATGTTTAGAAGACTAATTGGCGTTGTTGTGGTTACTGTTTTTCTCTCGTTTCAGTTGCTTGTTGGTAGCGCGACAGCAGTCGAACTGGACAAAGCTACCCTGACGGTGCCATTAAATGCTCAGGGTGAAACCACCGTACTCAGCCTTAAACAAGTCAAAGAAGGCAAACGCTTATTTAATTACGCTTGCGCCCAATGTCATGCAGGGGGAGTTACCAAAACAAACCAGAACGTAGGACTCACTCCAGAAGACCTGGCACTGGCAACACCCAACCGTAACAACGTTGAAGGCTTGGTGGATTACCTGAAAAATCCCACTACTTACGACGGGGAAGAAGAAATTTCCGAAATCCACCCCAGTATCAAAAGCGCAGATATTTTCACAGCAATGCGAAATCTGACAGATGATGACTTGGAGGCGATCGCTGGTCATATTCTCTTACAACCCAAAATCGTCGGCACTAAGTGGGGAGGCGGAAAAATCTATTACTAAATCCCGGAATTAGTACTGGGTCTTTGGGGCATAGGGCATAGGGTATTCCCCATTCCCCATTCCCCATTCCCCATTCCCCATTCCCCATTCCCCATTCCCCAATTTTCACACCAGCACAAAATCTTCCTGGTTGATCCACAAAAAATTTTCAAAAATCAAAATATTTCTAAATAAAAAATAAAAATCTCTTATTTTCCCATTTACCTTTATTCACGGGCTTTTTGGGCTATGGCAGTTTAGTATTTATGACTGATTGCACAGCTTTTTGCAATAAATTTTTCCCTATTATTAAAAAAAAAATTGTATCTATGACAGATTGTCATATTTGGCGTTGATTTTATTTAAAATGAGAAAAGGAAAAAAATTATTTGTTAGGAGAGAGCCATGAAATTGATTTCGGCAAGCTGGCGACGCCTTAGTTTAGCTGTGTTGACAATCCTTTTAGTTGTTAGCAGCTTCGCTGTTTTTACTCCCAGTGCTTCGGCTGACACCTACAAGGTGAAATTGGGTAGCGACAAAGGAATGCTGGCATTTGAACCGAAAAAGTTGACAATTAAACCAGGTGATACAATCGAATGGGTGAACAATAAAGTTCCTCCCCATAATGTTGTGTTTGATGCTGCCAAAAACCCAAAGAAGGATGCCGCTTTAGCAAAATCTCTATCTCATAAGAATTTGCTCATGAGTGCTGGTCAAAAGGAAACAACCATCTTCCCCTTAGACGCACCTGCTGGTGACTACACCTTCTACTGCGAACCCCACCGTGGTGCTGGCATGGTTGGTACAATCACTGTCGAAGGCTAGAAAGATCCTCATCGACACAAGATGATTTTCTGGGCTTCCTTCTCTGAAATTAGCCCATAGCAACACATCACACTCCTAGAGTGACGCACACAATGAATAAATGGCGGTAACGAGTCCTATCCTTTCCTCTCTACGCTAAGTAACCTATGGTGATAGAGGGGTAAACTCGTTACCGCCAATTTTGATCAAACTTGACTTAATCAAGCATTAATCGCGTTTATACTCTTGCTGGAGGCTTGTTGCGAGGAAATTCTATTGCGAATACTTTTATTAATCCTACTGTGGGCGATCGCTCTATTCAAATTGACATTCATTAGTCCAGCACTAGCTGCCGAAATATCTAACGGTGCTAAAATTTTTGAGGCTAACTGCGCTTCTTGCCATATAGGTGGCGGTAACATCCTTATTAGCCAGAAAACTTTGAAAAAGGAAGCATTGTCAAAGTACTTAGAAAATTATGATAGCGACTCAATCGAGGCGATTATCCACCAAGTACAAAACGGTAAAAATGCCATGCCTGCCTTTAAAGGTAAGTTAAGTGCTGAGGAGATTCTAGAGGTAGCTGGTTACGTTTTTCAGAATGCAGAACAAGGCTGGTAAAATAACTTTTCTTGATTAGAACCTTCTAACGAACTCAACCAATAAACGCTAGATGACGAACTAACGATCGCCAGTTCGTCATCTAGTAAGGGACTTCCAAATAAAAAAATGTTCCAAAACTGAGGCAAAAACTCTCTCTATTCCTGCTCTCTCTGTGTTCTCTGTGTCTCTGTGGTTCGTTTATTTAGATAATTTATTTCTTGGAAGTCCCTAAAACCATATTTTAAGTTCTTAATCCAAAATAAACATCTGGTAAACCAGGTCTATCTTGAAACCTATAGTTCTTCCACGATCAAAAGGATTTGCCCTCATCCCCCAACCCCAAATCTGGGATTCGGGGAGCCAGAATTTCAAACTCCCTCTCAAGCATTTGGGAGAGGGATTTAGGGAGAGGGTGAAAACTACGGTTCTCAACTTAGATAAGGTTTAATTATTTTTCTGGATTAGAGTTTTCTCTGTTTTCCTTCACTTGACGCAACAGTTCTACTAATTTTCCATCCGATTCAGCAGAGGCTGTAGGCTGAGTCTTATTGATTGTCGGCGGTACTAAGGATTCGGAAGTAGTAGCCGATGAAGGCGTAAGCTGGTTATTTATGATTTGTAGTTCAGGGAATGGTTTAGAACTAACTGCTGGTGAGGGCGTAAATTGATTGCTATTAACTCCCGTTGCAGATAATGGTTTAAGACTACCTGTCGGTAAGGACGCAGGCTGGTTATTTGTGATTGGTATTAATGGTTTAAGAATACCTGTCGATGAGGAAGCAGGCTGATTATTTTTGATTCGCAGTTCAGGAAATG
This sequence comes from Nostoc sp., assembly GCF_036916975.1. Classification (GTDB taxonomy): domain Bacteria; phylum Cyanobacteriota; class Cyanobacteriia; order Cyanobacteriales; family Nostocaceae; genus Nostoc. The sequence goes on from NZ_JBALFF010000069.1 coordinate 168,709, forward strand.
GTTTGGGGGTAAACTGATTGTTATTGATTCCCGGTGCAGATAATTGAGTAGCCCCAGTGGTGTTGCTAATGTTGTTTTGGAAACTTAGATTAAATGGATAGGAACTGATCCGTTTATCTCCCTTGGGGGATTGCTTATTGAAGTATTCCCTTGCTTCTGATTTCAATTCCGGGGAAAGTAACTTGTCTTGAAACTTGATATCTAAGACCTTACCATCCTGATCTACCACTAATACACCTAAAACAGCACCTTCAAGATTCGGCTTCTTGGTGGCTAATGTTTGGCGGATGACTGGTTTTTGTTCAGCATTGGGATATTGTTGCTGGACTTCCTTTCTCAGGTTTGTGTAGGAGTCTAGCTGTGCTATAGCTAGTTGAGTTCCTTTGGCAGATAAATTGGGTGTCTGTGATGTGGTTCCCCTAATAAGGCTTAAGCTATCCTCAGCCCTGCGAGCTTGTTTTAGAGAAGTTATCAACGGGTTTTGACCAATTCTAGACCCATCATTAACCGATTGCGTCATTTGTGAAGCCGTATTTCCCTGTGCTGTTGCAATGGGGCTAGTGTCAGATAAGTTTGGAGATTGGGCATTTTGCAGAATATCATCAGGTATTTGCTGCGACTGCAATTGTGGCAATCTATTTACAGCTAATGGCTTTTGCAGAATATAATTAGGTGTTTTCTGCGATTGCAATTCTGGTAATCTATTTACAGCGACCGACACAGGTGCTTCGTATTTGGTGTCACTAACATTCACACTAGGATTCGGTCGAGAGAATTTAGGACTGGTATTGTATTTAGAACTATCAAATTTAGAGGCATCAAATCCCAAATTACCACTAGGAATCATCCGCAAAGACTGCTTTGTAGGCAAGGAAGAAACTCGATAGTTATTCGATGATGCGGGTAGGGGAGGCAGTACTAGCTGACTCGATGGCGCTGGTGCCACTGGGGGTAATAGAGTTTGGGCGCTAAAGTTTGGAGTAGAAAGTGGCACTATTGGAGGAAGTTGTTGTAAACCAACTTGCGGCGTGCTTTGCGGCAAACGACTTTGGTCGGCTTGGCTCAATTCCAAAAGTCCGACTGTTTTTGATGATGCTGTATCCTTGGGTTTGCTAGAATCCATAGGCATCAATGGCACAATCATGGCGATCGCACCGTGGATGCCAAGAGAAGCTATTGCTGCTATCCCAATTGGCTGGCTTAACAGTTCTGGTATATTTCTAAACAGGGAGACGTAAGACATAGCTGTTATCGTTCACTCGGCTCAGTTGCAGTTGACTAGCGATTTTCTTTTTTTGACTATATTGCAAGATATTGCAATATATGTATCCCACTAAGGAAATAATAACTTCCTATCCTGGCAATAAAAACGCCAAAATTACCATTCATTCAAGTTTTTAATCGATCAATGACGCTGTATCATGTGTTCCAATTTGAGCTTGCTAAAGAAATAGTTTAAAAATTACTACTTTTGATTTCTTTTCTTATTGTTAAGACGCACACAATTAAAATTAATATCTCGGATATTTATCAAATTTGAGTAGATAACAACATTTCTTGAAGTTGCCTTGTGTCTACTGTTTTCCAGTCAACTACGCTTCTGTAACAGATGGTACACTTACTTAGCCAAGACTAGTCCCCATGTGAAAATACTACCACATCAGCAGTCCCTAAATCTGTTGCAAATTGTACAATTTTATTGAAATTCTAGCCCTAAACCCCACCAAAACTATTTGGGTTTTTATAAAAGGAGTCAGTCATGCGATCGCAATTTTAACTTTTGACTTCTGATTCGTCAAAAAATTTCAAACCTTTATCAATTATTCCATCCAAAATTTAAAATGCCGTTACCGACAGTTATTTTACCTGGATATCTAGAAAGCGCGATCGCTTACCGCCAACTAGAACAATCCCTACAACAGTTAGATTTTCCCACCGTTACAGTACCACTGCGACGACGTGACTGGCTACCCACTATTGGAGGAAGACCTGTAACGCCAATTCTGCAACAACTCGATTTTACAATCAAACAGACATTGCAGCAACATAATGCTACTCAAGTTAACTTGATTGCTCACTCAGCAGGAGGTTGGATATCACGCATCTACATGGGAGAAAAGCCTTATTTGGCAAGAGTTAACGTTAAAGCATCTCTCTGGAAAGCGCATCCTTTGATTGCTACTCTGATCACCTTGGGTACACCCCATATTAGCCAAGAACGCTGGACACGCTCCAATTTGGATTTTGTCACCAATAACTACCCAGGAGCTTTTTACAAAAACGTTCGTTACATTTGTGTGGCGGGCAAAACTATCTTTGGCCAAAGGCGGCGCGGTAGCTGGTTAGCTTATAGTAGTTACCAATTAACCTGTGGTAAAGGCAACACTTGGGGAGATGGAATCACACCCATTGAAGCTGCTCACTTAGAAGGGGCAGAAAATCTGGTGATTGAAGGTGTGAGGCATTCTCCGAGAAGTCCTGGGATTTGGTATGGTTCAGCAGAACCCTTAAAAGCTTGGGTGCAATATTTGATTTAACTGATATCTGATGCTAGTCCCAACAATCGCCTAGTAATTCATTGCTAGGCTATCGTCTAAAAACTAGTAACCGGTTTCAGTCCACGCTTCGTGGACTTGAGCTATTAGCAAGAGACTTAAGTCTGAGGCGGGCTAGTTAGCAAATCGAGAATCGTTTAATATTAGGACTTACGCAAAATATCTCTCAAACTCTTATTTCTCCGTGTCCTCTGCGCCTCTGTGGTTCGTTATTCCGTAACTTTTGCGTAAGTCCTAAATATATCCGATTTGAAAATTTGAATAATGCAACATTTATTAAAATTTCTTAGCTAAAATCATAATAGTAATAAATACCTAGTTAAGAACAGGAGGGGTCAGCTATGCAAAGCACCCAGTTCGATAGGATTTTGCGGCGATTAGCAACGATAATATCGGTTGTGATTCTGACTTTGTGCTTAATTTATATCTCTACCGGAGTAATGCTTTCTTTTTATTATGAACCGACAGCCGGCGGAGCTTATAACTCATTGAAGATGATTAATACACAACTACCATACGGGTGGTTGTTTTGGAGAGCGCATGATATTGCTGGTAACGCGGTAATTGCGATCGCTCTGATTCAAATAGTGGTGATGTTTTTAGGTCGGCAATTTCGCAAGAGTTGGCTGGCTGCTTGGATTAGTGGGATTTTGTTAACCTTAAGTGCGATCGGGCTGAATTGGACAGCGATGATCCTAGATTGGACTCAGGAAGGATACTGGCGTTTTAACATTGAACTAGGAACCATCGAAGCTATTCCTTTTATTGGTGGACAACTCCGCGAGATTCTAACTGGCGGTGGAGCCATTAACACAGTTACTATCCAACACCTTTACACAATTCACAGTTATCTGATTTCTGTGGCGACCCTAATTCTTGCCATACTGAATTTATCTGCTTTACTGTGGCAAGAATGGGAAATATATCAAGAAACGCCAAGACCAGAAATTGATAATTCGCAACAACCGCCAGAAGGCAAATTTATTCCTTCTCAAGGCTATTGAAGGAGGCAGGAGGAAATTTTCCGTAAGCTCGAACTGCCCTCAGTAAGAACTCCCTTCCTCGATAACAAGTAGGTAGGCATAATTAAATATAAGAAAAAACCTCACCCTCAATCCCTCTCCAAAGTATCGGAGAGGGAAGCCGGAGGCAGGGTGAGGTTTTATATTTAATTTGACCCAGTTACTTAGAGTCAAGAGTTAGGAATTCTTTCTCCCCCTGCTCCCTGCCCCCTGCCCCCTGCCCCCTCATCCCCCAGGAGCCTCACTAGCAGAAAATTCAGACAATTGGACGAGGGATAGGTCTTCAACCTCTGGTAACTTTTCTAGAGAGAGGGGGGTGGATTGAGTAGCACCAGATAAGCGTTTTAAAAGGCTAGGTCTGGGGTCATGTAACAGGTAAATAATGCGATCGCCAACTTCCCAATCTTGGTTAGCTGACATTACCTGTAAGCGTTCTTCTCGTTCTACCAATAGCGGTATCAAAACCCCAGTCCGAATTTTTTCTTGAATGCGATCGCATTGAATAGAAAACTCCAACTCATCTAGGGTAGTTGTCCCTAACTTAACGCGCCCATCATTCAAATATTCATTCCAAGTTTTAATCGCTAAGTCTGGAATAAAAGCTTGATTAACTTTATTACTAACCGAAATATTCGCTTGCGGATCGCGCGGGAAAACAGCTAAGACGCGTGGCGGTTTAAATTCCTCAGCTGCTCGTTGAGCCAAAACAAAATTCACCTCGCCATTACTAGTCATAGCCAAAAAAGTACCCATAGAGCCAAGTCCTGCCTCTTCCAAAACAGCAGCATCAAGCCCACTGCTGGCAATCACCCGCAGATTTTGCGCCTCGGCTTGCACAAGACAGTCGGGGTCAGTATCAATCATGACCACGTTTTCTCCCCGTTCTTGAAAGAAGCGGGCAATCAAAAGACTTAACGGATTACAACCCACAATCACTGCCCCAGTTACGTCTTTGGAAGTGATTTGCAGCCATTTAGCAACCCAGCCAGCTGTTAGCCCTTGGCAGACAACAGTCATAATAATTGTTAAGAAAACTAAAGCTTTGATGGAATCACCGCCGTTAATGCCGCGCTGTGTCAGCGAAATTGCAAAAAAAGAAGCGACGGAGGCAGCAACAATTCCTCTAGGAGCAACCCAGCTTAAAAATACTTTTTGTCGCCAGTTTAGATCGCTATTCCAAGTACACAAGAGGATATTAATTGGGCGAACGACAAACATTAATACCAAAACAGTGAATAAACTACCCCAACCCAAAGCAAACACACTGGCAATGGATAGGTCAGCAGCTAATAAGATAAATAGCACCGAGACGCTGAGAATTGTCAGCTGACCCTTAAAGCTCCTTAACAGACGTTCTTCTGGGACTGAAGAGTTAGCAAATACTGCCCCTGCAACTACTGTTGTCATTACTCCCGATTCACTACGGATCATTTGCGATAAGGCAAACAGGCTCCAAAGTATCGCCAACACCACTAAGTTTTTTAGCTCAAATGACAGAAAACCGGCGCGTTTAAAAATCAAACTCATCAGATAACCGCCAGCACCACCAATTGCCGCACCAACACCCAAGCGCATCAACAAACCAACGATCGCATTAATCGGGTCAGCATCGCCATTTAAAATCGTATCGAGGACGACGAAGGCGAGGATAGCCCCTACAGGGTCAATTAAAACCCCTTCTCCTTCCAAGAGTGTTGCTACTTGGCGATCTACATTGATTTGTTTGAGCAAAGGTCCAACGACGGTTGGGCCTGTAACCACGACTATAGAAGCATAGAGAAAAGCTATCTTCCAAGGGAATTCACCCAGCCAGTGAGCAGCCATACTCCCACCAAGCAATGTGATCAGCGTTCCTAGAGTGACGAGCAATTGTAAGCTGACTGAAACTCTACCTAACTCTCGCAAATCTAAGTTAAGTCCGCCTTCAAACAAAATGATTGCCGTTGCGAGGGCGACAATAACTTCCAATCCACTGCCTAGCAAATGGGGATGCAACAGCCCGATGCCATCAGAGCCAAAGAGAATGCCCAACAGCAATAACAAAACGATACTGGGTATCCGAAAGTATGCAGCCAGCACTTGGGCGCTAATGCCAGCAAGGACGGCGATCGCCATCTGTAGGGTAATTTCAAAAGATGCTTCCATGTTGTAGATTTTGAGCGATTTATTTCAAAATCTTTTGTAAAAAACCGTAGAAATTAACTTTACCCGGTACAACATCATACCCTTTGTCCATTGCTGAATTTAGCTTTTCTATCTGCACATCCCTTTAAATCCCCAGCGCCGGATGCTGATGAATCCTGCGGCAAACCGCAGAAGCATCTAAGAAATTGTTTTGGTGTCTCCATGAGTTTGTATCCTCTTTAAGCTTTTGCCTCCACCCAGTTTAGCCGCCACAAACTTTTTTTGGCAAAAGCTGTTGACAAAGGCTAGGAAATTGGTTACCTTATAAAAGGTTTGAGTCCGATGCCCCCATCGTCTAGAGGCCTAGGACACCTCCCTTTCACGGAGGTAACGGGGATTCGAATTCCCCTGGGGGTACTTAAAAACAATAAAAAAGCAAAAGTGTTTTTTGCTGCAAATCTACGAAACTAAAGTATCATTCAGGAAGAAGTCTGAATGATACTTTAACTATACATAAGGTTCAATGCTTGGCTAACTCTTCTACACGTTGGTGAATAGCCAGGAGATTTAACTGCAAATCTTTAGTAAGGCGGTTTTCAATAATTCCCACTGGCATAGTGAGTTTAGGCCAAACTTGAATTGTGTAGCAAAGATTTGTTCCTACATACTCACCAAGGGAATAAGGCTCTAAGCACCAACTACCAGAAAAGCCTTTAAAATCTCCCTCCACCATGCGGAAGTTAATTTCTTTGGGAAAGTATTCTTCCAAATCCAGAACTACCCGCGCACTAAAGTTTAAATTCAGTAAGCGCTGGGAGCCTACTTGCTCCAGTCTAATTCCACCATTGGGATGCTCAATTAGACGACTCTTGGCGAGGTTGGGGAGAAAGTCAGGTAAGGCTTCATAATCTGTCAGAACCTTCCAGATTTGTTCTACTGGTTGGGGAATTTGGACTTTGGCGGTGATTTGTCGCTGTCGCTCTGCTATTTTCTCAATTTGAATTTCTACCTTAGCTGCTACGACTGCATCAGCAGTCAAATCTCCTTCGAGGTAGATGTCATCACTAGGAGACTGGAGATCAAGCCTCTCTGTTGCGTTCTGTTGTTTAGTCACTTTCAGAATTATGGTTTGCTTTCGTCAGAAAATTGGGGCAAAGTCAGGGTGAAGCAAATTTCGCTCTGTTCAGAATCCGAAATTGGCAGACTTTCAACTGCGATCGCTCCATTCAGATGCTGCACTAAAGACTTGACTAAAGCAAGTCCTAAGCCAGTCCCCGGAGTCCAGCGCCCTTTTCCGCGACGGAATTTGTCAAAGATGTAGGTCGCTTCTTCTTGAGAGATGGCATGTCCTGTATTCGTCACCTTCATGATAACTTGATCTATTTGTTGATCAACTTGGTGAGAGGCTTCAAGGTGGACTATTGTATCATGCTGTGAATATTTACAGGCATTTGTTAACAATTCTTGCAGGATGCGGTCAAAACTCTCCAGTTCAGTTTGCAGTTTTAGCGATTCCTCTGGTAAATCTACAGAAATCTTTAATCCTTTCTCTGCGAGTTTTTTCTCGAAAGATGCTGCTATATTCTGGATTTTAGTATTTAAATCTATAGATTCTAATTGCGGGGCTTCGTGAGGCGACTCTAGTTTTTGGAGTGTCAACAAGTCATTAATCAAGTTAATTTCTTTTGTACATTCCTGCTCTAGGATATCCATATATCTAACCTGACGCTCTGGCGCGATTCCTGGCAAACGTAAATTCCGAATTGACATCAGCATGTTTGTCAAAGGATAGCGCAAGCGATCGCTCATGTTACTCATAAATTCATCTTTGAGTTCATTGAGTTTCCGCAGTTGCTCAACATACTGCCGGGTTCTTTCATGCAATTTTGCCTGGAGTTCCAAACTACTCTGTAGTTTCGCCGTTCGCTCATCTACCAAAGTTTGCACCTGGCGCAATGTCTGTGACTGAATTATGGCGTTACTTACTTGAGCGCAAACCAGTTCCACAAGATTTAATTCTGCTGCTTGCCAACTGCGAGTCACAGCTTGCTGTAGCACCAAGAATCCTAAGATTTTACCTTGACTCTCTAATGGCACTAATAATACCGCAGGCAATTGCTCTATTGCAAACAATGGAGCCGCTGAGGAAGTATCATTTTGCTCTGTATAATCATCAAAGATTACAGGCTTTGCAGAATCTATGAAGGCACGCTGGCATAAACCACACTCTGAAAGCAAGAAAGACTGATCTTTTAAGGTATCTGATTTAGTAGTGCAAGAAATTTGTGTTTCTTTAGCCCATTCACCAACCACTCTCGCTTTCGCTTTAGGAATTTGTTTTTTAGCTTGAGTCCTAAATAGTGGGTCTGTATATTTTAGTAGTATGAGCAAACCCCGATCTGCCTGTAGAGATTCCGCAGTAGAGGCGATAACTAACTGGAGCATTTGATTAAGCTCCAAGTTGCTCCGACTCAATAAGGTTAGTTGCTTAATCAAGCTTTGAGACTGCTTGCTCTTTTGTAGATCCTGTTGTTGATGAGCAATTAGCTGGGCTTGTGCTACGCGAGAAAAAGCGATCGCACAAGCCGACTCCACCTCTTTTAGCAGTTGTTTTTCTGATTCACTCCAATCATAGGGTTGGAATTTAATTAGACTAATTACCCCATTATTATTGCCACCAAACCGGGTGGGAATTGCCAAAACTGCTTTTATCGGTAGTGGTAAATATTGACACCCAATTACCAGACTATTCTGAATGATAGAAATATCTTCGATAATCAATGGTTCAGCAGCACATTGCAGCACTGGCGAGTGCATAAGCAACTGTTCCATCGAAAACATTTCTTCTGAGTGTGGTAACGCTAGATACTCATCAGCACACCAATTACTAGTAGTTGCTTTCTCCGATGCCTCACTCGTTACTGAAACCAAGCAGCAACAATCTACTTGAAAGACAACTCCTAGCAATTGAGCAATATCTTTCAGCATCAAGGCCGTAGCGGAGCTATTGGCAATGATTTGGTTAATCTTTTGTACCAACTTGCGGGCAGGTTCTTCCTGATGCTGCATCAGCTTGACTTGGTAAGGTTGTAGTCGATCTGTGTCATCTACATAATGTGGCGGCGAGGATAAAGGCTTTTTCATTCTTGGCACGCCCTTGGATAGTAACCCCATTCTTTTTGCACCCAACCTCTTGGCATATTCTTCACCGTTAGTTGTGCTGCTCCAGCTTGATAATTGACAAATATTGGATGAATACTTTCTCTCACCTGTTATAGCCCTTTTATATAAGAGATGGCCAAGTTCCCGCTATATTAAGCAAATTGCTACATAGGTAGTGAGATACTTAGGATATTCTAAAATGTCCCAGCCTGATTATTTTTGGCTGTTTTATCTTCTTTATATCGAGATAATTAACTTACTTTGATTTAGAATATCCTGTCTGTAAGTATACATAAACCGTAATTTCTCTATAATTTCAGGAAAATACCCCATAAAATTCCGTAAAAACACTGGATATATTTTAAAGTTTTTGTAAAATAAAGCTAAATTAGGAATGCAGCTCAGTTATTTTTGCTAAATAATTGAGCTGCATTGCCTGAATATTAAAATTATCCAGCCAAACTCTCAACACTCAGAGGAACCATATCGCCATTCCTGGTCAGCCCTAACAACATTGGTTCTTGGGGTTGAATTAGTTGACCTGTGAGTACACAGCGTTCTTCTTGTTGGGCTGTAGCCGCGATGCTAGCTCGAATGTCGGTTCGGGAAAATCGAGGCTTCCATTCACCTGATTTTTGCTGGACATAATTCCAAAGGATATCTCGGATTAAAGCTTGATATCCCTGATTTCCAGCTATTTCTTTGAGCTTATCTTTCAGTTCCCGCTCTAGGCGGATGCTGGTAACTTCCATATCGGTGGTTGGGGTGCGAGCGATCGTATGCATCACTATTTCTCCTTAAAGGTATAGACAAGATAGTAATACAAGTGTAGTATGTTTAAAGCGATATTCAATAGGTGAAATTTTCTGTGAAATCCATTTACCCCATATCTACTTTAATTTTGTGCGCTACCAATTGCCGAACCGGTTGGGAATCGGCTGCTATGGAAGTGGAGTATTTATTTATGGGCGATGGTAGCCGAAATTATGGGCAAATCACAGAGGGTAATTATGATTTTAGACATCTCAGCATTAGTGCGCTGAATGCAAAACCAGAACTAGATGAAGAAACGGGGGGGTACAGACAAAGGAATACTGTACCGATATGAGACTAGAAAACTTTCCGGTCAATTCTAACCCCCGCTTCACCAAAAACTTGAAGCGGGGGTTTTTTTATAAGGAGTTAAGCTGTGACGATATCTTCAATGCGCGGCGCGAACGCAATGCAAGTGTTAGAGCAATCTGTGGTGGTGTTTTCTCAAAATTACTTGCCACTGTGTCGGATCAATATCAAGCGGGCGATTGTGCTGTTACTAACAGACAAAGCTCAACCGCTAGGTTTTACCACAGAAGGCGGATGGCAAGTTCACTCACCCAGTTTAGTAATTGATGTGCCAAAACACATTCGCTTAACAATTACTTCTAATGAGCGGATGTGGAAAGTTCCGCCAGTGAATCGGCGGGAAGTGTTGCGACGAGATCATCACACTTGCCAATACTGTGGTAGCGGCAAACATCTAACGCTAGATCATGTGATGCCGCGATCAAGAGGCGGTTCTCACACTTGGGATAACGTAGTCACAGCTTGTGAGAAATGTAACTCCTGTAAAGGCGATCGCACCCTGTTTGAAGCTGGTATGCAACTGCGTACCAAGCCAAAAGCACCAATCCACCCCGCGATTTCTTTTGCCGAACAGTTTTGGATAGATATGCAAGGAAGCCTGGAATAACAGGAGAGCATAAGGAATGCTGAAATTAACTTACACTGAAAGCAGTTTTTATTTGGAATGTCTCACTCTGTCGCTAGAAGAATGGGTAGCGCAGCGAGTGGTTTTAGCCCTGCGAGTTGGGCAAAGTTTATGCATTGAACCCAGTACCGCTTCCTTTTTGCTTCCTGTTGATTTGCCAGGAGTAGAAGTGCTTAAGGCTGAGGTAAAAAGGGATGACAGAGAAATTATTGCCCTCTGTGCCTGCGATGCCGAATATATGGAAGTCACTCTGCGGGGTTCTTGGCTATTAGATAGTTCTAAGGATGCTGTAGGTGTGTTTTTCACCACGATGAGCGATCGCGCTGAGTTCTTTTTGTATAAACTCTGGCAAGAATCTCAAGCTTGTGCTTCTGTCATGAGCGAATAAACAAAGTAGTAGGGTGACTCAATTTTGGATTTTAGATTTGTTCTGGCGTTGAAATTCGGGGGTAACTCTTGGAGACACTGCCAGAACAGACCTTTTTGGATTTTGGATTATTCAATTCCATTATCCAAAATTTAAAATCTAAAATTCGGGGAGTAAAATTTCTCTGCGTTTATTGGGCCATTTTTAGCAGTTCGGGAATTGTCACAAATCGGTAGCCTTGCTGTTTTAGTCCACTGATGATTTGTGGCAATGCTTGTACGGTTCTTTGGCGATCGCCACCACCGTCATGCATCAAAACGATAGAACCTGGTTTCGCGCCTTTCAAGACATTATTTACAAATGCTTGCGGTTTGGCGTGAGGGTCAGTATCAGCTGAAGTTAGCGACCACATAATGACAGCATCTTTTTGGCTTTTAGCATAAGTGGCTAGTCCGTTGTTTAAAAAGCCTCCAGGAGGACGAAACAGAGCAGTTTTGACTCCTGTAGTTTTGTATATCAGATCAGCTGTGCGATCAATTTCACTCTTGGCTGTGGCCTCATCCATCCGGCGATACCAATGATGCCAAGTATGGTTGCCAATGGCGTGTCCCTCGGCTACCTCTTGCTTTGCTAGGTCAGGATTTGCTTGCAAAGCTTGTCCTACCCAAAAGAATGTTGCTTTAACATCATTTTGCTTGAGGATATCCAGCATTTCTAGGGTTGTTTTTGGCCACGGTCCATCATCAATGCTCAAAGCAATAACTTTTTCGTTACTACTGAGTGGAACCTTATAAACTGTTTTTCCCTGAAATTTAGCTGGGACTGTAAATGTAGGATTTTCTACTTTGGCTGACGGTAGTTGGGCATTAATTTGGCCTTTTGCTGGATCTTGAAGTGCAGTATGGATTTTGCTTAAAGGCTTGTTCAATCCCAATTGTGGGGTGATACTACAAGCTGTAATTGTAGAGGCGATCGCTACAAAACTAATTATCTGTTGTCGCTTGAGGGAGTTATTTGTCACGTCAGGCTTTTCAGGCTTTTAAAGATTCACCCAATCATAAGCTGTAGTTTGACTTTTCAGAGGGTTTAGCAAGCTCAAATATAAGTGTAGAAGCTTCTCTATACAATTTTAAAAAAATTTTTCTGAAACCCCTTGACACTTCTTGTAGTGTTTTGTAGTCTAAATGTAGTGAGGCGAAAGACAAAGCTTCTCAAGGGTCAAAATCATGTTTTACATACAACTAAAGGACAGGCGTTGGAATAAACCAAACTTCCCAGCCAACAAAGCTGTTCCTACTTGCAAACCATCGAAAGTAGAAGCAATCAAGCAAAAAAGTTTTAAGTTTGCACTCAGCAAAACTACAGAATACATCCGTAATACACAACAGGCTTTCTACCTAGAGTTTCGGTTGTTTTTCTAACAGTTTCTAACAGTTAAAAGCAATTTTTCTGAACCTTGAAAACTAAATAAGAAATGGGCAAGTTCACCAAAAATCTGTGCCTAAAAACCTCAAAGTTTAGGTACAGATATCAAAAAATCGGGGTGTAGCTCAACTGGCTAGAGCGTTCCGTTGTCTGCGGAAATGTTGCGGGTATCGTGCGGGAAGCCGCTTTGCGTCTACAAATCCCGTCACCCTGGTTGTAGTCCTGTAGGCGAATAGTTTAAGCCGTCAGTTTCTCAAACTGAAAATTGCGAGTGCAAATCTCGTCGGGACTCCCAAACGGTCAGGTAGCCAAGTGGTCGAAGGCGTTGGTCTGCAAAACCGATTAGCGCGGGTTCAAATCCCGCTCTGACCTCTGGTGATTTCCGCAGTGTAGCTTAATGGTAAAGCCCCTGGCTCATAACCGGGTATATGCGGGTTCAAGTCCCGCCACTGCCACCAAATGCAGGGATGGTAACACCTCGTGACTCCAAATCCGATGTTCTAGGTTCAAAACAAGCGTCCCTGTGTCAGACAATTTTGGATTTTGGATTGCCGATTTTAGATTGAAAAATTTAATCCAAAATCTAAAATTTAAAATCCAAAATTCACTCAATTATGCCCTCGTGGACGAATGGTTAAGTCAGTGTTCTTTCAAAACACAGATGCGAGTTCAATTCTCGTCGAGGGAATGATTTATGGGTCGGTGGCCGAGTCTGGCTGAAGGCGACAGTCTGTAAAACTGTTCATTTTTGCGCGCAGGTTCAAATCCTGCTCGACCCACTATGGAGAGGTGGCTGAGTGGCCTAAAGCGGCAGATTGCTAATCTGTTGTACGGTTTCCGTACCGAGGGTTCAAATCCCTCTTTCTCCGCTTTGAGAGTGTGGTGTAACTGGATAACATCTCAGTCTACGAAACTGAAGACTTGAGGGTTCAAATCCCTCCGCTCTCGTTACATCATCTCTTCTCTTATCCCCCGGTAGCTCAGTTGGTAGTTAGGGCCTGTTTGAAAAACAGGAGGTCGTCGGTTCGATTCCGACCTGGGGGGCTTCGTTGCCTCATAGCTCAATGGTAGAGCAAGCGGCTGTTAACCGCGCGGTTGTAGGTTCGAGTCCTACTGAGGCAGCCAATTATAATTCGTAATTACTAATTCGTAATTCATAATTAAATAGGGGTTGATACCCAAGTTTCTATAAACGGCTTTAATGTTAGTCGGGGTCTAAATCCCCGTCACAAAACATAATTACGAATTACGAACTACGAACTACGAATTATTTAATGCCGGGTGGACGAATTGGTAAGTCGCATCGCTCTGAACGATGAGGTTGCAGGTTCAAACCCTGCCCTGGCAATAAAGCCCTGTGGTGTAATTGGCAACATAGCGCCCTTTGAAGGCGAAGATTCCAGGTTCGATTCCTGGTGGGGCTGCCAAACTTTGCTCTTGTAGCCCAACTGGAAGAGGCTGCCGTCTCAAAAACGGTATGTTGTGGGTTCGATTCCCACCAAGAGTACCAAAACTTGCTCCTGTAGCCCAATTGGAAGAGGTGGCAGACTTAAAATCTGTTCGTTGTGGGTTCGACTCCCACCAGGAGTACCAAAATATCTGGGCGTGGCGCAGTTGGGAGCGCAGGAGTTTTAGGAACTGTTCGTCCATGCCACTCAGATTTTGCCCTTGTAGCCCAACGGAAGAGGCGCTTCGCTTAGAACGAAGAGGTTGCTGGTTCAAATCCAGTCAAGGGTATTGGTGATTATGCGGGGATAGAGCAACGGTGGCTCGTGGGGCTGCATAACCTGAACATCAGCAGGTTCAATTCCTGCCCCCGTCACCAAAATTAGTGCTGGTGTAGCTCAATTGGCAGAGCAACTGATTTGTAATCAGTAGGTTGCAGGTTCAATTCCTGTTACCAGCTTAGTGCGGGTGTGATGTAATCGGTAGCATCTGAGTACGCCATACTCAGCGCGTGGGTTCAAGCCCCTCCACTCGCTTGCGTAGTCCTGTAGCTCAATTGGTAGAGTGTCTTGCTTACAAGAAGAATGTTACAGGTTCGATTTTCCGTTACCTGTGCGTAAGTCCTATTGAAGTGAGTCAGAAGTTTGGAGTGTCTGACGTTGCAATCGCTAAGTGGTGCAAAAAATACGGTATTCCTAGACCTTTAAGGGGTTACTGGGCTAAGAAAAATCAGTCTAGAAATTCCACAGTGTAGATTCAGCAATTTTTTCCACCTGAAGCCGAAAAGTGACGCGCTGTGCTGATAACACAGAAATAGGAGGGGCAGTACCTCCCAGGTGGATTTATATCTAGTGTTGGTGTAAGGCTTGCGATGTAAAAAATATCTATCGCAGTTGCTCATTTCTTATTTAAATTAACTAGGGTGGTTGGCATAACGGCTGTGCAGCAGGCTTTTAACCCGCAGAAATAGGTTCGACCCCTATACCACCCATTAAGCAATTCAAAATTCACGCATTCAAAATTAAGAAATGCAATCCTAGCTAGCCTTTTGAAAATTGCTAATAAGATGGAACTTGAATGCACGTTAGGTTATGAATAAGAACTAGCGATCGTTAGTTGAGCATGTTGCAATAATATGTCTTTATCCAGAGCATTTACGGGATATTGCGGTGTTACTGCCAGCAGTTTATCGATTCTTTCTCTGGCTGCTTCCACTACTGATTCATCTAAATTACCCTTGCTAAGGGAATCAACGAAATCTTCAGCAATCTGATAAGTTCTTTCAATAGATGATGAATTAATATTACGCGAGACAATAAACAGGTCGCAGCCTGCATGAAATGACCGCGCCACAGTACCAGCTTTAATAAACACATCTGAGATCGCTTTCATATCTAAGTCGTCAGATACAACCACTCCCTCAAAGCCAAGTTCCTCTCTAAGTATGCTTTTGAGAATAGCCTGGGAAAGCGTAGCTGGTACATTAGCATCTATCTTAGGAAATAAAATATGGGCAGTCATGATTAAAGGAATCTGTACTTCGATTAAAGCTTTGAAAGGTATGAGTTCTCGAAGTCGCAGGTCTTCTAAAGTTAAATTCAGTATTGGTAGCTCAATGTGAGAGTCTTTGCTGGTGTCTCCATGTCCGGGGAAGTGTTTGGCGCATCCCAAAATTCCTGATTCTCGAAGTCCAAGGTAGTATTCACGCGCACCTTGAGTAGCAATTTCGGGAGTGTTACCAAAGGCGCGAGTCCCAATCACGGGGTTGTGGGGATAGGAAAAAATATCTGCTACAGGCGCCCAAGATAAATTTATTCCCAGTGATTTTAATTCTATTGCTGTGGCTTTTGCTACTTCGCGGGCGTGCGATCGCAGCAACAACGCATGAGGAAACCGCGTAATTGGCAGTGGTGTACGAATGACACGACCTCCTTCATGATCCAAAGTCATAAACATCGAATCACGTTCAGTATATTCTCGTATCTGATTGTTTAAATCTTTGAAGCTTTCCAGCCAAATCTGATAGGGGGTGCTATCCAAAAAGTTCTTAGCAAAAAAGATCGCCCCAATCGGCTTTAATTCATTGAGTGCGCGTTTATCGTCATCGCTTAATGTAGTGCCGGAAATACCTAGAATCAGGTGATGTCCAAAACGTTTTAGCTCCTGCGCTCCACTCATAATTTTTTACCTAATTGAGTTGTTTAATAGCAGTCTATAATCAGTACCCTAGATATTTTCTCAGATCAGATACACAGATTTCCAAAGAAATCAACTACTTTTGAGATTACCTATTTTCAGTCAAAGGAATTACTTTTGTTTGGTTAAATTTCCTAGATAGAAATATAGATGAAATGTTTGCCCAAACCTGTTGGCAACAATGGTATTAGCAATTTTGTTGGGCAGATGGGGGCAGGTAAAATTCTCTTTTATAAAGTTTTTTGGGGAAGCGATCGCACAATAACTGCCAAATGTTACGGTTTGCAACGTATAATGAGAATCGACAAAACCATTAAGAAATATTGAAGGGCATTAAGGTTAAATGCGAGTAGCGATCGCGGGTGCTGGTCTAGCAGGACTTTCCTGCGCGAAATATCTCACGGACGCAGGTCACACTCCCATTGTCTTGGAAAGCCGGGACGTATTGGGTGGTCTTGTTGCGGCGTGGAAAGACTCTGACGGCGACTGGTACGAAACCGGGTTACACGCCTTCTTTGGGGCATATCCGAATATGCTGCAATTGCTCAAGGAGTTGGGCATTGAAGACAGACTCCAGTGGAAAGATCATACGTTGATTTTCAATCAACCAGACAAGCCTGGGACACTCTCACGTTTTGATGTTCCAGATATTCCATCTCCTTTCAACGTGATTGCATCGATTCTTCGCAACAAAGACATGTTGACTTGGGAGCAGAAGATTCGATTTGCAGTTGGCCTCCTTCCAGCAGTGGTTCGGGGTCAAAAGTATGTTGAAGAGATGGACAAATACAGCTTCTTAGAATGGTTGAAAAGACAAGGTGTTGACGAGCGGGTAACTAGTGACGTTTTTATTGCCGCATGTAAAGCGCTCACCTTTATCAATCCTGATGAAGTTTCGGCAACCATCCTGTTAACTGCACTGAATCGCTTTTTGCAAGAACGATATGGCTCCAAGATTGCATTTTTGGATGGTTCTCCCACAGAACGTCTATGCAGCCCAATCGTAGATTACATCACAGAACGCGGTGGAGAAGTGCGGTTGAATGCCCCATTGAAAGAGATTTTACTGAATGCTGATGGCACGGTAAAAGGATACTTGATTCGAGGCTTAAATGGGGCAGAAGATGAAGTTTTGACGGCTGATGTGTATGTATCTGCCATGTCGGTTGATCCATTGAAGGTGATGTTACCGAAACCTTGGAAGCAAATGGAGTTTTTTCAAAAGCTCGAAGGTTTGGAAGGAGTACCAGTGATTAACCTGCATCTGTGGTTTGACCGGAAACTTACAGAAATTGATCACTTGCTTTTTTCGCGATCGCCCCTCCTAAGCGTTTATGCTGATATGAGCAACACCTGCCGTGAATACGCCAACCCCAATCGCTCAATGCTGGAATTAGTTCTAGCTCCGGCAAAAGATTGGATTGCCAAATCTGATGAGGAGATTGTGGCTGCAACGCTTGCTGAATTGGAAAAACTTTTCCCTGACCACTTTGGGGGAGACAATCCAGCAACATTGCTAAAATCTCATGTGGTGAAAACGCCGCGTTCAGTTTACAAAGCGACCCCTGGTCGTCAACAGTACCGTCCCGCACAAGTTACGCCCATTGCCAACTTCTATCTCGCCGGAAGTTATACCATGCAACGCTACTTAGGCAGTATGGAAGGTGCCGTACTTTCTGGTAAGCTGACAGCGCAGGCAATTTCTGAGGCTCTCCCGGTAGCAAATTCCTCAAACCTGCAAACGCTCACCCGACCGCCCGCAACGAATGCTGCAACTGCCTGATTCCCCCCCGCGCATGAAAACGCTGGTCTCTGTAGACGAGTCATACAAACTTTGCCGACATCTCACAGCAAAGTATGCCAAGACTTTTTACCTGGGTACTTTGCTCATGAGTCCGGTAAAACGTCAATCTATTTGGTCAATTTACGCTTGGTGTCGCCGTACAGATGAATTGGTAGATGGACCTGCATCTGCTATTACCACGCCAGAAACCCTAGACCTATGGGAACAGCAGCTGGAATCGATTTTTGCGGGACAGCCATTAGAAAGTTACGATGTCGCTTTAGTTGATACCCTCCAGCGCTTTCCGATGGACATTCAGCCCTTTCGGGATATGATTGCCGGTCAGCGCATGGACTTATATCGCAGTCGTTATGAAACCTTTGAGGATTTATACCTCTACTGTTACCGCGTTGCTGGCACTGTCGGCTTAATGTCAACAGCAGTTATGGGTGTAGATAGCACCATATACACCGCTCCGTGGCATCAGAACAAACAACCATATCTTCCCACAGAAGAAGCGATCGCTCTGGGAATTGCCAATCAACTCACCAACATCCTGCGGGATGTGGGAGAAGATGCCAAACGGGGGCGAATCTACATTCCCCTTGAGGACTTGGAAAAATTCAACTACACCGAGCAAGACTTCTTCAAAGGTGTGGTAGATGATCGTTGGCGGGCGTTGATGCGCTTTCAAATTGATCGCGCCCGCCAATTCTATAGCACATCCGATCGGGGAATTACTTATTTAGCATCCGATGCCCGTTGGCCCGTGTGGGCAGCATCAATGTTATACGGACAGATTTTGGAGGTGATTGAACGCAACAATTATGATGTGTTCAGTCAGAGGGCTTACGTTCCCCAGTGGAAAAAGTTACGCACTTTGCCCCTAGCTTGGATGCGATCGCAAGTCCTTTAAAAAATTAGTCATTAGTCCTTAGTGTTTTGTAAATAACCAATGACTAATGACTAATGACTAATGACTATTGACTCTTAAGAACGAGTCTGGTAACATTGATATTCGTGAGTCATGGAGAGGTGGCTGAGTGGTCGAAAGCGGCAGATTGCTAATCTGTTGTACGGCAGGCAACTCCGTACCGAGGGTTCGAATCCCTCCCTCTCCGTTTTCCAGCCTTTGATACACAGAGTATATTCTGTGTAAAATAATAATATTAATCTAGTGGTAAATATTTCTACTCCTAAAGATGGATGATATGATTTATCCTTTGGAGTCCTGATAAGATCCAGCTAACTTATATAGTTTGCATCTTACTTTTAGGCTCCTAAATATCTGAGGAGTAAAATTACTTATGAGAAAAATTAGCGCCGCCTTAACCTTTAGTATAGCTACCCTAGCAATTGGGTTCCTAGTTGGGGCTTGTGGTGATAATAGTACCCCCAATGGCACAGCTAATACCGGAAGTACCGCTACCCCAGCAGCAAACTCAACTACTACAAGCACTGCTCAAGGGCTAAAAATTGGTTCCTTGCTACCAACAACAGGCGACTTGGCATCTGTCGGACAGCAGATGTTAGGTTCCGTCCCTTTACTTGTTGATACCGTCAACGCTTGTGGTGGGGTGAATGGCGAACCAGTTACCTTGGTGCAAGTAGACGACCAAACCGACCCCAGAGCCGGTGCAGCCGGGATGACCAAACTAGCAACTTTAGATAAAGTAGCAGGTGTAGTTGGTTCCTTTGCCAGTAGCGTTTCTAGTGCAGCAGTCTCCATCGCCACGCCGAATAAAGTTATGCTGGTTTCTCCTGGTAGTACCAGTCCCGTCTTTACTGAAAAAGCTCAAAAAGGCGACTATAAAGGCTTTTGGGCGCGTACTGCTCCCCCCGATACCTACCAAGCACTAGCTTTAGCCCAACTTGCCAGAAAAAAAGGTTTTAAGCGAGTTTCTACAGTTGTGATTAATAACGACTATGGCGTTGGTTTGGAAAAAGCATTTGTGCAAACTTTTGAAAAATTGGGTGGAACCATCGTTAATAAAGATAAACCTGTCCGCTACGACCCGAAAGCCCAAACATTTGATACAGAAGCGGCTGCTGCTTTTGCTGGTAAACCAGATGCAGTCCTAGCTGTACTGTATGCGGAAACTGGTAGTCTGTTCCTGAAAGCCGCCTACCAGCAAGGTGTGACTAAAGGAGTGCAAATTCTGCTGACAGATGGGGTGAAATCACCTAGTTTTCCCGAACAAGTTGGCAAAGGCAGTGATGGTAAATATATTTTAACTGGAGCGATCGGTACAGTACCCGGTTCCGATGGTAAAGCACTAGCAGCTTTCAACAAGCTGTGGAAGGATAAAAAGGGTGGTGAACCAGGGGAATACGCTCCTCAAGCTTGGGATGCGGCTGCTTTATTGACATTAGCAGCGCAAGCTGCTAAGGAAAATACAGGCGTTGGCATAGCCAGCAAAATCCGTGAAGTTGCTGATGGGCCTGGCACAGAAGTTACTGATGTCTGCGAGGGACTGAAATTACTTAAAGATGGTAAAAAGATTAACTATCAAGGAGCCAGTGGCAACGTAGATGTTGATGCTAACGGCGATGTCGTTGGTGTTTACGATGTTTGGACAGTAGGAGACGATGGCAAAATCAAGGTAATTGACAAAGTTACCCCTAAATAGAAAGTTAGGAGTTGGGAGTTGGGAGTGGGAGTTAGGAGTTAGGAGTTAGGAGTTTCAAATTTGAAGTTTGGAGTTTGGAGTTTGAAGTTTGAAGTTTGGAGTTTGGAGTTTCAAATTTGAAGTTTGGAGTTTGGAGTTTAGAGTTTGAAGTTTGAAGCTAAATATTACTAACTCCTAACTTCTAACTCCTAACTCCTAACTCCTAACTCCTAACTCCTAACTCCTAACTCCTAACTCCTAACTCCTAACTCCTAACTCCTAACTCCTAACTCCTA
>NZ_JBALFF010000070.1:0-17851 GCF_036916975.1 Nostoc sp.
ATGGGCTGTGTGTGGATTTCGAGTTGTTGTTTTAGAAGACTATAACTCTACTACATCAGCCCTCTTTTTATACTCTTTTTTTGGCTACAGTATTGACTATTACAAGACCCAAGCTCAAAAAGGCTACCTCTAGTAAACCACAATCCCCGTATAAAAGGCTTCATGTGATTATCCCGATTGAAGATATGTTATGGGCATCACAGCAAAAGCCCTCAGTTACGCAATTATGGCAAGAATGCTGGACGGCTGACCCTTATGGTTCTCGGTGGATGCCCCAAAATTTACGCCGACCGATCGCAGGGCTGGAGCGTACAAATCAAATAATTCTTGTTCTACTGAATCGGCAGACCAGAACCACATAAGAAAAAGAAAACTCCTGCTGGGTGGCTAAATAAAATTTAGCATTTAGCGTGGGAAGTGTTGATGTGGGGACAAGTAGCGATGTCTACGACGGGCTACGCCTACGCAGAATTATGGCCACCTGAATTTGAATAACTCAGTCAGTTGAAAATTCAGTTTCGGGTGTAGAAGTCAAAACAGTTGATAAGGGGGAAAGTTCCGCGCCACCCGTGTCACAAACTGAAAAATGGTCGCATGAAGCAATAGTTGCGCGGTCAAATATGCGACCTGTAAGAAGGGAGAGACTAAATCGAGCAGCAAATTCACGGGAGAATCCAGGTTTTGACTTTTTGCTCTCGTGCTGGAATGATGATCCTGCCTTACAGATCGTGATTAAAAAGTTGCTGGCGAAGTTTCCGCAGTAGGGGATTGCGATTGTGGATGGGGTGCTGGGGAATTAGGAGGAGTAGTGAATCTGTACAATTGAGAAGAGTTTGGGCTTGCTGTTTAATACCCAGATACCCTTTTCTAGAGCATTACCCTGCAATGTAGTTAACTTGATGACACCTCAACGACATTTTGGGCAAAGCTTTTATAAGCATCGCCCATTTGTTTAGCTATCGAGTCAGGAAAGACGTGAAAATCCCCAGCTTTAAGAGCTTTTATTATCCCGTCTGCCACAAGTACAGGTGGCTGTGCAACCTCAGTTAGTCCTGCTGCATCGCCCATATCCGTGGCAATCGGGCCAGGGTGAACACTTAGCACAAGCGTGTCCTGCTCACTTAATAGTTCTCGTAATGCCTGAGTGATTGAATAGGCCGCAGCTTTTGAGGCACAGTAAGTGGCAGAGTCGGGAAAACCCTTGAGCGAAGCCACAGAATTGATTTGGGCAAAGACACCACCTCCATTGGCTTTGAGTACCGGGGCAAACGCCTGAGCCATGTAGATTAATCCATATACATTGATATTCATCTGAAATTCGAGAGCGGCGATCGCATTCTCAGCTAAGGGAGTTCCAGCTTGAAAGACTCCTGCATTATTGATAACAATTTGCACATCTGGGGCAGTTTGAGCAGCAGCAACAATAGATTGGGGATTACCTAAATCAACCTGAATTGGTACTACCCGATCACCGTATTGTTCAACCAATGAGGAGACACTGTTGAGCTGACGAACAGCCGCATAGACTTTGGTGGCTCCGTGTTCAATAAGCTAATAGGCATTTAAATTGCAACATAATCACTATTACCTTTATTTTTTCGTTTTCGATACCACTTAATTACTAATTCACCTTTATTTAAAAGTTTATCTAGTAAAAGCTTCAATTCATTAGAAACCTCTTTTAACTCTCCTAACTGTAGATTTAAACCACCCTCGAATAAAATCAGCGCCACTGAGAGGGAAACCACAACTTCTAAACCAATCCCCAGTAAAGAGGGATCTAAAAAATCAAACCCATCTCGTCCCAGAAGAATCCCAAACAGAAGTAGCAAGACTATACTAGGAATGTGAAAATAACCAGCTAAAACTTGAGCAGCAATACCAGCTACAACTGTTGCACTGATCAGAATAGTAATGGGCAAGGATTCTTCCATAGAAAATTTAAGTTGCGCTGTACAACCTCCTATAACCGAATACTCCTAAATTATGAGGTTTATATTTCAGGAAAAAAATGATCGCTATTTACGCTGTGCTGTACTAGCTTTTTAACAGGCTGATGCTGGCGCGACAGGCGGGAGCATAGTTTACTTCACTAAAGGAATATACTAACGCACTGCTAGCGATCGCTACTAACTCAATACGCTTGGGTTAAGGGCTACTGGCAACAATTTTGGGTTTTCGAGACGCGATAAATCGCCGTCTCTACAAATATTTTGTTGCTCATTCTGAACTGTATTGGCTACTAACTCACTTACCTAAATCGACAAGATTGGTCTACAGTCGGAGTCTCTTCAAATTGCACCATTATTAGAACAGCTGGCGCATCGCCTACTGTTCCAGATAAGTGACCTTTATGACCTTGCGCGTCTGCTTTCGTACCCTGATCTTCTCCAAAGGAAATTTCGCCTTCCCCCATCTCGACTCGCTGTCCGTCCATAGTCTCCACAAACCAGCGTCCCGACAAAGGGATGATCCACTGGGGTTTCGGGTTCTCATGCCAGTTACCAACCCATCCCACAGGTAACACAGTAAAGGTGATTGTAGCACCGGACTGCTTCAAATTAGAAAGCCACTGCGGTGAGGTATCCGGGGCTATGCCTTTTTCGATGAAGTCTTCAATTTGACAACGGGATTGGTGACTTATACCGTCGTTGTCAGTCCAGACGTGCCAGTATTCAATTGTTGGTTTGGGTGATGAGTTATTCTGCATAATAATGGCTCTTTTTGATCCGAAATGTATTGAAAGGCGAATTATAAATTAGGAATTACGAAATTCTCACCGTATAATTGTGTCCTTCCCATTTGCTGCTTTCAATCCAGAAAAAGGTAAAGTTGATTGGCTGTTGCTGATTATCAGAAATAGAAATATCTCCAAAATTAACTCCTAATTTTGTAGAAGTAGCAGGTGTATCTTTTACAGTTTGCCAATTATCATCTGACCAATGCAAATGAAAAGATGCTAAAGCGTGAATTCGCAGTGTATAACCTTTTTTAACTTTGTCTATTTGACGGTTAAACTTCCAAACTTCCAACGATTTACACTGCTTTCTTTCGCCTAGATATCGATTCGCCACCTGTGGAATCAAATCAAATACCTGACCATCATGATTTGACCGTAGCAGTTTGATATACTCCGAATGCGCCCACATCAAAGGCATTGCTGAACCTGTTGGTTTTCCTAAATACAGATGGTTTTCAGGTATATTTGCTTCATCCCAAACCTGTTCGGGTAGTAAACAAGTATCTGATGCAAATCCCTCCATCGCCTTGATATATGTTTTGACATCGCCGCCAACAGCTAATTCATAATGTCCCCGTTCTCCTGTTAAGAGAGGCCAAGCGCGTCCCTTGCCAAAACCGGTATAAGGACTGCCATCTTCTTGCTGTCCGTAGCCGTCGTGGTTGTAACGATGCCAACAAGCACCAGCAGGTGTATCGACTTTTAAAACTGCATCAATTACTTTGACAGAATCAACAATAATCGGGTCATCAGGTTTGCGAATTCCATAGCGTACTAATTGCAAAAACCCACCATCAACAATTTCATTCGCGGGAAATTCTGACGGTTCACCAGGTGGTTGACTGCTGATAACAAGAGTTCCTTGGTTAGGATTTTCGTTGGGTTGAGGATTATTAATATCTGTAGGAGTAATCCGAATGTAATGGCGTTTGATGCCAGAAACTAAAGTTCCTTCAGTAGTAACTGTCCAAGCTTCGATGTGAGATTCTAAAAAATCAGCGTATTCTTCGATAAAGTTTGCTGTTGCTTCATCGCCACGTTCACGAACAAATTGAGCAGCACAAATTAAGGCGGCAATATTAGATGCTAATGTTGATGGTGAATAACCGCTATTTTCTTCCCAGCGTTCTTGTTGGGTAGCTGGGCCATGACGAATTAAATAACCCGCCGCCCGTAAAATCATCGGATAAATATCGAAGTTTAAACAAGTTTTTTGCTGGTGCAATAGCCATGCTAATAGAATGGGAAATGCCACCTCGTCAAGCTGAATACCTATCCAATAAGGTTTCCCATCAACCCAGAAGTTTTGGGGAAAACCGCCGTCTTCCTGCTGACTGGTAGCGAGATAAATTAGCGATCGCACTGCTGTATCTGTTTCCCCAGCAGCCACTAAACCTGATACACTGCTAACCATATCCCGCGTCCAGACAAGGTGATATCCTCCTTGATCTTGGTCGTCTTTGGCTTCACCCCAAGGGATAGCCAGAGATGCAATCAACGCACCTGGATAAGTTTTGTCTTCATGTGCCAACAACAGACTAATGCTGTTGTGATACAACTTCCCATCATCATAAGAACTATTTTCTAATGAATGGATGCTGTCGCGCGATCGCTTCCACTGCTCGTTATATAGCTGTTTCTGCTTTTCAAAAGGAATATTAAGCGATTGAAAGAGTGTGGAAATTGCATTGTGCAGGTTTGTGCCAAATGCCAGTCCTAAAGTAAACTCTTTAGTGCTATCTAAATTTAGTTCTCCAGTCAGAGCAAGGTTGCCATCTACAGCACTGTCAAACTCCCAATCCATCTGAAAATTATCAGCTAAATCTGTCCAGCCGTCACTTTCACCAACGTAGCCACAAGAAATCCGGGTAAAAGGAATTGTTGCACCCAGCGCTAACCATCTTCCTCCTTTCTCGGCTGTGACAATTCGATGTCCAGCAACTTGTACAGCGTAACCATTATTCCCTCTACCTCCAACTTCCAGATGTGGCGCACACAAAGCGTATAGCTGGAGTTGGGAAATAAAATCGCTATCTCCTGTTAATTTTGTGCGTTGTAAAATACAGGATAAATGCGGGTCAGCAATTACTTCTTTGATGACAGCATAACGCCCTTGTGGATCGGAATTAGTGATGCGATATCCTAAACCATGAGTCCACATCGGTTCAACTTTTGATTCAAGATGGCGCTTCTCTTCGTGAAAAAAGCTTTTTCCATCGGAAATTAGATACTGCAAGTCCCGAACTTGGGGACTGTCTACTGTGGGATGGTAGATTTCAGTAACAACACCATTCCAGATAGTAAACCAAATGTTACTAGAGGTAGAGTAAGCTGTTCCGATTCCATCTTTATTGGAATGAGTCCATCGAGGCTCGATACCCGGTGAGCCAAATGCTTGTCCTTGACCAAGAATTTCTACCATAATTTGTTATGCAGTTCAGTGCTGTAATTGATATTTATTTGATTAAAAAATTATTGAGAAGTTTGAGAAGTTCTTCGAGCAGTAGTTAAGGATTTAGCTTCAATAAAAATTTTGTTTACCCTTTGTCGGCAAAAACTCTTTTAAAGCTACAGTCCAAGAATAACCCTCTAATAATATTGCCATACCTAACACAATATAATTCCACATTGGGTCTTCTAAAGGGCTAGGGTTAATTAAATGAGTAATTCCCTCACAAATGGTTTTAGGAATACTTTAAACAGAAATACTAATATGACAATCATCAATAGCCCACCCACATACTCAGCCAGGGTAAATTGCCACCCCATTAATACTGCCAAGATAATGCCTAGTTCAATGACTAAATTAGTTGAGGCAAATTGAAATGCGATCGCTGCTGTAAAGTTACCACCTTTGCAAAAGATGGAACGGGCAAGGGCGACAGAAGCATAAGAACATGACGATGAAGCTGCACCCAAACCACAGGCTACTGCGATCGATTTTGGTGACGCATCTGGTAGTAGTCGGCTCATTTCCCCTTTGGAAATTACTGCTTGAACAATACCTGATAGTGTAAAACCAAGAATGAGCGCCCAAAGAATTTCCCAGAACATAGAAAATGTCATGCTGAGTGCTAGGAAAATTCCATTTATGGGATCGCTAAAAGGGTTTATAGTGTTCATTTTTATCAATTATCAGAATAGTTTTATCCCAATTCCTAAACGTAGCCTTGCACTTCACACAAAGCGATTGGCGGCTCAACTAACTGCCCATCGGGGTAAACTATTGCATCACCCGAATCTTTCCAGCCTTGATTGCGTAATCCTTTTGGTGAACGAGTTAAATACTCAACAAAGCCATCCCCGTCAAAGTCGCCGTATTTATCAATCCAACTTAGTGCCTTTTCCAGTGGCGTTCGACACTCATCAAGCATACTGACATCGGCGTTCCAGTTAAAGGCTTCAGCTAAAGTAACAATCCACAGAATGGTAGTATCTACTGTTCCGTAGTAGGGATGATATGGAAGTAAGTTTAGTGTGGTTAACTCGTCGCGGCGCATTTCGTGCAGCATTTTGCCCGGTTGGGCATCGTGCCAATCATCCAACTCAGTAGCCTGGAGTTGAGCCAGTTTCAGTAACGTGCCACGGGCAAATTCATGATAAACTGCGATCGCTTGCAAGCTAGAAATTATTGAGTTACGTCCAAAAACAGCAACAAACCAGGGAATACCAGCAGCAGGCATCCAAAATTGATGTCCATTATCATCCACCTCAATCCGCAACGCTCCCATATCTGCGATAAAGTCTTACTGCATCTAAGTTTCTTAATTGCGAATTGCGAATTGCGAATTGCGAATTGGTATTAACCATTCTCTGTAAAACCCGGATACAAGGTCATGCCACCATCTACAAATAGTGTTGTACCGTTGACATAATCAGAGTCATCAGAAGCCAACCAAACTGCTGCTTTGGCGATGTCTTCTACATCTCCCACACGTTTTGCTGGAATCAGTTTTAGTAAATTTGCCTCTGCTTGTGGAGTATCCCAAGCTGATTTATTAATTGGAGTTTTTATTGCACCAGGAGCAATACTATTAACACGAATTTTGTGAGGAGCAAGTTCTTGGGCAATACTTTGCATCATCATATTAATACCACCCTTGCTAGTAGCATAATTGACGTGACCTGCCCAAGGAATTACCTGATGGACGGAACTCATGCAAATAATTTTACCTGCCGCACAAGAAATATCAGGCTTCACACCTCGACGCAAGAATTCCTTTGCGGCTTCCCTAGCACACAAGAATTGTCCCGTTAGATTTATCCCAATCACTGCATTCCATTGATCGAGGGTCATATCTATAAATGCTGAGTCTTTTTGAATGCCTGCATTACTTACTAAAATATCAATAGTGCCAAATTGTTTAAGCGTCTGGCTGAACATTGCCTTTACTTGGTCTTCTTTGCTGACATCAGCTTGAATAGCGAACGCTTCTCCATTATTAGCTTTGATATCATCAACAATTTTTTGGGCTGATTCAGCTTCCGAATGATAGTTAATAGCTACTGCTGCACCTGATGCAGCCAAATAGCGAGCGATCGCTTCACCAATTCCAGAACTACCACCTGTCACAAGTGCTTTTTGACCTTTAAGCAGATAAGGGGAATAACTCATAATACTTTTTCAGAATTTTTGCTATGTATTTTCATTTGCAAAGTTTGAGGATAGCTGATATTGAAAACTTATGATTGAATCCAAATTGAAGCAAGCTGTCCTACGTTGAACTTTTTATACCAATTACACATTTTGCTTATGTGTTTAATTTTTGACAGCTATTTTGGTGATTCTGGCATTACTTTAGAGGTTTGCAAGAATGAACGCTTCTAGCCATTGGTATAATAAATATCTCTACCGAAAGAACTATAAAAATTTCATCACGATTTCATTATTGGATGAAATCTTTAAAGGATAAAGTCAGTTGCATGTCTTTTTTAAGCTAGAGATAAATTTTATAATATTTTTTATATTGATTGATTTATACAAGACTCATATTGAATTTTTGCGAAGCTAGTACAGAATAAGTACAAACTCTGTTGAATATGTCTAATCAAACCGATGTACAAGTACAAAGAATTAGAGCTATTGGCTTAACAGTGACAAACGGCGAGCGCTCTTTGGAATTCTATACACAAGCACTTGCTTTTGAACTCATTTCTGACATTACTGTTGAAGGACAGGATTATAGCGACTTAGAAGGTGTGACTGGGGCAAAAATTCGCATTATCACTTTACGATTAGGTGATGAACTTGTCGAGTTGATGGAGTATCTTAATATTCAGGGTAAACCCATCCCCAGCTATTCACAAAGTAATGACCTGTGGTTTCAACATCTGGCAATTGTAGTGATTGATATGGATCGTGCTTATGCTCACTTGCGTTCATTTCCCATTGAACCAATTTCGGTTGCGCCACAGACAATACCACCTGAAAATGAAGCATCTGGTGGTGTCCGCGCCTTCAAGTTTAAAGACCCTGATGGTCATGATTTAGAGTTAATTTGGTTTCCGCCTGATAAAGGACAAGATAAATGGCATCAAAATAGCCATAGCTTGTTTTTGGGAATCGATCATAGTGCAATCGTAATTTCCAATACCGAGCAGAGTCTACACTTTTACCGCGACCTTCTGGGAATGCAAATTGATAGCCGCGGTCTCAACTGGCGTGCAACCCAATCTCGCTTGGATAATTTACCAGGAGCCGAAGTCAAAATTACAGCATTGCGACCTGTTCAAGATGATGTGGGAATTGAACTGTTAGACTATATTGTGCCTGGAAAAGGCCGCCCAATGCCGAGTTACTGGAAAAGTTGCGATATTGCACATATCCAAATTGAGCTAGTTGTAAATAATCTTGAGCAGTTAGTGGATAAGCTACGGCGTAACGGGGTTCAGTTTGTATCATCGCGGATTGTGCAGTTTAGTGATCGCTCTTTTCCTTATCGCCAAGGTTGTTTAGTTAAAGACCCTGACGGACACGCAATATTGCTAATTGTGAATAATACCAATTCTGTGTAAAAATGCGCTTATAAACTAGTTATCTGGGACAGTGTAGTATTATACATTTTCCTCAGTAACATAATTTGCAACCAGAATGCGCTTTGGATATACTCCTAAATCTTGGTTATAAAAATCAGATGAAAATTCGTTTAAATTACCAGTTTCTAGAGCAGAAACAAATTCTCTTGGTAGTAATGAAATTAGATTTTCTTTAGGACACCCAGTAGTTTAGCCTAATAGCATGGAGATATAGGACTCCTATTTGATTTTTGAACAATCAAGCTGCCTAGAAGCTTGACATACAAAGCTTGACTTCTCAGTATACTGAGCAAGATTCAAGTAGGATTCCTATAGACATGTATCCACCTCGAAACATGAGTGATGTTCACCGCCCAAAAATCAAAGCATCGAGCGAATAAGCACCAGGGCCTAAAACCGCGATCGCAATTAACATAACGCAATACATAAACGCCTTTTCCCAACTTGGCGGTTCACCTTGTCCTAAAGCACCCTGATACTGTTCTTGAGGAATTAAGTATGGATCTTGGGCTACAAAGGGCTTACTTCCAGTGATGTGCAAATATATTGCAAAAATCATTGAGCCGAGAATGGGCAAAGTTGCTAAGAGTGTGAGGAATCCAATAATCAGAAAAATTCCGCCACCTAACATCGACACAGCTGATAAAAAGCAAAGAAAGACAGGCATTTTTAGAGAATCAGCCCACCGTCGAAGATGCGTTATCTTGGGATAGCCGTGTAGTATAAACAACCAGCCAAGGCTAACTCTGAGAAGTAAAAGTGCCAATCCTGGGAATCCGTCAGGATACACAGGAGAAAGTGAACTTAACAAGTGTGGACTTAGCTGTGGGAAATTAAATGCAGCTAGGAAAAAAGCGAGTTCCTTCGGAATAGCTCCGCTTAACGCTACACCCACCGCAAATTGATAAATCATAGTTGTACACCACGGGTATTAAGGTCGATAACATATAACGAATGACCGGCTGTGATAAATAAGCGTTCACGTTCGCGTAACGTGTCCGCAGGACTCAGTGTCCCTGAAAGGGAATCGCTTTCTTTACCACCGAAAGTCAGGTTAGCTGATGTCTCCGGTACAATAATTTTTCCTAAGCGAGTTCCGTCGGGGGCATATATCTGCACGCTATCTTGAGAACTAGTAAAAACATTGCCATGTTCGTCAACCCTCAGTCCATCCGGTTGTCCTGGCTCAATGACTGCAAATACACGCCCATTCTTTACATAGCCATCGCCCACAACCTCATAAATGCGAATATGATGAGGCCCCCCAGGAATATTAAACGCAGCTGTATCTGAAACATACAGCATGCTTTCGTCTGGACTGAAAGCCAACCCATTAGGGCGTACCATATCTGTTACTACAGGATAAATCTCACCTGTTGCTGGATCAAAGCGATAGACGTAACTTCCCGGTTGTTCCTGTTCGCCGCCGTAACCTTGGTTTGGCTCGGTAATCCCATAAGGCGGATCGGTGAACCAAATTGTACCGTCACTTTTTACTACCAAATCATTTGGACTGTTCAGGCGTTTGTTGTCGTAGCGATCGACTAAAACCTTCCATTCACCATTGTCTTCGCGTCGGATAATAGCACGCAGACCAGAGGAACAGGCAACCAGACGACCCTCTAAGTCACGGTAATTACCGCTTTGGTAATCAGATGGATCTCGTAGGACAGTCACATTGTCAGTGGCACTCCACCGCAACAGGCGGTTGCCGTGAGCATCGCTCCACACAACGCTATCATCTTCATGGAAGTAAACAGGCCCCTCGCTATGGACTGCACCGTTGGCTAGCTCCTGGAGTAAAGCACCGGGGCGTACAATAGCAAGGAGGCGATCGTCATAAATCTCAATGGCTTCAGGCATAGAAATCTCCTGTTATTTAACTTGGCTACTGACGATAAATAGCAGGTCTGAATTAATACTAAAATACTGTAGATGTATATTTAATATCGTGCAACAAACTGAGTGTAAAATTTCTAGCTATTTTCATCAGTTACTAAAATACTAAGTAAGTCGGTGTTAAAAAATCAACCTGTGTAACGAAGTGTAAAGTTAAGAAAGAGCTTATAAATAAATCATTCCAGGGTTTTTATAAAACTCAATATACCTTGGTTTTATCGCGCCGACTTACTTATATTGAAGTTAATCATTATAAAGCTAATTCTTACTTTATTGATCTCCCTTAAGATTGAACCATAGATATATATTGCACAAAAAGACTATTTTTGTTCAAAATTAAATATTTTTTAACACAATCGAATTAATAGCTTCATCAAAAATAGTAAAATTTATTTACTATTTTTGTAAATAGATTATATGCCTAATTCACACAATAGAAATAAAAAATGAAATTAAAATGAAATACTAACCTGTCTTTAGGCATAAATAAATATTAATCCATTGGAGAGAAGCAATATTGTAATTAAAGCTTTAGTGTAAGCATAAGAATCTGTCTTTAGAGCTATTTAAATTTTGAGAAAACCTATGAAAACCTATAAATTAACTTAAACTATTGCCAAATTACTTTGCCGCCTCAAAGAAATTAAACCGTAATTAATATGAGATTACCAATTATCAATTATGACTAGCATCACAGAACATTACGACATCATTATTATCGGTACAGGAGCCGGTGGAGGCACATTAGCTCACCGCCTTGCACCCACAGGTAAAAAAATTCTCGTGCTGGAAAGAGGCGACTTTTTACCGAGAGAAAAGGCTAACTGGAATCCAGAGGAAGTCTATCAAAAACATCGTTACCATACTGATGAGCAATGGTATAACAAGGAAGATGAAGCCTTTCAGCCCCAGACAGGCTACTGGGTTGGTGGCAATACCAAACTCTACGGTGCAGCCCTAATTAGATTCCGGGAGCGAGATTTTGAAAGGGTAATTCATAAAGGAGGAATTTCTCCAGAATGGCCTTTGAAGTATCAAGACCTTGAGCCATACTACACGCAAGCAGAAAAGCTATATGACGTGCATGGACAGGAAGGAGAAGACCCCACAGAACCACCTCGCAGCGAACCATATCCTTATCCGCCAGTCAGTCATGAGCCAGATATGCAGTCCCTTGCTGATGGCATTCGGGAACTGGGTTATTATCCATTTCACCTACCACTAGGATTAAAGCTGAATGAAAGCGATCGCACCAAAAGTCCCTGCATTCGCTGCGATACCTTTGATGGATACCCCTGTCTGGTACAGGCAAAAGCCGATGCTGATGTCAACGCCATTCGTCCGGCTCGTGAAAAGTATGCCAATGTTACTCTTTTAACTAATGCCAAAGTCTTGCGGCTGCACACCAGTGAGTCGGGGCGAGAAGTGACGAAAGTAGAAACTGAAATTGGAGGAGAGCAACATTGGTTCACAAGCGATATTGTGGTTGTTGCCTGTGGTTCTGTGAACTCAGCTGCTTTGCTGTTGCGCTCTGCGAATGACAAACATCCCAACGGATTAGCAAATAGTTCCGATCAGGTGGGGCGGAATTTTATGAAGCAACTGGAAACGGCTATAGTTTCCATACACCTAGAGGTGAATCACGCTAACTTTCAAAAAACGATCGCTGTCAACGATTTTTACTGGGGAGAGCCGGATTTTCCTTTTCCGATGGGCATGGTGCAGAATACAGGTAATGTACTTGCCGATATGATTCCCGGAGAAGCCCCGCCACTGATGGCTCCATTTGTCAAGCTGATTCCTCATTTTGAGCGCCATTTGTTGGCCGAGCGATCGGTTGGCTGGTGGTTGCAAACAGAAGATTTACCAGATCCGAATAATCGGATTCGGGTGGTGGGCGATAATATTCATGTTGATTATACACTGAATAATACCGAAGCAAGCGATCGCTTAATTCACCGATGGACATCTGTACTCAAGTCAATCCCTCACTCTGCTAAACACGTTCTGCCATTTAGCCTTTATCCCCGCACTCACCTACCGGAACAAGCAGTTGCTCATCAATGTGGTAGTTGTCGATTTGGCACAGATCCCAAAACCTCAGTCCTTGACATTAATTGCCGTACTCATGATGTCGATAATCTCTATGTGGTAGATAGTAGTTTCTTTCCGTCAAATTCCGGTGCTAACCCAACACTCACGATTATGGCAAATGCGTTGCGTGTTGGCGATCTGCTT
The DNA here is from genome assembly GCF_036916975.1 of Nostoc sp. GTDB lineage: Bacteria > Cyanobacteriota > Cyanobacteriia > Cyanobacteriales > Nostocaceae > Nostoc. The sequence goes on from NZ_JBALFF010000070.1 coordinate 12,914, forward strand.
GCAGCACGCTGCGTGTAGCAAGGTTCGACCTTGGCATCCCGTAGGCAAGGGTACACTAACGCATAGCTTAACGATTGAAATGAACAGGTTATTGGTCAAGAGTAAATAGCAAAAAGGAGAAACATTATGACGAAGGATGAACGACAAATTACACCAATTGAGCAACCACAGATTCAATCTCAACAGGACGAGTCAGAACAGATAGATTCTGATCCCTTAGCGACAGGTCTAGGTGTTGTGGGAGGTGGCTTTGCAGGAGCCGCACTGGGTCGCTCAATTGGTGGTAAGATGGGTGCTGCAATTGGTGGGCTTGCAGGGGCAATTACTGGTGGGCTTGCAGCCAATAAGTTGGCAGAATATGTAGAGGAATTTACTGAAGAACTCGAACCGACAGTTGGATTGGGATTAGGAGCAAATCACAAACCAATTGAATTACCTAGTCACTATAGTTGGGAAGAACTACAAGCACTATCAAAACCTCAAGGTGAAAAAATGCAAGCTACATAAACAAAAAATTAATTACGAATTACGAATTAATCCAAAATAATCATGTCAATAAAGGCAACCCACAGTCACAATTGAGTTATATTTTTACGAAGAAAATGTTTTTGTGACAACTATCAATAACATAGTTGTCACATCATTTATAAAATAGCTCTACCAGTCCTAAATCATTCGTAAAAATCCCTATTTATTACCTCTCTTTGTCCTCTATATCTCTGTGGTTCGATTCAAAAAATATTTTCCAAAACTCATTTATGATTGCTATATAAAGTTTGCTTCCTACTATTGAGATAATAAGTATTGAGAACTCAACAAGCAGAAAAACTTTATTTTTGTATAAATCAAAAACTATGCAGGCATCAATATTTATTTCTTAAGTAGAATAAAAATTTTATAATTATTTCACTTTTTTGTGAAAGCGTAATTAAAGAAGGTTTTTAGCATTGGGTTGACTATGCGGCTGATATTAGTTGAGGATGAAGCAGATTTAGGTGCAGCAATCAAACAAGTCCTGAGCCATGAGGCGTATATAGTTGACTGGTTTCTAGATGGTACTCAGGCATGGCAATATTTAGAAACTGGCTGGACTGAGTACACACTTGCGATTTTTGATTGGATGCTGCCTGGAGTTTCGGGGATAGAGTTGTGTAAATGGTTGCGATCGCGTCAATTAACTCTGCCTGTATTAATGCTAACGGCTAAAGACCGAATGGAGGAAAAGATTATTGGTCTAGATAGCGGTGCAGATGATTATTTGGTTAAACCCTTTGATATGGCAGAACTGCTGGCAAGATTGCGGGCATTGCAACGGCGATCCTCTTACGTAGGAACAACGCTGACACCTCAAGTCCAACCCCGCCGCTTACAAGTAGGTTGCCTGACGCTCAATTACAGTACTCATCAACTTACTCGCCAGTATTGTCACGGAGAAAATCAAGTATTCTCTTTAACTGTCAAGGAATTTCAATTGTTGGAATATTTCATGAGACATCCTAACCAAATTATCAGCCGCGACCAAATTATTAATCAGCTTTGGGAAATTGGTGCAGAACCAGTTAGTAATGTCGTAGCAGCACAAATTCGCTTATTGAGACGCAAATTAGGAGAAGAAGAGAACGAATCTTTGATTGAAACTGTTTATGGTGTGGGCTATCGTCTCAATATTCCGGCTGCGGAAATAGGCAGATGATTTCTGCTAAGACAGCGACACTTTCAGCAAGGTTATAGAAATATGGAACGCAATCCCATTTTCCAGCAGACTCGGTTGCGGCTGGCAGCTTGGTATACTCTCGTCATGGGCGGTATTTTAGGGCTATCTAGTTTGGGGGTTTATAGTGTGGTTGCCCATGCCTACTATGAAAGCATAGACCAGGGATTGCAATCAGTCGCAAACGCACTCCATAAAAGCATTGAACCGGCTTGGCAACAACCCGGACAATTACAACGGCTGAATAAAGAATTTTCTTTAGAATTATGTGTGGCTCAGACAAATTGTTTGCCTAAAACAACAGCTATTAAAAAATCAATCACAGAAGCGGCGAATCCAGTTAATTACTATATACGCCTATTGGATCGCTCAGGAAAACTTTTTGCTAGTGGAGGTATGGAATTTGACAAGTTACCGATTACCTCAAAATTACAGTATTGGCAAATCTTAACAGATTCTTCTGGCGCTCGATACCGCGAAATCACTTTACCTTTGTATACTCAAAAACAGGTTTCGGGTTATCTACAAGTGGCGCGTAGTATCACTGATTTAGACCAACATCTTACTTATTTAAGATTAGCTTTGGTATTGGGATTGCCAATTTCCATGATTTTCGTTGGTTTGTCTAGTTGGTGGTTGGCAGGAAGGGCAATGCAACCTGTATATCTTTCCTACCAACAAATGCAACAATTTACTGCTGATGCTGCCCATGAGTTTCGCACACCTTTAGCAGCAATGTACTCTACTATTGAAGCTGCTATCAAGTTACAGCAAGAACCAAAATCCAATGGTGGAATTTTAGATGTACTCAAACGCCAAAATCGGCGATTATCACAATTAGTAGGAGATTTGCTGTTATTAACGAGGATAGATCAAAAACAACTAACAGGAGAATATCAGCCTTGCTGTTTGAATGATTTAATTAGCGATTTAACTGAGGAATTAGCATTTTTGGCAGTAGAAACTAAAGTCAATCTCTTTAAACAGGTGCAAGTCTCAGAAAAACTGTATGTGATGGGAAATGAAGAACAGCTTTATCGCTTAATTTCCAACTTAATTGCCAATGCAATTCAAGCCACATCTAGCGGTGGAAAAGTCACGGTTTTTTTGGAAAAAAGTGAGCTTTACGCCATGATTAAAATTCAAGATACAGGAATTGGTATTGCTGTTGAACATCAACAGCGAATTTTCGATCGCTTCTACCGAGTAGATCGCGACCGCTCTCGTACCTCTGGCGGTTCGGGTTTGGGATTAGCCATCGCAATCGCGATCGCCAGAGCGCATAAAGGCAATATTCAAGTTCAAAGTCAACCTGGGCTAGGTAGTACATTTACAGTTCGACTTCCTCTTTCATCGTGATTTCTGGAAATAAATGTTGCTATCTAGTGCATTTTTTATCTTGATAACGATATTCTATGCTAAGTAAGTTGGTGGGAATGAACCAAATTATATTACGAAACATAAATATGCTTAAAACCCTTACCAATGACCAATGACAAAGGACTAATGACTAATGACAGTCACCGCCAGTTAGCTTTAATTACACCAACTTACTTAAAGATTTTGTTTAAAATCCAGAATCTAAAATCATTTGATTTGGAGGAGTTTTGATAAATAATATTCGCGATCGCTTTAGGGGTTTTAAGCGCAAAAGGGTTGAACCATCACAACTAAAACAGTTGGTACATGAGTTGTTGGAAGAGTCTAGTCTCGACGCAACATATCTGATTTTGATTATTGGCTCATGTGCGTTAGCGAAGCTCCTCCGAAGGAGATCGCCACATTTGGCCTACTTGCCAATAGCACTGCTGTAATTATCGGCGCAATGATTATCGCACCTCTGATGTTGCCAATTCGAGGTTTAGCCTTTGGTGCATTAATTGGAACCCACATTCCGCACTTCAATTTGAAATACGGGAGAATTACAAAATAGATAAAACCAAAAAATTCAGGATAATCAATAAAAAAGTGATGAAAATTTTTCTTTTTAAAATAAATAATTAAACATAAAATATTTAACTGATAAAATATGTTTTATAGGCACTATAAATTCGAGGAACAATTACTATTCCTTTGGATGTTGATAAATCGTTATTCAATATCGACACAGTGTTTAGATTAAGAAAGTAAATAATATTTTTGGCAAGATGAAGGCAGATTATTTAAAATAAAATTCCGCTCTTCTGTTAAATTAACAATTTGACGAACGCCATTTAAAGTTAAAATATGAATTCCTTGGAAACATTGAAAGACCCATCTTAATGTAGGGTTGAGTGTTAACTTTCTCAGTTGATTTCTGATTCCAATTTTGGCTCTTTTTAAGCTATTTCTCAATTCCCTTTGACCCAGATTATAAACTAACAAACACAGAGACATTAAAAATAACATCGTCTCTATTCTTTCAGGATTCTCCACAAAGAAGCTATCAGCAAAGAATAAAGGATCTTTGAGAAACCTAAATCCTCTCTCACAGGACTGTTGATTCTTATAATTTGTAATAATTTCTTCTGGTTCTAACTTCTCGTCGCCAACTACATTAGTCGCTAAAATAAATCTTCCAGCTTCTTTTCTTTGTATTTCTATTTCTTCTGTTTTTTCATAACCCAATCCTGACATTTTATAAATGGTCTTATTATCTTTTGAGGTAATTTCAATAATTTGAATCTCTTTGATGGCAAACATTTTGAGATTTTTATTAATTCCTTTTAGTTTATATCGAGCCTGTTCTGGAGTTTCAAAATCTTCTTTTTTTAATTCTTTAAGAAGTTTTTCAACTTTATCTTTTTCTTTGATGATCAATATTTTTTATTTCTGCTTTTGATATTGGAGACATTTTTACTCCTCAAATATTTTTGAGTTTTTTTGATTGTCTCACGAGTGGTATCATGCTAAGAAAAACATCATAAACCAATGTATATTTAGTTTTGTGAAAAGCTTGAAACCAAGTATTTATAGGCTATGCAACCTGCTGTATACTTCATCACTCTTGGTTTATCTTTAATGTCGGCTTACTTAAGTATTTCAGTATCTTTATTTACTCGTGTTAAAGAACAATTGGCTAATATTTTGTACTACAATTTGAAGTGCGGAATGTAGGTTATCAAGCTACCTTACTGCACAAAGAATTTGCCCAGGGACTTCCAGAAAATAAAATATACATCTAAAATAATGATAATCATTCCGATGGGGAAGGGAGAGGCTGCCGTTGGCAGCCTCTCCCTTCCCTT
>NZ_JBALFF010000071.1:0-11814 GCF_036916975.1 Nostoc sp.
ACTTCGGTTCGGACTGGGTAGGAGCGCTTTGGCAGCGCCGTTAAGGGTGAAAATCTCTTAAGAATCCCTGTCTCTTCTAGAGCAGGGAGTGTCAAAACTGGCTAGACGTGATTGATATTTGTACACATTAGCCCAATCACACTAAGATAAATACTCGCTTCTAGATTATTGCATATTAAGATCGGGGAATTAATCGGGAGAAATTATGGCAATTTATCTAGACTCAGCGATCGCATCTGAAGCTGAAGTTGTGAAACTTTGGGGATGGGTGAAAGGCATTACCACAAATCCCACCCTGTTATCTCAAAGCGATACCCCACCAGAAACCACGCTCAAAAATTTGGTTGCCTTGACAAATGGTCCGTTATACTATCAACTTGTGGCATCTGATCAAGCCGGGATGCTAGCTGAAGGTAGAAAAGCTTTCGAGATTATTGGTTCAAAAACCATTTTAAAGATTCCCGCAACACCATTAGGTTTTGAAGTGGTGGCGAGTCTATCACCAGAAATTACCTGTTCGGTGACAGCAATTTACAGTGCAGCACAGGCAGCAGTAGCACGAGAAGCAGGAGCTAAAATTGCCATAGCTTATGTAAATCGTGCTACGCGGTTGTTAGGTGATGGTATTGCTTTGGTGCGGGATATGGCTAGCGTACTCAAAGGCAGTGATACAGAAATCTTGGCAGCTAGTATCAAATCTCCAGAAGAAGCAGCCGCCTCATTGCAAGCCGGGGCGGATCATTTGACTTTACCATTGGCAATGTTGCAAGCGATCGCAACTCACGAATTCTCACAAAAAACTGTTGAAGAATTCGCTAAAGGAGGCATCGGCTTAAGATAATTCGTAATTCGTAATTCGTAATTCGTAATTAAATATGAGTTTGTCAGATATTCCTAATCTTTGGGTTCCTCTAGCACTTTTAGGTTTGATAGTTATAGCTGCTGTATTTTTCAGCCGCAGTAGTTGATTACCAAAGCATCCCCATTACAAAACAAAATTTACGAACGCACAAAGCGTGCCGGAGGCTCTATTACGAATTACGAATTACGAATTACGAATTATTTTAACTAGTTCCGTGGGTTTAAGTTGCATAGGTTCTAAAACCGGTAAGTAATGCGATTGGGGTTAAATCCCACGTTGTAATGCAAGTCGGAAACCATCCCCACAACAGCACTCTTCATTACAAAACAAAATTTACGAATTACGAATTACGAATTATTTGAATCAACTATAAAAAAGTGGAGAAAATCTGCATTTCATGTAATAGCGAAAGTTAAAATTTGCTCTGTTGCTCGTTGTCCACTGCGAATAGCTCCCTCCATATAGCCACAATATTCAATGGGAGCAGTATGTTCTCCGGCAAAAATGACTCGGAAAGCAGAATACGGTAAATCAGAGCGCCAGCTTTTCAAGTCTCTAGGAGCAAAGTAGCAGTAAGATCCCTGTGACCAAGGGTCAGCAGCCCAGTCATGAGTTGCAGTTGCGATCGCTTTCGGAGCATTTTGGTAAAGCGCGGATACTGTTTGTTGTGCAAACTCAACGGAGTGTCCAGAAATATTTCGGCTAGGTGTCCCACTGCTCGTACAAGCAAGAATTCCCGCTTCACCTATCTGAGTTAGGGTAGATTCCCAGATAGTTTGATAAGGTCTGTCTTCCACAAGCAGCCCAAAATTGGATTGCTGCCAAAAACGATTGGAGTACTGAAGCAAGGTCTTAACCGATACTCCATAAGGCAAGTAGGCTATCGCCTCTCGTTGTGCCTGTGTAAGCGGAACTTCAATAGATAAATGGCGCAAGACACTCCAGGGAATCGTCACAACAATCCAATCGCTAAATACTTCAACCTGCCCCTGAAGAGTTTTTATACTCACAGCAACAGTTTGTTCTTGCTGCTGAATCCGCACAACGGGGGTGTTTATATGGATGCGATCGCCTAAAAAACGAGCAAATGCGGTTGCAAGTTCAATACTACCACCTCGAATTCGCAAATTGCGATCGCCGGAAGTAGCGCTGTAAGCAAAGAAGCCAACTCCAATTGCCTCCGGATCGGCAGCATACATTCCATAGGATTGCTGACGAACAATTTTGCAGGCAAAGGGATCAATCGAGTTTGCAGTCAGCCACTGGGCTAATGTTTGGGCAGGATCGGCAAGCTGTTCAAATAATTGGTCTAACTTCTGATATACATCATTTAAAGAATCTTGCTGTTGAGACAAGAGCGTTTTTTGAGTAAAAAAATTACCATCAATGTCATAGCAGAGGTCATCTGGAAACTCAAAGGCAGGCTCAAGCTTGAGATTGAATTGAGTGGCATAAGATATCAATGCTGTATGGTTATCATCGACAAACTCTGCACCCAATTCGCCATGCTGTTCTGCTCCCAAAAAGACCGTTTGGACTCGTCCTCCAACTCGTTCGCGGGCTTCAAACACTTGCACATCAAACCCAGCCCGAACCAGTTCATAAGCAGCCGTCAGCCCTGCCAATCCAGCACCAATTACAATTACTCGTTTGCTAGCCATCACTATCTTGCTATATACCTTCGCCCAAACTAAATCAATTGTCTTCAAGCAAGTTTTAAATAGCTAGTACCGTAAGGCGGAAGTCACGCATTCACCCATTCAGCCATTCAAAAGTATTTAGGTGACGCGATCGCTGTCAACTCTCCCATAGAGTCTTCGGAAGTTGGAAAAAGGGTTAAGTGATCTTTAGTAACCCGCAACCAGTATCAATTTTATTTCCCCAGATGGCTTCAATATATAGTTTTTTTTAAGTGAACATACCAAATTTGGAGGGTCTGAAACTGATAAAACCCTTTATATATAAGGAAGATAGCCTAGAAGCTAGCGCGATCGCAATATAAATAAAAATCCAGTTGAATCAGTTGAAAAAAATTTTTTCGGTGGGGTGATATGAAACTAAATACGAGTGGGTAAGTTATATCTAGAACACACAATCACATCCTGCACCAGGGAAAACACTTATGAAAACCGAACTAAAAGCAAAGTTTCTCCAACACATCATCGGCAAAAAGAAGGAAAACGAAGGTTTCACACTTATTGAATTACTAGTAGTAATTATTATTATCGGTATTTTGTCTGCGATCGCACTACCTTCTTTCTTGAACCAAGCTAACAAAGGTAAGCAGTCAGAAGCTAAACAGTATACTGGTTCCATGAACCGCGCTCAACAAGCATACTTTTTGGAAAATGCTGCATTCACTAGTACAATGGATCAGTTAGGACTTGGTATTAGAACCCAAACTGAGAATTATGCATACGCTATTAATGGCGGTACTACTATGGTTGCCAACAATGGTATATCTCTGAAGTCGGTGCTCAAATCTTACCAGGGTGTTGTTATTAAATCATCAGTAGCATCTACCAGTGAAGCAACTACTCTAGCCGTGTTATGCCAGTCTAATACTGTTGGTGACCAAACTAGTCAAGTAGCAACTTTTGGCTACGCAGGTGCAGCTTCATCAGGCACTCCAGTGCTACCACAATGTAACGCCGCCTATTCAGAGTTGATTTCTAAGTAAGAACTTGAGTTCTATATCTAATTGCAAGCTTTATAAAAGTGGGTAGTTTAGGCTACCCACTTTAATTTTGTTCTCAAATTTGGGAATAGTACTAGTACTATCCTAAAAATTCTTGACTATGACTTCTTTGCAAATTCCGACTAACATCACCCCATCAGAGCAGCAAGCCCAGCAATATTTTATCAAAGGTAAGTATACTGAAGCTGCTAGCTGCTATGAACAAGCTATCGAAACAGAACCAGAAGTGAAATCTCACTACTGGAACTTAGGATTAATGTTGCTATTGCAGGGACAAGAAGCAGAAGCGCAAATGACTTGGCTGCTGGCTATGGAAGAAGGAGAAGCGCAACTTGAGCAATCGACTGTAGAATTAATAAAGGTTCTGCAAACCGAAGCCGAACGCAGAGAGACACTGGCAGATTATTCTGTTGCTTGGGCAATTCGCCAACATATACGAGAAATTTCTCCTATATATGTGAATAATCTTCTGTCTTTGATTCAGCTATCTATCAAGCTAAAAACTTTTACTGGTGATGAATTAACTTCTCTAGAGGTAATTGAGTTAATTCAGTCAGAAGCAATTATAGATATTGAGTTATTGTTGCAAGTATTGGGGAGTATCATCGATAATGACCCTTTGCATCCCTCTGTTATAGAGTTTGCAGAATCTTGTCTAACCCATGTTAGTGAGCCTCAATCTTTCATTAATATTTTGCTACCAGCCGCAGTTAAAATTGCCCATTCTATGCAGCAACCTAAAGTAGCAATATTACTGGTTGAGCTATGTTTACGGCTGGAACCTGAAAATACAGAACTTCTGCGCCATCTCGCTAGTTTTTATCTAAAAGATTACAATTATTCTCAAGGAATAGAAATTGCTAAATTATGCTACTCACTTTCAAAAAAATTAACCGATCAAGTCTTTGCTAAACACCTAATACAGCGAGGATTAATGGAAGCTCCTGCTTATTGGGACGAAGCGTGTAGAGTTTTTTTAGAGCAGGAATTTTTACTAAAATCTTTAATAGAAGAACAACCTATAAATCTTGAATCAGCTAGAATATTGCGTCTATTTAATGCCAACTATTATGCACCTTACTTACAAGACAATCCGCATAAAAATAGACAGATTCAGAATCAAGTGGCACAACTTTGTCAGCTTAATGTGCAAGAATATGCTACTGAAAAAGTTCAGCGATATAAAAAACGTAGTTCACATAATAGAAATAAGCAAATAAAGATTGGCTATTTATCTCATTGTTTATCTAGGCATTCAGTTGGCTGGTTAGCTAGGTGGCTAATTCAACACCATACTCGTGAACAGTTTGATATTTATGGCTATTTTATAAATTATAAACAAGTAGATGATTGGTTGCAGCAATGGTATGTCCAGCAATTTAATCAAGCTTATCTAGGGGGAATTTATAGTGATGATATTGCTGAAAAAATCTACCAAGATGAAATTGATATCTTAATCGATTTGGATAGTATTACTCTAGATGTTACTTGTGAAATAATGGCACTTAAACCTGCACCTGTGCAAGTAAGCTGGTTGGGTTGGGATGCTTCGGGAATACCAGCAGTTGATTATTTTATTGCTGATCCTTATGTTTTGCCCGAATCTGCTCAGGAGTACTATACAGAAAAAATTTGGCGGTTACCTCAAACTTATATAGCCGTGGATGGTTTTGAAATCGGTGTACCAACTTTACGACGGGACTCTCTAGATATTCCTAGTAATGCTGTAGTTTTTCTGAGCGCTCAAAGAGGATTTAAGCGCCATCCTGATACAGCACGGCTGCAAATGAGAATTATTAAGGAAGTTCCTAATAGCTATTTTTTAATTAAAGGGGTAGCAGACTCTGAAGCTGTGCAGAAATTTTTTATGCAGTTAGCAGAAGAAGAGGGTGTAGAGTATTCACGGCTACGATTTTTAGACTTAGATCCTTCTGAGTCTGTCCACAGAGCAAATTTAGCTATTGCTGATGTTGTATTAGATACTTATCCTTATAACGGGGCGACGACAACCTTAGAAACACTTTGGATGGGTATTCCCTTAGTAAGCAAAGTTGGACAGCAATTTGCCGCCCGAAATAGCTACACCATGATGATGAATGCTGGGATCACAGAAGGGATTGCGTGGACTGATGAAGAGTATGTAGAGTGGGGTGTGCGTTTGGGGAAAGATGAAGCTTTACGCCAGCAGGTGGCTTTGAAGTTGAAAGCATCTCGACAAACAGCACGACTGTGGAATGGTAAGCAGTTTACCCGTGAAATGGAGAAGGCTTACCAGCAAATGTGGCAAAGGTATATTGAGAAAAAATAAGTTAGTAGTGAGGACTTCAGCCCTTCTTTTAGGGCTAAAGTCCTAAAAGAAGGGGTTCGTTAGTCGTAACGAGTTTTATTAGGTTTAGCGATCGCCATTCGGGGTAGTGCCAAAGGCGATCGCAACTCTCGCTATCAGTTCGGTATTAATAAAAGCTAAGTTAAAAAAGATTTGATAAACAAAACGAGGTACTGCTAAATATAAAATTCGCTCTGGATCTTCATCTTCTAAAGCATAGCGATAATCTAAAAACTATCCATGCGCTAAATGAAAATCAGAAATCCTTGAGGGACTAATAAAACTTTTCACCTCAACCGCAATTTTATCATTTCCCCTTTGGGCAGCAATAATCTGTTCCGCCCCAATCTCTATATACATTTCAACTCCACCTATACGCAATTCGTATAGATCGTGATGATTAATTTAACTAAATGCTACGTTCACCTTTATGATGACGATAGCAACGCAGCAACCCATCTGGAATAAAGACTAAAGTATTAACTTTACTATTTTTGAGGTCTGTTTCAACTGGTTTGATTAACCAATTATAAAGCTGTTGAGAAGCTGTTTTAAATTTCTGATTAGCATCGGGTTCGACTATTGTCTCTCGGATTTTTGTAATAACTTGCTCTACTTGCTGACGGTTGACTTTAGAAGTTTTATGTATCAATGTTTGATTGGGGAGTTTGATAATAATTTCTAAATAGTTATCTAGGATAATCGGGTAGAAAATAGCAGTATTCGGGTTGTCGCGGTCTACTAGTTTGTCTAATACCACAAATTGGTTGTTCAAGCAAGCTTCTCGGAAAAAATTGTCGAGTTCTGCAACTTGCAAAGCTTCCATTCGCTGACGTGCTTTATCTAAATCTGGTTTTCCTTGTCCAATCTCTTGTAAAATCAACTCTACAGACTGCCGATAAAGGGGTTCTATGCGATCGCGAAAATTGAACTGCACGTCTCGATTAACCCCAACTAAATCTCTGCGAAGAGATTGAAGAGTTGTTACAGCAGTATCGTAAGCAGATATGGCGGCTGGGATATTTCCCTGTGCTTTGAGTAAGCGTCCTAACTGCCACTCAAGGCGATAAGCTATATCTGAGGCATCAATTTTTTGAGCCATAAATAATGCTTGTTGCGTCAAATCTTGTGCTTCTTGCAATTGTTGGTTCTGCTCGTAAACTTCTCCCAAACTGCCCAGTGCATAGGATTCGGCACGTTCATCGCCGATTATTTTGGCTTGCTGAACGCTACTTGCTATAATCTCTGCAATGTATTTTTTATTACCAATTGTGGTCAAAGTCTGAGCAAAATTGATCCGTGCATAAATACCAGCTTGATTGGTAGGCAGATTTGGGATTTGAGATTGGATTATGGGTATTAATGACTTTGCTTCAGTGATGCGTTCGTTTTCGACCAGCAAACTCAGCTGATTAATCAGGGCTTGAACTTTGACCAGAGGGTTTGGTGCAATTTTGGCAGCATTTTCATAATGAGCGATCGCCTCTTTAATATTACTTAACGACCTAGCAGTGTTACCGAGGCTAAATTCCGTCAAACTAACTTCTAGAGGCAGTTGTAGACGTTGAGCAATTTCTAAGCTTTGTTGTAAGTTTGTCTGGGACGACTCAAGTTCGCCTAATTGTTGTAAGACATTGCCAAGCGATCGCAAAGCTGTTACTTTTACAACTGAGTCAGGTTGGGAACTTAATTGTTGGGATACTTCCTTCAATATATCTAAGCTACGGCGGTAAAAACCAGCAACTCGTAAGGCTTGTGCTTGGTTAATCCGGCTGCGCGTTACTCCAGCATTGTCAGCTAATTTCTTCCAGATTTGCTCTGCTTGTTGTGATGTTTGAAAAGATGCGTCACTTTGTCCGTCTGCTAGTTGCAATTCGCCCTGAGTATTTAGAGTTTGTGCAAGAATTTCTAACAATTCAGACTTGGGATTGCTGACATTTAACTTTTGATTTATCTTATCCCAGCCAAGTAAATTTAAGCTATTGTCAATAGTTGCATAAGCTTCTTTCCAGAAACCGAGTTGCTGGTATACAAGACAAAGGTTAGTCAGGGCTGCGGCTTGTGCAAGGTTATTGCTTTCTAGTTGATAGCTACGGACAGCTTGTTGTAGAATAGTTACCGCTTCAGTAAAGCGTCCAGTTTGATAAAGTGCTTCTCCTTGCTCAAGAAGTTGCTGTGGTGTTGTGGCTGGGGGTTTATTGGTTTGGATGTGAAACCCGTTTGGTGAACTTGTCTGGATTTGTTTAGCAAAGGTACTAGGGATAATATTCAGGAAAACAGCAAGGGTAAATAGAACTAGGGGAGTTACCGCAAATCTAACGACTCGCTTTGGCAGCTGAAGTTTTGCCATATTTCACACCTCCCTGAGATACAGGACAGTCAGCAGGTGTTTGCCAAGGGCTGTGGGGGTTGAGTCGAGGAAGTGCTACTAGTTCTATGTTTCCATTGCTATCAACTACCCAGCCAGAAGCTTCCACAATTGGAATTGTAGCAGCAATTTTAGGAACAGTTGAAACTGCTGTTGGTTGTGGTTGAGTTGTTGTGTTTGCCAAGTTTTCTGGTTCTGGCCTTAATTTCACCCACGCAGACACAGTACTTGAATCTTGTAATGGTTCAGTGGGATTGATAGGTAGTCCGCCGCGTCCTGTTGCCACAAATGTATTTTGGAATTGCGGAGTTCCAGGTGTGCAGGCGGTGGAAATTTGCTGCGAGACATCAACGAGATTAGTAGGGAGTTCGATTAAGCCGCGAGTGGGGTCTACATCAACTATGTTGATTTGCACTTTGCCGCTTAAATCAGGCGTTGCTCCTGTGGCGGTAATATCACTGTTTGGGGAAGGCTCTTTTCTAGACTGGATGCCAAAGATACCAGCAGCATTATTGATGGCGACATTCCCGCCACGGGCGTTAGCGGAATTTGCACTAATGTCGCTATTTTCACTATTGACGGCGATGATAAAGCCATTTTTGGCATCAATGGTAATATCGCCACCAGTGATATCATTACCCTTGGCGTTAGTGGTTATACTGCTACCTCGACGTAATAATATTAGAGGCGAGTTGAGAATGATATTTCCACCCCCTCCGGTAGTGTCAGCGCTTATTTTTGCGCCGTTGTCAAGACGGATAGAGTTAGCATCTACTTTTAAATTGCCTGCTTTACTCTTACTTGTACTGCTAACAGTTATTTGCGCTCCATCTTTATTAAGAAGCAACTCTCTATCGGCGTTAATCTTAATACTACCTGCACTACCTTGCCCCCTAGTTGTAGCATAGAGTCCACTATTGTCTAAAAATACTTCCGGCGATATTATATATTATGTTGATACTTCCACCATTCCCGAATGAATTTGAACCCACTTCACTATAAACGCGAGCCTTGTTTTTCAAGGAAACTTGGTCCGTCGCTTCCAAAGTCACATTCCCAGCTTGAGCGGGATTTCCATCCTTTCCCTTTCCATTGAGGATACTTGCAGCGACAATCGCCTCATTATCAAGAATAATAGAATTTGCCTTGATTGTAATGTCATTTCCATTGCCAGTACCGTTTCCATTAACATCGCTACCGATAGTTGGGTCGGCATTACCTATAAATCCTGATAAAAAAACTGTACCAGTAGCATTAATGTTTACGCTACCCGCATTTCCTTCACCGGAAGTTCTGGTTAACACTTGGGCACCGTCTTTAACAGAAAGTATGCCTGTATCAATGCTGATGTTGCCACCATCACCCTTAGCGTCGCTATTTACCCAGGTATTGGCTCCCCCCCCCTGGAAGGTCACAGCATTGGAGGCATTAATCTTAATACTACCTGCACTACCTTGCCCGCTACTTGTAGCATCCAGTCCACTATCCCTACTCGCTGACAATCTACCAGTTTCGATATTAATATCGCCTGCCTTATCCTTACCAGTCTCTTGAATTCGGGTAATTAAAGATACGTTATTGTCTAAAGATACTTCCGGCGATTTTATCTTGATAATTCCACCATTCCCAAATGAATATTGACCCACTTCACTAAAAACGCCAGTGTTGTTTTTCAAGGAAACTTGGTCCCTCGCTTCCAAAGTCACATTCCCAGCTTGAGCGGGATTTCCATCCTTTCCCTTTCCATTGAGGATACTTGCAGCGACAATCGCCTCATTATCAAGAATAATAGAATTTGCCTTGATTGTAATGTCATTTCCATTGCCAGTACTGTTTCCATTAACATCGCTACCGATAGTTAGTTGGGTTTTGTCTCTCAATCCTGTTAAAAAAACTGTATCAGCAGCATTAATCGTTATGCTACCCGCATTTCCTTTCCCGTAAGTTGTGGTTAACAGTTGGGCACCGTCTGTAACAGAAAGTATGCCTGTGTCAATGCTGATATTGCCACCATCACCCTTAGCGCCGCTATTTACCCAGCTAAAGGCTCCCCCCCCCCTCGAAGCTCACAGCATTGGAGGCATTAATCTTAATACTACCTGCACTACCTTGCCCGTTAGTTGTAGCATACAGTCTACTATCCCCACTCACTGACAATATGCCAGTTTTGATATTAATATCACCAGAACCTTCTCCACTAGCATCGGCGATCGCTTGTTGGGATAATTGAATATTCCCAAAATTTTGCACACCATCATAACCCAAGGCAAAACCTTTATTAGTAGCCGTGAGACTAACTAAACCATTTCCTGCGACAGAGCCTAATTCTATCCGTCCGCCAGCAGTTTTCAGCGTTGCCCCTGTTAAACTAATATCTCCACCGACTAACGCTAAAGTTTGACCGGGTTGCACCCGCAACGCATCTTGTGTATCAATGATGGGAGAATCAAAATCTCTTTTTCCCTGACGATTACCCTGTACTTTAATAAAACTAGAATTCGCCCCAAATTGCAAACCAACAGGCACGCTAATAGTTAATAAGGGTGCAGACTGAGGATTTTTGGCACTAAATTCAAATCCATCAGCAAATTTCATACTATTGGCAGATGTGGCAAAAAATGAGCCGCCAATATCTAACCGGGCATTCTCACCAAAGATAATACCATTGGGATTAATTAGGAACAGGTTAGCTGGCCCGTTGGCTTTGATTAAACCATCAATATTAGAGATAGACTTTCCTGTGACTCGGCTAATAATGTTTTGAATGTTTGCAGCATTGTTAAAAAATGCTGTAGAGCCAGTAGTCACAGAAAAATCTTTAAAGCTGTGGAACAGATTACTTCCTGCTTGACTTCCTCCTGTGATGTTGAAGGTATTACCTTCTAATCTGACGTTGGAATTATTTGGGAGAGTGCCATCTGGGGTGATTTGGGCAACTGAGATATTTGCATATAAGGCGATCGCACTGACAATGGCAATTCCTAGACCTTGTAACCAGTCCAAACGCGCAGTTCTAAAAGACATTGCACTCTCCTATATAAAAGGAAATTTAGCTTGTCAGCCGAAATCTTGAGTATAAGTGTTAGGACTTACGCATTGACAAAATAGACTAAAAGTGCGTAAAGAAAAAAGAAAAAAACAGGCAATGCCGTAGACATTTATCTGTTGAAGTAGCTCGTGATTTTATCCTCGAACATCTAAAATAGAAGAGAGGCTTGAATGCACATAGTCAGTTTCTTGTCAATGCGTAAGTTCTGTAAGTATCAGGACAATCAACTTATGCACAAGAGAGAATATTACCAAATTTGCACTGCTGAATCAAGTAAATAAACCAGGGCAAACGGATCTAAAGTATAAGAATCCTTTAATAGCAAGGGTTTGAACGTTTGCTTGTTGAGGCGATTTTTTGATCAATATTTTTATGCAGCAAGGCTTTCACAAATTACGTGCGTTTGCCCCGGTGAATAAGGGACTTCCAGAAAATAAAATATACATCTAAAATAATGATAATCATTCCGATGGGGAAGGGAGAGGCTGCCGTTGGCAGCCTCTCCCTTCCC
>NZ_JBALFF010000072.1:0-8324 GCF_036916975.1 Nostoc sp.
TAGTAAGGAGAGGGATGTTTGTCAGGACTATTTGAGGTTTTAAAGACTTTTAGATAATCAGATAACTTGTGTGTACATCGTAGCCGCAAGCGAGGCAGGAATATTAGCTACTGGTAACTGAGTTGTGGACGAAAAGACATTTTTAAAGAGAATTATTGTTGGTTGAATATTGTTTATAATCTCAATTACAAAATAACAAGCTGTGGTTAATTCCATCGCTGGTAAAAATTTAGATATATTTTTCTTTGCGTTGGAACTCTTTAAATTTGCAAAAAGTTAGCGATCGCCTGCGGTAGTGGCAAAATAATTACAATCAACAATGCCATTGCCAGTAATCCCCAAATGTCACGTTGGTTATCTAATTCAGTTACATCATTCAGTGCAGGTTCATCAATCAATGGCATAAATAATAAGATAATCGCCCACACCAAAAATTCTTCTCGAACGAAAGCCAGTAATAGCAACAACAAGCGAGCAATTTGACCAATTACGATCGCAGTTCGTTGTCCAAACATCGCATGAACAATGTGACCTCCATCTAGCTGTCCCACAGGCATTAAATTTAAGGCTGTGACAATTAGTCCCAAAAAACCAGCTACTGCAACTGGATGCAAATCAAGGGCTGATTTTGCTGTTAACTGACTACCCAAGGCTAACTTCGAGAGTACCGCTAGTAAAATGGAATACTTGGGATTAAGGGCATCAGGATTTAAAAGTTGGGTTTTTTCAGTGATGGAAACCACGTCAGAATGAGCCAAGCCCCATATTAGTAATGGCACAGTCACCACAAAGCCTGCAATTGGCCCAGCGATACTAATGTCAAATAAAGCTTTGCGGTTGGGAATGGGACTACGCATCTGAATAAATGCACCAAAAGTTCCCAAGAAGAAGGGTATGGGAATAAAGTAAGGCAACGTCGAGCGAATCTTGTAGAATTTAGCTGTCAAATAATGCCCAAGTTCGTGAATGCCCAAAATAGTCATTAACCCTAAAGCATAAGGCAATCCCTTGAATAGAACATCTGGGTTAGATAGAACTTTGAACAAAGAACCAATTTGCCATAGAGGCGGTAGAGTAACACCAGCAATTTCTATTCCCACCAAGGTAGTAGTTACTAAAGTTGCTGCTAGCAGTAGAAGTGCTAATCCTGGACGAGTTAAGCGTTCTTGTTCGCGTCGTGATGTATTTGTCTGTTTAGCAGCTTGAGTATTGGGAACCAGCACAAAGAAAGGTTTGCTATCCATACCTTCTTGAAAGATCAGCAGGAAGCGATCGCCAAATTGTGCTTCAATATTAGTTTTAATCTGCTGGTAGGCGTTGCTAGCTTTAGTTCGCAACTGGCCACGGCAAATCACGGCTTGTGGTCGATACTCAATATTTTGAACGTAGTATACAGACCAAGGAAAACAATTTCGTAGTTGAGTTTCTTCAGTTGGCTCAATGGGACGCACTATTGGTTCTGCGATCGGCTGGATAGTTGGCTGTGATTGTAAGGCTTGGGGTTGAGGTTGGGCTTGTGTATCTCTTGGGACTCGACGCCCCCATTGAAACAATGTCCAGTACAACACTGTGGAGACAAATATCGACCAAAGAATCAGCGCTGGCGGTGGAGCTTGTTTTGGCCCATACATCAACGTCCATCCACTCAACAGTAATGCTGGTGCCATTAAAACCAGCCACAACAACCATACTGGCGTCCGGGTGATCTGAGCGACGCTGTGCTGCACCATTAGATAAGTAGCTAGCCCCAGTAGGAGGATAAACAAAAACCAAAATGCCATGTTATCGTTCAGTAATTTTGACAAAACGCGCCGCCAGTAGCTTCAGCACCATAGCATTAACTATAAGGCAGACCTCAAATCCCAATTTTTTCACAACGGTTAACAGGGGACTGGGTATTGGGTATTGGGGAAGAAATTCTTTTAAGATTTGGTTGGCGTACCAATCTCTACTCAAATCTTCCCTAGTCCCTAGTCCCCAATCGCCAGTTCAATCTTTAGAATTTCCACACTGTAACCAGATTGTCTACAACTCCTCAGATTCGGTTCTTTGATTATGTGTCCTTTACCTCAAGTGCCAAGTCATATAACTAAGCCACCACGGGCTGTCTTTCCTAACGAAGTTCCTAGCGCAGGTTCTCTGCAATCGGACTTCGCACAAGAGAGCATTTTTGCTTTTCCACCCAATCGGGACACATTAGGGGGAACCTCTTATCTTATTGTAAGAAATGAAGGCAATATCCTCATAGACTGCCCAGCCCTAGACCAAACAAATCAAGATTTTTTGCGATCGCACGGAGGTGTGCGTTGGTTATTTCTCACCCATCGAGGCGCGATTGGCAAGACTGCTGAATTTCAGCAAATCTTTAGCTGCGAGGTACTGATTCAAGAGCAAGAAGCTTATTTGTTACCAGGCTTAACCTTAACTACCTTTAGCCACCAATTTACTCTTGATGTAGCAGCCCAAGTGATTTGGACACCAGGCCATTCTCCCGGCTCATCTTGCTTATACTACAGTGAACTTGGAGGTATATTGTTTTCTGGTCGCCATTTACTCCCTAACCAGCAGGGTGAAACAGTACCATTACGGACAGCCAAAACCTTTCACTGGCCTAGGCAAATTCAAAGCCTTCGATTCTTGTTAGAAAAATTTACACCAGAAACTCTCCGCTACATTTGTCCCGGTGCTAATACAGGCTTTCTCAGAGGCAAGCGATTTATAGATCGGGCTTATGAACACCTTGCTTTTCTTGATTTAGCAGCTTTGCTGCGGATACAGCCTTTTTGAGGCATTGGGCAGGGGGCAGGGGAGAATAATAACTCCAAACTCCAAACTCCTAACTCCAAACTCCAAACTCCAAACTCCAAACTCCAAACTCCCAACTCCAAACTCCTAACTCCTAACTCCTAACTCCTAACTCCTAACTCCTAACTCCTAACTCCTAACTCCTAACTAATGAATCCCCAATGCAAGTTTTGTAAAGTTTGTTAAGCAAGATATTGTCTTGGGAATTCTAACTTTAGTACACAGGAATTCCCGTAAAAATTTATGAGCGCAAAAGCTGATGGAACTTTAAGGATCGCTGGATACCAAATCATAGAGCAACTTTATTCAGGTTCTCGGACTCAAGTGT
Organism: Nostoc sp.; assembly: GCF_036916975.1. Taxonomy (GTDB): domain Bacteria; phylum Cyanobacteriota; class Cyanobacteriia; order Cyanobacteriales; family Nostocaceae; genus Nostoc. Next base: position 3,134 of record NZ_JBALFF010000072.1, read on the forward strand.
ATCGGGCAGTCCGAGAAGGCGATACCTTCGGTGGGCTTCGCCAACGCCTACCAGTTGTCATCAAGCTCTTAAAACGAGAATACCCAACTTTTAGCGAATTAGTACAGTTTCGCAACCAATATGCGATCGCTAAAAACTTAGATATTCCTGGCATTATCAAAACCTACAGCTTAGAAGCCTATCACAATGGCTACGCCCTGGTAATGGAGGACTTTGGTGGCATTTCCTTACGGGAATTTACCCAAGGAAAAACACTGGCATTAGAGCAATTCTTACCCATTGTTCTACAACTGTTAGACACATTACACCAGTTGCATCAACAGCGTGTCATTCACAAAGATATTAAGCCAGCCAATATCCTGATTCACCCTGACACCAAACAAATTAAGCTGATTGATTTCAGTATTGCCTCACTGCTACCACGAGAAACCCAGGAGATCCAAAATCCCAACGGGCTGGAGGGAACGCTAGCTTATCTGTCGCCAGAGCAAACCGGACGGATGAACAGGGGTATTGACTACCGCAGCGATTTTTATTCATTAGGTGTGACTTTCTTTGAACTACTGAGCGGAAAATTGCCCTTTGAGTCTCAGGAACCGATGGAGTTGGTGCATTGCCACATTGCAAAACTTCCACCCAACGCCAGCGATTTCAACCCCGATTTACCCTTGATGCTGGGTGAAATTATCCGCAAACTGATGGCGAAGAACGCCGAAGATCGCTATCAGAGTGTGCTGGGACTTAAACATGACCTCGTTACTTGCTTAGAACAATGGCAAGAAACCGGCAAACATACCTGGTTTGATTTGGGACAGCGAGATATTAGCGATCGCTTTCTCATCAGAGAAAAACTCTACGGACGCGAATCGGAAGTACAGACGTTACTGGAAGCATTTGGCCATGTTGCCAACGGTGACTCCCAACTGATGCTGGTGGCAGGTTTTTCTGGTATTGGCAAAACCGCAGTAGTCAATGAAGTGCATAAACCGATTGTCCGGTGGAATGGCTACTTCATCAAGGGCAAATATGACCAATTTAACCGCAATATTCCTCTGTCTGCTTTTGTGCAAGCCTTTCGTGATTTGATGGGACAGTTGCTTAGTGAAAGCGATACCCAACTAAAGCAATGGCAGAGTAAAATTTTAGCAGCAGTTGGCGAGAACGGGCAAGTCCTGATCGAAGTAATTCCTGAACTGGAGCAGCTGATTGGCAAACAGCCTGAGTTTGCTGAATTATCGGGTAGTGCGGCACAGAACCGATTTAATCTGCTGTTCCAAAAATTTATTCAAGTTTTTACCACACCAGAGCATCCGTTGGTGATGTTTCTTGATGATTTGCAGTGGGCAGATTCGGCATCGCTCAATTTGCTGAAGCTGTTGATGTCGCAGAGCGATGGCGGTTATCTATTCGTTATTGGTGCATACCGCGATAACGAGGTATTTGCAGCTCATCCACTGATGTTGACGTTAGATGAAATTAAAAAGGAATCTTCTTGCGTCAATACTCTGACTCTATTTCCCTTGAGTCAAGCAGATGTAAACCATTTAATTGCCGATTCCCTCAGTTGTGCAACAGTCCAAGCATTGCCGTTGACAGAATTAGTTTATCAAAAAGCTAAAGGTAATCCCTTTTTCACGACTCAGTTTTTGAAAGCGCTATATGAAGATGGGCTGATTAGCTTTGACCCCCCTCAGTTCCACGCCAGATGCTTCAAGTCGGCAGAGCCGCCCAACGCACTAGCTCCCCTTGCTAAGGGGGGAAGTCAAGGGGGGTGGCAATGTGATGTAACGCAAGTGCGATTAATCGCTCTCACCGATGATGTGGTGGAATTTATGGCAGAACAGCTTCAAAAATTGCCACGTAACACTCAAGATATTTTGAAACTAGCAGCTTGTATTGGCAATCAGTTTGATTTGGCGACGCTAGCGATCGTTTCTGAAAAGTCGCAGACGGAAACTGCTTCAGACTTGTGGAAAGCATTGCAAGAAGGATTTGTGATTCCAATCAACGAGGTTTACAAGTTTTATCAAGATTCCTCATTGGTGATCGATCATTTGCAAATGACAAATGATAAAGGACAAATGACAGGTTACAAATTCTTGCACGATCGCGTCCAGCAAGCAGCCTACTCTCTGATTCCCAACCAGCAAAAACAGGTCACTCACCTGAAAATTGGACAACTTTTGCTCAACCATACACCAGCCGCAGAACAGGACGAAAAACTATTTGAGATTGTTAATCAACTGAATATCGGAAATAGCTTAATTGTCGATCAATCTCAGAAAACAGAACTCGCTCAACTCAATTTACAAACTGCACAAAAAGCAAGAGATGCAACAGCATACACTGCCGCATTTGAATATGCCACTACAGGTATTGCAATGCTTGCACAGGAACGATGGCAAACACAATATGAACTAACCCTGACACTTTACGAAGCTGCCACCGAAGCAGCTTATTTAAGTGGCAACTTTGAGCAGATGGCACAATTTCCAGCAGTCATTTTAGAAAATGCTAGAACCTTATTGGATACGGTTAAAGTTTATGAAATCCAAATTCAAGCCGCTCAAGCCCAACATCAATTTTTACAGGGCGTGGATCTGGCTCTCCAGATTTTAGAGCGGTTAGGAATCCATTTTCCCAAGCAACCAAGTGAATCAGATATTGCATCGGCTTTTGAGGCAACAAAATCCATCTTAGCTGGCAGGCAACCGTCAGATTTAACCCTGCTACCTCAGATGACAGATTCAGATAAATTAGCCGCTATGCGGATTCTTGTAGGTGTCTCTCCATCTGCCTTTAATGCCGCTCCAGCACTCTTACCATTTCTTACCCTTGAGCAAGTAAATTTATCGCTTCAGTATGGTAATACCTCATACTCTACAATTGCTTATGCCTTTTATGGACTGCTGCTTTGTGGCGCGGTTGGAGATATTGAATCTGGCTATCAATTTGGACAGCTGGCACTCAAATTACTCGAACAATTTAATGCCAAAAATTTGAAAGCCAGAACCTATGTCGGAGTATGCTGTTGTGTATTGCATTGGAAGGAGCCGCTCAGGAATACCTTAGCGCTTTTCCGGGAAGGCTATCAAATTGGACTGGAAACGGGAGATTTAGAATCAGCTACCATTTGTGCAGTCGTTTACGTCATGCACTCTTTGTTTGTCGGTAAAGAACTGGGGGAGTTAAGTCGAGAAAGCGATGCTTTCCGCTTTCAACTGACTCAACTAAAACAAGAAGGACTTGTCACCCAGCTGACGATTTTTCAGCAAGGGATTTTGAATTTAATCGGCGATGGTGCTCAAGCATGGCAACTGCTTGGTAAAGCTTTTAATCAAGAGCAAATGCTGCCCGTCTTCCAGCACTCAGGCGATCAAACTGCGCTGTGCTATTTCTATGTGAGTAAACTTTTTCTCGGTTATCTGTTTGGGAAGTTTGAACTTGCAGTGGAAGCTGCGATCGCAACTGAAAATTATCTAGGCAGTGCGATAGGATTATTTGTGGTTCCAATCTTCCACACCTATGATTCTCTGGCTCATCTAGGAATCTATTCCCAAGTTTCCGAAACAGAACAACAACACATTCTTGGGCGGGTGAGCAAAAATCAGGAAAAGATCAAAACTTGGGCTAGCTATATTCGGGCCAATCATTTACACAAGTTTTATTTGGTTGAAGCAGAACGGTATCGCGTTCTAGGAGAGAAATCAGAGGCGATAGATTTATACGATCGCGCCATCACCGAAGCTAAAGAAAACGGTTATATCCAAGAAGCAGCTCTGGCCAATGAACTAGCCGCCAAATTTTACCTCGATTGGGGCAAACAGCGCCTAGCTGGAGAATACATGATTGAAGCCTACTATGGCTATGCTCGTTGGGGCGCTAAAGCCAAAGTTGCTGACTTGGAACGACGCTATCCCCAACTTCTCGCCTCCATCCTTGAGCAAACCCGTTCTCCTTTCTCAACTAACGAAACTATCTTCACATTGGGGAGTGTCACTTCCACCAGTTCCGCCACTTCAAGTAGTAGCAGCATCTCTGTTGCTTTAAATTTAGCTGCCATTCTCAAAGCTTATCAAACTATCTCAGGGGAAATCGAACTCGAAAAACTGCTAAAAGCATTACTGCATATCGTCATTCAAAATGCCGGAGCCGATAAGTGTGTGTTCATGCTTTTGGAGTCAGATCGTTTGCTAATTCAGGCGTTCGCACAGCTTTCCCTGAGCGGTGTACAGAACCAAGTCGATTTTTACCCAATGTTGCTCAACCCACAGTGTGTTGAAGACTCATCTGATGTGCCAGTTGGCTTAATTAATACCGTCAAACGCAGCTTACAACCAGCGGTGATTATTGATGCCACAGTGCATCCGCAGTTAATTAATGATCCCTATATTCAACGACAGCAGCCCAAAAGTATCTTGTGTTGCCCAATTTTGCATCAGGGTAAGTTGCTGGGCATTTTGTATCTGGAAAACAATTTAACAACCAAAGCCTTTACGAGCGATCGCGTCGAACTACTAAACTTACTTTGCGCTCAAGCTGCAATTTCTCTGGAAAATGCGCGACTCTATCGAAATTCTCAAAACTCTGCTCAACAGTTAACACAATCTCTAGCAAAATTGCAGGCTAGTGAAACTCGCTTCCATAATTTGGCGAATAATATTCCTGGTATGGTGTACCAATTCCGTCTGGGGACCGACGGTTCAACTTCAACACCCTATGTTAGCTCTGGCTGTTTCGACTTATATGAGCTTGAGCCAGAGTTAGTGATGGCGGGGACGCATAGCCTTTACACCATGAATCATCCTGACGATGAACCAGCTATTGCCCAAGCGATGGCCTACTCTGCCCAAAATCTCACACCTTTTGAGGAAGAATGGCGCATTATCCTGCCTTCAGGAACCATGAAATGGATTCAATCTGTTGCTCGGCCAGAGCAACAAGCCGATGGCTCAATCATCTGGGATGGAGTGGTAATTGATATTAGCAATGGCAAACAGGCCGAAGCTTCTCTAGCCAAAGAACGAGAGTTCTTGAATGCCATCATTGACAATATTACAGATGGGATTGTTGTTTGCGATGCTACTGGTAAATTGCTTGAGGGGATACAAAATCCCCTGAAATGCCTACAGGTTAAAGAATGTGGCAATTTATGGTAAAACAAAAAGAGCCTCAATTCGCAATAAACTTG
>NZ_JBALFF010000073.1:0-4566 GCF_036916975.1 Nostoc sp.
ACTCAGTCCTTCAAAACGTCCAGCCATAAACTGATACACTCTTCTCAGATGGAAAGTAGATTATCACATTTTCATATTAGTGGGATAGGTTCATGGATAGACGAAAATCTCGTCATCGTAATGATGCTGCAATAAAATTAAATGATCCGGCTTGGGAAGAAAAGATAATAGCTGTGATTCAGAGACAATTAGGTTCTGATTAATAACTTAATATTTCATATTCTTAATCGAGGTGGACTAAATTTTTATAGTCACCTCGATTTTCCATATAAATTTATCTTTGGCTAATACTTCCGCTCTTTTGGCTCAAACATAGTAATCGCCACAGGTCGATATTGAATGTCAATTCCCGCAGGTGAATAGTAAGCCATTGTGTGTTTGAGAAAGTTGGTATCATCTCGCTCGGAATAATCTTCGCGGAAATGAGCGCCACGACTTTCTTGACGATTTAAAGCTGATGCTAAAATAGTCTGTCCCACTACCATCAAACTTCGCAATTCCAAAGCTTCCACAAGTTCTGTATTCCAGCAGCTACCTTTGTCATCTAAATAAATTTGCGGATATTGCTGTTGTATTTCTTCTAATTTGTGCAACCCTTCACTCATTAATGCCTCAGTGCGGAAAACGCCGCAGTAATCAGTCATACAATCCTGGAAGGCTTGACGAACTTGGTTAATGCGGTACTGTCCTGGTTGTTCTAGTAAAGCTTGGATTTGTTGCTGGGCTTCCTTTTGATAACGCTGTTCATCCACTGAGGGTAACTTACGTTTTTGGACAAAATGCGCGATCGCAGCCCCAGTTCTCTTGCCATAAACGACACATTCCAGCAGAGAATTACTCCCCAAACGATTAGCACCATGTACGGAAACACAAGATGTTTCGCCAGCAGCAAAGAAGGCATCAACTAAACCATCACCACTACTGCGGACTTGCCCATCAATGTTAACTGGGATACCACCCATACAATAATGAATTGTCGGGCGAACTGGCATAGGTTGAGTTACCGCATCAACGCCTACCAAACGGTGGGCTTCTTCCCAACAGAAGGGAACCCGACTCATAATTTTTTCTTTGCCCAAATGGCGTAAATCCAGATAGACAAAAGGGCCCCCAGCACTACCATTGAGATGAACACCACGACCGACGCGAATTTCGTAAGCGATCGCTCGTGAGGTAATATCACGAGGAGCCAATTCCATCCGACTGGGTGCATAGTTCGCCATAAAGCGATCGCCTTCACTATTAATCAGATACGCCCCTTCACCGCGTACTGCTTCTGAAATCAGCACCCCTACCGGATATAAACCAGTGGGATGAAATTGGACAAATTCCATATCTTCGAGGGGTAAACCTGCGATCGCAGTCATTGCCAAACCATCCCCGGAAGAAGCGTAATCATTAGAGGTGGTGTTATAAACGCGACCATAGCCCCCTGTGGCAAACATCACCGCCTTAGCCCGTACCACTTCTATACGTCCATCCAAAAGATGAAACATTACCACACCCTTGGCCTCATTTTCTTCCAAAATCAGACGCATCACATACCATTCTTCATAAACTTGCACCCCATAACGCCGCAAGTTATTAACCAATTCGTGCAAAATCGCGTGACCAGTTTTATCAGCCGCGTAGCAAGTGCGGTTGTGGGAATGTCCGCCAAAAGCCCGTTGAGCAATGCGCCCATCGAGTAAGCGAGAGAACAAAACGCCCATGTGTTCCAAGTCGATTACCACATCTGGCGCTTCTTGGGCGAGAATTGCCACAGCATCTTGGTCTGCCAAATAATCAGAACCCTTGACAGTATCAAAAGCATGTGCTTCCCAAGTATCTGCTGAATCAACATTTTTCAGCGATGCAGCCATACCACCTTGAGCAGCCACCGAGTGCGATCGAATTGGGTGGGTTTTGGCAACCACAGCAATATTTAAATTAGGGTCAGTGCGGGCAATTTCTACAGCAGCCCGACATCCCGCCAATCCACCCCCGACAATAATCACATCGTGTTCTAGCATAATTAGCCCCTGATTGCAAACCACTGCTGTTCTATTGTAGAGAGGTGATTAATCAGGTAGTGCGATCGCATCTCTACAAAAAAATCCCTGCCTATAGACAGGGATTTTATTACCAATTTTGAAATTAGGAGTGAAAAGTTAAAAATTAAGAGTTAGGTCTTCATTATAACTCCAAATTCCAAATTCCAAACTCCAAACTCCAGGAGCATCCCGTCAGGTGCAAAAACTTTGTGTTTGCCCTCATCCCCTAATCCCGAATCCCAAATGATGGGATTCGAGGAACTAGAATTATGTCTCCCCTCTCCCAAACATGGGAGAGGGGCTGGGGGTGAGGGAAAAGATTTAAGCCAAAATTGGGATGCTCTCCTAACTCATAACTCCTAACTCTTAACTCCTAACTCCTAACTCCTAACTCTTCAGCTAGTAGCTTCTACAGGTTGTTGCTGAGACACATTACCTGGCATGGGTTCCATTTTGGTTTCAGGCCCTACAGGAGTGAGTTCAATATGATTTAACAAGGTAGTGACAAACGCAAACAACAAGAAAGGTAGCGATAACAGAACAACCAGACCCGCTGTTGCTAAAGCGTACACGGGTCGCTTGGCACCCATTAGCGCCAAGGCTGATGCCAAACTTAGGGTAATTGTAATCAACCAAACAATTATTTGACCGTAGATGTCACCGAAAGTCAGGGTACAGACAAACCGATACTTTTGAATATTATTTCCGATCATCCAATTTGCCTCAAGTCTCTCCTAATAGGTTCTACGTTAGAACTATGTTTGCCTTCTAGACAATTTCTAAATATTTTTGCAAGCTTCGTAATATAACTTCACAATCAACTTTTTTTGTTACAAAGCGCAATTTCTAGTACAGCATGACAAAAATACACCAACCATCCGCTACGGGAAGCCCTTCTTTTGTAGTTGTAGCTACCTGTAATTCTCTCCTTCTCTTGTACTACGAAATAATTTAACTGTTAGCTTCCTCACCCACCTAGAACTAAAGTTATTTGGCTTTTAGCTAAATTCTACTTCAGTAGATTTTAGATTTTTGGGTATATTTTAGTCATCAAGAGATGACTTTTACTATCGCGCAAACAACTGAAGTTGTTTGCGCGATAGGACTTTTTCGTTAAGTTGACACGTATGTACTGGGTTGTGCGAGTTTCTGGCGTTGTACTCCTTTGGAGAACCCGCTCTTTAGTAAGTGGCGTTGTGTTATGCCGTAGCTTAACGCACCATCCCAATAATGTATCCTACCAGATTGAAGCCAATGTGCTTAACAGTTAGCAGAAAGATTAAGGAGCTAGGTGTTGATATCGGCTAAGTTTTTTGTTAAAAGTTTTCGCAATCCTAATGACCTCCTTAACAAATAGACTCTTTGCGTAAAGCCAAAATAAGTTTTGTCATCTATCAAATTCTAGATATTTAGGATATAGTATTTAATTTTTTGATAGTAAATATTAACTAGATAAATCCCGTAAAGTCCGAATGGAAAAACCAATTTTTTGGTGTTAAATTTTGAGTATTGCCCGAATTTGTTGACTTTAATCAACAAAACCCTTTGTTTTTCGTGGCAATATTGTTTTAGGAGTGAACGTGAATACTATTTTTTTTCGTAAAGGTGTTTTTTGGTTGCCAGGCATAGCTGCTCTTGTAGTCCTAAGTAGCGGATTATCAGCAACTGCCCAGACAGTGGACAAGGTAAACAGTCAGGCATTAGCCGATCCTTCTGCAACCGTAGCGTCTCCCAATGAGTTTAGTACAGAACTAGGCAGTGTAAGCCAAAAACTCTCTCCAGAAACAATTGAAACATTTACAGCCACAAATTTAGCTAAAGTACAGCAGCCTTCAAATGCTGCGATAGAGGAAAACGCTAGTGTAACGCCTGCACCGATTCCCGGCACAGTAGCAACTTCATCTGCAACGCTGACATCTGAATTTGTACAACCGACTTCTGAGACAACTTCTTCTGAACCATCTACTACCAAAGTAGCTACCAAAGTAGCTCAATCGGATATTGATTTAGGTAAAACTACTCGTGGTGGCAGTAGCTATATTGGTATTGCTGCTAACATTGGTTTGAGTGGTGGTGGTGATGCGTCTTTGGGCGATGGTAACTTTGCGGTAGTTAGTAAAATTGGGCTGACAAATTCTATTTCGGTGCGTCCTTCAGCCGTATTTGGGGACAACACCACAATTTTACTTCCCGTCACTTACGATTTTACCTTCAAATCAGCAGATGCTTTTAGCGAACCATTAGCGATCGCACCTTACGTTGGAGTGGGTGCAGCTTACAAAACTGGTAATGATTCGCAATTAGCCTTTTTGGTAACTGGTGGCATTGATGTGCCTCTAACTCCTCAATTTACAGCAACGGCTGCTGTGAATGCCGGATTTTTCGATCAAACTGATGTAGGTTTCTTGTTAGGAGTTGGTTACAACTTTACTGGCCTTTAAAAGTTAGGAGTTAGGAGTTAGGAGTTAGGAGTTAGGAGTTAGGAGTTAGGAGTTAGGAGTTAGGAGTTAGGAGTTAGGAGTTAGGAGTTAGG
>NZ_JBALFF010000074.1:0-30508 GCF_036916975.1 Nostoc sp.
CTCAGATGACAAAACAGCGCGGCTGTGGGACTTACAGGGCAAGGAAATTGCCAAGTTTCAGGGGCATGATTATATTAGAAGTGCCAGTTTTAGCCCGGACGGGCAGCGCATCCTCACCGCCTCAGATGACAAAACAGCGCGGCTGTGGGACTTACAGGGCAAGGAAATTGCCAAGTTTCAGGGGCATGATTATATTAGAAGTGCCAGTTTTAGCCGGGATGGGCGGCGCATCCTCATTGCCACCGTTGACAATACAGGGCGGGTTGTGTCTATTTATGCGTGGAATGTGGAAAGCTTGGAGCAATTATTAGCACGGGGTTGTCGGTGGTTGCATAACTATTTAATTTATGCACCTAATTTGAGTGATAGCGATAGGCAGCTTTGCCAGAAGATGTGATGAAGGGGCGGGGCTGCTTTTATGCTGAGTTTAAATAGAGAATTCACCCCCATTAGTCCCCCCTTGCTAAGGCAGGGCTATTTCGTTCAAGACAGAAACCGCCCAGAACTAAAGTTCGGGGCTAATAGCTAAAGTCCGTTAAAACGGACTAAGTACCTGTGCAAAATTAATTTCATAGTCACATCGCCTGAAATGCTTGTAAAACCGTGATTCTAGGTTAAATAAATGTGTAAATAATTTTGCATGACTACTTGTAACCTTTTTTTAGTCGTCTTTAGACGACTTTCGCTATTAGACTCAGAATTCATTCTGAGGCGGACTAAATGAGAATGAAATAGCCCTGCCATTGCTAAGGGGGGAGACATGATTTTTGTGTGGTTAATAATCCCGAAATTCACCCCCCTTAGTCCCCCCAAGTAAGGGGGGAGACATGATTTGAATCGCTATGGGGCCGATCGCACGGTAAAATAAAGATGCGATGTCTACGACGGGCTATTCGGCGTCGCACTTATAAACTCGGCATTTCGAGTTCCGAACACCAATGACCGAGCAAAAAGGTCGAAGTTTGGAGTTAAACCTCCGGTTCGACTCCCAGCGCTTTAAACTGAGCCAGGTGACATCATGGTTGGCTAACACGATCGGAATATCTTAAGTACAATTTCCATTTAAAACAGTACGGTTGTTCTACTATAAACTGATTAAAGATAGTATTATTAAGGACTGTTTCATCAGAAACTCCTTCTTTGCCCCCCAATATGTCAGACCAACAGCTAGCAGCATCCTTGAATGGACATCTCCCCTACCCCAGCCACAACAGCCAGAATACCATTCGGATTCGGGGTGCTAGGCAGCATAATCTGAAAAATATTGACTTGGAATTGCCACGCGATCGCCTAATCGTCTTTACTGGCGTTTCTGGCTCTGGTAAGTCTTCCCTAGCCTTTGATACCATTTTCGCTGAAGGGCAACGTCGCTATGTCGAATCCCTCAGCGCCTACGCACGGCAATTTTTAGGACAACTAGATAAGCCGGATGTAGAAGCGATTGAAGGCTTAAGTCCAGCAATTTCTATTGACCAAAAGTCAACGTCTCATAACCCGCGTTCGACTGTGGGGACGGTGACAGAGATTTACGACTATTTGCGGCTATTGTTTGGACGGGCTGGCGAACCCCATTGTCCGATATGCGATCGCTGTATTGCACCCCAGACAATCGATGAGATGTGCGATCGGATCATGGAATTAAGCGATCGCACCCGCTTTCAAATTCTTGCACCTGTTGTCCGGGGGAAAAAAGGCACACACCGGAAGCTTTTGTCAAGTCTAGCTTCTCAAGGTTTTGTCCGCGTGCGGATCAATGGCGAGATCCGCGAACTCTCAGATTCTATCGAATTGGATAAAAATTTTACCCACACCATCGAAGTGGTAATTGACCGCTTGGTAAAAAAAGCTGATATTCAAGAGCGTTTGGTTGATTCCTTGTCTACGTGTCTCAAGCAATCGGGTGGGATTGCAGCCATTCTGGTGAGTCTGCTTGGTGACGACGGACAAGAAAAAGAAGAAGAATTAGTATTTTCAGAAAACTTTGCTTGTCCAGAACATGGGGCGGTAATGGAGGAATTATCGCCGCGATTGTTCTCTTTTAACTCGCCTTATGGTGCTTGTCCACATTGTCATGGAATCGGGACGTTAAGAAGATTTGCACCTGATTTGATTGTACCTGACTGGGAAGCGCCGGTTTATGCTGCGATCGCGCCTTGGTCAGAAAAAGATAATTCTTATTATCTGGAATTACTCTATAGTGTAGGGCAAAGCTATGGATTTGAGTTACAGACAAATTGGAGCAAGCTGACAGAAGAACAGCAGCAAATTATTCTCTATGGCGAGAAAGATGAACGAACCGCAGAGGCACAGAGAAAGCAGAGTTTTAAAGGTGCTATTCCAATTTTGCAACGGCAATATGAGGGTGGAACTGAATTAGTTAAGCAAAAATTAGAGCAGTATTTAATTGATCAGCCGTGTGAAGTTTGTCTGGGGAAACGGTTAAAACCGGAAGCCTTGGCGGTGAAGTTGGGACAATATGGAATTTTAGATTTGACTACCGTATCAATTGGGGATTGTCGAGAGAGAATTGAGCAATTTAAGTTGAGCGATCGCCAGTTACAAATTGCTGATTTAGTATTGAGGGAAATCAAAGCTAGATTGCAATTTTTGTTAGATGTCGGTTTAGATTATCTCACCCTTGATCGTCCAGCCATGACGCTTTCTGGTGGCGAAGCCCAACGAATTCGTTTAGCAACACAAATTGGTTCTGGTTTAACAGGAGTTCTCTATGTTTTAGATGAACCGAGTATTGGTTTGCATCAACGAGATAATGGTAGGTTGCTTAAAACCTTAACGAAATTGCGCGATTTGGGTAATACATTAATTGTCGTTGAGCATGATGAAGAAACAATTCGTGCAGCTAATTATATAGTTGATATTGGCCCTGGTGCAGGAATTCACGGCGGAAATATTATCGCCCAAGGTGATTTTCAGGCGTTATTAGCAGCAGAAGATTCTTTAACTGGTGCATATTTATCAGGAAGGCGAGTAATTACCACACCAGCAGAACGCCGAGAAGGAAATGGGCGCAGTTTGGGAATTAAAAATGCCCATCGCAACAATTTACAAAATATAGATGTAGACATACCATTAGGTAAACTCGTCTCCATTACTGGTGTGTCTGGTTCTGGCAAATCTACCCTGATTAACGAATTACTCTATCCATCTCTGCAACACCATTTAACTAAGAAAGTTCCCTTACCCAGACATTTGGATAAAATTCAGGGATTGAACGCGATTGATAAAGCGATCGTTATCGATCAATCTCCCATTGGACGGACACCACGTTCTAACCCTGCAACTTACACAGGAATTTTCGATGCGATTCGAGATGTATTTTCCCAAACAGTAGAAGCCAAAGCTAGGGGTTACAAAGCCGGACAATTTTCTTTCAACGTTAAAGGTGGACGTTGCGAAGCTTGTAGCGGACAGGGTGTAAATGTTATTGAAATGAACTTTCTCCCCGATGTATACGTGCAATGCGAAATTTGTAAGGGTGCAAGATACAACCGCGAAACTTTGCAAGTCAAGTATAAAGATAAGTCAATTTCTGATGTTTTGAGAATGACAGTTGAGGAAAGTTTAGACTTTTTCCAGAATATTCCCAAAGCGATCGCCCGCTTGCAAACTTTATTTGATGTCGGATTGGGTTATGTCCAATTAGGACAACCTGCGACTACCTTATCAGGTGGTGAAGCGCAACGGGTGAAATTAGCAACAGAATTATCTCGACGCGCCACAGGGAAGACACTTTATTTAATCGATGAACCGACAACAGGGTTATCTTTTTATGATGTCCATAAATTATTAGATGTGTTGCAAAGATTGGTAGATAAAGGCAATTCAATATTAGTAATTGAACACAACTTAGATGTAATCCGTTGTTCTGATTGGGTGATAGATTTGGGGCCAGAAGGTGGCGACAAAGGCGGAGAATTGATTGCTGTGGGGACACCAGAGGAAGTTGCAAAAAATCCCAAGTCTTATACTGGGCAATATTTAAAGCAGGTTTTGAAACAGTATCCGGCAAATACAACTATTATGAAAACATAGATAGACAAGCTGACGGGTCTTTAAAAGGAGAAGCCAATGAATGACCAGGAGTTAGAAATTCTCCTGAACGACCTAGAATCAGATCGGGTAGAACGTAAGGCTTCGATATCTGACAAAGGTAAGCTTTGTGAGGCAATTTGTGCATTTGCTAATGACTTGCCAAATCATCAAAAAGCAGGAGTTTTGTTTATTGGGGTTAATGATAATGGCATTTGTGCAAACCTTCCCATAGATGATAGGCTTTTGCTTACACTCTCAGCTATGCGGTCTGATGGCAACATTTTGCCTTTTCCGACAATGATTGTTCAAAAGCGAACTATTGGTGGTTGTGAACTAGCTGTAGTAATTGTAGAACCATCAGATGCTCCACCTGTACGCTTTAATGGACGTGTTTGGATCAGAGTTGGGCCTCGTCGAGCTACTGCTACAGCAGAAGAAGAACGTCGTTTAGCTGAAAAAAGACGCTCAAAAGATTTACCTTTCGATCTACGACCCTTATCATCAGCCAGTTTAGATGACCTCGATTTAGAAATTTTTCGTCGAGTTTATTTGCCTTCTGCCTTAGCAAACGATATTCTTCAAGAGAATCAACGCACTGTTGAACAACAACTTCAATCAATGCGTTTTGCAACAGTTGATCCGTTGCCTAAACCAACTATCTTGGGTGTGCTAGTTGTGGGTAACGATCCTAGACAATTCCTTCCCAGTGCCTATGTTCAATTTCTTCGCATTGATGGCATCGAGTTAACAGACCCTATTAAAGACCAAAAAGAAATTGGCGGACCGCTTCCAGATTTGTTGCGGATGCTGGACGAAACTTTTCAAGTTCATATTTCAGTAGCGACAGACATTACTGCTCAACCAATAGAATTGCGACAGCCTGACTATCCAATAGTTGCCTTACAACAACTAGGAAGAAATGCAGTTATGCATCGCACTTATGAAGGGACAAATGCCCCAGTTAGAATTACATGGTTTAGCGATCGCATCGAAATTCAAAATCCCGGTGGCCCTTTTGGGCAAGTAAATCGGCAAAACTTTGGACAACCAGGCATCACAGACTATCGAAATCCTCACCTTGCCGAAGCGATGAAAAATCTTGGCTATGTTCAGAGATTTGGTATAGGAATTCAACTTGCTCGGCAGCAACTTCAAAAAAATGGTAATCCACCTCTAGAATTCACTGTGGAAGATGCACATTTGTTGGTCATTCTTAGGAAAAAACTATGAGTGCAAAGATTATTGCTTTCTTTAATACTAAGGGAGGTGTCGGTAAAACCACTCTAGTTTATCATTTAGCATGGATGTATCAAGATTTAGGGCTGCGGGTAGTTGCGGCTGATCTAGACCCCCAAGCTAACCTCACTGCTACTTTCTTAGATGAGGAACGCTTAGAATTATTTTCCTTAAACGAAGGTAAAATAGACACTATTTTTGATTCTGTGAAACCTTTATTAACGGATATGGGTGATATTGATAATCCACATTTAGAATATATTCCAGAAAATCAGTTATCAGAAGATGTAACCTCTTTATCTTTGTCTACAGAAGTAGGAAGATTAGCTCTTTTACCTGGAGACTTAATGCTTTCTAGTTTTGAAGATGAACTTTCAACACAGTGGAGTAATTGTCTTGGTGGAGGTGGTCAAGAAAGAGCTTTGCAGGTAACTTCCGCTTTTTGGAGAATTTTACAAAAAACAGCAGTTGCTCATCAGGCAAATGTAATATTAATGGATTTAAGTCCTAGTTTAGGAGCAATCAACCGTGCAGCATTAATCGCAGCAGATTATTTGGTGATCCCACTTGCATTAGATTACTCTTCATTGGTAGGTTTACGCAGCCTTGCTTATATCTTGCAATCTTGGAAAAATGATTGGAAGTATATATTAAGTAAAAACCATAGTACAACTTTGTCTTTACCAAGTGGTCATATACAGCCTATTGGTTACGTTGTTTGGCAGATGCCAATGCGATTAGACCGTCCAGCAACAGTATATAATAAAGCAATATTTAAAATTCAAAATACTTATCGGGAAGTAATTTTAAATCAGCCTAGTGAAAATAAAATCTCTATTGAAAATGATCCAAACTGTTTAGGATTAATTAAAAGCTACCACGGTCTCATGATAATGGCTCAAGAAGCTCATAAACCTATGTTCCACTTAAAACCTGCTGATGGTGCTATTGGCGCTCATACTAAAGCAGTGAAAAATGTTTATGAGGATTTTAAGAAATTAGCTCATAAGATAGCAGAACAAACGCAACTAGAAATTTCATAATTTCATTTATTATCAAACATAAAACTACAAAAAGCGATCGCTCATCCTAAAATAAACAAATTTGCATCAATGTGAAAAAATTTTCCCAAAGCTTCAGCTTGTTTTTTAGTGATTTCTAACTCGCCATTAATTACTTTAGCAACAATCTCGCTCGAACCAATAATTTCTACCAAATGAGATTGTTCCAAACCTCTAGCTTCCATCAAATGCAAGAGTCTTGATCGAGGTGTTGAAACATTAAGCTGATAGTGCTTATCTTCAAAATCCTCAATCAGTTTTACCAATAATTCCAACAAAGCATCTTCTTCAAGAGTCAGATTAGAACGAGAAAGCAGTTCTTCAACAGTTTCTAAAAACTTTTCGTTTTCCTCTTCTGTCTTAATAATTCGAGGTTGATGTTGAGACAGCAATTGGCTGTAAATGTCTGAGTTAAAAGTAAGGGTCATTTTTCCAGTAGTCTTTGTCATATTCGGCATGAGTTAAGACATATTTTATATAGATGACCTGCAAATCATAGTTAATACTAGCAATTAAACGGTATTTATTACCTTTGATGTTGAAAACTATAAACTCGCCTACTGCTTCGGCTTTAAGATAAATAGTTTGAACTTCTAGCAAATTACCCCAGTCTGCTTTACTAGCGGTTATGTACCAGTCATCAAGTGCTTCACAGCAATCAGCGTGTTTTTGGCAGAATTGTCGTAGCTTTTTCCGACTGATGACATGCATTAATTTCTTATTTCTGCGTTTCTCTGCTTGTTCTGGATAAATTTATAATTCACCATGTATCTAATTATTTGTTTCTCCCTTTTGCCAAAACTGCCGTAAAATCTCCCCAGGCTTTCTATCCCAAGTGTCAATATGCTCGTATATTAAATTATTTTGATTTAATTTATACGTTGAATAGCCATTAAAAAGTAAACCAGCGTTCCTTGGAACCCGCAACACTCCCCGCACCGTCCACTTTGCTAAAATCGTATCCTCGGCTGACTGATATACTTCATGCACATCAAAGTAAATTTGGGTAAAAAATAGCCGAGCATGAAATCGCAAAGTCCAAAATATAATGCGATAGTTAAATTTGTATTTGAATGTATTTACTGGGTCTTTAAAATAGATATCATCTGTATAAATGTGATATGAGATATCTTTTTCAAAAAGTGTCGGTAAATCCTCTTTTAAAGTTTTAATTACCCGTTCCACCGATAATTGAGATTCCACGCGCATTTTTCCTTAAAAAATCTTTTTTAACAACCGTTGCCAAATAGAAGATGTCCTGTTGTTATTCACATTAGCCCCACTCAAATCTGACAGAGTAGGAAATGATGCAGACTTAGCATAAGGGCCATTTCGCAAAACTTGAGCAAGGGTATTATTATTCTCGCGCAAACCTTCGTAAAAAAAGAATACCTCTCCTTGAATCCCAATTTGGCGATTGTATTCAATTGCCTGCACCAAATATTCTGGACTAATACAATAACTACCAAGCTTCATGAGTATTCCCGGTGCTAACTTCGGTAGTGTTGCATCTGTGAACTGCTGGTTTACTAGTTTATCAGCGATCGCGTGGTAACTCCCAAAGTCACGGCGATAAATCTGCGGTTGAATCAAATCAACTATTCCCCGCTTTAGCCATGCGGGTGAATCTTGCAGATATTCCTGGAATGCCCAATCATGAATATTAGGTGCGATCGCAACTAATAAATTAGGATTCACCCTTTTTACCTCTCGGTAGAGATTCGCCAAAAACTCAGTGAGAATATCTGCACGCCACTGTAACCATTGTCTATCCTTCGGATTCTGTGGCGGATTGCGATTGAATTCCTGGCGATAGCGCGTGATAGTTCCCACATCATAGCCACCTTCAGAGGGTAATGCAGGGAAGCGATCGTCTCCTTGAACACCATCCACATCATAATTCTTTACAACTTCCAGCACCAAATTTAAGAAAAATTCCTGGACTTGTAAATCGAGTGCATTCAACCATTCAAAGCCGTTTTTCTTCACTAAATTACCGTTAAAGTCAGCAGCAGCCCATCCCGGTTTTTTTTGTAAAAGTACACCACCATTCAAATTATAAGAACTGGCAAAACCGTATTCAAACCAAGGTATAACTTTCAACCCAACTCGCCACGCCTCAACCACCACTTCTTCTAAAGGGTCACGCCCTACAGACATAGGGTCAATTTCGACTCCAAATGTCTGCTGCATTGTTTGACTAGGATACAGTGTTACTGCCTTATTCCAAACAACGGGAAACACCACATTAAAACCCGTCTCAGCCAGGAAATCCATCGCCTCAGCAATGCGTTGCTTTGACCTGAGAACCTTGCTATCAGTAGTAGTCAGCCAAATACCACGTATTTCTGTTGTACCCATTTAAGTATGAAATAATTATATTATTGTTTTGACCAAAGTCCTAAAGTCATCGAATTACCCTAAACAAAAGAAAAACCTCACCCTGTCCTATCGGACATCCCTCTCCAAAGCATCGGAGAGGGACAGGTTTTACGTAGTAAAAGCAGGGTGAGGTATCTTCTATGAGGCTTAACCGTAAATTCCGTTCAGAAAGACTTGTGTATACACCCTACCCTGGCTTGCAGGGGGGGGTGGGGTTCTTGTACCTCACCGCTATATCTCCCAGCAGATGTTTTGACCAAAAGTATTACACATAATGAATACCACCAACAAAAAATACAAAAGATGACTGTAACAGAACTGACTTGGAAACACGAATATATAACTACCAATGGGGTAAAACTCCACTACGTTACCCAAGGTGAAGGCCCGTTAATGTTGATGTTGCATGGGTTTCCTGAGTTTTGGTACTCTTGGCGGCATCAAATACCAGAATTTGCCCAAGATTTTAAAGTCGTCGCTCTTGACTTGCGTGGCTACAACGATAGTGATAAACCAACAGAGCAATCAGCTTATGTCATGGATGAGTTTATCAAAGATATTCAGGGAGTAATTAAAGGATTAGGATATCAAAAATGTGTATTAGTTGGACATGATTGGGGAGGTGCGATCGCTTGGAATTTTGCATATAATCACCCGGAAATGTTAGAACAATTAATTATTCTTAACCTGCCGCATCCTGCCAAATTTGCCCTTGGGTTACGCACTCCCCAACAGTTGTTACGTAGCAACTACATATTCCTCTTTCAACTACCGTGGATACCAGAATTACTTTTACAATCTTCCGACTACCAAGCAATTGAAACAGCTTTTACAGGTACAGCAGTTAACAAGAGTGCTTTCACCAAAGCGGATCTTGACGCTTATAAAAATGCTGCTGCAAAACGCGGTGCCCTCACAGCAATGTTGAACTACTATCGCAATATTTTTCAACAGAGAATGCTAAATCCAAGTTGGGGCGTTCTAGAAGTACCAACATTAATGATTTGGGGAGAAAATGACACTGCACTCGGCAAGGAACTAACCTACGACACAGCAGCCTACGTCAGGGACTTTCAAATCAAGTACATACCCAATTGTGGCCATTGGGTGCAGCAAGAACAGCCTGAATTGGTTAATCAGTATATGCGAGAATTTCTTAGGACTAAAACTAACAGTATTTACTAAAAAGTATAAATACTTATCAAATTAGCCAAATTATGGTGAGTAGTGCAAGCTTTTAAAAAGATTTAACAGTGATTTAACATTGGCAATTTTTTAGGCATTGTCAAGTAAAAATCGCCAAAAATCAGAATTAACGGCATTTTTTAGATTACCGTTATGCTTGATTCATATCACAACTAAGTTGTCAAGAGATAGATTGACCTAATCAAGTTTAATGAGATAATAGAGTTGTGAGGGACAGAACGGACGCAACTTGATTATTTAAGGGGGAAAATTATGAAACTCCAGCTATTAGCGACCATGGCCTTAGCAACTCCCCTATTTTTTATTAGCTCGGTTAGAGCCGAGAATCCGCAGGACTTACAAAAGCTGCTTTCAACTGGGGAATGTATCCAGTGCAATCTATCGGGAGCTAACCTCAGTGGCGCTCATTTAATTGGTGCTGATTTGAGAGGCTCGAAGCTGCAAGGAGCAAACCTTGTAGGGGCTAACCTTGAAGGTGCAGACTTAACTGGTGCAAACTTGGCAGGTGCCAACCTAACATCAGCTTATGTAAGTAATGTGAATTTGAAGCAAACCAATCTCAACGGAGTAAATTTTACTGGCGCTACGATTCACGATTCTAATGTGTATAAAGCATCAATGAATGATCTCAACCTCACTGATGCCCAAATATTTAACACTGGAATCGGTATTGGTGGAGAAGATGCTGAGATTCCCGATTGGAAATAGTCTCAACTGGGTAGGCAGGTTAGAATAAAGACAACATCAGAGAAACTGGTTTTTTGCCAGCATTATCTTTAAACTCTGCCTCTACACTATATAAAAATAAAAAATGAAACCCCTCTGCGTTGTAATGACTTTACTATGACCAAAGCAGAGGGGGTTTCTTTTTGGGGCTGAATCGAATATCTGTGCAAAAAAGTGCAAGGCTAAAAAGTTTTGCTAGGGAGCATCCCGTC
The DNA here is from genome assembly GCF_036916975.1 of Nostoc sp. Taxonomy (GTDB): domain Bacteria; phylum Cyanobacteriota; class Cyanobacteriia; order Cyanobacteriales; family Nostocaceae; genus Nostoc. The sequence goes on from NZ_JBALFF010000074.1 coordinate 10,877, forward strand.
AGGTGCAAAAACCTTGTGTTTGCCCTCATCCCCTAACCCATTCTCCCGTAATATGGGATTCGGGGAACTAGAATCATGTCTCCCCTCTCCCACCTGAAGGGAGAGGGGCTGGGGGTGAGGGAAAAGATTTAAGCTATTCATTGGGATGCTCCCTTTTGCTATGTCTAGCTTTGAGGCTTTTTATTATTTTTTATAAAATTTTCAATAAGTTGCACTGGTTACTAAGTAGGTAATTAAATAATTCGTAATAGAGCCTCCGGCACGCTCCGCGAACGTAATTCGTAATTCGTAATTCGTCAATTTTGTTTTGTAATGGGGATTTAACCGCAATCGCATTACTTGCTTTTTTATAGAACCGGGGGACTTCAACCCACGGACAGCAGTTAAACATAAGAAAAAACCTCACCCTGCCTCCGGCTTCCCTCTCCAAAGTATCGGAGAGGGATTGAGGGTGAGGTTTTATATTTAACCCACTTACTTACACACGAACCCAGGATGTTTCGTTAAGCTGTAAGCGCTATGATTGAGCTTTATCGAACGTCTTATGCATTGGTTGTTATCTGGGCCGTTGAGTATAGAGAAATTGACGGTTAACATTACAGGGTTGCCTGCATCGTTACAAGGTAAGAAGCTAGTGCAGTTGTCAGATTTTCACTACGATGGTTTGCGGCTGTCGGAAGAGATGTTAGAAAAAGCGATCGCATTTACTAACGAAGCTAAACCTGATTTAATTTTATTAACTGGTGACTACGTAACTGACGATCCCGCGCCGATTCACCAACTGATACTTCGACTCAAGCATCTGCAAAGTCGCAGTGGTATCTATGCTATTCTTGGCAATCACGATATCTATTACAGCGACGCAAAAACAGAAGTTACAGATGCCCTTACTAGTATTGGAATTCATGTCCTTTGGAACGAAATTGCCTATCCACTAGGAAAAGAATTACCATTGGTAGGACTAGCTGATTATTGGTCACAGGAATTTAATCCTGTACCAGTTATGAATCAACTAAACCCCGACACACCCCGCATTGTTTTATCCCACAACCCAGATACTGCCGAGATACTGCAAGCATGGCGAGTTGACTTACAATTATCTGGTCATACTCACGGTGGTCAAATCGTGATTCCTGGAATTGGCCCTGCGATGCTTATTTACGAAAAGCTTGCAGAAAAAATACCAAAAAAAGTGCAGCGCCGATTTCCATTTTTAGCAGAAAATCTTTCTGTAGTCAGCCATTGGGAATGGGCGGAGGGTTTCCATCAGTTGGGAAAAAATCAGCTATATGTCAATCGTGGTTTGGGAACTTACCTCCCAGGACGCTTATTTTGCCGCCCAGAAGTTACTATAATCACCCTACAGGGTGAGTAAGTAGTTCTTTAAAAATTCAAGAACGCAATCACAGCAGGGATTCTGGCTAATGATTATTTATAGTTTAGTTTCAGAATTTCAATCAATTAGTTAATTGTATCTGGAGCGACATAAATTATTGCAGTTTATCAAGTTACATTTGAATTTTGGTAAGCTGTAAGCGCTGGTATGAGGAGTATCGGTTGGCTTATGCATTGGTTGTTTACGGGACATTTAAGAGTAGATAAAATCACGGTTAAGATTGCAGAACTTCCAGCATCTTTACAAGGTACAACGCTCGTGCAGTTGTCAGATTTTCACTACGATGGTTTGCGGCTGTCGGAAGACATGTTAGAAAAAGCGATCGCACTTACTAATGAAGCTGAACCAGATTTAATTCTATTAACTGGTGACTACGTAACTGACGATCCGACGCCGATTCACGAATTGGTGCATCGACTCAAACATTTGCAAAGTCGCTGTGGTATCTACGCCGTACTTGGTAATCACGATATCTATTACAGCCACTCAAAAGCAGAAGTTACACAGGCGTTAACTAGCATTGGGGTGCATGTGCTTTGGAATGAAATTGCCTATCCATTAGGAAAAGAATTACCATTAGTAGGATTAGCTGATTATTGGTCACGGGAATTCTACCCTGCACCAGTTATGAATCAACTAGATTCGGTTACACCACGCATTGTTTTATCCCATAACCCAGATACAGCTAAGATATTGCAACAATGGCGGGTAGATTTGCAACTATCTGGTCATACCCACGGTGGTCACATCGTCATTCCAGGCATTGGCCCTGTAGTATTTTATTATAAAAAGCTACTCAAACAAATTCCCAAAAAATTACGGCGTTGGGTAACATTTTTCTTAGGAGACTGTTCTAAAGTCGTGCGATATTGGGAGTGGGCGCAAGGGTTTCACAAGGTTGAAGAAAATCAACTATATGTCAATCGGGGTTTAGGAACTTATAAACCAGGACGTTTATTTTGTCCGCCAGAAGTGACTGTAATTACTTTAGTTGGTCATTAGTCATTAGTCATTGGTCATTGGTCATTGGTCTAAATAAATGACAAAGGATAAATGACAAAGGACAGTCCTTAGTGGTCAGTGGGCAATTTAAATGCATAACACTTAAAGCAGAAACCGCCTGAAGCTACGATGGATAAGTATCAGCAGCTTGGGGCGGTTTCTTGAAGATTGGAGAATTCAGAAGTAAGTAACTCAAACTAAAGTGGGCAGCATTTGCGTTGGCGTAGCCCGTCGTAGACATCGCTCTACTCAGAATTGCACATCCTTACATTTGAACTAGGCAGGCATTTTCTGGCTGTGCGTTTTAATAAACCTCCAAAACAACTCATTGAACTTAAAGGAAAAACACATTCAATGGATGCCACAACCAAGCATAGCGATCGCAAGAACATTAGAGCAGGAGGTACAAGCTCTAAGTGGAAACTTTTTGTTTAACTTTTAACCTTTTTGTACCTTGCTCTTAATCTAACATTGTGTTTGTTTAGCTACAAGACACGTTTACTAAACTTGAATACCATTAATTTTTCGCAACAATTCAGAAATCTTTCTTAAGAATATTCTCACTTGTTATAGCAATTCTTATTTGCATTAGGACTTAGGCAAAAAACCTCTCAAATTCTTATTCCTCCGTGTCGCGCCAGTTGCTTCTCACAACGGGAGACTGATTAAGAGAACATTAAGAATTCTCTCAAAATCACCAAATTTTTCAGTGTAAACAGTTACGTATGGGACAATCAAGTTAAGCATCGACAAATATCTTTTTGTAAATTTTTATTCTTTTTTATAGTGGTAATGCGTTGAAACACATGCATTGGCAGTCGCTGCATGAATTAATTTAAATCTCTGTTGATTAATCTCTGGAAATGAGCAAATAAAGGCTGATACCCCCAAAGATTAACTTTTAGTTCCTCCCAGACTTAATTAATTGAGTCAGTGCAAGTTTAATAAAAATTGGAGGTCATAAAATGGCAATTCGGAACAACTTAGTTAGTAATTTCTGGCAAAAAGTACAAAAAGATTCAGTTAGTTGGGGATCGTTAGCTCTTTGGATCAGTGCATTAGTTGTTATGTTATTAATGCTTACCATGTTTTCTAACGCTTAATTTCGGCAAATTTATTCTAGTTCCTGGGCAACAGCCTGGGAGCTAACATAGGGTAGATTTCCATCCCTAGAAGACTCAAATTATGAACTGCAAACTTCTGCTAACAGCCGTGGTGCTAGCTAGTACTAGCTTTGTTACCCCTGTTAAATCTCAAGAACCTACTACCGACACTCCAGCAAAATCGAATCAAGTTTTGAATGCTTGTGTTCAGAATCAAGCAGAAACTTTACCGAATCCCTTTAGTGATGTGCCTTCAAACCATTGGGCTTTCAAGGCGGTTATGACTATGCACTACTGCGGCGCATTCCGCAAAGCTACGCCACCAGCTTTATTTCAAAAATTGCAACCAACAAATAGCCAGCAGCAACCGCAGAAAGAACCGCAGTTTCAAAAATAGGGCGTTGCTGACTAAGCCAGGTGTAAGGGCATGGCAGTACCATGCCCCTACCTCACATAAACGAGAACGGGCAAACTTCTCCTTTTCCCTCACGCGACGCGAGATTGCTCAATCAAATTCAGAAGGACACGGGTAAGTTTTGCGTGAAAAAATTTTGCTTGTATTTTAGGAATTGCTTGACCATTAACAAGTTCGTAGGTGATATCTCCCTCACCTGTTGGAAGATTTAAGAACTCTTGCACGGTTAATTCATTCTTGCCTTGGAGTATCATCGCTCAATAATTCGTAATTCGTAATTCGTAATTCGTAATTCGTAATTCGTAATTCGTAATTCGTAATTCGTAATTGAAGGAGAGAGCAACTAATTTTTATTCTGACTCTTGAATTCTGACTTCTGAATTCTTCACATTGCTTGCAAAACTTGCCGAATAATATCTGATGGCACCTCATCGGTAACTGTCACTACACCAATCTCTGTTGGTAAAACAAACCGCACTTTCCCCGCTTTGACTTTCTTATCTAATTGCAACGCCTCAATAATTGCTTCAATATCTACCCCAGATGGTAACTGAGTTGGTAAACCTGCTTTTTGAATTAAAGCATTTTGACGTTCTGTGTGTTCTTTTTGCCACATTCCCAATTCCACAGCAATTTGACCCGCTGCTACCATACCAATGGCCACTGCTTCACCATGATTTACTAGACGATAACCAGTCAAACTTTCCACTGCATGACCGATAGTATGTCCATAGTTGAGAATCGCCCGCAATCCGCCTTCTTTCTCATCTTTGCTAACAACATCAGCTTTAGCTTGACAAGACCGCATTAATATGGTGTGTATCAGTTCAGATTTTACATAGCGGAGTTGGTCGAGGCGTTTACTTGCTTCCAATTGGGCAAACAATTCGGCATCCCAAATTACGCCATATTTAATAACTTCTGCCATTCCTGCGCGAAACTCACGCATAGGTAGAGTTTTCAATACTTCTGGATCAATCAAAACCAAGCGCGGTTGATGAAATGCCCCAATCAAGTTTTTGCCGTGGGGATGATTCACACCAGTTTTGCCACCAATTGCTGAATCCACCATGGCCAACAGAGTTGTAGGCACTTGGACAACATTAATGCCGCGCAGCCAAGTTGCGGCTGCAAAACCAGTCATATCGCCAATTACACCTCCGCCCAAAGCCACCATTGTAGAAGAACGTTCTAGGCGGTTTTCTAAGGCGATATCGTAAAGTTTTTGGATGGAATTGAGGGTTTTGTAGCGTTCACCTGGTGGTAGGGTGCAGCTAGCAACTTCAAATCCAGCAGATGTTAGGGATGTAATTGTTCTTTCGCCAAAATGCTTAAAAATCGTCGGATTAGAAACCAGCAATACCTTCTTGCCGAGCTTGAGACTGGCCATCTGTTGACCCAGTTGATCTAAACTTGAAGGTGAAATCGCAATCTCATAAGACTGCTCTGGTAAATTTACATTAATTACAGAAGTCATTGCCCAACCCCTAAACAAGCGCCCGTGGGCTGTATTGTATCGCAATCTGGGTGTGGGGAGTCATGGAAGCAGAGGGGCAGGGCGCAGGAGAAGCAAAAAAAAGACTCATGCCCAATGACAAATGACCAATGACCAATGACCAATGACCAATGACCAATGACTAATGATTCAATAGATTTAGAAAGTATTGTGGAGAAAAACAAATGTTTGCAATTATAGCTTACATCGGCTTTTTAGCTTTGTTCTTTGGTTTGGCTGTCGGTCTGCTGTTCGGTCTGCGGACTGCCAAGATAATTTAACTAAGACTCTTGTGGGGCGAGCATCTTGCCTGCCCTCAGTTTACTAAGGGACGGGCGAGACGCCATTGGTGTCAACTTATGCTTAAATCTGGTGTATGAATTTTGCCCTCACCCCCAACCCCTCTCCCAATTTTGGGAGAGGGGAGAAAATTCTCTAGTTCCCCGAATCTCAATTTTGGGAGAGGGGAGAAAATTCTCTAGTTCCCCGAATCCGAATTTTGGGAGAGGGGAGAAAATTCTCTAGTTCCCCGAATCTCAATTTTGGGAGAAGGAAAAAAATTCTCTGGTTCCCCGAATCCGAATTTTGGGAGAGGGGAGAAAATTCTCTAGTTCCCCGAATCCGAATTTTGGGAGAAGGAAAAAAATTCTCCAGTTCCCCTTCTCCCAATTTTGGGAGAAGGGGCTAGGGGATGAGGGCAACCCGATAACCCTTGCTCAATCTTACTTCTACCTTAACTTGACACTAATGGCGAGATGCCCACCCCACAAGAAGATATTTATCCGACAACAGCCGGACTTGCTACCTTTTCTTGTCTTTGGGAAGGCGATCGCATTCCCAAACCAAGTAAGTTCAGCATTTCTCGATCGCTATCATAATCTGGACAGGGAGTTGTCACTGTCAACATCTTGTTGTCGTCGCTAGAAAAGATAGAATTGGCTCCTGCCATAAAGCAAAAAGCTTGTTCAACTTGAGAAAGTCTAGCCCTACCTGCACTAAGACGCACATCGGAAGCTGGCATTAAAATTCTAGCTGTGGCAATCATCCGCACAATATCCCAAATGGGGACATCAGGCTGATTTTCTAAGGGTGTGCCTGGTACTTGTGAAAGAATATTAATTGGCACAGACTCTGGATGCGGATCTAAGTTTGCCAGAGTTTGTAACATCCCAATCCGATCATCGACAGTTTCGCCCAAACCCAGGATACCGCCAGAACAGACAGTAACATTTGTCTGACGGACATTCTCAATTGTGTTCAAGCGATCGCTATAAGTTCTCGTGGTAATAATTGTGCTGTAATATTCCTGCGAGGTATCTAAGTTATGGTTGTATGCGTAAAGTCCCGCTTCTTCCAATTTCCTAGCCTGATTTGCTGTCAACATACCCAGAGTGCAGCACACTTCTAAACCCATTGCGGTTACATCCTTGACCATTTCCAGGACTTCCTCAAATTGTGAGTTATCCCGCACTTCGCGCCAAGCAGCACCCATGCAGATGCGACTAACACCAGTTTCTTTCGCTTTCTGGGCGATGTTAACTACCGTTTGTTTTTCTAGCAGTGCTTCGGCCTTTACCTCTGTTTTATAGCGGGAAGATTGGGCGCAGTAGCTACAATCTTCTGGACAACCTCCCGTTTTTATAGATATAAGCTTACAAACTTGTATTTTTGTTGGGTCATGATATTGGCGATGCACGCTAGCAGCTTGATAAATAAGCTCTAGCAATGGCATGTTGTATATCGCCCGAATTTCTAAGTCCTGCCAATCGTAGCGTATTTCCACCACATCACTATCCTTCTTGTAGACTGAGTTAAATCTTAAGCTGTCTTTTGGTTGAATTTCCTGCGGTACAGCGTTTGGGCAAAGCGATTTTATCGAAGTTATGCCGCTTACTGTGCTTTATCACCCATTGGCTCTCAATCCTTCCGCTCTAGATATTAGACATCAGCTTATCAAGATTTTGGTTGAATGGCAGATTACCAGTAAAAATACTCATGGATTGGGCAATGCAACTGACTTGACATGCGAATTCTATTACCCTGGCTACTGCTTTCGCGCAACTATGAGACAATTTAAAATCTAGAGAATCTTTTAGGAACAGATCCCGCCGATTAAGTAATTTATGATATCCGAACTGCCACTAATTACAAGCGATCGCCTGTTCTTAAGAGCGGCTATCCATGAAGATATACCGCAAATTCTCAAATACTTCATTTATAACAAAACCTATCTTACGCCATTTTACCCTCTTTGGGCTGATGGGTTTTTTACCCAAGAGTATTGGCAATATCAGATAGAAAACAATTTTATAGAATTTATTAATGGTCAATCGTTAAAGCTATTTATTTTTACCAAAAAAAACCCTACTGTAATTATTGGAACTGTAAATTTTAGTAACTTTGTCCGAGGAGCCGCTCATTTTTGCTATGTGGGATATAGCCTTGCTGAAAGTAAACAAGGTAAAGGATATATGACAGAAGGGCTAAAAGCCGCCATTGAATATCTTTTTCAAGAGTTAAATTTTCACCGAGTCATGGCTAATTATATGCCTCACAATCGGCGCAGTGGCAATGTCCTAAAAAGACTCGGTTTTGTCATTGAAGGATATGCTAGAGACTATTTATTAATTAATGGAGAATGGGAAGATCATATTATGACAAGTCTGATCAATCCTAATTGGCAAGCACCTAAAATTTAAAATCGGCTGAGGATGATTTTTAAGAAAACTTATTTTTTACCTATAGTTACCGAGGATTTACTGATTTATAAATACTATTTTTGCAGGGCTATTTCATTCTAAAATGTCACGTTTTCAAAGTCCCTCTCAAAGATGTGGGAGAGGGATTTAGGGTGAGGGCAAAAATTACGGTTCTCAACTGAAATCGCGTTTAAATTCTTATTTTTCTGAAAAAGATTCCTAAAAACTGCCGTAAAAATAGAATGAAATAGCCCTGCTATTTTTGAATGCAACTTAGGTAATTATGGGATAGGTTTTAATGCTTTAGTTTCGCCCAAAGTATTATTTCTACTTGGTGAGCATTGTTAACCTCACAGCTATAGATAATGTTACAATAATAACTTATACTAATTCTGTATGAAAATGCGCTAAACCATATTTAAGTACAAGAAAGAAAAACGAACCGCAAAGTCCGCAAAGAACGCAAAGAAAGAAGAAGTTAAGAGGGTTTGGCGCAGCCTCACAAAGAAATGGTCTTAGGTTTAATTAATTTTAGGAATCAGTTACAAGCATCTATAAATTCATAACAAATCCATAATAAATACACAACAACTCCACAAGCAAATGCAATAGTAATATATATTCGCTACTCGGCTAAGTTATCAAGGTTCGCTTGAGCCGATGTGCGTAATAGTATTAAATGATTGAGGAGTTTTTCAAAATGCCCATTAATTCTATAAAGCGCTTATCTGTCGTTTCTGCTATCTTCGCTTTTGCTACCATTTTACACGGAAGTGTCTTGGCACAACCAGTTCAAAATCCCACCACTACACCAGCCTTAAAAACTCAGGTCAGTGCTGCATCACACCAAAAAATTAAGCTTACAAATCAACAGCGCCTACAAATCAAAGTAGCACGTCAGCAAAGAGATAAGGATATTCAAGCTCTCTTAGACCCGTCCCAAACTACTAAGTTTAAGGCAGCGCTGCAATCTCGTCAGAGAATCAGAACAGTGTTAACATCTTTGAATCTGAATCCAACTCAACAAAAACAGGTTCAATCAATTTTGCAAACTTATAACCAGCAAGTGAAGCAAATTATATCTTCACAGGCATCACAACCAACATCAAATCAAACAGCAGTTACTCCACAAACATCAGAACCAATGAAAAAATAAAACTCGGTTTTATTTTTAATTAAGCTTAACTTTCGGAAGACTGGCGGATTTGATCCAAACTTCGGTTTAGCCAGTCTTCATACCAATCATAAAAACTTAAAGGTTGCTCCTCATTGCTATTTGGATAAGAATCATCAGGGTTGATGTCATGGAAAGCATGGCAAAAACTCAAAGAAGCAGGATATATTCCATTATCATTAGTACGGTCATCTATCCAGATTTTTCCTGACTGCTCTCCAGTAACGACTAAAATCGCATAAATTCCACAACCATAATTTGTGATTGGCAGAGTACCCTGAATAAATTTATCGTCGAAATATTTATTATTGTTGGTAACAAAAGCTGTATTATTCTTGACAATTAAATCTAAATCATTCCATGCTTCTGTCAAAAGAAATGGTTTAGAGAGAATTTCGTAATTCTCAGGGTATAGTTTTTCTGGGATGACATCTTCAGATTCAATTCCCGATAGTCCAGATAAGCCGTATCCTGGCCCTGCACCACCATTACCAATTTCTAAGAGAAAGTTTCGATATTCAGTTGGTAGCTTAATATTATATCTAGATTCAAAGACTTGAATATCTTTGTTACTCAAGCAAGGTTTAAATTGATACTGGTGTAATTCTGAGCCAAAAACCTCAAATGTAGCGTCTAAAATAGCTAATTGAGTTAAATTTTTCTTTAATTTCAAAACTTTATTCATTATGCGCTCTAGATTTTGATGTGACGCTGCCATATTTTAGATATGGGTTGCTTTTTGCGTCTATGCTGATGCTGAAGCCAGAGGTAGTATTAAGGGAAGAATGAATTAAGCTTTGCTCGTAATGACTCTGGCTGAAACTCCGAACTACAAAAATTCTAGCAATCCTTTTCTCTGCCTCAACTACGAAAGCGCCTTGGAATCTCTAGGCGACGACTACTACGACGAGGTTGCAGCAGAAGAATTTCCTCAACACCTCTTGCGTTGGCGTAACGATGCACTATTACCCCGCTTGGGTTTAGACGCTCAACTAGTCAAAGACGAAGACTTTATCACAGCTTTTGGCAAATTTCAGGGGCGTAAACCCTTGTTGGCACTACGTTACCACGGCTATCAATTTGGTGAATATAACAGACAGTTAGGTGATGGTAGAGGCTTCCTCTATGGGCAAGTACGCGCCACTGATGGCGAATTGTACGATTTTGGCACGAAAGGTTCTGGAAGAACGCCTTACTCCCGTGGTGGCGATGGTATGCTGACGCTCAAAGGTGGGGTGCGGGAAGTTCTGGCTGCGGAAGCACTACACAACTTGGGTGTACGGACTTCGCGCTGTCTAAGCTTGATTGAAACAGGTTTACCGCTCTGGCGGGGCGATGAACCTTCGCCTACCCGCTCATCTGTGATGATTAGGATGAGCAGTTCTCATATTCGCTTTGGCACTTTTGAGCGACTGCACTTTTTCCAGCGTCCAGATTTAACCAAGAAGTTATTAGACCACGTAATTGAGCAGTATTATCGACACTTAAATGCTGAAGAAGATAAATATGCTCTGTTTTACGCCGAATTAGTTAAACGAGTTGCAAAACTAGTAGCGCAGTGGATGGCGGCTGGCTTTTGTCATGCAGTCCTAAATACTGACAATATGTCGATTACGGGAGAGAGTTTTGACTATGGCCCTTACGCATTTATCCCGACTTATGAGCCATACTTTATAGCTGCATATTTTGACTATTCTGGACGCTACTGTTACGGGAATCAACCAATTGTTTGCCAATTGAATTTAGAAATGCTCCAGGAACCTTTAAAGGCGATTATCGATAAAGGCGAAATGGAAGCTGCGCTAGCAATGTTTGCTGAGTATTATCAAGCTGAATACAGTTCTTTGATGTTGAAAAAGTTAGGTTTTGATGATTTGCCACATCCAGAACTTGGGGAACTGTTGAATCTAACGATTGAATTTTTGAAAGATAGCCAAGTGGGTTATCACCAATTCTTTTATGAAATGGCTCGGACTTTTTCATCGAAATGGCGAGATGAACCAGGTTATGTGATGAATAATTCTGATATTGTGCCAGTAGCGGGTGCGTCAGGAGTTTTTGATGATTGGTGCATACTGTATCATAAAATTTTGAATGATTTGGAGAGCGATGTCTACGACGGGCTACGCCTACGCATTGATGTAATTGCCCAAACTCTAGCTGTTAATAATCCGAAAACGGTATTACTAAGACCTGTGATTGAATCTATTTGGGAACCAATTGCTCAGGAAGATAATTGGCAACCTTTTTATGACTTAATTAAGGCAATTCAGTCTAGGGGGTAGTGCAAAGTTAAATAGTCGTGCTTACAGACATCCCGCCCGGAACTGAAGTTCCAGGCTGATAGCTTAAGTCCACTCAAGTGGACTAGAATCATTTACTCAGTCCGCTTTAGAGGAATGCAAGCTATTAGCCTTGGAATTCTATTCCGAAACAGCTTATTTACCACTACCAATTTTGCTGTATTTTTGTCTAGCCTGTAATCCCAAATTCTGTTTGATAGAAGTAGAATTATTTTCAGAAATGGCACTAGTTAAATCTTTGCCAATCACAACAGTGACATCAGATGCAATATCTCCTAAAGAAGCAACTTCTACATCACCGACACCAAGAGCTTGTTGAACTGCATTGGCTGCTTCAGGATTTCCATGTTGAGCAATAATTCTGGTTTTTTGAGCAGAGTCTGTATTAGTATCAATTTCATGACTAGAAAGAAAAATATTCCTAAAACCATGTTTTTCGAGTGCAGAGGTGACTTTTGCTACTGCTTCGTGTTGTGTGGTTGCGTTTTGGATAAAAATTTTCATACCTTGCGGCACTACTAAATTTTTGTCCTCTTCTTTTATTTCTCCATTATTAAAATCAAAATAACGTTGGAGAATTTTACTAGTAGCTTTATGGTCAGAAATCCAGTAGCTAACATTATATTCACTTTTTTCACTAAAACGCCCTGGCAGGAGCATAAAATTATGGTGGTTGCTTTGAGCTAGAGCTTGAGCTATAGCTAACATTTCATTAATAGATAAATCAGTATCTATATTATCTTGAGCTACTTTTAAAATTTGAGGTAATTTAGTAATAGTTTGTGGCTGAAGCAGTGTAAGTAAAATGTCTTTAAGTACTTGTTGTTGTCGCTGAACTCGACCAATATCACCTAAAGCATCATGACGAAAACGGATGTATTCTTCTAGATGCTGCCCACTCAACTTTTGTAGACCGGCTAAAAAGTGAATACTGAGGTTCTGTGAATGATCTACATAATCCATTTTTTTGGGGATATTAACTTCAACTCCTCCCAAGGCATCCACCAAATGAATAAAACCTTCTGTATCCAGGCGCACGTAACGATCAATTGATACATCATCTAATAGCTGACTTACACTTTGGGCTGCTTGTTTTGTTCCACCACGCACATTTGCATCATTAATTTTATCTACACCAACTCCATAAAATCGAACGAGAGTATCTCTAGGAATAGATAATATATTAATCGAGTGAGAATCTGGCATGATTTGCGCTAGTAACATAGTATCGCTATTGCCTGCTAATGCCTCGGCAGGAGTAAAGTTTTTCTCGTGAGGATGTCCAGAATTGTCGATACCGAGAATCAAAATATTCACAGGATGATCTAGAGTTGCAGGAATCAAACCTGTGACATTTTTGGAACTACCAGGCAGATCGAAAGCAACATCATTTTTTAAGGGAGTTAAACTCACAAACGAGGAGAAAATTGCCCCAGAAGTTGCAGCTACTAATGCCGCACCGATTCCTAAAGCAAATGGCTGTTTTAACAGCTGGGATTTCTTGGGATTATTTTTTCCTTTCACTTTTCACCCACTACATATAAAATTAATTGCCATAGTCTAACCTAGAATTCTCGCACTTGGATATGGCGGCTCATGGTCAAGACTACTTTAGATGTGGCTACCCTGAGTAAAGAAGTGAGATTCCCCACTCCCTCTTTTGACTAGTTAAACTGTTGGGCATAAAACCGCGCATAGCGACGCTCTAGGGCTAGTAATTCTTCATGGGTTCCCGATTCGACAATTTGTCCTTGTTCGAGAACTAAAATCCGATCGCACCTTCTAACTGTGGATAAACGGTGAGCAATAATAAATACTGTCCGTTTTTCCATCAATCTTTCCAGCGCTTCCTGTACCAACGCTTCTGACTCCGAATCTAAGGCTGATGTCGCCTCATCAAGAATCAAGATTTGGGGATTGAGCAGAACAGCACGAGCGATCGCAATTCTTTGTCTTTGTCCACCAGATAAGTTTACCCCACGTTCACCCACCCAAGTCTGATAACCTTCTGGTAATTGGCTAATAAACTGATGAGCGTTAGCAATTTTCGCCGCCTCTTTAACTGCTTCCATATCAAAAACATCTTGTCCAAAGGCGATATTTTGGGCAATTGTCCCGGAAAACATGATGGTTTCTTGAGGAACAATCCCAATTTGTCGCCGCAGACTATGCAGCTTGACATCTCGAATATCAATACCGTCAATGAAGATTTGACCAACTTCGGGGTCGTAAAAACGGGGGAGGAGGTTGACAAATGTGGTTTTACCAGCACCAGAAGCACCCACAAGAGCGATCGCTTCACCTGGAGATACTAATAAACTGATATCTTTTAATACAGGCTCACCTGGTTTATAAGCAAAGGAAATATGACGATATTCTACTTTGCCGTTGACTGGGGGCAGAGCGATCGCATTAATCTTTTCGATCACTGTCGGCTGAATTGCCATCAATTCAAAAACGCGGTCAACAGATGCTTCACCCTGCTTAAATTCGTTGTAGTTATTAGTAGTATGACCAATGGGATCAATTAACAGCGCCGCCGCCGCCAAATAGCTGAAAAAATTCGCCACTGTCAAGTTATTTTGGGAAATTTGCCAAGCTCCGACAATCAGTAACGATAACGCACTTAAGGCTTCCAAAAATCCGATGATCGGAATCTGAATTGCTTTCAAGCGTTCGGCTGAGTATTTGGCTTTGAGACTGCGTTCTGCTTCATGACCAAAGCGGGCGATTTCGTAATTTTCGGCTGCAAAAGCTTGTACCAAACGAATACCGTTGAAAACTTCCGCGAGGATGGCTGATAAACCCGACACGCGATTTTGACTTTTTAAGGAATATTTGCGTAACCGTTCCCCAAACCAGCCGACTAAAATACCCATCAACGGCGCAACTATCACCGTTGCTAATGTCAGTTCCCAATTCAGATAAATCATATAAATCGGAATTGCCAGCAACTGCAAAATACAGGGGATAAAGTCGTGAAATCCTTTATTTACCACTTCGCCAACTCGGTCAACATCTTCTGTGAGGCGGTAAGATAAATCACCTGCTTTTGCTGTTTCAAAATAGCTGAGATTTAGCTTTTGAAGATGGGCGTAGACTTGCTGGCGGAGATGAAAAGCAACTCTCAAAGCAGCTTTTGCCATGTACATATCTTGTATAGACTGAAACAATCCTCTAACAAGAAATACTAAAGCACAACTGCCAGTTATTTGAGCGATCGCTACTACATTACCTTGGGCAAAGGGAGTTGCCAATTTACCGGCAAGATTGATCAACACTAATGTCGCCAGTACGTATCCCAAGATACCAATAAGTCCCTTGGCGACGGTTTGCCACTGGAGTATGATATAAGGCAGCAGTTGCCAGTAGTTAGAACGGGTTTTCAAGATTGAAAGTCCACAAACGATATTATTTTACTTTGTTTGACGCTAGCAGTTTTTGATGAGTTTCTGAATAGTTAACTAATTAGTTAAGAAAAAAGATACCAAATTGAAGAACCGTATTCACGCTACACAATGAAAAATTAAGAACATAGTGCGTAAGCAATAAAAGTCTACCTTGCTATAGATGCGCTTTTTTTAGTACTTATTAATACTAAGAGTTTGATTTGACCATTATTTATACCCATGCTTCCTAGTTTTGCAGTTTCAGCAATGAATAATGTAGATGAATTTAGCCAACAGATAGAAGAATTGCGATCGCGGGTACGGAGAATATGGCAGCGTACTTCAACTCAACCTAACTCACAACAAGAACTAATGATAGCGGCTTTCGATGAACTCCAAATAGCAGTGGAAGAACTATTAGCTGCCTCAGAGGAGTTAGAAGTAACAAGAGCCGCAGCTGAAAGAGAACGCCAGCGTTACCAAGAATTATTCGATTTTGCACCGGATGGTTACTTGGTAACTGATACCATAGGGAAGATTCTAGAGGCTAACTATGCAGCAGCAAGTATGCTCTCTGTACACCAACAATATCTGGGAGGTAAGCCATTAATTGTATTTATTGCTAAACAAGACCGCCAGATATTTCGCTTCCTGATAAATAATTCGGAGCAGATAAAGGACTGCGTGATTGAGATAAAGCCACGGTTTGGTACACCCTTTCCTGCTAGTATCAGGGCATCTCCAGTGTATGACTCACAACAAAAGTTGGTAGGCTGGCGTTGGTTGCTGCGTAATATCAGCGAAACTAAACAAGCACAAGAACAAGTGACAAAACGCACAGTGGAACTGGCAAAAGCAAATCAGCAATTGCTAAGTGAAATTACAGAGCATAAACTAGCCAAGTCACAACTGGTACATCTTGCATTTCACGATGTACTAACGGGACTTCCAAACCGCGCTTTATTTATGAACCGTTTAGAAGATGCGGTCAATTATTCCAAACGGCATTCAGATTATCTATTTGCTGTCTTGTTTATAGACCTAGATCGCTTCAAGGTGATCAATGACAGCCTGGGACACATATTTGGAGATCAATTACTGGTTACCATTGCTCAAAGGCTTCAAGAATGCTTGCGCTCTATAGATATACCTGCACGGCTGGGAGGAGACGAGTTTATCGTCTTGCTAGTAGGAATTAAAGATGTATTTGAAGTGGTAGCGGTTGTTGAGCGAATACAAAAGAGTCTGGCAGGAACTGTTGTTCTAGACGGGCATGAAGTCTCTACTACAGCGAGTATTGGCATTGCTTTAAGCATAACAGGTTGTAAACAACCAGAAGATTACTTGCGTGACGCCGATATTGCGATGTACCGAGCTAAGGCACAAGGCAGGGCGTGCTATGAGATTTTTAACACTGATATGCATATTCAAGTAATGGCACACTTGGAGTTGCTTAACGAGCTGCGCCGAGCCATTGAGCTTCAAGAGTTTCGGCTTTATTATCAACCGATAGTGTCACTCAGTCGCGGCAGGATAATTGGTTTTGAAGCACTTGTGCGCTGGCTACATCCAAAACACGGCATTGTTTTGCCAGAGTCTTTCATGTCAACTGCCCAAGAAACCGGCCTAATTATCCTTATTGAACAGTGGGTCTTGCATGAGGCATGTAGTCAGATACAGCAGTGGCAAAAGCAATTCTTTTCTAGTTGGGGGGATCTGGCTGAGTGTCCCTTGACCATTAGTGTTAATCTTTGTACTACTAGGTTTAGTGAAGAAAACTTGCTGTCACATGTCGATAAAGTTCTACAAGACACTAGACTCGCCCCAGGTAGTTTGACGCTGGAGATTACAGAAGGCGTAATTATGGAAAACCATGATAAAGCCATCATCAGGTTAAAGCAACTGAGAAATTTAGGAATTAAGTTGGCAATTGATGACTTCGGTACGGGGTATTCCTCATTAGGTCGTCTCCACCAATTTCCAATTAATCAGTTGAAGATAGACCGCTCTTTTATTAGCGGGAGCATTTTTAATGATGGAAATTTAGATATTGTTCAAACAATTATTACATTGGCACACAAATTAGGTGTGGATGTGACCGCCGAAGGGGTGGAGACAGAAGAGCAACTAGCACTGTTGAGAAATTTGAAGTGTGAATATGGGCAGGGATATTTTTTCTCCCATCCATTAGATAGCTCTCAGGCAGCGGCATTAATTATGGCAAATGCTCAGTGGTGATGGTTCTTGGTTTCTGAACAGTTAACTAATTAGTTACAAACTGTTTTAGCGAGTATGGCCATCGCACCGCCCTCATCACCAACGCCGTCACAGGTAAAATAGATGTGCGTCAAGTCCCTATCCGCTAACCCCAGATGTAAATGAGAACCGCTATATTTGCCAAGACTTGATGTCAAATGTGGGCTTAAATATCTTTAAAATGTTTGAGTATGAGCGGTAGTATCGCGGGGTATAGACCAAAGTTTGATGGTTTCGTCAGCACTACCACTTACTAAGGTTTGCCCATTAGGGCTAAAGGCAACAGACCATACAGACTTGGTATGTCCTGCAAAGTTAGCAAGGAGTTTGCCACTAGCTAGATTCCAGAGTTTGATTGTTCTGTCATAACTGCTACTAGCTAAGGTTTGTCCATTAGGGCTAAAGGCAACAGACCATACAGATTCAGAATGCCCCACTAGAGTGTGCAACAATTTGCGATCGCCTAAACGCCACAGTTTGATCGTTTTATCCATACTGCCACTGGCAAGGGTTTGCCCATCAGGGCTGAAGGCAACAGAACGTACTTCTTGCGAATGCCCTGTGAGAGTCTGTATAAGTGTTGGACTACTAGTGTTTAGCTGCCAAATTCTGATAGAGTTATCTTTACTCCCACTGGCTAACTTTTGGCTATCGGGGCTAAAAGCAAGAGACTTTACCCAGCCTACATCTTGGAGCGTAAAGAGTTCTTTGCCTGTGTCGAGATTCCAGAGCTTAATGCTATTATCAGCACTGCCACTAGCAAGCAATTTTCCGTTGGGACTTATAGCAACTGCTTCTACATCGTCTTTATGCCCTTCAAGGGTACGGATGAGAGTTCCTGTTTCCAGATTCCACAGTTTAATTCGATTATCCCAACTGCCACTAGCGAGTATACGGCTATCAGCGCTAATCGCCAAGGATACAACTGCATCAGCATGACCTTTAAAACTGTGGAGTAATTTGCCAGTGTGCAGATTCCAAATATTGATTGTGCGATCGTAGCTACCACTAACCAAAGTATTACCATCTGGACTAATAGCGATCGCATAAATCCACGCTGAATGTCCTTTTAAGGTTTGATAAGGTTGAATGATTGGCAAGGCCATAGCCCCATGTGTGGCCATCTGGAATGGAAATAGTAAACGATAGGAGCTAAACCCAACCAAGGTTGCTGTAGATGTAATTACCAGTAATACTGTAATTTTCTTAACAATTTGGTTTGACACTACAAAGTGAGTCTCCATTTACATAATTTTGGCAACAAATAGTACAAGAAAATAAAGCTTATTTTAGTTTCAACTAATTAAGTAAGTGGGTAAAATTAAATATAAAACCTCACCCCGCCTCCGGCTTCCCTCTCCTTATTAAGGAGAGGGATTGAGGGTGAGGTTTTATCTTATATTTAATTACGCTTACCTACTTAGCTACTTCTGCCGTGCTGTACTAGTGCTTCTTTCTGGTAATTCTGCTTTAGTTACTTTAGTTGTATTTTTTTGTTGTTTATTTTGGTGTTCAATCCAAAGTCGGATGATAAATAAAACCGTAATTAGACTAATAGCAAAAAGGCTAATCGGTGTTAAATATGTCCAATGACCTGACATCTTGTCTGAGATATGCCAAATCAAAATAACCATAGCTACATAAGTGAGTTTATGTAATTGCTTCCAGTTCTTTTTAAGCTTTTTTACACTCCAATTATTAGAAGTTATAGACAGCAGTGTAAAAATTATGAAAGTGCTTACGCCCTGGAAATATATCCAAAATGTCTTAATGTCAAAAAAATCAAAATTTCTCTTTTGAACCATTAAAAAACCATGACCTAAAGCCAAAAAGAAAGCTATAATACCGATGTTGCGGCGGTGTTTTAGCAACCATTGGGGAATACCAGTCTCTTTGGTTTGCGGAAAAATAATTCTTAGATTTGTGGGAAGTAATGTACCTATATAGCTAGATAGTGAGAGGAATCCCAGAATATTAGAAAAGGGTGATTCATCAATTGAAAGCATGATTATATCTCTAAAAATAATATTGTTGGCTATAGGAGAAACCACAGGTATAGGTAATTAAAATAATTCGTAATTCGTAATTCGTAATTCGTCAATTTTGTTTTGTAATGAAGAGTGCTGTTGTGGGGACGGTTTCCGACTCGCATTACAACGTGCGATTTAACCACAATCGCATTACTTACCGATTTTAGAACCGGGGGACTTAAACCCACGGAACTAGTTAAAAATAACCTCCGCTTATCCTATTTAAAATAGCGGATAAGCTAGGCATTTTAGATATGAAATAAAGGCTAGTATTTTACCAGGGCTATTTCATTCTAAAATGTGACGTTTTCAAAGTCCCTCTCCCAGACTTGGGAGAGGGATTTAGGGTGAGGGCAAAAACTACGGTTCT
>NZ_JBALFF010000075.1:0-49489 GCF_036916975.1 Nostoc sp.
ACTTCGGTTCGGACTGGGTAGGAGCGCTTTGGCAGCGCCGTTAAGGGTGAAAATCTCTTAAGAATCCCTGTCTCTTCTAGAGCAGGGAGTGTCAACTAGGAGCTAGAATTGTTACGATAATTTCAGATTAGATGTTGAAACCTTGATCCAATCTGAAACCTTAGAACTATTAGAATGGCATCGCCTCTGCCAGCACCTTGCCACATTTGCGGCAACTAAGCTGGGGGCGACAGCTGCGCGTCATCTGAAAATACCCGATTCTCAGATCCAAAGCCAAGAGTTGTTAGAGCAAACCAAAGAAGTCTACCAACTGGAAACTCGCCTAACCACGGGACTGTCATTTGAGGGAATTCAAGATATTGGCGATTCCTTAGAACGGGCAGAACGCAGTGGAGTTTTGGCCGGAGATGAACTGTTAGCGATCGCCACCACCCTCGCTGGTGCCAGAAATTTGCGCCGTGTGATTGACAATCAAGAAGATTTGCCCATACTGACTCTTTTGGTTGCCGATTTGCGGACTTATCCAGAATTAGAGCAAGAAATTCACCGATGTATTGATGAACGAGGCCAGGTAACTGACCGCGCGAGTCAAAAACTGGGAGAAATTCGCACAGATTTGCGCCGATTACGCACTCAGATTACTCAAAAACTGCAAAATATCTTACAAGCAAAATCTGGAGCAGTTCAAGAACAGCTAATTACGCAACGGGGCGATCGCTTTGTCATCCCCGTAAAAGCACCCCAAAAAGATGCCATCCCTGGTATTGTCCACGATACCTCTACTAGCGGTGCTACCCTGTACGTGGAACCGAATTCAGTAGTACCGTTGGGCAACCAATTGCGGCAGATAATTAGAAAAGAGCAAACCGAAGAAGAAGCAGTTCGCCGTGTTTTAACACAACTTGTAGCCGCAGTCAAACCAGATTTAGAAAGGTTGTTAGCGATCGCTACCACTTTGGATCTGGCAACAGCTAGATCGCGGTATAGTTACTGGCTAGGAGCGAATCCGCCGCGATTTATCCAGCGTGAAGATAGAGAAATCATAACCTTACGAAATTTGCGACATCCTCTGTTAGTGTGGCAGCAACAGCACGAACAGGGGCAACCAGTAGTTCCTGTAAATTTGCTGATAAGTCCGCAAATTCGGGTAGTGACAATTACCGGGCCAAATACTGGCGGTAAAACTGTAACCTTAAAAACTCTAGGGTTAGCAGCATTAATGGCCAAAGTGGGTTTATTTGTCCCCGCCCGCGAACCAGTAGAAATACCTTGGTTTGATAAAGTGCTGGCAGATATTGGCGATGAACAATCCTTACAGCAAAGTTTATCCACATTTTCTGGACACATCCGCCGCATTAGTCGAATTTTAGAAGCATTGGAGACTGTAGAATCGGGAATCGGGAATGGGGAAGAACAGAATTTAGACCACTCCCCACTCCCCACTCCCCAATCACTCGTATTACTCGATGAAGTCGGCGCAGGAACCGATCCAGTTGAAGGTAGCGCCCTAGCGATCGCCTTGTTGCAATATCTCGCCAACCACGCCCAACTAACGATCGCCACTACTCACTTCGGGGAATTAAAAGCCCTGAAATACGAAGACGATCGGTTTGAAAATGCCTCTGTAGAATTTAACGAAAGTACTCTCTCGCCTACTTACCGTCTGCTGTGGGGCATACCTGGACGTTCTAACGCCTTAACTATTGCTCTACGCTTGGGATTAAAACCAGAAGTGGTACAACAGGCGAAAACGCAAGTGGGAGAGGCCACAGATGAAGTTAACCAGGTAATTGCAGGGTTAGAAGCGCAACGCCGCCGTCAGGAAACCAAAGCAGCCGAAGCCCAAAGTTTGTTGCAGCAAGCGGAACGTTTATACAAACAAGTATCCGCAAAAGCCGCAAGTTTGGAAGAAAGAGAAAGCAGTTTGCGGGCTTCACAAGAAATAGCAGTCCAACAAGCGATCGCTCAAGCAAAAGGTGAAATTGCCCAAGTGATCCGCCGTTTGCAAAAAGGTACGCCCACAGCCCAAGAGGCGCAGCAAGCAACTAATGCTTTGAATCAAATTGGCCAACTTTATCAGCCAGCAACGCCAGCAAAACCAAAAGCTGGATTTATGCCCAAAGTAGGCGATCGCGTCCGCATTCCAAAATTAGGACAGATCGCGGATGTGATCGCCGCCCCTGATGAAGATGGCGAGTTAAGCGTTCGATTTGGGCTAATGAAGATGACTGTGAAGTTGCAAGATGTAGAATCTTTAGATGGTCAAAAAGCCGAACCAGTCGTCAAACCCAAGCCAGCCCCCGCAGCAGTAACCCCGCCACCGCAAAATGTCCCAGAAATTCGGACTTCCCAAAACACCATCGATTTGCGTGGTAAACGGGTAGCTGATGCCGAATACATTTTAGATAAAGCCATCTCGGAAGCTACAGGCCCAGTCTGGATTATTCATGGGTACGGCACTGGTAAGCTACGGCAAGGTGTTCACGCCTTTTTGCAACAGCATTCCAGAGTGAACAACTACGAACCAGCAGAACAAGCAGACGGCGGCACCGGTGTTACCGTAGCTCACATCAAATAAACTGGCAATAAATATAACTAGTACAGCACAGCGTAAATCCAGCTACCACATAGCATATCTTATGCTATATAGTATTTAAGAATTAAATAATGTAATTATCAATACCTTCGCCAATTTACGAGCCTTGATATAGAACAAACATAAGATTTTATACCCTTGTTTTTGCCGGATGGCAAAAAACTGAGCCAATAAAATCCTGTATTGCCATTAATAAAGAGCAGGAAATTTGCTATGTTACTTGAACTCAATCAACTAATTGTTAAAGCTGGTCATCAGTTGTTGATTAAGGATGTCTCCTGGTCGGCATACAAACGCATTTTAGCAGAATTGGGAGACAATCGCAGTTCTAGAATAGGTTACAGTCAAAGGATGCTGGAAATAATGGCTCCATTACTAGAGCATGAAGTAGCTAAAGTTATTATTGGCGACTTGGTAAAAGTTTTATTAGAAGAACTCGATCTGGAATTTTGGAGTTTGGGTTCTACTACTTTTGATAAGGAAAGTATGGATGCTGGAGTAGAACCCGATGATTGTTTCTATATCCAAAATGAAGCTAGAATTAGGGGCAAAGATCGAATCAATTTAGAAACTGATCCGCCTCCAGATTTGGCTATTGAAATTGATATTACCTCCCGCACTCGTTTCAATAATTATCAAGATTTGAGAGTACCGGAACTGTGGCGATGGAATGGAATAAAACTGGAAATAAACGTGCTGTTCAATGGTAAATATCTAGAATCAAATACCAGTTCTATTTTCCCCACTTTTCCAATTCAGCAAGTAATTCCCGAATATTTAATGCTGAGTAAAACCAATGGCAGAAATGCAACAATAAAAGTCTTTCGTGCCTGGATAAGGCAGCAAATTAGTAGCCAGATTTAGTTCAAATTGTTAGAATTAGCTACTCCAAAAGGTTGTGGATAGTGGTATAAAAGTATTGTTAGCTTCGGGGAATTAAAAGCCCTAAAATACGAAGATGATCGGTTTGAAAATGCCTCTGTAGAATTTGACGAAAGTACTCTATCGCCTACTTACCGTCTGCTGTGGGGCATACCTGGACGTTCTAACGCCTTAACTATTGCTCTACGCTTGGGATTAAAACCAGAAGTGGTACAACAGGCGAAAACGCAAGTGGGAGAGGCCACAGATGAAGTTAACCAGGTAATTGCAGGGTTAGAAGCGCAACGCCGCCGTCAGGAAACTAAAGCAGCCGAAGCCCAAAGTTTGTTGCAGCAAGCTAAACGTTTATACAAACAAGTATCCGCAAAAGCCGCAACTTTGGAACACCATCCCAGAGTCAATAACTATGAACCAGCAGAACAAGCAGACGGTGGCAGTGGTGTTACCGTTGCTTATATAAAAAAATAAAGTGGGAATAAATCTGAAGGCTGCTACTACCGCAGGGTAGCTATTGTATCCACCCCTACCTTAGAATAACCTTGAGCATCCCCCCCAATCAACTCAGTTTATGGTCTTGAAAGGCGAGACGCAAGGAATAGGGGGAGTAATCCCACAGAATGAGATTTATAATTTTTTAACTTTTACAAAATATCTAATGTTTAGTAATTACAAAAAGAGCGATAATTAGTCTTACGATACTTTTTTGCTAAAGCTTGATATTCCTTTTTGCTTGACAAAAGGGGTAATAGCCTCTTTGTGAAATGGCGATGAGGGTTTAGGCGATAACGAATATATTTAAGAGAAAAGTATTGATTTTTAATGTGAATGTGATTTAAGCGAATTTATTGAGAGCAGTTATACCAAAGGAGGTTGAGATGAGTCGTCTTATTTATGAAAATTCAGTCTCATACAAAGGATATCTCATCATTCCATTTGTTTTTGGGAAGCTTGATAATTACGAGATTTATTCGTATAAATTGCTATCAGAGGTTGGACACACAAGCCAATTTCATAAAGCAGAAAATCCAGCAAAAATCTATGGAAGTAGCGTTAGTAATATCATTGATATTGCTAAAGAACATATTGCTCAAAATTCAACGTTTGTTAGTAAGAGAGATAGTTTTAAGTCTCGCTACATTTACCGAAACAATTTGATCATCATTTTTCAAGAAGGAGACAAATATTTTTATGACCATTATCCACCAGACTTATTGAATAATATTGCAGCTCCAAAATTATTCAAATCCGAATATGAATGTCTGAGTTGGATTAAACAAGGGCTTAATGGGCAACATCTGCGCCAAAGAGCTATTTGAACAAAGCAGGAGTTAGTCCTTAAAACAAACTTATTCTGGTTTTGAAGACTAACTTCTGTACCTTACTAAGTTAAAATATGCTATGGATTTTAACTTTGAAGAAGAACCAGCACGAACCGAAGTTATTTGCTCCACACGTTGGCAATTAAGTATTTATACTGCTGCGATCGCTATCTCAATCGAGTCTCAATTTAGTTGATCAGCCTTGGTTTTGCTCTATTTAACTGGGATATTATAGCTGAATTCGGACGGTGAAACTGATGTTCTTTCGCTACCGCACAGCGAATGTTACTCAACGAATTTAACGAGCTATGCAAGAGCTAGACTTTCCAGTTTTAAAAAAGTTGTTTAATAACTTGTTTAACAACTTCACAGATTAGGCTTAGGGTGATAGAAGTGGTGAATTATCAGCATCAATTGAGCATGATAAACAGGTATAAAATAATGCTCAAAATATCTATTAAATCACTGAAAATAGCTGATTTGAGCATTATATGAGCATTTTAGGGGAAGTAAAAGCTGAAAATGTTGATATTATAGTTAATTTTTTATTCCATGAATAATGATTAAGAGAAACGAGTATAGACAAACATGATAAAAATGCTAGCTGAAAACTTGATGGGAATTAAGACAATATTACAAATTAATTGGGTTTGGTTAAATGCCAGCTTGCAGTTTGTTAGTTGGGGACTTTTTTCACTTTTACTCGCTGAGGTGTTGAGAGACAGCTACCATGCTTTGTGTCACCAAGTCAATTGGCTTGCTAAATGGCACAACAAGCACCACATGGCTTATCGCCGCGATTTATCAATAGTTTCGGTAAAAGTTTACCAAGAATCCCAGCTGTATCACGACATTTTAGAATCGAGTCTACTGCTAGTAGTATTGGTAGTCATTGCCTTAATTGTCCAACAAATGGGGTTATGGCTGGGAGTAGCTTATGGTTGCACGTTCTTGTATGGCGCGTCTGTGCGATATTTCCAGGGAAAAATTGATACAGACTACAACCATCTACCCGGCCCTTTAGAGACAATTCCATCCATTTGGTGGGTGAATCGGTCTTACCATTGGCGGCATCATTTTGATGATGTCAACGCTTACTACAGTGGTGTCTTTCCTGTAGTGGATAAAATTCTTGGTACAGGATTGTCTCTCAAGGGTAAAACCATCGCTTTAACCGGAGCATCAGGAGCGTTGGGACAAGCATTAGCGGCTGAACTTGTCAAGAATAATGCTAAAGTTGTCGCATTAACCACTAATCCAGAAAAATTAGTAGAGCTTGGGGTGAAGGTGGTTCCTTGGCAATTAGGTAATGAAGCCGAACTCAGAGATAGTTTAGAGAAAGTAGATATTTTAATTATCAACCACGGAATCAATGTCTACGCCAGCCGCACCTCGGAGGATATCAACTCTTCTTATGAGGTGAATACCTTTTCAGCATTGCGGTTGATGGATATATTTTTGACAACTGTAACAGGGCCACAAGCAAAAGCAACCAAGGAAATCTGGGTAAACACTTCTGAGGCTGAGGTTTCTCCAGCACTGAGTCCGCTTTATGAACTCAGCAAAAGAGCGCTAGGAGATATTGTTACCCTCAAGCGTTTGGACGGGGATTGTGTAATTCGCAAGTTAATTCTTGGCCCATTTAAGAGTCAACTGAATCCTTATGGAGTGATGTCTGCACAACAAGTTGCTCGTGCTATCTTATTTTTCGCTCGGCGCGACTTCCGAAATATTATTGTGGCAATAAATCCTCTCACCTATCTGTTGTTTCCCTTAAAGGAAATTAGTACGTCGCTATACTATCGAGTCTTCAGCCGGACAGCGAAAAGTGAACATAACTTAAGCAAACAATAGCCGAAAAGAATGATTTTCAGGTAGGGGCAATTCATGAATTGCCCCTATCGCGTGTAGTTTTGCTCTAAGTGAGTACTGATTATTTAATATCGTAATATAAGATATATTGCCCTAATGCATTTTCTCCAAAAATTATGAATAACCAAACAAATGCTCCTCCTGCTGTTGATTATGCACCCCTAGAATTACAAGGAGAATTAATTGCTATGCAAGAATTAACGATTGAGGAATTATTAACTGTTGGTCAAAGTCAAGTTCCAGAAACTCAACAAGAACTACATTTACAACTTTTAGAAAAAAATCAAAATCATCAGTTAAGTGAATCAGATAGATTATTGTTGCGATCGCTCCGAGTAAGTGCTGATTATTTAATGTTAAAAAAAGCATACTCTTATGCACTTTTAAAATGGAAAGGCTATTCTATTCCAGACTTTCAGCAATTAGTAGATTAATCCCAGTGTCATCTATCCCCAAATCGGTTCGTCAACAAGTTATTAATGAGGCTGGATATAGATGTGAATACTGTCGCACATCTAGCCGTTTAATAGGTATGCCTTTAGTTATGGATCATATTTTGCCTAGTTCATTAGGGGGAAGTGATGAACGAGAAAATTTATCTGCTTGTTGTTATCGCTGCAATGAATTTAAAGGAGCAAAAACAACTGCTAATGATCCTGTAACTAATGAGTCTGTATCTTTGTTTAATCCTCGTCAACAAAGATGGTTATATCATTTTCAGTGGGCAAATGGTGGTACTCATATTATTGGGATAACTGCTTGTGGAAGAGCAACGGTTTTAGTTTTAAGATTAAACAATGAAGATATTGTACAAGCTAGAGCAATTTGGATTAGTTTAAATTGGCATCCTCCTAATGATTAATGCTGGGGATATTTTTGGTTTTTATTTCGCGCAAAGGAAGAATGAGCATCTGTATAGGATCTAATAATAGTATAATGACAGATTACTTATTTGTGCGAAACGCAAAAAAAGGATAAGCCAAAAGCCTATCTCCAAAAAATCAACTATACTTTCCACTGTCAGAATTTAACGTCTTTGTCATTCTGACCAACCTTCAAGTTCAGTCGGTATAGAATGCAAAAAAATTAAACAGATGCAAAACCCGTAAATTGCCGGACATAAGGTGATCTAAAACCTAAAACAATATCTGTTGTCGGCACACCTAATTCTACTAACTGATTAGCTATTCCTTCTTCTGTAAAATCGCGCTGAATCCAAATTTTATCATCCTTGATGCTAATATGAATTGGGCATCCATAGACTCTTTCTTCATCATTCCATCCCACATATACTAATAAATAGCGATCGCGTTTTGTATCAAAGACAATTTCGGTATTTTCTAAATCTTCCTGGGGTTGTTCATTTGCATATTTATAGATGATTCTTGTCACTAATTCCTGATAATCTAATTTTTCCATAATACTATCTCCTGTTTCTGAACATGAAAAACAAATAATTTGATTTCATACCGTTCTAATACACTTTGAATAAAAGAATCTATAAAAAACTCTTGGTAGATGTCTTTAGATATTGCTAAATATAATACTCGTTCAGAGTCCTTTTGTTCTAATGCTACCCTATAGTTCAAAAATTGACCTATAGCTGTATGAAACTCTGAGATTGCTGACACCCCAATAAAACTTTTTACCTCTACTGCTATTTTTTGCTCATCTTTTTCAGCCGAAATTAACTTTTTCGCTCCTAAGTCTATTTTAATTCTAATTTGTTCAGAGAGTTTAAAAAACAAGGGATCATGTGTAATTTTCCAGCCATCTTTTTCTAAGGCTACTTTCACAATATTATGAAAAATATCTTTTGCTGACATAATATGCAAAAAATTAAACAGATGCAAAACCAGTAAACTGTCTCACATGAGGTGATCTAAAACCTAAAACTATATCTGTTTTCGGCACACCTAATTCTACTAATTCATTAGCTACACCTTCCTCTGTAAAATCGCACTGAATCCAGATTTTTCCATTGATAATATCTATATGAATCACCGAACCATAAGTCCGTTTTTCACCTTCCCAACCTAGATGAATTACTAAATAGTGATTTTTTTGATTATCAAATATTAATTGTATTTCCGTTCCCTTGGCTAAATGACTTTCTGTATGTCTTGCTAATACTGTCTGTACTAATTCAGGATAATTCATTCCTTCCATAAAATAATCTCCTCTTTGCTACTTTCAAATATCAATAATTTTAATTTATGTTCAGCAATTATTTCTTGAATCACAGGTATCAGAAAAAAAGCTGTATATATTTCATAACTAATTGCTAAATATAAAATACGATCAGGTTCTTCTTTTCTTAAAATAGAACGGTAATTAAGTGTTTGTCCTAAAGCTGTATGAAATTCACTAATCGCTGATTTTCCCAAAAAAGATTTTATTTCAACTGCTATTTTGTGTCCTTATTTTTCTGCTGCCAAAAGCCTTTCTGCACCTAAATCAAGACGAAATTCTATAGTATCTACTAGAAATATTAAAGGATCATCAGTAATTAACCAACCATCTTTCTCTAAAGCTAACTTAACAGCATTATGAAAAAAATCTTTTGCTGACATACAAACTTACAATAACACCCTCCATCCTATTATATCCTCGCTCTGTGCCTGTGCATCTCTGTGAGATAAACACAAAAAAAGGGATAAGCAAAATGCCTATCCCCTAAAAAATCAACTAATCAATGTATCAAGTTCCCGAAGTCCAAGAATTGATGTACTCAATTTGATCTGCTGTCAAACTATCAATCGTGATCCCAATAGCTTCCAACTTCAACCGAGCAATTTCTTGATCGACTTCAAGAGGAATTGAGTGCAAACCAGGTTCCAACTTACCTTTATTCTTCACCAGGAATTCACAAGCCAAAGCTTGGTTTGCAAAACTCATATCCATTACTGCGCTAGGGTGTCCTTCAGCCGCAGCTAGGTTAATCAAGCGTCCTTGTCCGAGAACGACAACTGATTTACCATTTTTCAATTTATACTCTTCAGTGAAAGGACGAACTTCTTTGACTTCCTTAGCTTGTGCAGCCAAGTATTTCAAATCAAGTTCCAAGTCAAAGTGACCGGAGTTACAAACGATCGCACCATCTTTCATGACATCGAAGTGTTCACCACGAACGACGTGCTTATTACCAGTCACAGTGATAAAGATATCACCTTCAGGTGCAGCTTTAGCCATTGGCAGGACGCGGAAACCATCCATTACGGCTTCAATTGCCTTGATGGGGTCGATTTCGGTAACAATGACGTTAGCACCCATTCCACGGGCGCGGAGGGCTGTACCTTTACCACACCAGCCATAACCGACGACGACAATGTTTTTACCAGCCAACAAAATATTTGTGGCGCGGATAATGCCATCTAAGGTTGATTGCCCAGTACCATAGCGATTATCAAAGAAGTGCTTGGTATCAGCGTCGTTGACGTTGACTGCGGGGAAGGTGAGAACGCCTTCTCTAAACATGGCGCGTAACCGCACAATACCAGTGGTGGTTTCTTCGGTGCTACCAATCAAATCAGCGATTTGGTGTTGGCGTTCTTGTATCAAAGTTGCAACCACATCGCTACCGTCATCAACAATAATGTTGGGGCGATGATCTAAAGCTATTTGAACGTGGCGGTTATAAGTTTCGTTATCTTCGCCTTTTTGAGCAAAGACGGGAATTTCATGATCGAGGACGAGGCTAGCGGCTACGTCATCTTGCGTTGATAAGGGATTGCTAGCAATTAAAAGCGCATCTGCACCACCGGCTTTCAGAGCGATCGCCAAATGTGCTGTTTCTGTTGTAATGTGGGCGCAAGCTACAAGGCGTAAACCAGCGAATGGTTTTTCGATAGCAAAGCGATCGCGGATTTGCCGCAAAACTGGCATTTCGCGTCCAGCCCATTCAATACGCTGTCTACCCAAGGCAGCTAGGCCGAGGTCTTTAACCTCGTGCTTTAATCGGGGAGAAGTTGCGGTCATCAAAAGTTACCTCAAAATATTAAAAAAGCTACGTAAATTTTACGCACTCTACTAGGTTATTCTACGACTGGCGATTTTTGCTTGTAAAAAAAGCAAACTACTAGTCAATAGTCCCCAAAACTAGCTTGACGTTTGATCGGCATAATGTCAACTTTATCCCCAGGTTCTTCCTTTTTGTTTTATCTTTGGCTAAGAGTCAGACACTTCTAGGCTTTTATGCGTAATCATAAGTACATTGTCACCTCTCTAAAGATAGAAGACACTCAAAAAAAACATCAAAATTTCATCATCTCAAGAGAAAACCTCAACTTTAGATAGGTACATCTACCCAAAGTAATTACGCAGGATAGTTGAAGTAATGATTAATAGATTTTACTCAAGGAGGTGTTTGAGTGCGCTTTCAATTTTTGGCGTTGGCTTTGCCCGCCGTAGGCATCGCTAGTTCAATGGCCATAGCTGTTGTATCTGTGCCAAAAGCCACAGCCCAGATTCCTTTGTTAACGCAGCTACTGCAATCTCCCAGCAGTGTGAGTAATGATGCAAATAATAGACTTGTTACAGGCTGGATTTATTTAGATGGTCGTCGGTTATTTCAGATAGCGGCATCAAAAAGCAATTTTCCTGAGCGTTCAGAAGATATCCAAAAGAAGTTGCAGAAAATTGCCCAAAATTACTTTCACTCACCAGCAAAAACACCAGTCAGGGTAGATATTCGCCAAGTAAACGAATTACCAGTAATTTATGTCAACGACCAATATTTAATGACCGTCACTTCCGAGGATGCTGGATTGCGAGAGGTAGATATATCGACATCGGCAAATCAAGTCAAAGAATCGTTACAAGAAGACTTGCAACAAGCAAAGCAAGAAAGACAAACTCCATTTTTAATCGACCAAGGCAAAATTGCTGCGGGCATTGGACTGACAATGATTGTGATCAGTTGGGGGGTATATAGCTGGCAAAGGCGTTCCAAAAACGATGCAATATACCCCTTTGCCTCCCAACCCCGCAGTGACTCCCTAAACTCCCCAACACCAGCAGCCCAACCAATTACAACACAACTGAATCAACAGCAACATCGACATATCCAAGAAGCCAAGAGACGATTGTTTCAGCTAACTCAAACCGGAATTTGGGGAGGTGGAAGTTTCATTATCTTGGGTCTATTTCCCTACACACGACCATTTCAGGTGGGGATTCTCACAGCAGCCCAATTTCCTTTGCGATTAGGTGTTGTGTTTCTGGGAACTTACGTAGCAATCCGTCTCATCTACGCCCTAATTGACCGCTTTACCACTACTCTGATTAGTAGTGGTGCTTTATTGACTCCAGAAAGTTCTGAACGGCTGCAACTGCGTGTTTCTACATTTTCTGGCGTGACTAAAAGCATTGCTACTTTCATGTGCGTAGGAGTAGGCTTTTTGCTCGCGCTAGTGTCATTGGGGATAGATATTGTTCCCTTGTTAGCGGGTGCGAGTTTAGTTGGTGTTGCAGTGTCTCTGGCTTCGCAAAACTTAATTAAAGATGCGATTAACGGTTTCTTAATTATTTTAGAAGACCAGTACGCTTTAGGGGATGTGATTACTGTCGGAAACGTGGGAGGCTTAGTAGAAAATCTAAATCTGCGGATGACCCAAGTCCGCGATTCCGAAGGGCGTTTGATTACGATTCCCAATGGTGAAATTAAAGTTGTTGCCAATCTTTCTAGCCGTTGGTCACGAGCCGATTTAACGATCCCTATCGCCTACCAAGCTGATATTGAAAAGGCTTTGAAGTTGATTGAAAGTATTGGCTTGGAGATGGATAAAGATCCGCAATGGGAGCGTCAAATTCTGGAAACACCACAAGTTTTGGGAATAGATCAATTTGGCGATCGCGGTTTGATTATTCGCGTCTGGATTAAAACACAGCCCCTCAAACAATGGGATGTAGCACGAGAGTTTCGCCGCCGTCTGAAAGTTGTCCTAGATGAAGCTGGAATTTCTATCTCTGTGCCTCAGCAAGCGATTTGGGTTAATGACGAGCAATCGTTAAATTTTCCGAGTAATGGCAATGGCAAAGCTCATTAGTTAGAAATTTGGATTCATTACCGCCTTTTTCAATTGATTAGACCAAACCCTGAGTTATCCTAGCTGGGGACTGGGGACAAGGAGAATAACATGCCAAATAACCAATGCCCAATGCCCAATTTTGTGCGATCGCCTACACTAAGCCTTAATAATCCTTATATTAATAAAAAGCTACTACCTCACTAACGAGTCTTGAACTTTTCCGTAATTTATGTTTGTCAATACCTTCATCAGACGTCCAGTACTGACGACGGTCTGCACGTTCATTATTTTGCTGTTGGGGAGTATTTGTATTCCGATCCTTCCCATTTCTCAGCTACCGGATCTCGCGCCGGTGCAAATCACGGTTAGCTCCAACAATACTGGTGCGGATGCTCAAACAACAGAAAGTACTGTCACCAACATCATTGAGCGACAAATTAATGGTGTTAAAGATGTATCCTATATATCTTCTAATACGGGTAATGATGGTTCCAGCAATATAACTGTCTCCTTCCCAACTGATGTCAATAGCGATATTGCTCAAGTAAACGTTCAAAATAAAGAAGGACTTGCTTCACCTCAATTGCCAGATACTATTCAGCGAACAGGTGTCACCGTTGAAACAGCATCAAGCAGTCTGCTTCTGGTTTATGGGTTTTACTCAGATAATAATGAGTATGACAACATTTTTATCAGTAACTATGTCGATCTGTATATTCTCGATCAGGTTAAACGGCTTCCGGGTGTAGGAAAAGCTACGATTTTTGGGGAGCGCAAATATGCGATGCGTCTTTGGCTTGATCCCAATAAGCTTGCCCAACATCAACTAACTCCTCAAGATGTGACAACTGCCCTGCAAGAACAAAATATACAGGTAGGTGCAGGGGCAATTGGTAAGGAACCAGCACCAGCTAATCAAAGCTTTGAATTTGCTTTACGGGCAACCAGTCGATTTAAAGATGCGGCTGAATTTGAGGATATGGTGCTGAAGGTAAGTCAAGGTGGCACTAGTAATAGCACCACTAATAATACCACCAATAGCACCAATAGCACCCTAGTAAAGGTCAGAGATATCGGTCGAGTTGAACTGGGAGCCGAGAGCTATCTGGCTGATGCTAAATTCACCATTCCAGGGAATGCTCCCAAGCCAGCCGTCGGTTTAGGGATATATCAACTTCCCGGTAGTAATGCCCTGGATGTTGCCCATGCTGTTGAAGACCAGATCAAAATACTAGAGAAGAATTTTCCACCTGGACTAAAAGGACAGGTGGCATTTGATACCACTCCATTTGTAGAAATTTCTTTAGAAGAAGTTCTCCAGACTCTGGTTGAAGCGATTATCCTGGTGGTCTTGGTAATTTTTGTCTTTTTGCAAGACTGGCGTACCACGATCATTCCCACTGTGGCAATCCCCGTTTCCCTGGTTGGGACGTGTGCGGCTCTGTTGGTATTAGGATTTCAGATTAATACACTAACTTTATTTGGTTTTGTGCTGGCGATCGGTCTTGTTGTCGATGATGCCATTATTGTGGTAGAGGCAGTTGCAGTCAAACTGGAGCAGGGGTTGAGGCCCTTGGAGGCTGCGATGGAAGCCATGAAAGAGTTAACTGGGGCAGTCATTGCTACTTCACTTGTACTCATGGCGGTATTCATTCCAGTTACATTCATTCCCGGCACAACTGGGATTGTCTACAAGCAATTTGGGTTAACCGTTGCTTGCTCTATTGCCATTTCGACCTTCAATGCTTTAACTTTCTCTCCGAGTATGGCAGCCATCCTCATGCGCCCGGCTCAGACTCCACGGGGGCCTTTGGGGTGGTTTTTTGGGCTGTTTAATCGCGGATTTAGCTGGTTTACGCGCCGCTATGTCGGGTTTGTTAGTTACCTTACCCATATTAAGCCGATTGTAATTGGGGTTTTCATTGCTGGTTTAGTAGCAACGGTTTTCATGTACAAAGCAGTGCCTACTGGATTTATTCCAGAGGAAGATCAGGGTTACTTCTTTGTAGTTGTGCAAGGGCCTGATGGGGTTTCTTTGAAATACACCGAATCTGTGATGGATCGGGTTGTCAAAGAAGTAACATCGATTCCTGAAGTTAGAGCTAGTTTTATGATCAGTGGCTTTGGTTTCGATGGCAATGCTTCTAATTTAGGCATTGCCTTTGCTAACCTGAAACCCTGGAAAGAGAGACCTGATGAATCTCAGTCTGTCTATGGAATCCTTCAGAGGATGAACAAAAAGCTCTCTACAATTACAGATGCTAGAGCGATCGCTGTGAATGCTCCTCCAGTTAGAGGATTAAGTAGTACAGGTGGTTTTGAGTTTATCATTCAAGATAAAACCGGGAGTGCGCCGATTCAAACCCTGCTTGATACTGCTCAAAAATTCATTGGGGCGGCCAATAAAAACCCTGCTCTGCAACGAGTCTTCACTCAGTTCACCGCAGATACTCCTCAGTTTGACATCCAAGTGAACCGCAATCAAGCCAAAGCTCTCGGCGTTGAACTCAACGACATCTTTGGGGCATTGCAAACTTACTTGGGGTCGCAATATGTGAATGACTTTGTGCAGGGACAGCGACAGTATCGAGTATATGTCCAAGCAGATGGAATTTTCCGCTCTAATCCAGATGATATTGGCAAGCTGTATGTTCGCTCTGCAAGTGGGGCGATGATTCCGTTGAGCAATCTGGTGAAAGTTACTCCCTTTGTAGGGCCGAAAACCATCTCCCATTACAACTTATACAGGTCAATCAAAGTTCAGGGTTCTCCGGCTCCTGGCGCTAGTTCTGGACAGGCGATTCAAGCGATGGAAAAACTAGCAGCAGAGGTCTTACCTCAGGGGTTTGGTTATGAGTGGACTGGGACTTATCTCCAGGAAAAGACATCTGGGGGATCTACCGGCTTGATTTTTGCCTTCGCCTTCGTTATTGTCTTTCTGGTGCTAGCGGCTCAGTATGAAAGCTACATTGACCCGATCATTATTTTGCTGACAGTTCCCCTCGCAGTATTGGGAGCAATGACGGCGATTTGGCTACGTTCTAATATTTTCATGGCAGGTAGCCTCTTCCCCAAAGTGGTGGATGATATTTATTGCCAGGTAGGTCTAGTGACTTTGATTGGTCTAGCCGCAAAGAACGC
Source organism: Nostoc sp. (assembly GCF_036916975.1). GTDB lineage: Bacteria > Cyanobacteriota > Cyanobacteriia > Cyanobacteriales > Nostocaceae > Nostoc. The sequence goes on from NZ_JBALFF010000075.1 coordinate 15,840, forward strand.
GATTTTAGTCGTAGAATTTGCCAATCAGCAGCATGAGCAAGGCATGAGCTACACACGGGCGGCGGTGAAAGCGGGGCAAGAACGTCTGCGACCGATCTTAATGACTTCCTTTGCAGCGCTGTTAGGATTTTTGCCCTTGGTGATTTCTCAAGGGGCTGGAGCCAGTAGCCGTTGGTCTTTAGGAACAGCGCTCTTTGGCGGGCTGATGCTTTCAACGTTCTTGAGTTTGTTCTTAGTGCCAATTTTGTATATTTTGGTTAAGAGCTTGGCTGAGGCTATATTTTATCAGAAGCGATCGGGTGGCTCAAAACCTCCAGATTCTCCAAATGGAGCTTCGGGATCTGAACATATTTTGCCTGCTGGCTCAAGTCACCCAGAGACACAGTTCAGGTCTCAGCAAGATGGGATAACCTAATTTTTGTCCCTACCTAAATCTCTCTAGCAAAGTGCCTAGTAATGAAAGGTTTGTAGTAAGGACTTTAGGGACTGACAATAAATAAATTACTCAAATAAACGAACCACAGAGGCACAGAGAACACAGAGGAATAAGGAGGAGAGAGTTTTTTCGCCAGTTTTTTGGTATTTTTTTATTTGTCAGTCCCTTAGTGCTTAGAAAATAAAGACTAAAGTCCTTACCCAACAGGTTCGTTAGTCGCTCATGGGGAAACCCCCGGGCTAACTCACTACGAACTTGCTTACTCAGCAGACTTAATATTGACACCAATTGACCTATGTACACCCAGACAGACAGCTTATATTCATAACATCCTCTAACTCTGATACGATTTTCTGTAATTTCCTGCTTGCTAAAAAAATTAGTCGAATAGAAATTAAGTACTTAGATAAGGAAAAATGAAATGGGACTTAGCGAAGGACTTTTGAACCCGACCAAAAAGGCTATGGTCATAGATGACTGTTGCAACATGATTGAAGGACAGCTTGCATCCAAGTCAGGCATGAGTGGCATCGCTTTAAAAACTGCGTTCGCCGCTCTGAAAGGGGTTAAGCCAGGGTATATCCCCTACGTGGTTGAGCAGATTTTACCGCAGTGCTTCACAGCACTTGATCCCATCTGGAGTGAAGGCGTACAGAAAGGCGATCCGGTTGAATACCTGAATGCAAATCGTTCTCAGACGGCAGACGCGCTACTGGGTGTCACCGATGCTAGAGTCAAGAACGCCAAGCGCCAAATCGTCCGAGGAACCTATGAAAAACTTCGCGGTTCAGCCAAAAAGCACGTAGAAGAAGCAGTGCCAGACTTCGCCAAGGTAATCGATAATTACACTAAGTCCTGAGCCAGAAGGGAAGAATCACAATAAACCTATGCCACCGTTCGATGCGTCGGTGGCTGGCATACGGTAAAAAGATTATACTTGTAGCGCCAAGGTGTTATATCTGCTAAATTTCCTGATATTTACCGAGTCAGCTTGAAACAGCAAGTAATCATGAATTGCTGAGTTTCCCGCATCGCGTGTATTCCTATGAAAAAAGTTACCTTTTATCGATACCGCACTTATGGACTAATTGGGTTAATATCCTTAACCGCCGTATTAAGTACAACTACATCTGCCTTAACACAGTTAGCAGCCGATTCTCCAATTAGGCAAACTCCTATCCCTGCTTCTAACTTAATCTGGCCGACTCAAGGGTTTATTTCTCAAGGCTTCCGCAAATATCAACATGAAGGAATTGATATAGCAGGGGTATCTGGTACTCCTATTGTTGCTGCTGCATCTGGTACAGTCATCAAAGCAGGTTGGGATAATTGGGGATTAGGCAATGCTATAACTATTAAACATGTTGACGGCAGTATCACTGTTTATGGTCACAATCGCCGTTTGTTGGTGAACAAAGGTCAACAGGTTATTCAAGGTCAAATTATTGCTGAGATGGGATCTACAGGCAATAGTACAGCGCCTCATCTGCACTTTGAAGTTCATCCAAATGGTCTAATAGCAGTTGACCCCCTTCGGGTGTTAACATCTTTAACTGCAAGTGTTAATTCTGCTGCTATTCAGCAAATGGATAACCTGAACCACCCAGTCTCAACACCCCCACTAGCAAAGCAAGTTTCACCTTCACAGTCAATTCCAATAGGTTTTGCACCTGTTAGCACTGATACTAAATGCAATGGAGTTACCATTATTCAGGGTGAGACTGCAAGTATTCGTGTAAAAGTCTGTGAAGAAAATGGTCAGTTATTTTATATTGGGCAGTTGAAACAAGACCCTACCAAGCCTATAAAAATTGCAGCTTTAAATATTGGCAAAGGCAGATATCGAGCAGATAATGGTAGTTTTTATTATTTAGTCAGCCCTGAAAAAGTGGAAGTTTGGCGAAATGGCACTCAGATGCGTTCTGACAAGTTTTATAATTTAACAAAATCGCCATAAAGTTATCATCAAATATTTGACTATAGTGCAACCGATCGCTTGAGTTGATCGATTTGCTAACTCAGCCTATTTGAAGCTCTTTCAATCCCTATAGCGCTTCTCGTTTGGATGCAATACACTTTGACCTCTCTCCAAACCTCTCTCCTAAAAGGAGAAAGGCTTTGAATTTTACTCCCCAACGCTAGAAGGGAAGGGGCTGGGGGTTAGGTCTGTATTCTATGCAATTGAGAACCGCTATAATAGGGATTTTAGTTGATTGCAATGCCAAGAAAACGAACAGGAGCAGGAAGCCTTTAGTTTCAATCCCTAATAGGGATTTTAGTTGATTGCAATTTTAGTGGAATCCAGAAGTACCTCTGTAGCGGTCTTCTGTTTCAATCCCTAATAGGGATTTTAGTTGATTGCAATCTACACCATACACGGCAATTCAGGCATTTTTGTAGTCACTTCTTTACCAACACCTACCCATTCGCGCACTGATCCAAAAAAATTAGTCTGATTGAAAAGCAGTTTATTATCCATGAGCTTAGTACAGACTTTCTTTGATTTCTAGCGAAAACAATTGCCATCTATTAAACCTCTGCGTTTTACTTTTAACCCTTAATTCGTGATAAAACTTAAAATTTTTCCTTAGCAGCTAACATCTGTAAAATCTTTTCTACATGATCCAACTCTCCAACGATTCGCCGAATTGGGTGCGGCCAAACTTTGACAAGGGTAGGAGTTGCAGAAACCTGATTGAGTTCTGCTTGTTCTGGATGAGTTAAAACATCAATCACTTTTAGAGTATAAGGATGTCCCAGCGATCGCTCCAATAATTCGTGTAAATTTTGCAGAATGCGTTCGGTAGTACTGCTATGTCCAGCAACAAACAATCGCAGAACATAGCCTTGTGTGATCGCTTCCTTTTTTGGTACAATTACTGGCTGGTGGTATTTTGGCACAGGTTCAGAAAGGTCTAGACGGACAATTAAATCGTGATCCTCCCAAAGCTGCGGGAATGAAGAACGATAAGTTGTTAACACCATGCGATCGCACAACCCCTCTTGCCAAGGTGCTGCTTGCCATACTAACTCCCCTGTGCCAAAAATGGCATTAAGTAAAGCTTGATGTCTAATGACAGCCGGATAAGCTTCAGCAAAAGTACGCACTTTTTGAGTCCGTGGATCTAACCAATGGTCAATAGTCGCAGTATAACAAGGCACTAAAAAGTGGGGTGGCTCTGGTAAATCTAGGATTTCTTGCAAAGCCGAACACAAATGCAAATGCCATCGACCTTGCTTGCTAGGGTCGATGCAGTAAATCAAATCTCCTCCAGGTGTAAATAGGGCAATGCCTTTAAACAACTGGGGTGTAGATAGTTTGTTTGTCGTCAAATTATTCACAGAGGTTAAGAAGCTAAAAGTAAAAAACTCTCTCTTTTACCTTTTACCTTAGCTATAACCGCAACCAGGATGACAAAGATATTTGGGAGTGGAGAGTAAGAATTTTAGATTTTAGATTTTGGATTTTGGATTAAATTTCAATCAGGACTTACGCAAACAATAGCCGAAACGCTTATTTTAACGTAGGGGCAATTCATGAATTGCCCCAGAGCGCGTTTACTTTTGCGTAAGTCGTATCAATCTAAAATCGTCAATCCAAAATCTAAAATTGAATTGCCCAATGCCCAATCTTAAACTCGACCTCTGAGAAACTGTGCCATTTCGTTTGGAGTTGGCGACATTTCTAAAGCAGTTTCTTCAGTGATGCGACCGTCTTGATAGAGATTGAGCAACGACTGATTCATCGTAATCATGCCGTCAAAGCCAGCTTGTTTCATCAACTCGCCAATTTCATCATACTTACCGTCTTTGATCCATTCTTTAATAGCCTCAGTTTTAATCAGCACATCGTGGAAAGCAGCCCGCTTCCCGTCAGTTGTGCGACACAAACCTTGGGCAATTACAGCCACTAAAGACTCAGATATTGCCACCCGCATTGCATCCTGTTCGTCACCAGAGTAGAGATTGAGAATCCGCTCAATGGTTTTGACGGCGCTATTGGTGTGCAGGGTTCCCATAACTAAGTGACCAGTCTGAGCGGCTTTTAGGGCGGTGTTAACTGTTTCCTTATCCCGCATTTCCCCCACCAGAATCAAATCTGGATCTTCCCGCAAAGCTGCTTTCAAAGCGTTGTCAAATTTCCGGGTATGCATTCCTACTTCCCGTTGTTTGACTAAAGACTTGCGGCTTTGATGGATAAATTCTATCGGGTCTTCAATGGTGATGATATGCTTGGCCATCTCCTTATTGATGTAGTCAACCATCGCCGCCATTGTGGTGGACTTACCAGAACCAGTCGGCCCAGTCACTAAAATTAAACCTTTGTGATGATGGCAAATATCCCGAAAAATTGGGGGTAATCTCAACTGTTCCATAGTTAAGATTTTTAGCGGAATCAACCGCAACACCATCGCAGGCCCTCTAAGGGTACCAAAAATATTAATCCGCACGCGAGCAAAGTCATATTGAGTTGCTCCGTCAAATTCTAAGTGTTCTTCAAAGCGCTGAATTTCCGCCTCACTCATCACCTCCCGCAACCAACTCATAAAAGCTTCTTTATCTGTTTCTGGATAATCCCATGATTGAATTTCTCCTCGGCTGCGGAAGCGGGGTACTTCACCTACACCTAAGTGCAAGTCAGAATATCCCTCATCGTAAGCTTCCCTGATTAACTTCTCTAAAGTGGGCCCGGTACTGCTGTTTTTAGAGAGAACTGAAGTAGGTATTGGCGGTGGACTAACCGGACGATGACCTGCAACAGGCGGGTTGTTACTCCTATCTGACATATCCAATGTTTGTGTCATCTGCCTCTGGGTACTAGAGGTTGGCGGTGGTGGCGGCGGCATTGGTGGCAGGTTACGGGGAGCAGCATTAGAATTTGATGGAGACTGTGATTGTGTCATATATCTTCACATTTGGCAGTTAAAAAGTTGAATTAACGAGAAGTCAAGTCACTTACTTTGATGACTTTTGGAGAGTGCTTGCACGCCAGCTTTAGTGGTGATGGGAGGTGATTGAAACTCTAGAAGCATGTTCAATCCATTTCATCGACCTCAATTTGTATCTTTTTTTCGTGAAATTCCACTAGTCAGATTATTTAGATAAATTATTTAACTTATCTACACTGGTTTAACACACGCAAGGACTCAAACTCCTTCAGGAAAAATACAGAGATTATTCAGTAATTTATAATACTTATAGCTAAACATAAATATTCTGAGCTTTTTAGATGAGAAATTTATCCCCCGCATGGACACGAATTGCCAGCAATTAACAGCACAAACACCAGCAGATCATTTATTCAGCCCATCTAAGAATTATGAGAACCAATACTAGTTTTTATAACAAATGTTAAGTTGAATAAGAGTAATATGGTGGGGATCAAAGTTAAAAGCTCATACCTTTTAGCTTATATACCTGAAGATGGATGCAGAAAATAAGTTTTTTTAATAGATATAGACTTGACTTTATATTCACAATTAGAAAAAATTAACTGTAAAGTTTAGTAAATAAATGCTCATTTTCCCCATTAGTTTTTATATACTGAATTTCACGTAGAGAAACAAAATCAGTTTACTCGCCAAAAGCGAGATATGACTGAAAATTAAAATTCGTTGTGTATTTTTGGGAGGAAAAGTCATGGTTTCTGCTCAAAGCTCTAATCTAGGAAAGACCTACTCCTTGTTGATGATTAAAAGCTTTTTAATATGGACTTTTACATTAGCAGTATGTTTGTTGGTTGTGGGTTTTCCACTAGTTGTCTTGATGGCTACGGTCGGATGTTTGTTGTCGATCATCTTACAATCTGTGATGCCTGTTAGTGCTGTTTTGCTTGTAGCAGGCGCTTTAATCATGTTTAATGTCATGGCAGTTGTATTAGCTGCGGGTGTACTAACTCTTAAAGGAGTTCATCCCACTGAAATTAAATGGTTAAGCTGGCTGCATGGAGAGGCAGACCAAATGCAGACTACTGTTTACGCTGCTTGCCCTTTAACTTGTGAGATTAAATAATCGTTACAGGTGAATTCGACAAACAGTGCGTCTGCCCGGTTAAGCCGGGTTTTTTCATGCTGTTTGTGATTTTACTTATGATATCAAAATGTAGTAATTACAGAGAAATTCGATAAACAGTGCATCTACCCGATTAAGGAATGTGAATTAAATAACATCCAAATATGGTTTTTAACTAGTTCCGTGGGTTTAAGTCCCCCGGTTCTAAAATCGGTAAGTAATGCGATTGGGGACTGCGAATGCAAAGTTGCTCCTGTAGTGCGCTCCGCGCATCCTGCGGCGGGGGAAACCCCAAGACCGCACTTTGCGCTAAATCGCACGTTGTAATGCGAGTCGGAAACCGTCCCCACAACAGCACTCTTCATTACAAAACAAAATTGACGTACAGCCCAAAGGCCCATGAAAACCGCGCAGCGTGCCGGAGGCTCTATTACGAATTACGAATTACGAATTACGAATTACGAATTATTTTAACCTCACCCCGGCTTTGACTTTCGTCAAAGTCTCCCCTCTCCAAACTCACGGAGAGGGGTTGGGGGTGAGGTTTTGTACTTTATTAAATCCGCGTTCCTAAGTTGGGTTTTTTCATGCTTATTGTGTGATTTGTGCTTTTATCTTTTATATTTATGGTTTGTGTGATGATTGCTCGCTGACTATTGACCATAGACCATTGACTATATCCATTGGCAAATCACAGATGACTAATGACTAATCAAAAACGTGTTTGCATTATTTTGGGTACTCGTCCAGAAGCGATTAAATTAGCTCCTGTGATTCAGATTTTCCAAAAGTCTTCAAGTTTTGAGTCGCAAGTAATTCTAACTGGACAGCATCGAGAGATGGTTGAGCAAGTTATGCATCTGTTCAACATTAAGGCAGATTATAACTTGGAAATTATGCAGGTTCAGCAATCTCTAAATGATATTACCTGCCGTACTTTACAAGGGTTAGAAGCGTTATTTAAGGAGAATAAACCAGATTTGGTGGTGGTGCAGGGAGACACTACCACGGCTTTCGCCGCAGCTTTGGCAGCTTTTTATCAAAAAATCCCTATCGGTCATGTAGAAGCCGGTTTAAGAACTGATGATATCTTAAATCCTTACCCAGAAGAAGCTAATCGGCGGTTGATTTCTCAAATTACTCAGTTGCACTTTGCGCCGACTGCTTGGGCTGTGGAAAATTTGCACCGTTCTGGTGTTTTGGGTGAAATTCACATGACGGGTAACACGGTAATTGATGCACTGTTGAATGTAGCTGCAACCCAAGTAGTTTGTAATGTACCCGGCTTAGACTGGGATTCATACCGGGTTCTGTTAGCAACAGTTCATCGTCGGGAGAATTGGGGAGAACCTCTGTTAGCGATCGCTCAAGGCTTTTTACAGATATTAGACAAGTTTCCTGATACAGCAATCCTCTTACCATTACACCGCAATCCGACGGTGCGAGTTCCGTTACAAGAACTTTTAGGGAATCATCCCCGAATTTTCTTGACAGATCCTCTAGATTATGGGGAATTGGTGGGTGCAATTGGGCGATCGCATCTTTTGCTGACTGATTCTGGTGGCTTGCAAGAAGAAGCCCCCAGCTTGGGAAAACCAGTATTAGTTTTAAGAGATACCACCGAAAGACCAGAAGCTGTTGCAGCCGGTACAGCCAAACTTGTAGGGACTACGAGTGAGAACATTTTTGCAAATGCTGCTGAGTTACTTAGCGATCCAGATGCTTATGAAGCAATGGCAAATGCAATTAATCCCTTTGGGGATGGTCATGCAGCAGAGCGGATTTTGCAGATTGTACAAAATTACCTGGGTCTTTCATCAGAAACATCAACTTAGGAACTTAGATTAAACAAAATGCAAAATTTCTGTTTTTCAGAGTGCATAAAATCGGCTTTTCTGCCAGTTTTTTTTAATCTAAGACTTCCTTAGCTTAGATTTCTCTGCATCCCACAAGAAAATAGTACAGGACTTACGCAAACAATTCAACTAGGGGCAATTCATGAATTGCTCCTACGATAAATCTATATGTATCAAGATTTTCGTGAATTGCTATAAGTCCTATATTAGAATCTAGAAACGATATTTTCAAAAGGTGACTTTTGGTTAAATACCCAGAGAGGCTCGTGTTTCTGGCCCCACCGTACCATCTACAAGTAAACCTTTACTTGCCTGAAAGCTTCGGACTTGGTTAACAGTTTCTTGACCGTAAATTCCATCAACTTTGAGACTACCTAAAGCTGTCTGAACGTCTCTGACAAGCTGACCTCTAGAACCAGGGGTAAGAATCACCGAACCGCCAACACCACCAGGTCTAGTTACAGAAGGATTGTTAGGTCTATCACCAACCCATCGCGCGAAAACATATCTACCCGTAGAAAGTCTAGCAAAACCGTTTTCATACCTTTCAATGGCTGGAAGTGTTGCCCCATTTGGTACACAATCTACATAAGAGTAGTTAGAGCTTGGACCTGTACGGATACGTAAACAACTGCCGTTAGTCTTGACAAATGCAGCCGAACTTATTTTAATTTGGGCAGCAGCAATAAGTAATACACCAACACCAGCTAAAGCTAACCAAGCTGAAGATTTAAGCAGTTTTTTCCAATTAAATTTAGCTTTGGTGATTCCAGATGCCTCTTCTTTAGTAATAATTATGTCAGAAGATTTAAGAGGTTTTTTGGGATCTAATTGAGATTTAGACGAATTATATTTGGTGTTTCCAGATGCCTCTTCTTGAGCAATAAACATCTGAGAATAAGCAAGATATTCCATAATACACCCCAATATATGAAAAAAATGAGTAAATATAGAGAACTATTTCAGTTTTCTCTGTATTTACTCTTAGTATATTTTATATCCCTATGTTTTCAAAAGGTTTTTGCTGCGATCGCAATTAAGAAAGAATAAAATTAAAGATTCCTAAGAAAATGCGATGTCTACCACGGGCTACGCCAAGGCGCTGATTTATGATGAAAATCACCAGGCGTTGGCATAATCCGTCGTAGACATCGCATTTTCAAAATAAATAAAATTTAGTTAAAACTTTCTTGTTCACTCCCTCCCCCCCTTATGCACCCAAATAGGTCAAGCGTATTTTTCGAGTTTAGTTAAACTAGCAACCGTAGCAGCTAATTCCTCTAAGTCTATCGGCTTGCAACGGTATATATCATAACCTGCTAATAAGGCACGATTTCGGTCTTCGTCGAAAGCAGATGCCGTCATAGCAATAGCTGGAATGTTTCTCCCTCGCTTTGCTTCCAATTTTCTGATCTTTGTGAGCAGTGAGTAGCCGTTCTCATCTGGTAAATAAATGTCACTAATCAGGATGTCTGGTTTAAAAAATGACATTATTTCTAAAGCATCACTTGCCGAAGCAGCTGTAATAATCTCTGCTCCATCTATTTCAAATAGAAAGGTAAGCAAGGTTCTCGTATCAGCGTCGTCATCTACTACGAGCAATCGCAGACCTTTAAAAGACATCGACTGATTAGACATTATTCTCACCGCCGTGTAGCTAGAAGACTTTGAGTAGCCAATGCAATGCATCAAATCGCATATATTCTTAAATGCCATTTGATGCCTACTTTACTAAATCTTAATGGAACTAACTGGCAAGCGTCTGTCCGGTTTCAGACATAGTAGGTTAAAATTATTCACTAGCGATGTCTACGACGGGCTATTCGGCGTCGCGCCTTGGCTGATTCCCCAGCAACCGAGCAAATTCGTTTTGGATGACTCGATAACACTCGCAAGAAGTTGCTTCTAAATCCTTTCGATTCAGGATGTTAATTTGACCACGCTGATAGCGAATCATTCCGGCTCGGCTGAGGGTGCTAGCCGCTACTGTCACACCGGAACGCCGTACACCCAGCATCTGGGCAATAAATTCTTGCGTGAGCGGAAATTCTTCTGATTCCAAACGGTCAGATACTGTCAGAAGCCAACGAGCTAGCCGTTCTTCTAGTGTATGAAGACGGTTACAGGCACATGATTGTGTAAGTTCGGTATATATACCTCGTACATAGCGCAGCAGCAGGTTTTGAATAGCTCCGCCCCGTTTGAATTCGGTTCTCAAAACATCTGCATCTATCTGCATTCCAGCGCCCGCAACTTGAACAAACGCTTTTGTGGTTGTTGTCTTGCCTCCTAAAATTACTGGGATACCCACCATGCCTTCATTACTGACTATCCCAACTTCCACCGTCGAGCCATCTTTCATACTAGTGACTATAGAAATCACTGCGTGTTGGGGAAAATAAATCTGTGTGATGGGTTCTCCTGGTTCGTAAATGACTTGCCGAGTAGGAAGCGAAACTAACTTCAGGTGCGGGACAAGGCGCTCATAATCACTGGTTGGCAAAGCCGCTAGTAACTTATTTACTTGCGGCTTAAGAATGTTTTCGCTCACTGAATATTAAAAGAGAAATTTGATCGTAATATTTTAAATTAAGTTACTTTTGTGAGTCTGTTCGGTTTCGCACACATAATATTATGTCCGCTTCATTAGACCTCTTGCATAAATCAAAAATAAAGAACCTCACCCCGCATTTGCTGACGCAAACGCTCCCCTCCCCTTACCATGGGGAGGGGTTGGGGATGGGGTTCTTTTATTATGGGTAATTTGGCGGACATGATATATCAAAAAAATTTTTTGGCTCGCTTACTGGGCAAAAAGCCCAGTAAGCGAGCAAATTCCTTTTGGATGAGTTGATAACACTCGCAGGAAGTTGCTTCTAAATCCTCTCGGTTCAGGATGCTAATATGACCACGTTGGTAGCTAATCATTCCAGCGCGGCTGAGGGTGCTAGCCGCTACTGTCACGCCGGAACGACGTACACCTAGCATTTGGGAGATAAATTCTTGCGTGAGCAGAAAATCTTCTGATTCTAAACGGTCAGAAACTGTCAGTAGCCAGCGAGCCAGCCGTTCTTCCAGTGTATGGAGACGGTTACAGGCAGATCCTTGCGCCATTTCAGAGTATACAGCTTGTACATAGCGCAGCAGCACGGTTTGAATAGCTCCGCTCCGATTGAATTCGGCTCTGAGTACATCTGCATTGATTTGCATAGCCGCGCCCGCAATCTGCACAAACGCTGTTGTGGTTGTGGTGTTGTCTCCTAAAATTACCGGGATACCCACCATGCCTTCATTGCTCACTAAACCAGCTTCCACAGTCGAACCATCTTGCATAGTAGTGACTATAGAAACCACTGCTTTATCAGGAAAATATACCTGTGCGATCGGTTCGCCTGCTTGGTAAAGGATTTGCCCAACTGGGAGCGGAACTAGCTTTAAATGGGGGACAACACGTTCATAATCACTGGCTGGCAAAGCTGCCAGCAGCTTATTTGGTGGTTGCTGAAAAAGGCTTTTATCTAATGACATTAGAAGTCACTCTCCTTAAGGTAGGTGACTCTAGAAAAGCCAACTCAAGGCACAAGGAAAGGATTTAAGGTTCTGCTCCTAATGTCGAAAGGTGTATTCTCTAAAGGAACACAGGGAAAATCTAAAGAATATTAAATTAACAGACTTATGAGAGTCTGTACGGTTTCGTACATAGCAGTTTGAAAAAAAATTATTTTCGCCCTTTATTGGGCAAAGCTTAATAAACGGACATATTCATCTTCTATAATCTGATAACATTCGCACGAGGTTTGTTTTAAAGCCTCTCGATTCAAGATGTTAATCTGACCACGGTGGTAGGTGATGATTCTGGCTTCGCTGAGGATGTTAGCTGCTTCGGTGACACCAGCGCGACGTACACCCAGCATCTGTGAGATAAATTCTTGTGTGAGTGGAAATTGTTCTGATTCTAAACGGTCAGAAACTGTTAATAGCCACCGAGCCAGCCGCCTTTCTAGCTTATGAAGACGGTTGCAGGCAGATCCTTGGGCAATTTGAGTGTACATACCTTGCACGTAGCGCAGCAACACGCTCTGAAGGGCTGTACCCCGATTGAACTCGCTTCTGAGTATATCCGCATCCATCTGCATAGCGCTGTCTGGAATCTGCACTAATGCTGTTGTGCTTGTGATGTTGTCTCCTAAAATTACTGAGACACCCACCATGCCTTCATTGCTCACTAAACCAGCTTCTACAGTCGAGCCATCTTGCATAGTGGTGATTATAGAAACCACTGCTTTATTAGGAAAATACACCTGTGCGATCGCTTCTCGTGCTTCGTAAAGTATTTGCCGACTTGAAAGCGAAACTAGCTTTAGGTGCGGGACAAGACGCTCATAATCACTGGGTGGCAAAGCAGCCAGCAGATTATTTGCTGGCTGCTCAAGGGCATTTTTATTTAATGACATTGGGATTCTCCTAAATGTAGCCGTCTCTAGAAAAGGCAACTCGCAGCATAAGGAGAAAAATCAATAATTTGAATCCTATATGTCAAAAGGTGTATTCCCTAAAAAAGTTGTAATAAAAGATTAGATTTCTATATTTATTTCTAATATAACATAATTAAATGAGAGATTTTCAATAGCAAATAAATTCTGATGTAAATACAAAAAGTTTGTATAGCCCGATAAATCATCTATCTAAAGGTTGAGAGCAAAATAATAGAAATTGCATAGCAAAATAGCCGATTTCAGAATTCATTCTGAGTCTAATAGCGAAAGTTGTCTTAAGACGACTGAGAAAATGTTATAGTCCGTTTTAACGAGCCTTCTGATAGACATTCCCATCCGGGAGAGCATCGCAATGAGTGCTTAAATCTTTTCCCTCACCCCCAGCCCCTCTCCCAAATATGGGAGAGGGGAGACATAATTCTAGTTTCTAGTTCCCCGAATGCCAAATGATAGGATTCGGGGTTAGGGAATGAGGGCTATCAAGGTGTTTTGCACCTGACGGGATGCTCCCCCATCCGGTGCATAGGAACGAATTACGAATTACGAATTACGAATTACGAATTACGACTTTCCCAAAGTGAGCCGCACTTTTGAGATAATGATAAGCTTCTCGTGCTTCAATGAAGGGGAAAACTTGATCAATAATCGGTTTAATTTGATGTTGTTGCATCGCCTGATTCATCGCCTCAAACATTTCCCGACTGCCAACATAAATGCCCTGAACTGTTAAACTTTTAAAGAGTATTGGCATAGGATCAATTTCATTTCCTCTACCTGATAATACGCCAATCAAATTAATACGTCCTCCAATACGGACTGCTTGTAGTGATTTTGGCAAAGTGCCTGCACCGCCTACTTCTACTACATGATCTACACCCGTGCGATTAGTCAATTGGTAAACTTGTTTTTCCCAATCTGGTGTTGTTTTGTAGTTGATTGTTTCGTCAGCACCAAGCTGTTTAGCTCGTGCCAATTTTTCGTCACTGCTGGAAGTAATAATCGCTCTAGCACCATGTATCTTGGCGAACTGGAGAGCAAAAATCGAAACTCCTCCAGTACCGAGTAATAAAACACTATCACCTGCGCGAATATTGCCTTTTGTGACTAGTCCATGCCAAGGTGTAACTGCTGCACAAGTTAAGGTTGCGCCTTCAATGTAGGAGAGGTGGTCAGGTAATATTACTAAACCATCTTGGTGTAATACGACATACTCAGCCAGCATTCCATTGATGCCACCTCCGAGATCGGATTTCATTTTCTCTTTGGTTAAAGAGCCATAAATCCAGTCTTGGAAGAAAATACCAGCGACGCGATCGCCTATTTTAATTCGTGTCACACCTTCGCCTACCGCCACGACTTCCCCCGCACCGTCAGACAGGGGAATTAAGGGATATTTCTGTCCAGAACCGTAAGAACCTTCAATGACAAGCAAATCGCGGTAATTTAGGGATGTTGCTTTTACTTGAATGAGAACTTGTCCCACAGTTGGTTTTGGTTCAGGGCGATCGACTAATGCGAGGGCATCAATCCCAGCGTTGCTTTGAATTTCGTAAGCTTTCATTGGCGGAATCCTTTTGCCAAAATAATAGTGTAGAGAAATTTTGTGCTGCTTTTCTATAGCAAAATAATTACTGGTAAGTAGGTAGGCGTAATTAAATATAAGATAAAACCTCACCCTCAATCCCTCTCCGATATTTTGGAGAGGGAAGCCGGAGGCAGGGTGAGGTTTTATATTTAATTTGATAGACTTACTTAGAAATTCTGTATGAAGATGCGCTAAATCATATTTAAGTAGAAGAAGGAAGTAAGAAAAACGAACCGCAAAGGAGAGGCAGCGCGTTGCGGGGGTTCCCCCCGTTGTAGCGACTGCCGTCGCAAAGGACACGAAGAAAGAAAGAAAGAAGTTAAAAGGGTTTGGTGCAGCCTCACAAAGAACTGACTTTTCACGTATCTGGAAAACCTCACTTCTATTTCTCTCTCCTCAAAGGAAGAGAGACTTTGAATTTTCCCCCTTCCCGCGACGAGTTGGGGGTTAGGGGGTTAGGTCAATCGTTGGCTTTTTCACATAACCTGAATTGTCAGCACAAAGAAATGCTATTAGGAGGGAAAAATTTATAATTAAAAAGCAGTAGTTTAATTTCATATTAAACTACTGCTGTTTATTGTAATAGATAAATAATGACTACTCTGAGTTGATAGTCATTATCGCTTTATGAGCTTGGTTGTTGATCGGGAAACATACACTTGTCAGAATCACAACCACTAGGGCCAGCCTCTGCCATTTCGCCTAAATCGTAGCGGCTTAAGACTGCACAGAAATCATCTGTTTTACGCCGTGCTTTTACTTCTTGATTTAAGCGATCGTAGGTTGGTTTATCTATCGGTTCAAATGGCAAACGGGGGAATGATTGCAAATCGTCAAAACGAGCTAAAAGAGCGGCTGAAATATATCCCTCATCATTTTGGATAGTTTCGTAGATGCGCTGTGCTAAAGGTTCGATTTCATCAGATCGAAGTTCTAAAGTTGCTGATGTGTTGTGAGTCACATACCAACGTTGAACCTGGAGGACAAAATCAAATTGGGCTAAGGCTGAAAACTTAGAAACATCAATTTTATCAGCCCCTAGTAAATCAGCCCAAGATACAGAAACAGGAATTTCTACTAACCACTCACTCACCCGTGAATCAAAGGGATCGTTGAGCAAATTACCCTGTTCATCTTTATCTGATTGAGAGGGAATGACGTTGTAACCGTAGTCAATACAAGCTAAGGCTACTGGGTCATTTTTACCGAAGGTGATACGGCGAATAAATCTTTGCGCTTTCGGGGGATGCCATCCTGAACTAGCATTAGTTAATAATGCCTTTGTGCCACTTGGTTGGACTGTGGTACAACGATTTGGACGCTTGAAATTGTGGCGATCGCAATAATCCCAAACTACCCGATGTACAATATCTTTCCAGAAACTTAGATATTTTTCTTCCTGACGCTTAAAAGCTAATCCTTGTGCAGTTGCCGGTCTTCCTTGTTCCCACCAGCGCAGCCAATCAACACCAAAAGCATGGACAAAGAAATCAAATAAACCTGTAAAAGAAACTCCCACAATCGGGTCTAATTCACGGCTGTATTGATAGCGTGGTTCCAGGAATTTGTGATTTAAAAGTGCTGCTACAGATAGCGCCCCAGCAGTGAAAGCTTCCTCCTGTTCTTTGTAGTTATGTGGGTCAATTTGATTAAGGTGAACCTCTGACAAATTGCAATGAAAATTACTACCGATGATTTCCTTTCTTTGTTACCCTAGAGGCTTTTTATCCCCTAGTTCTACTGCTTGATTATTTGCAGTAGCTCCGCGTACATTTTGCAGATGTGACTTCTGATAATAAAAGTGTTTTTCACATCCGCCCCCGCACTCTTGGAGAGATTATATTCTAGACAACAATTTTGGATGTAATCTAGTTTCACTCTCTACGCTGTACGGTGTTAAAGACTTTTTAGTTCCTTTAATTACCACGGGATTAGCATCTCAGCTTTCCCCGTTTTTGCGAGGTTTTTAACGTGAGGCAAAATCACTTACCACACGGATTTAGCCCATAACGAGCCAAACGATGTTCTAGCTCATTAGCATCAAGCTGAGGATAGCGTTCCTGTAACCATTGTTTTGCTGTTCCTTCTTCATAAGCTTGCAAAAAATTAACTTTTAAAGCTTGTGTTGGCAGCAAATCAATGTTTGATCGCGCCACGGCTTCTCCAGCCCATTGAATTGCTCCCTCGCCACTATAATATTGTTTGCCGACAGCATCAAGACATTCTTCTAAAGTTGGCTTGCGGTGAAAAACTCTGGTATGGTTTGCCATCCTGAGTGCATCACGCTCTGGATCGATTCGCCAGTTGCCACTTTCATCTTGCTGCCATAAATTATCTTTGGCGGAGGCTGCTAGGCGATCGCCAGAATCAAACTGACGCATCCCCGCACTTCTTCGGATGTTTCCTGCAACAATTGTTACAGCACCTTGATCGATTAACAGACAGCATTCAACTGAATTTAATTGTCGTCCTAAAGCTTTATTCAGGATGGAAGCACAACGCTGATAAAGTCCAGGCAATTTAACAGGATTAGCAACTCCTCCAAAGCCGTTGAGAGTTTCTCCTGCTTTTCGGACATCGCTGATATCAACTAATACTTCAACTTCTGCTGAAAATTGTTTATTAGTGGAGAGTTCTAAGAGGGCTTGATATGATTCAACCCAACCTTCACGGCTATCTCCAACGTGAATAGTGACGTTGTTGCCTTCTATATGAGTTTCAGTATATTCACGCCGTTTTTGCACAGGAGTGCTGCCAATTTCGCCTTGTACAGTGACATTCAGTTGATTACGGATGGCGGGTAACTGGTTAATAAATTGTGGTTCTAGGACGGCTCCAGTACCACAGCCCATCATTGCCAAATCCATCATTAATCCGAACGCGCTCCAGTCTTGGAGATTGGTAGAGGTGCAATTATAAGCCCCAGAAAAATTCTTTGGCCTGGTTATCCAGTCTGTACCACCTACCCATAGCCAGCGCCCACTGGGCATAGCTTTCAAGTTGCGCTGCATCTTATCGAGTATGACAGCTTCTTCTGGAGTGAGCTTTCCTAACTCGACTAAGCCGAGTAGAGTGCGATCGCATACTTCATCCCATGTTTCCCTTAGTCCGGCCTTTGTGCGGCGGCTATAGGTTCTAAAAAATACGGGATTGGCAGCCGGTGCAGTTTCGGGAAACTTTGCACTCTGGCGTTTTCTTTCGAGTTCTCGAACCATATACTAAGTGTCTTGCGTTCTTGTTGCGTGCGGACAGATTATGACTATACGCCAAGTGGTTTGAGTATTAAAGATTGTCAAATTGTCCACTTTACGCTACCTATAGGCTATATTATTTGTAATATAAATTAATGATGTATAATGTCCTTCACCCTTGGGTAGCATCTCAAACTCAAGTTTTAATTAGCACATACAAATTTATAAAGGGAAAGTTGTTTATCCCTTAACTTTTCATGGATTGTAGTATTATTTCCGACTAATCAAGAATTCAGGAAGTTGAAAAAATGCTATTCTGCCTATATTACTTGTGTCATCTCTAGCAAAAGAATTAGAATAACGTTGAGCTTTCAATTTCTAAAGTTTGAGCTATGTTTGCATTAGTCTCGCTTGAGAAAATTCAGCTACCTGTGGGAGCAGTTGTGCGTTTGCCTGCAACGTGGCAAGATTATCAGAGTTTGTGTCAGCAACGAGGTGGCAATTCAATTCCCCGCATAAAATACCAAGATGGAGAAGTCTTACTCATGTCTCCTCTTCCCAAACATGGACGTGATGCCCATTTAATCGCAAATATCATTACAGTTCTGCTGGATTATGTTGGACGTGAGTATGATGCTTTTACTCCTGTGACAATGGAATTACCAGAAAAGAGGGGAATCGAACCAGACTATTGTTTTTACATTGACCATTGGGAAGCCGTATCTGGTAAGGAGCGAATTGACTGGAGTGTTGATCCTCCTCCTGATTTGGTGCTGGAAATTGATGTAACGAGTTATTCTGATGTGAATGATTACCTCCCTTATCAAGTTCCAGAAGTCTGGCTATACCGCAAAAAACAACTGTGTATTTATCAGTTACAAGGTACAGAATATCTTGCTCAAACTCAAAGCCAATATTTCCCAGATATAAACCTCCAGGATATAGTTGCTAGGTGCTTTGAAGTTGCCTACGATCGCAATACCAGTGCCGCAATTCGTGAACTCAAACAGCGCTTAGTTTGAAGAAGGGGAGCAGGGAGCTATTAGTAATTGAAAATCACTGGTGCTGAAACTACACCCTTTGCCTCTAACGCAGCTGCAACCCGTAAAATTAAAGCTTCATTATATGGCGCTGCTATCAATTGCACACCCAAAGGTAAAGCATTTGGGCGCTGAATTGGTACTGATAAAACTGGTAAACCAATAAAAGATAATGGTTGAGTAAATAATCCCAAATGAGGACGGACAAGAATTTCTTCACCATCCAAAATCATGGTTTGTTGACCGATTAGCGGTGCAGAAATTGGTGTAGTTGGGGCAAGAATTACATCCACATTTTGAAACACTTCCCGAACGCGATCGCGGTACCATTTCCGAAAGCGTTGGGCTTGCAGATACCAGCTACTAGGAATTAACGCCCCTGCTAAAAAGCGATCGCGTGTTGCTGAATCAAAATCTTGAGGATGCGATCGCAATTTATCTAAATGCAGATTTGCGCCCTCGCTAGCTGTAATCACAAACGCCGCAGCCCGGGCGCGGTTTGCTTCTGGGATGGTTACATATTCAGTGACTTCTATTGCATCAGCTACCTTTTGGACTGCTGCTAAAGCTTCCGGTTCTGCGCCTTTGGTAAAATAATCAGATGCAATAGCAATTCTTATACCAGAAATATCTTGTTTGAATTGTGGTAAAACCAAATCAGGCGGACGCTTTGTACAAATTGGATCGCGATCGTCTTCTCCCTGAAGCACATCAAACACCGTAGCAATATCTTGCACCGAACGCGCAAAAGGGCCAATGTGGTCAAAACTGCTAGAAAATAAAGCTACCCCAGCCCGAGATAACCTTCCGTAAGTCGGCTTAAAACCAAAAACGCCACACAACGCCGCTGGAACGCGAATTGAACCATTTGTATCAGAACCCAATGTCAACGGTACCAACCCAGCAGCAACAGCCGCCGCCGAACCACCCGATGAACCACCAGCAACTCGCTGTAAATCATGAGGGTTGTGAGTAGCACCGTAATGGGAGTTTTCCGTCACAAACCCATAAGCGTACTCATCCATATTCAAAGCGCCAACCAGCACAGCACCCGCTTGTTTCAGCTTTGCTACTGCGGTTGCATCTTGGGCGGCTGCTGGGTTCTCTGCATTGATTTTCGATCCCGCCAGAGTCGTTAGCCCTGCGATATCAAAGAGATTTTTCACCGCAAAAGGCACACCAGCAAGCGTTCCCGGATTATTCCCTTGGGCAATTTCCCTGTCAATGCGGGCTGCATCTGTTAAAGCTGTTTCAGCAGTCACAGCCGTAAAACAGTTGAGTTGATGATCTCGCGCTGCGATTCGTGCTAACGCAGCCTTGGTAACTTCCACCGCGCTAACTTTACCTTCACGGATATCAGCAGCTATTGATACAGCATCATTCATGGTTCAAAAACTGGTGCAACTTCAATATCTTCTGGTAGGGGAAAAGAATTTACAAGATTAGCGATCGCATTAATTCTCTCAAAATTTGCCACCACAGCATCACGATACTCATCTCTTAGCTGCAAATTCAATAACAACGCCATTTGATCAACATACTCACCCACATCAAACTCGTCTTTTGGCATCTCTCTTCTTTTGCGTCCTTTGTGAAAATTATATATCTCTTCCTTCTTTCTTCCCTTTGGGTCCAACTCTTAAAGACGCACTCGCGTTTACGGTTCGTTTCTTATCTATATTTTTCACGAATCAAATAGGACTAATATAATTAAATTGTGCCAATTATTAGCAAGATATGTTGCTGATAATTGGCACAATCACTATCTGAATATTTTGTAATATCAAGTCCCCCAAATTACCCATAATAAAAGAACCCCACCCCCAACCCCTCCCCGCCTGCGGGGAGGGGAGACAAAGCATAGCTTTGGCGGGGTGGGGTTCTTCGGGTTTAATAAGCAATCAAGCGGACATGATATAACTTTAAGCAACGAAACCTGCAAAAAAGTCCAGAGTTTCTTTCAGTGATTTGATGAAAATATCAATTTCCTCGCGGGTATTGTAGAAAGATAGACTTGCTCGTGCGGTTGCAGCAAGACCTAAATAGCGGTGTAATGGTTGAGTGCAGTGGTGTCCAGAACGGATAGCAACGCCTTCTTGATCTAATAATGTAGATAAGTCGTTGGCGTGAACTTCTCCGGCTGTGAACGACGCAAGAGCGGCTCTCCCTTCACCTTTAGCGTTTGGTTTGGGGCCGTAAATTCTAATTTGGGGAATTTGCTCTAATTCTTGGAACAAATAAGCTGTTAATTCTGCTTCGTAGGCGTGGATTTTATCCATACCGATTAGCTTAAGATAATCTATCGCAGCACCAAGTGCGATCGCTTCTCCAATTGCAGGTGTACCAGCTTCAAATTTATGGGGTAATTCTGCATAGGTAGAATGGTCTAAATACACTTCTGCAATCATCTCACCACCACCAAAAAATGGTGGCATTGATTCCAATAATTCTAACTTGCCATACAGAAATCCTATCCCAGTTGGGGCGCACATTTTGTGACCGGAAGCTACCAACCAGTCACAATCTATTTTCTGTACATCGACAGGGAAGTGGGGAACACTTTGACAAGCATCAACTAAGAATTTAGCACCGTAACTGTGAGCGATCGCACCAATTTCTTCTACTGGGTTAATGCAACCCAAAGCATTAGAAATATGCACCACTGACACTAACTTTGTTTTTTCAGAAATCAGTTTTTTAAACTGTTCTAAATCAAAAGTTTCTTCTGGTGTTAATTCTACAAATTTCAGTACTGCACCCGTTTTTTGGGCCACCAATTGCCAAGGAACAATATTACTGTGGTGTTCCATCACCGAGAGAATAATTTCATCTCCCGGTTGCAAATTATTCATTCCCCAGCTATAAGCTACTAGGTTAATCGCCTCACTTGCATTGCGCGTGTAGACGATTTCCTGACGCGATGCAGCATTAATGAATTTGGCAACTTTATCTCTAGCACCTTCATAAGCATCAGTAGCTTTAGCACTCAGAGAATGAGCACCTCTATGCACGTTAGCATTATATTGTTCGTAATAATCCCGCAGGGTATTTAATACGAACAAAGGCTTTTGTGATGTCGCAGCATTATCGAGATAAACCAGGGGTTTATCGTTGACTTTCTGATGCAATATCGGGAAGTCAGCGCGAACTTTATCAGCAAGGGTTTTGGTAGGAGTAAAAGTCATTGGTAGATTAGTTATTAGTCATTTGTCAGAGACTTAAGATTATTGACTGTGTTTAAGAGGATTTGTCGTAGAGAAGGAACTGGTATTTGGTTGATGACTTCAGCAGCGAAGGCGTTAATTAACAACTTCCGAGCATCATTTTCATCAATTCCGCGACTTTGCAGATAGAATATTTCGTCATCTTCCAATTGGCTAACGGTAGCACCGTGGGCGCATTTGACATTATCCGCAGTAATTTCTAATTGGGGTTTGGTATCAACTCTGGCTTTAGGTGATAACAGCAAATTGCGATTCAACTGGGCTGCATTTGTCAACTGGGCTAGTTTGGGTACAAAAACTTTACCATTGAATACCGCATGAGCGCGATCGCCTACAATACATTTATGCAATTGGTCACTTGTACCGTGAGGATAGTTAAGTGCGATCGCACTGTGAGTATCAGCCAACTGCTTACCAGAAATCACCGTCAACCCATTGAGAGTAGTTTCTGTCTGCTCACCAGTTTGCAAAATTTCCAAATTGTGCCGTGACAACTTCGCACCTAAAGTTATAGCATGACTTGTATATCGACTATCACGAGATTGTGCGATCGCAGTTTTCCCAATATGAAAAGCCTCTGCACCTTCTTGCTCAACCCTAGTGTGACTCACCTGAGCATTATCACCAACCCAAACTTCCGTAACCGCGTTAGTTAAATAAACTCCGTCCTCCGCGCTCTCTGCGCCTCTGCGGTTCGTATACTCTTCAACCAACGTCACCTGCGAACCACTTTCGGCCACCACCAAACAACGCGGCTGCGAAATCGTCGCCCTCTCCCCCGCAACCGAAATAAACACCAAATGAATTGGCGTTTCAACTACCACATTCTTCTTCACCCATACCACAGCTGCATCAGTTATCCCAGCCGTATTCAGAGCAGTAAAAACCTCCTGCGCTCCCTCCGCTTGAGCTAAATACTGGCGTACACCCTCCTGCTCAACCGCAGACAAACCAGCCAAATTACTCACCACAATCTCAGATGGTAAATCTGAAACTGCTGATAACTCCGGTGCAAAAACACCATTAACAAATACCAAACGACTATTAGCCGCCTCTGGCAAAATATCAAATTCTAGAGACGCAAAATTTCCCGCCTCTAGATTAAATTCCACCTTTCGCAAAGACGACAAATCAGTAAATCGCCATTCTTCCTCGCGGGTAGTCGGGATAATTGAGTGACGTACCCAATTAGCAGCACTTTGGCGTAATTCCTGCAACCAACCTTCTGTTTTATTTGCAGTTACTTGATTTAACAACCCAACCAGATAATCATCTCTATTTAATAGAGTCGATGTCAAACTGACTAAATTTGAATTAGGTATTGGACTGGGAGAAACTTGAATACTCATTAGATACTCGTCAACTGGTTTACAATGTTAAGTAGTGCTGGAATTAAAAATCCCTATCAGGGATTAAAACTCATGGGATTGAAACATTACACACCCACCTCAGCTGCAAATTCTTCCAGCACCCAGTCATAACCACGAGACTCTAATTCCAGCGCCAATTCCTTACCGCCACTGGTAATAATTCGCCCCTGTGCCATCACATGCACAAAATCAGGCACAATATAATCGAGTAACCGTTGATAGTGAGTAATCAAAATTGTCGAATTTTCTGGAGTTGCCAGTTGATTTACTCCATTCGCCACAATTCGGAGCGCGTCAATATCCAAACCCGAATCAGTCTCATCCAAAATTCCTAACTTTGGTTCTAGCAGCGCCATTTGCAGAATTTCATTCCGCTTCTTCTCCCCACCAGAAAACCCTTCATTCAAACTGCGACTGAGAAAACTGGGATTCATCTTCACCACATCCAGCTTTTCCTCAATCAAATCGTCAAAATCAAAAGCGTCTATTTCCTCCAAACCTTGCGCCTTACGCCGGGAATTGTACGCCACCCGTAAGAAATCCAAATTGCTCACACCGGGAATTTCTAACGGATACTGAAACGCCAAAAACACACCACTTCTGGCGCGTTCCTCCGGTTCCAACTCCAGTAAATTTTGCCCCTGAAAAATCACCTCACCACCAGTCACCTGATATGCTGGATGCCCAGCCAACACCTTAGAAAAAGTACTCTTACCAGAACCATTCGGCCCCATGATCGCATGAATTTCACCCGATCGCACATCAATATTCACACCCTTCAAAATCGGTGTCCCATCAACATTAGCCGCCAGATTCCGTACTGACAGCACAACTTCACTATTTTCAATAATCATCTTCTCTCTTCTCTCTCTGCGCTCTCTGCGCCTCTGCGGTTCGTTATTCTTCCAGATAAACACAGAAACACCGATGTCTCTGTGTTCATCCTTCCTTCCATTTATCCCACACTGCCTTCCAACTTCAAACTCAACAACTTATCAGCTTCCACAGCAAACTCCATCGGTAGCTGATTAAAAACATCCTTACAGAAGCCGCTAATCATCATCGAAATAGCATCTTCCGAAGAAATACCGCGTTGAGCAAAGTAAAATAACTGATCTTCCCCAATCTTAGAAGTAGAAGCTTCATGCTCTACCTTCGCACCGTTATTTTGCACCTGAATATAAGGGAAAGTATTCGCGTGGGCATTATCCCCAATTAGCATCGAGTCGCACTGAGAATAATTTCTCGCCCCAATAGCTGTCGGATTGACTTTCACCAAACCCCGATAGCTATTACTAGAATTACCTGCGGAGATTCCCTTAGAAATAATTGTACTACGAGTATTCTTACCTACGTGAATCATCTTACTACCCGTATCGGCTTGCTGCTGATGATTTGTCAGCGCCACCGAGTAGAACTCACCCACAGAGTTATCACCCACCAACACACAGCTAGGATATTTCCAAGTAATTGCCGAACCTGTTTCTACTTGAGTCCAGGAAATCTTAGAATTTACGCCCTGACATAAACCGCGCTTGGTGACAAAGTTGTAAATACCGCCTTTACCGTTAGCATCGCCAGCGTACCAGTTTTGCACAGTGGAGTATTTAATTTCGGCGTTGTCGAGGGCGACAAGTTCTACAACGGCGGCGTGTAGCTGGTTGCTGTCATACATCGGTGCAGTGCAACCTTCGAGGTAAGAAACATAACTACCTTCTTCAGCGACAATCAAAGTCCGCTCAAATTGTCCCGTATCACCAGAGTTGATGCGGAAGTAGGTAGACAGTTCCATTGGGCATTTTACGCCTTTAGGAATATAGACAAAAGAACCATCGCTAAATACAGCGGCGTTCAAGGCGGCAAAATAATTATCAGCGATGGGAACAACGCTACCCAAATATTTTTTGATTAATTCTGGGTGTTCTTGCAACGCTTCGGAAAACGAACAGAAAATAACGCCGTCTTCCGCTAGCTTTTCTTTAAATGTAGTAGCGACAGAAACGCTATCGAAAATTGCATCGACGGCGACATTTGCCAGTCGCTTCTGTTCAGATAGAGAAATGCCTAACTTCTCAAAGGTTTCTAAAAGGGTTGGATCGACTTCATCCAGACTGTTTAGTTTTTCTTTCTTGCGTTTTGGTGCTGAGTAATAAATGATATCCTGATAATTAATTGGCGGATACTTGACATTAGGCCAAGTTGGTTCCGTCATTTTTTGCCACTGGCGATAAGCTCTCAGGCGAAAGTCCAGCATGAACTGCGGCTCGTTCTTCTTAGAGGAGATCAAGCGGATAACGTCCTCGTCTAGTCCACGCTCAATTGTGTCGGCTTCAATATCTGTAACAAAGCCGTACTTGTAGGGTTGGTTGACTAAGGTTTTGACAGTGGCACTCATCAGTAATAATCTCTCGTGTTCTGAACTCTTTTAGGATGGGAGACGGGCTGCGGCTAACCGATTCCCATTTCCCGTTACGGAATGGTTACACGGCTGCTAGAATAGTGGTGGAGAGTAAAACAACAGCTATGTTGTTTAATCTATCTTCATTTTACGCTAAATTAACAACAACAATGTTGTCAAAGTCAAACAATTTTGGATTTTAGATTTGTAATTTTAGATTGAAAGAAAGCAAAAGGGTACTTGGCTCAAGGGTTTTAGATTGACGATCGCGCAGCCTCTTGTTTACCAGAGGCATAAAGTAAGTGGCATTGGGGCATGTACCAAAAAACTTTTTTAATCCCAAATCCCAAATCCCAAATCCCAAATCGGTACGGTCAAATTTTCAAATAAATTTTTGGGACGTTCGCTGAACGTCTTGCAGCAACTATAAGATGGCGACTACCCACCAGTCCTCAACCAAGCAAGATATCCTAGAATATCTGCACAAACACGAAAAAGCAACGGCTTTAGAGCTAGCTGAACTTTTAGAGGTTACCCCCCAAGCGATTCGTCGCCATCTCAAAGATTTGGAGACGGAGGAGCTAGTTTTGTATGCGACATCAGTGCAGGCTCAGGGAATGGGGCGTCCGCAGCATCTTTATCAGCTGAGTCGTCAGGGACGCGATCGCTTGCATCGAACAATGAGCGATCGCTTTGGTGATGCAAGCGGCAATTTTGCGGTTTCGTTGCTAGACACCTTAGCCGAAACAGTAGGACACGATCAATTTAAATCGATTTTAGAGAAACAGTGGCAACGCAAAGCCCTAGAATACCGCGATCGCGTGGGTAACGGTTCACTGCGAGAACGTGTAGCCAACTTAGTAGAGTTGAGAAAAGCGGAAGGCTTCATGGCGGAGTATCACCCTGTTGATGTGAATGACTGTGTGAAGAGCGATCGCTTTATCTTAATGGAGCATAACTGCGCCATTTCCAACGTTGCCGAGTCTTTCCCCAGCATCTGTGGTCATGAATTAGAAATGTTTGCAGCCGTCTTACCAGATTGTACCGTAGAACGCACCCACTGGATTATTGATGGCGAACATCGTTGTGGCTATTTGGTACAAATTCGTAATTCGTAATTCGTCATTTTCTAATACCGAATCCCCAATCCCCAATCCCCAACTAAGTTTGAGATAGCATTTCATTTATGGATGTACCAACCCAGCAACCATCAACACAATTTTTAACTTTAGAAGAATCAGCAAAAGTTGACGCGGCTTTGTTGTCTTCCCCAGAAAAGTTTTTAACAAGATTGACAATTTCATCACTTAAGCTTTTGAAACATATCGCTCAAGAGTACGCTGTTGCTATTGAAGATTTGACAACACAACAAGTAATTGCCTGGTTTGAAAAAGATGGTAAAATTCGACGTGAACAGGGCATTGAAGGTTCATACCTGAAATGGTAAAGTTTGCATTTCATTGAAAAATAGCCATAAAGAATATCTCGCTTCTAAAAAAGTCTCATTTAAATGAGGGACACAGCATTGCCGTATCCCTACGAATAACTATGTTTATCTGTGATTAATTATTTTTTTCTGTACTTTATACCATTTCTTTGTGAGGCTGCGCCAAACTCTTTTAACTTCTTTCTTTCTTTGTGTCCTTTGCGCCCTTTGCGGTTCGTTCTTCTTTCTTCTACTTAAATAGGTTTAGCGCATCTCAATACTGCGTATGTTTTTATGACTTACGCAAAATGACCAAAAAACGAACCGCAGAGGACGCAGAGAACACAGAGTAATAAGAGTTTGAGAGAATTTTTGCGTAAGTCCTGATTTTGAATCTTCGTAGGTTGTATGTGTGAACCGCTATAAACAAAAAGCACCTTGGAAAAGGTGCTTTTAAAGTTGATAACATTTTGTTTGTCAAACAATTATTTAAGCATTGTAATTGTTAGTCCGAGGACTACGAGCGCCAGTTGCGGCTCCAATCATTGAGGCTATTAAACCTAACAAAGAACCAAACACAAACCACCACAATCCCGAACGTAAATTAGCTGCTGCATCACGAGCTTGTTGGGCGCTGATGTTTGCTTGTGGCACATTAACACCACCTTGCTGTTGTACCTGGTTTATCACTGCCCCAGCGTTAGAAGCAGCAACACCAAAAGCACCAGATACTCCACTTGCTAACAGCCATGAGCTAACGGCTAAAGTCGTTGCCCAAAGAATTGCGCCGTTAAGAAGAGCTGTATTGCGGTTCATCGGGCCACAAGCACGGGCTGTAACCCAACCACCTGTAAATAGGGAAATTAGTAAAGCGATAGTTGACCAAAGCCCCGCATTACCCGCAGCGTTAGGGGCAATTGATCTGGGTGCACCTGAACCTTCAACTGCGCCTGCTGCAAAAGCACCAAT
This sequence comes from Nostoc sp., assembly GCF_036916975.1. Classification (GTDB taxonomy): domain Bacteria; phylum Cyanobacteriota; class Cyanobacteriia; order Cyanobacteriales; family Nostocaceae; genus Nostoc. The sequence goes on from NZ_JBALFF010000075.1 coordinate 43,843, forward strand.
GATAGCGCTCAAAATTAATTGAGTAGCTAAAGCAACCAACAAACCAGAAATAATCGGCCCCCAGCGAACAAGATCGTGATATTCTGCTACTCGACCTGCTACCACAGGCTCAGTAGCAATACCTTCATTACCTGTCCGATTTACGTATGACATAGCTTATGTTCTCCAGTGCTGTTTCAGCAAAGCTTATTTCAGGTATATTCATGCTTTATGCTTAAAATTAAATAACTAAATCCTCTGCTTTTATATCTATCAATAGAAAGAGTTAATAGGTATATCTTTAGTGAGAAAAAACAGATTTATTTAACAAAAATCTATGCCTCTTAGTATTTATTAAAATATTCATAAATTTTTATAAAATAAATTTTAAATTTTTAAATTAAAACATAATTAATTATTAAGTTTTATGAAAAGCCAGTTTTAATTGTGTAGACAATTAGACTAAAAAAAAAATTTGTAACGATTGTCAAAAGTAAGGATAATCAAAAATTAACGCATTCTCACAGCAGTACCTGTGGCAGTAATCAGCAAAAGAACTCCTGACTGGTCAAGATTGATTGTGCCAGTATCAATTTCAATCCCAATCACAGCATTTGCTCCTAAACGTTGTGCTCGTTGTTCTAATTCTTCTAATGCCTTGCGTTGACCCTGCTCAAATAGACGCTCATAGCTACCAGTGCGTCCACCAATAATATCTCGAATACCCGCCAAAAAATCCCGCAAAAAATTGCTGCCGTAGACTACTTCTGCTGTCACAACGCCTAAGTAGGACTCAATAACGGGTCCTTGAATTACATCAGTGGTAGTTATAATCATAAATTAGCCTCCGAGATGGTATATAGGTTGATATTTATTATTAAAATCCCCAGCCAAAACTAGTTGGTATTGATATAAGCTTGATAAACATTCTCTCACACTATTTTAGATTGCGATCGCATTTGCGCTTTCACTTGCTGGCTAAAAACCAGCATTTGAAAAACATTTAGCTTGCTAAATTTATCTTACCGTGTCATGTCCAAAAAAGGATATAAACACCTGGATAGAGGGTTACTAAAGGTAGTATCATGTGAGCAATTGGACACAGACTCAACAAATTATTAAATAAAACAACTGAAATTTGCGGGTCGCTTTCTCAAATTGAGCTAAACGCCTGTTGGATTCTGAGTCACACGTATAACTACTGACAAAAAAAGTGTTATTTTGCTAGCTTAGTGATTTATATGTAGGTAACTTCATCTAAACTTGATATCTTACACTTGAGAATTCAGTAAAAACTCTGTGATGTGTGCCGATTGTAAAGGAAAAGTCAATGAATTATTAACATCTTAATCAATACGAAGAAATACAGTTTTCAAAAGTCCATATTTTTGTTTTAATGTACAAGAAAAAAGTCCTCTAAAATTTCAGGAAATTTACTGTGTACAAGCCAACATCAATTGTGCTGAGTGTGGTGTTATTAGGATGTTTTTCCTTGACTATACCTTCTGTGGCTCAGGCTCAGGTATTAGTAGCGCAAGGCAAAAACCCGGAGTTAAAGCAACTATTAGAAGAAGGACGGAGGTTAGTGGATACAGGCGATTATGGTGGTGCGATCGCAGCTTATCAGCGAGCAGCTAGCCTAGATCCCAAAAATGCTAAAATTCATTCAGGTATTGGGTATTTATACGCTCAACAGGGAAATTACCAGGCGGCATTAACATCTTATCGTCGTGCGATCGCCATCAGCCCGAACAATAGTGATTTTTACTACGCCGTGGCTTACATCAAAGCGAATTTGGGCGACACGCCTGGGGCAAAAGAAGGCTACCGTCGGGCGATCCAGCTGAACCGTAACAACGTTAACGCCTATTTAGGATTGGCTGTAACCCAATCTCGGATGGGAGACTATAGTGCTGCTAGCTGGGCATATCAACAAGCAATCGACTTGGATAAGAACAACGCCCAGACTTATGAGTTAATGGGTTCAATGTATAAACAGCGCCGACAAACCAAACAAGCAAACAGCTTGCTTCAGAAAGCCCGCGACTTGTACAAGCGGCGCAATGACTCAGATGGCGTCAACAGAGTAGAAGCCATGCTGCGACAGTTAGGAGGATGAGGTTAATCTAACTGGCGTTTTGTTAATTCGACAAAAATATTTTCCAGATTAGAGGGTTAATCAACAGCAGGCAATAAGCTAACAATTACTCACTTTTTCTAACTTTCTTTGACAACTCACGAATAAACTCACGTAACACGTCAGTCTTACTCTTTTATGTCTGCTGACAATATGTGTTTGTGGAAGGAAGTGTTAAATCACAACCGCACTAATCCTGACGATAAAATTAAATTTCCGTCAGAGATTGATCTGCACAAATGGCTAGTAATATCAATCAAGTTTGCTAATCTTGATAAGCTGCCCTTGCTTTAATTTGCACAACTAGGGCGCTCATGTTGCCCACCCCACAAGAGATTAATTTTTTTGAGGATGCAAATTAAAAGATTTTTAGCTTATTAGGAAGTATCTAAATGCGCTCCTCAATATGCGCTCAGAGCTTAATTTCCCTTGGCGATCATATCTAGAATGACTGCAATTAATGCGTCTGGGTCGATTGGCTTGGCAACGTGCTGCTGAAATCCCGAGGCTAAAGCTTGTTGGCGATTAACTTCTCCAGCATAAGCCGACAGGGCTAAAGCCAAAATTTGCCCACCTTGTTCGGGTGGCATAGCTCGAATTTGTCGAATCAGCATATAGCCATCCATCTCTGGCATTCCAATGTCACTCAACAAAATATCTGGTCGTGATTGCTCTACCGCTTGCAGTGCTTCTATTGCCGATGTCACAATAGAAACCTCTGCTCCTGCCTGCTCAAGGACAAAGCCCAAAAAATCACGGATATCTACATCATCATCAACGATTAGTATCCGTATTCCTGTCAGAGGTGAGGTGTTAAAAGTAAAAAATGAGCAGTCCTCTTCTGCTTTCTGGCTAGAACCTTGTGCTTTCATCAAAGGAAACCTGACATTAAAGATGGCTCCCTGTCCTTCTCCAGGACTGTCTACTTCAACAGTACCGCCATGCAGTTCAACTAGATGACGGACGATCGCCAGCCCTAACCCTAGTCCGCCAAACTTCCTAGTTGTTGTTGCATCTGCCTGACGAAAGGATTCAAACACGTAGGGGAGAAAGTCAGGATTAATACCTTTACCCGTGTCGCTAACAGTAATTTGAGCCTGGCAGTCTCGGCACTCTAAGCGAATTTCGACCCGTCCACCAGCGAAACTAAATTTTACAGCGTTAGTAAGCAAATTCCAAATCACTTGCTGTAACCGAGCAGAATCTCCCAAAATCTGCCCAATATTTGGGTCAAATACTCTCTGAATTTGAATTGACTTCGCTTCTGCTGCTAAACGCACGGTTTCAATAGCCGCTTCAATGGTTGATGCTAAGTTAACAGGAGCCATTTCTAAATTGAGTTTGCCAGACAAAATGCGAGAAATATCTAACAAATCTTCAATTAATTGTGCTTGGAGTTTGGCATTGCGCTCGATTGTTTCCAAAGCAGTAGCCGTTTTTGCGACATTTAATGTCCCATTGCGAAGTAACTTAGACCAACCGAGGATGGGATTGAGGGGCGATCGCAATTCATGTGATAGCACTGCCAAAAACTCATCTTTAATTCGATTCGCTGTCTGAGCTTGTTCACGCGCCGCTTGCTCACGCAATAAAAGCTGTTCGCGTTCAGCTTCTGCTTGCTTTTGCTTTGTGATATCGCGTGAGACGACTAAGAGTTGTGCAATAATTCCTGATGCATTTCGCACCGAAGTAATAATTACATCCCACCACTTCGGCTTACCCTTTGTTGTGGCACAATAACCCTGAAATTGACCGACATTACCTATTTTGGCCGCAGCGATCGCTCCTTTAGCATTTTCTTGGTCTTCGCCTTGCCATAAACTAATCCACTCGGTGTTAAGAAAGGACGCAGGATCATCAATTTCTAAAAGATGCAGCCCGCCTTGATTCAAGTAGAGTACCCGCCCATCTAACGTTAAAACTTTGATACAATCATGACTGCTGTCCAAAATTCGTTGCTTTAACTCTTCACTTTCTCGCAAAGCTGCTTCGGCAAGTTTGGGAGCGCTGATATCCTTGAAAAGGACGGCAACTTGTCGCTGCTGCGGCTGCCCAATGCGGAATGCATAAACGTCGAACCAACGTTCTAGGGCAACAGCGCGATTCTCAAAGCGGATGGGTTCGCCCGTCATGGCGACTTTGCCGTAAATTTCAAACCAATGCTTTTCCAGATTTGGAGCTAGCTCGCGTATCCTTTTGCCTTGTACGTCTTTTAGTCCCGTTTGTTTTTCAAAGGACGGATTGATTTCTAAAAAGCGGTAATCGTTCGGCGTGTCGTTTTCATCAAACAGCATTTCGATCACGCAAAATCCTTCGTCAATGGACTCAAACAGCGTTCGATAGCGTTCTTCAGATTGGCGTAAGGCAGATTCTGCAACTTTTTGCTCACTGATATCTGTGCAAGTGCCATACCAGCGAATAATTTGACTATTTTCATTGAGCATCGCTAAAGCACGGGTGAGATGCCAACGATAGGTTCCATCTGCCTGTCTCAAGCGATGTTCAACCTCGTAGCTGTTGCCCATTTTAACGGCTTGAGTCCACGCCGAGATACTGTGTTCTCGCTCCTCTGGATGGATAAGGTTGTGCCAACCGAACCCCTGGATTTGCTCTAGCGTCAACCCAGTGTAATCAAGGTAGCGGGGGCTGCAATAATCTACCCGACCAATTGTATCAGCCGTCCATACCATTTGGGGAATGGATTCAGCCAGAAAACGAAAGCGTTGCTGACTGGAAGCAAGGCGCACTCGTCCTAACTCTAGATTGGCGGCAACCCTTGCCAGTAATTCCCGTCGGCTGAATGGCTTCACCAAATAATCATCTGCCCCAGACTCCAATCCTTCCACTGCCGATTCTTCTCCAGCCCGGGCAGACAGTAGCAGAATCGGAATTTCACGCGTTCTTAAATCAGCCCGCAACTGCCCCAGCAACTCAATACCATTCATTCCTGGCATCATGACATCGCTGAGGATCAAATCAGGCGGATTGTTATACGCGGCAGCTAGAGCGGTTTCACCATCAATTGCCACGTCCACTTTGTAGTACTCGCTAAGAATCCGTCGCAAATAATTTCGCATATCGGTGTTGTCATCCACCAGCAGAATCCGGGCAGAAGAAGCAAAGGGGCAAAGCGACGCAGAAGAGAATTCTTCCTGCTCAAGAGTTTCTTTCGGGAGCCACCCTAAAGCTTCCTCAACATAAGACATTGCTCCAGAAGCGGTAGAAACACTGTTTTGGCTAGCATTAAGGCAATCTACGGGTAAGTGAGCTTTTCCAGTTGGCAATTGCACAGTAAAGGTACTGCCTTGACCGAAGGTGCTGTCAACGGTGATTGTCCCACCATGCATTTTGACTAATTCTTGCACTAGCGACAGCCCAATGCCCGTACCCTCAAAGGTGCGACCTTTCACACCTTTAACTTGATAAAACCGCTCAAATAAGGGACTTCCAGAGAATAAAATATACAGTTACCAATAATGATAATCATTGTTAGGGGGGTAGGAGAGGCTGCTTACGGCAGCCTCTCCTACC
>NZ_JBALFF010000076.1:0-4357 GCF_036916975.1 Nostoc sp.
ACACAAAGAAAGAAAGAAAGAAAGAAAGAAAGAAAGAAAGAAAGAAAGAAAGAAAGAAAGAAAGAAAGAAAGAAAGAAAGAAAGAAAGAAAGAAAGAAGTTAAAAGGGTTTGGCGTAGCTCACAAAGAAATGGTATAAGCCGTATGCAAGGATATATCTACCGACAATTTGTCCGGGTAATTCGTTATGATTCCATAGTCATTACACCCCACACGCCAGATATATCCCAAAGAAGTAAAATTTTAATACTTCTGGTAGAAGCTAAATAATTACTATTGTAAATATCTACTTCAAAAGATATAGTTTGATATTTTTAATCTTCACTTAACCTGAAAAGTAACTTTTTTTTGTATTATCAATTTGGAGAAGATTAATAAAAATAAAAATATAAGTAGAGCGGCGTAAATAATTAAATGTTCGTAGTGATTTAGTGCGGTCTTGGGGGTTTAGTTTCCCCGATGAGCAACTAAGGAACCCCTTGGGTGAGGATTAAAGTCCGCACTACGAACTAAGTTAAGTATTTTTTAGATTACTTAACTTACTTTGATTTATTCTCGCCTACTTACTTAGCTTTAAATTAAAATTGCTTGATTTCTATTAAATAACTCTCGAAATGTAGCAAGCATTTTTCATAAAAGTTATTTTAGTAGAGACGTGGTGACAATTGATATAGTACTTCCAAAAACAAATCCTTTTCCAAAATCAATTTATAAAAATACTGCTGATGGCACTCGGATTAATAAATGTCACAGTAATCTAAATAAATTGGTTAAATACTTTTTATTGAAAGTAGCAATATAGGATGAAGTCAAAGATAGTGGTTCAATCCTTTTTTGGTGGGGAGAGTAACAACAGGGCTTGTATATTGCTTGTGCTATTCCAGTTGAACCAAAAGTAATTTTGATTGATGAAATCTTAGAGTTATCAGAGTAAACGATACCTATTTTTAACATAATTTTAAACCAATGAGCTATAACCACTCAAAGCAAAATGGCAATTGCACCCCGCATTTCAAAAAATCTGCTCGGCGAACACAAAAAGTCCAAATTCAGGTGCAAGATGACCGCACGGGCATGGATGCAGTAACGCTCAAACGCGCTCTTTTAGATAACCTCTACTACATCCAGGCGAAGGATGAAAACTGGGCGACTGCACATGATTACTATATGGCGTTAGCGTATACTGTACGCGATCGCCTACTGCACCGTTGGCTCAAAACTGTAGAACAAAGCTATTTGCATAACGATACCAAAATCCTGTGTTACCTATCTGCTGAGTACCTAATTGGGCCGCAGCTGGGAAAAAATTTGATGAATGTAGGACTTTATGAAGAAGCTCGTAATATTCTTCAGGAATTAGGTTTTGACCTTTATGATGTGCTGGAACAGGAAAACGAACCAGCATTGGGTAATGGTGGTTTAGGGCGACTGGCGGCTTGCTTTTTAGATTCTCTTTCTAGCTTAGAGATGCCTGCTATTGGTTACGGTATTCGCTACGAATTCGGAATTTTTCAGCAAGTAATCCAAGATGGGTGGCAGGTAGAACGGCCAGATAGCTGGCTGCGATTTGGTAACCCTTGGGAAATTCCCCGTCTTGATTATATTGTAGAAGTCCAGTTCGGTGGACACACAGAGGCTTACACAGACGAACACGGACGCTATCAAGTACGCTGGATACCAGAACGAACCGTGTTAGGTATACCCTATGATATGCCAATTTCGGGTTATAGCAGCAACACAGTAAATACGCTACGGCTCTGGAGTGCTAAAGCCAGCGAAGATTTCAACTTACAGATTTTCAATTCTGGGGACTTTACCCGCGCTGTAGCAGATAAAGTTTTTTCAGAAAATATTACCAAAGTTCTTTATCCGAATGACCAAAATTATCAAGGCAAAGAACTCCGTTTAGAGCAGCAATATTTTTTTGTTTCTTGCTCATTGCAAGATATGATTGCCAAGTACCTGCAAACACACGAGAGCTTCGACCAATTCGCTACAAAAATGGCTATTCAAATCAATGACACCCACCCAACTATTGGCATTGCAGAAATGATGCGGCTGTTAGTGGATGTTCATCAATTAGATTGGGATAAAGCTTGGAATATAACTGAGAATAGTTTTGGATTTACAAATCACACTCTTCTATCAGAAGCGTTAGAACGTTGGGATGTTAGTTTGTTTGGTCATCTGTTACCCAGACATTTGGAAATTATTTTTGAAATTAACAGTAGGTTCCTTACACAGGTTCGTCTCAAGTATGGCGGAGATAATGAAAAAATAGCTCGACTATCGCTAATAGAAGAAGGGACAGATAAGAAAGTTCGTATGGCACACCTGGCTTGTGTAGGCAGTCATGCGATTAATGGTGTTGCTGAACTACATACACAGTTGCTAAAAAACAACCTGTTCCCAGATTTCTACGAATTGTTTCCAGAGAAATTTACTAATAAAACTAATGGCGTTAGTCCCCGACGTTGGATATTACTTGCTAATCCAAAATTAGCGCTGTTGATTACTAATAAAATTGGCAAAGATTGGATTAAAAATTTAGATGAAATTAAGCAAGTAGAAGCTTTTGTTACTGATGCAGATTTTCAGCAGAATTGGTGGCAAATTAAACAGGAAAATAAACAAGATTTAGCAGAATATATTTTGCAAACCACTGGCATTGAGGTGAATAGCAATTCTCTCTTTGATATTCAGGTCAAGCGGTTTCATGAGTATAAACGGCAACATTTAAACTTGGTCTACATTATTACTCTCTATAATCGCATCAAGAAAAATCCCAGCCTTGATATAGTACCTCGAACTATAATTTTTGGGGGAAAATCAGCACCAGGCTACTCAATGGCGAAGTTAATAATCAAGTTAATTAATTCTGTCGCTAATGTAATTAATAATGACCCTGATGTAGGTTCAAAGCTGAAAGTAGTCTTTTTAGCTAACTACAATGTTTCGTTAGCACAGCGAATTTATCCTGCTGCTGATCTTTCCGAGCAAATTTCTACTGCTGGGAAGGAAGCTTCTGGCACAAGTAACATGAAGTTTGCGATGAACGGAGCAGTTACAATTGGCACACAAGATGGAGCAAATATTGAAATTCGCGATCGCGTCGGTGCTGAAAACTTTTTTGAGTTTGGATTAACAGTTGTTGAAGTTGCTCAAATGAAAGCGCTATCATATAACCCTTATAACTATTACAACAACAATCCTGAACTAAAACAAGCAATTGATCAAATTGCTTCTGGCTATTTCTCTGGTGGAAATACCGAGTTATTTCAACCATTAATAGATTCTTTGAAAAATCGAGATGAGTATATGTTATTTGCAGATTATCAATCTTATATTGAGTGTCAAGAAAAAGTTAGTCAAGCATATAATGAGCGGGAAAACTGGATTAGGATGTCAATACTTAATGCTGTTCGCATGGGTTATTTTTCCGCAGATCGTGCCATTCGTGAATATGCCCAAGATATCTGGCATATTCAGCCAGTAAAAATTAATTTAAATGATAGTCAAGAAGATAAGGCAGGCGTGAAAGTAAAAGAACTACCATTATAAATTTAAGGGAGCATCCCGTCAGGTGCAAAAACTTTGTGTTTGCCCTCATCCCCTAACCGCGAATTCCATCATTTGGGAAAAGGCGAATTAGAATTATGTCTCCCCTCTCCCATATATTGGGAGAGGGGCTGGGGATGAGGGAAAAGATTTAAGCCAAAATTGGAATGCTCCCTAACTTAGGGGTAACTAGCAGGGCTATTTCATTCTATTTTTACGGCAGTTTTTACGAATCTTTTTCAGAGAAATAAGAATTTAAACCTGATATAAGTTGACAACCGTAGTTTTTGCCCTCACCCTAAATCCCTCTCCCAATATATGGGAGAGGGACTTTGAAATGGGAGCAACGCGAAAAATTGAGATCATCGTGAAATGAGCTTTCTTAGGCAGGGGGAGTAAATCTTATTTTACGAGTCACCTTGAAAGGGCTAATTTTAGGACTTACGCACTGGACAAATTCATTATCTTGTGTATGAACGAGAATACGTAGTTTTAGGCTTTTATCAATGAGCCTTTGATAAATAGCGATCGCTACTATAAAATAAGTTTTAATCTAGGTTAGAATTCGTGGACATGATATAAGGTTTTGCCACGGATAATATTAACATTATCGCACCAAAGAACGTTATTTTTTTCAAGCATTGCTAGTTATTTTGTAAATGTTAATAACGTGCGCCTTTGTTGGATAGTCACGTAGTATTAAAATAATTCGTAATAGAGCCTCCGGCACGCTGCGCGGTTTTCATGCCCAAAGGGCTGTACGTAATTCGTAATAGAGCCTCCGGCACGCTGCGCGGTTT
>NZ_JBALFF010000077.1:0-69731 GCF_036916975.1 Nostoc sp.
TTCGCAGGCCAGTTGCTCATGGGGAAAACCCCCAAGGCGTTAGCCTCTGGCAATTTGAGAAGACGGCTACACAGGCTTTCGTCCGCCTCCGCATTCCTAAGGTAAAATTAAGGGTTTGAAACCCACGGAGGTGGGTTTTGTTTGTGTAGACGCGGTTTCTAACCGCCCGTTTGTCATTAGAAGTCCCTTAGAGCCATTCGTATAGAATTCGCAGGCCAGTTGCTCATGGGGAAAACCCCCAAGGCGTTAGCCTCTGGCAATTTGAGAAGACGGCTACACAGGCTTTCGTCCGCCTCCGCATTTCTAAGGTAAAATTAAGGGTTTGAAACCCACGGAGGTGGGTTTTGTTTGTGTAGACGCGGTTTCTAACCGCCCGTTTGTCATTACAAGTCCCTTAGAGCCATTCGTATAGAATTCGCAGGCCAGTTGCTCATGGGGAAAACCCCCAAAGTGTTAGCCTCTGGCAATTTGAGAAGACGGCTACACAGGCTTTCGTCCGCCTCCGCATTTCTAAGGTAAAATTAAGGGTTTGAAACCCACGGAGGTGGGTTTTGTTTGTGTAGACGCGGTTTCTAACCGCCCGTTTGTCATTACAAGTCCCTTAGAGCCATTCGTATAGAATTCGCAGGCCAGTTGCTCATGGGGAAAACCCCCAAAGTGTTAGCCTCTGGCAATTTGAGAAGACGGCTACACAGGCTTTCGTCCGCCTCCGCATTTCTAAGGTAAAATTAAGGGTTTGAAACCCACGGAGGTGGGTTTTGTTTGTGTAGACGCGGTTTATAACCGCCCGTTTCGCGTTAAGTTGACTAGGAAATTTAGAAATTTACAATTCTATCTATGCAAATCATTTATTGGCTATTACTTGCTGTAATGCTTGTGGGTATTATCGGTGCTGTAGTTCCTGCCATTCCTGGTAGCAGCTTAATTTTAATTGCAATTATCGTCTGGGGAATCGTTAGTAGTTCCTTTGCAGCTATCAAGATTCCCTTAATTGTGACAGTTCTAGTTTTACTGCTTAGTGTCGGAGTGGATTTTTTAGCTAGTTATGTGGGAGCAAAACAAGCTGGAGCTAGTAAGTGGGGGCAAATTGGCGCAATTCTCGGTTTGGTGGTGGGATTTTTGGGATTATTACCAACATTGCCTTTTGGTGGCCCACTGTTAGGAATTTTACTAGGCCCGCTTTTGGGAGCAATTATCGGTGAGTATTTTTACCGACGTGAATTCCGGTTGGCGATTAAAGCCGGTATAGGAATTGTAGTCGGCTCTTTGGTTGGAAATTTGATTCAAGGGTTGTTAGCGATCGCAGCAGTTGTAGTTTTCGTTGTGACAACTTGGCCCCAGGTATTTGGCTCTTAGCAAAGCTAGAAATAGCTTAACAGTAGTCTTGTAGGGTGTGTTAGACAAAAGTACGGCATCATTCCAAGCTTGTAGTGCCGTACTTTCTGGGCTAACACGCTATAGCTAAAAAATAGTTGAGTAATCTGCAAGAATAAAAAACGCTAATTTTATTCAGTGTACTTAAGTGAATCTAATTAGATTTAAAGCTATTATAAAGAATTTCAACGCTATGTAATGAAAAAACACGAAGACCAGTTATAGAAGTAATTAAAATTTTATGAAGATAGCTCAGTAATTAAAGATGTAATAAAGACCATTCAGTAAATATTGCAGGCTCTAAGTCTATGTGATTTTATAGAGACAATTACATTAGGCAAGTTTTGCTTTCACTGACAGTAATTTCTGGAAATTACTGAGATTAAAAGTAAAGTAATTGTTCTAATTTAAGGTTATTACTACGTGTCTCAAACTACAATGATTGATTTTAAATTTAAATTACTAAATGCAACATTAGCTGTTGCTGCTGCACTTCCCTTAGCTGCTGCTGGCTTGTTTACCTCTGCTGGTTCTGCTCAAGCATATACTGGTTCATTTAACTACAGCACTTCTCTAAACGGCGTTAATGCACCAACCAAAGCCACTCTTAGCAAAACCTCTGTAAACTTCCTTCCCAACGAAGGAGCAATTTTGCTTACAGAACAGACAGGAGATTTTGCATCTGATTTTACAGGTTTTATCAAAAGCTTCCAAATAAATCCATTTATTTCACCTTCCGCGTTTATTGATGTTGGTACTTTGGACGGAAAGAAACTGCTTAGTTTGACCAGTCTCGATCCAGCAGCTTTTACTTCACAAAATGGAGGAATAGATATAAACTTGGGTTTCAATGGACTTTTTGAAGATGGAAGTAAAGCCAAAGGATATATCACTTTTGCTGTTCAAGACATTGATCCAAAAGGAACTTACACTGATGCAAAAGCAGCTTACGATAACGGTCAAACAATTTCTGGAAGTTTCACAGGTTTTGCGGTAACTACAGTTCCCGAACCAGCTGCATTACTAGGCTTGGGTGCAGTCGTTGGAGTAATGGCTATGTCTCGCCGACGCAAAAGTTTCGTTCAATAGACCATATCCTAAATATAAAAAAGTTACTTTTAGCAACTAAAAGTAACTCTAATTTTCTATTCGATTTGGCTGGAATGCAAAATTTTACCAACCAAGTCGAATTTTTTGGGAGCATCCCAATTTTACTTAAATCTTTTCCCTCACCCCCAGCCCCTCTCCCATATTTGGGAGAGGGGAGGCATAATTCTAGTTCCCCGAATCCCATATTTGGGATTCGGGGTTAGGGGATGAGGGCTATCAAGGTTTTTGTACATTTGGGATGCTCCCAATTTTTTCTTTTGTCACCAAATTCTTCGCGCCGTGGAAGCCCCTGCATTTATGTATGGGGGGAAGGCGCAGGCGAATTTATAGAGCCTCCGGCACGCTGCGCGAACGCCGTCAAGTTAGTTTCAAAAAGCATAACTGTATCCATCCTTCTTATGAATTGGTGAGCAATATTTGTGGCTAATACCCGATATTCTTCCGCCCTTGGTAACAATATCAAAACTACCCTTAGCCCGACATAACACGCGCCCAAAATAATCGCCTACTTTCTTGCCATTAGTGACGACAGCTTTAATGATGTCTCCAGTTTGAAAACCAAAATGGATTTGTTTGTTTGTGCGGTGACGACTAGGAAACCCAAATTTATCAGTACCGGACATTTGACGAGTACCATGTCCGTTGGATGTGATTAACAATGGTTTAATACCTTTAATAATTAATACTGGTGTTGACTTGCCGACACACGCCGCATCTAACCAGTGAGTTTTTTGGAGGATTTGTTGGCTGCGATTAAACTTGGTTAAACCGCCTGAACCAGTTTCTACTTGTAATGCCGTTGATTCTAACTCTCTAAACAAAGCCCAGCGTGTTGTATTAACGGCTGCCGCATTTGCCAACGGTGTTTTTGCTTGCTTCATGATTTTTTCTAATCTTGAAGGGTCTTTTTTCAAGAAGTCTTTGATGTCTTTTATCCCCTTTTTGACATTACATTTTTCGCAACTTAGAGTAAGGTTTGTGATTGAGTTAGATCCTCCCCTGGCTCTCGCGTGAATATGCTCAACTTGAAAAGGGACATCTTTAATGTCGCAATAAGCACATTAGCTACCCCATTTTTCGAGTAGATATTCTTTCGTTTCGTAGCCTTGTAAAGTACCTTGCTGATACTCCTCACCCTGAATGTTTGGGTTAGACATTAGTTGCATATCAAAACGTACTAACTCTTGACTAATAGCTGTAATTGGTGCAAATCGACGTAACTTATCAACCCAAGTTTTGATATTTTCAACTAGACTTTGTAGACTTGGCGCTAACCATCCTGGTGGACGGGTTCTGTTTAAAAATCTTGGTTGACGATACCGGGTTTTCCTAGCGCGTCTACCACGTCTTAATTGCCTTCTAGATGTCAAAGCATCTCTAATTGCAAAACCTCTATGCTTCAATTCTGCTGCAAATACAACTTCCCCTGAAGCATCGTTGATTAATGCTATTCCAGTTGTTTTAGCACCGGGGTCAATTTTTATCCTCAAAGGTGAACCAGGAGATTTAGACCGTGGATCTTTCAAGATTAAAGTAAATGGGAATTGTCTATAAATTGCTGCTTTTTTGTTTCGTAATAACTGCCTCGCCTGTGCTGAATGTATTGGATCTAGCGGTTGTTTGTTTTGGTCGATAACGAATACTTTGGACATAAGTCCCTCCTTGCGGGTAAAGTTAGCTTCGTCAATGTTTAAGGTCGGTAACTATCTCAAAAGCACTGGCTTAACCCATCTAGACCTGTTTAACTTTTGAGTTCTAGAGCGAGGGACTAGCTACGCATCCCCCGGTAGGTCTTTAAACTCTTGCCTTAAACGTAGTTCAGTTAAGAACTTAGACTGGTCAGATTGGGGCAATTTCTGCGCCCCCGCATTTATGCGTGGGGTTTCTGACACAAATCTATTTATTGGTGAATTTTTTAAATCCGAGATAAGTAAGTGGGCGCAAATAATCATCACTGGCTTGTAGTTGCGCTGTCTTCGCTAAAGCGCAACTACGAGCTAAATACAGAGATTTTACTTTTCGTTACATAGTTTGGTTTTATCCTGCCTACTTACTTAGACTTAAACTGATTGCAAAGATTGTTTTGCTTCAGTTGCGATCGCTTCCATTTCATCATTAGCCAGAGTTTCTAAAATAGATTTAGCTTCTGCACTACCCAAACGAGTCAAAGCTTGTACAAGTCTGTAACGAATTTGCCAATCTGGATTGGTAGCATAGGGAGCCAACAAAGGAACTGCTTGTAAATCTCCCAAGTCACCCAAAGAACTAATAGCAGCAGTTTGGACTAATTCGTTTTCTGATGAAAGTGCCTCTTTGAGTAGTTCAAAAGCTCGTGGATCGCCTAACTCTCCTAATGTAGCAATGATACTGAATTGTATTAACCATTCACCAGTTGTATGGTAAACATGCTGCAAGTCTTCAAAAGCTTCATGTAACTTCAGAGCGCCCAAACAGTCTGCTGCTGCTGCTTGTACATCTACTTCGGAGTCATGAAGCAAGCGATCGCGCAAGATATCCAAGGATAACTGTAAATCTTGTGTTCCAAGTGTATCCATTTGACTCACTGCCGAGTACCGGACACGGGAATTGCTATCGCCAATAGCACTTTGAATTAATTCAAAAGCGATCGCAGGTTCGAGTTCGCGGATTTGATTTACAGCACGTAAGCGATCGCCTAAATTCTCAGAACTGAGCAATTGCTTAACAGACTCTGGAGTAATACTCATTTAGTTATCCTGATTTTCAAAGGTGTAAAAAATAGTCATTAGTCAACAGTCAAAAAACTCTCCACAAATGACAAATGACTAATCTTGACTTGCTGCCATTGCCCGAATAATATCACCACGAGTGAGGATACCAATTACTTGATTCGTGTCGTCAAGTACTGGCAAGCGGTGAACGCTGCGATCGTGCATAATGGTAGCGGCTTGGCTTAAAGTTTTATCAGGGGAAATAGTGATCGGGTTTTTACTCATCACCTCCCCAACGGTTTGCCCTAAAGCCTTGTGCAAATCACGTTCATAAGTAGCAGGATTTTTTAAATAGATAACGCTATCAAGAAACATGATGTATGCAGGTGGAGTAACACCAGTTTCTTGCCACATCAAATCCGTTTCTGATATAATACCCACCAATTTACCGACATCATCAACAACAGGTAATCCACTGATGTGGCGTTCTGCGAGAATTTGGATAGCTTCATTCAGTGGAGTTTCCACCCGGACCACAATAGGATCGCGGCTCATCACATCGGCAACGCTTTTAGGCATTTATTTATTGACACCATTAATCAAAGTCCCTGCGCCTATTGTAGAAAATTGCGGGACTCAACCTAATGCAATTAATAGATTGTTACGCTATTGGGCAAGCAGGGCATTGGGCATTGGTCATTAATAATTCTTCTTCCCCTGCTCCCTCATCTCCCTCATCTCCCTCATCTCCCCCCACTCCCCATCCCTTTTAAGGCAGCAATAATTTGAATATTTGCTTTAGGAAAAGTAAACTCCTCCAGTTCTTCCAAAGTTACCCAGCGAATTTCATCAGATTCCAAAGGTTGGGGAACACCTGTAACATGGCGGCAGTGATGTACTGTGAGGGTAACGCGCAAGTCTGTATAGGTGTGGTCAATAGTAATCAGATGCTCTCCTACTTCAATTACTATTCCCAGTTCTTCGGAAATTTCTCGTTGAATACACTCGCTGATAGTTTCACCAGGCTCAATTTTGCCACCAGGAAATTCCCACAAACCACCCATTGCTCCTTCTTTTCGACGGCGATCGATTAAAATTTGCTCTTGCTCGTTCCAAATTACTGCAACACCAATGATTTTATGCGGTGCGAAAGAACTGGTTTCACTCATGGTTAATTGGGGAGATGATGAACTACTTTTGCTAATGGTACATCCATGTACTATTCATACCTGTACAAAGGAGGTGGTATGAATAATTATTAGATAACACTAAAATATTAAAATATTGGAAAAAATTGTGTAGATTTCTAATAGCTTAAAGTAAATGTAAATTATGATTTCAGAACATGAAATACTTGAGTTGTTTGGCAAAAAAAATCTAGTGTACGCAAATCCAGAGAGGGTAAATAACATTAGCCTTCCTAGTGAAACCAGAGAATTTATCTTGAAGATAGGATTCCCATATATAGTTAGTCATTTTAGATTTTCAATGGATTTTGAGCCAATTTCCGAAGATATTCAAATTGATGAATCTGCAAGAAGGCATTTAGGACAACTTTACACTATTGGTTATGTAAGTGCTTCTCAAGTAATAGGAAGAATGATTTTTCTCAGTGAAATTGGTTTGGATAACAATGCTAGCTTATCAGATATAGGTAGAAAGGTAAGAATATTAGGAGTCGATGAATACTTTTTATTTAATATCAGAAGTAGCTTTATCTTATCGAATCTGCCTTAATTTAGAGAATCAAGGTGAAATAGTATCTATTAATCCAAACAATTTATCAATGAGTTTTTTTAATTCAAGCATTCAAAAACTTGCAGCTTCTATAGTTGCCTATGGTAAAAATTTATTGTTAGTCAAAAACTTTGAAGAAGAAATCAAAGATTTTAAGCAACAATTAAAAATAATTGATCCAAAGGCGTTAGATAGTCAAGAAAACGTATGGGTAGATACTCTAGAGCAGTTAATACGGGATGACGAGGGATACTAACTTCTAAGGGACTTCCAAATAAATATCCAACTATTTCTTGTGGGGCGGGTGAGACGCCCACCCCACAAGATTGGATAATTTATTTCTTGGTAATCCCTAACAACAAAACTCGGCAGACTAGTTTGAACTCTGCCGAGTTTACATTGATTGCAAAGGTCGTCTAGCGCTATTACTTTATCCACAAATCTGTATTAATCATTTAGCAATACGCCTCTATTTGAACTAATTACCAAATTATAAAAGGTTCACAGATAAGCAAATCCAAAAACTTCGCGCTACTCTGCGCCAACCTCCGCGTTCCTCTGCGTTAAAATTTCAACCTTAATTTGTCACTGTTTTGGATATTTTAAAAAGATTTAGCTCATGCATGATTGGGAATTAGAAGCAAAGATTTCGCAGAGGCTTATTTTAAATTCGTATCGCCATGACTGTGACTAGCTATAAACCCAACAAGAATATTGAATTTACTATTACATTTCTAGTCAATTTCGCTGCTGTTAGTTTCAGTTCCTTGTAGGGCGATTTCAAAATCCATTCTCTGTTCAGCGTTCCGCAAGAAATAACCACTAATCATAGCAGAAGCCAGAAGCCGACCCAGACTTTCTCTACTGGTAGTTACAGTAACGCCAAAGTTTTCTGAAGGTAGATTACCCAATAGTCCTGTAATATTCCGTTCCATTACCTGAAAAACTTCGGCAGACGTGGGTTTAGATAGTTGGGTAACTGTTTCAGGACTCAAGGATTTAACATACTGCCATAGTAAATCACTAGTTTCTGATTCGCTATTGAAAAATTCTGAGACACGATTGGATGAGTTATTCATTTTTTAGCTCCTGAACTACCACTGCTAGCTGCGGTGCTTGTTATTTAAATATTAAATGTCTGTTTTGGATTAGACTTAGCTAGCTCTTTTGTCTTCCTGTCAACTAATGTAACAGCCAAGCTTAAGAGTAGAAGTAGGCGTAACCGTACCAAAGTCAGCGTATTTTCTCACCAATTGGTCAGTAGTCATTGGTCTTTAGTCCTTTGTTTATAACTAATGACAAATGACTAATGACTAACTTGCCAAATATTCACCCATGTTGGCTTTAGACTTGCGAAGTTTAGTTAAAGCTTCCCGCTCAATTTGCCGGACTCGTTCTCGGCTGATGTTCAGGATTTCACCAATTCTAGCCAGCGTCAGGGCTTGTCCATCAGTTAAGCCAAAGCGCAGCGTAATCACTTCCTTCTGTTGTGGCGTGAGATCCCCCATCAGGCGATCTAAGTCATAAGATAGGGAAGCTTGCATGACAAACTCTTCTGGAGATGCTCCTGGATCTTCCAGCATTTCTCCGAGTTCGGTGTCGTAATTATCACCCAGCCGCAAATCCAAGGAAAGGGGCAAACGCGCCTTTTCTAGATACTCTCGCACTTGTTTGGGGGTCAATTCTAATTCTTCAGCTAGCTCACCAGCTGTGGGAGCGCGTCCCAATTTTTGAGACAATTGGCGCTGTGCCTTTTTAATTTTATTTAATTTTTCAGTGATATGGATAGGCAGCCGAATAGTGCGGGCTTTTTCGGCTATAGCACGAGTAATAGCTTGCCGAATCCACCAATAGGCATAGGTAGAAAATCTATACCCTTTGGTAGGGTCAAACTTTTCTACGCCCCGTTGCATACCAATACTACCTTCTTGGATCAAGTCCAGTAAATCGACGTTGCGCTTTATGTATTTTTTGGCAACGGAGACTACCAGCCGCAAATTGGCTTCTACCATCTTACGCTTGGCAATCTCACCATCAGCGATCGCTTCGTTCAACTCTGCTGGTTCTAGCTTTGTCGCTTTAGCCCACTCTTCTAAATTCGGTTGACGACCTAACTGGGTGGCAAGAGATTCTCTTGATTCGTGCAAAGTGCAAGAACGTTGCACTTGTTTACCATAGAAAATCTCTTCCTCGTGTGTTAAGAGTGGCACACGGCCAATCTCACGCAGGTAAGTCCGCACGAGGTCTGTGGCTGTCTGAGCGGTCTTCATGGCGCTACTCTTTGGTAATGATGGGTTTGGCGGTAGGGTCATTAAGGGATAGATGCTTTTTTAGGGTGCTACCCAGTCAGACTGGGAACCTATGCTATGGTTTGCAACTTACGCATCCGAGAAACTCGGCTGCTCATAATAATCAAATTTAGGCTTCTTAACTGCTAAAAGTTACAGTTATTTCCTACTTATTGCAAGTATCTACAGTTAGATAAAAGGTAGCTTCTTAAACATTTTTCTATTGGAACCTTATTAATAATTGTAACATTTATGAGAATACTTTGGCTATATGGCGACATTAAATTTCCTGGTTATTCCAGATCAGGCAATGTCGCCCTTTCTCTCCAGGCTGACTAGAAGTCAATTTAAGAAATTCTCAGGTTCAAATAATTTTCCTCATATTTGTAAAAGTATCTCTAATGAGAACTATAGTCATTCTCTTATAACAATTACTTAATTTTCTTGGGCATTGGGCATTGGGCATTGGGCATTCTCCTTGTCTCCCTCATCTCGCCAATCCCTAACTCCTAACTCCTAACTCCTAACTCCTAACTCCCAACTCCCAACTCCCAACTCCCAACTCCCAACTCCCAACTCCTAACTCCTAACTCCCTACTCCCTCGCAATCGGACAGTATTCTTGAATGGTTTTTACGTCCAAGGTTGTATTTTGTAAAGAACGGATGGCGGCAACGGTAGCTTTGGCACCGGCGATGGTAGTAATGATGGGAATTTTGTAAGCTAAAGCTGTGCGGCGGATTAACCTAGCATCAGTGTGGGCTTCTTCCCCCGAAGGTGTGTTGATAATAAGTTGGATTTTCTGGTTTTTTATTGCATCTAGGACGTGGGGACGGCCTTCATGCAGTTTTAACACTAATTCAATATTTAACCCCTGTTCGAGAAGAACTCGCCGTGTACCAATGGTAGCCATCACTGTAAAGCCCAAATCGATAAACTCCTTCACCACAGCACCGGCAGATGCTTTATCGCGATCGCTCATTGATACAAATACAGTTCCACTTAGTGGTAAACGCTCCCCAGCACCCATTTCCGCTTTAGCAAAAGCCCGGCCAAAGTCGCTGTCAATCCCCATCACTTCACCAGTGGATCTCATTTCTGGGCCTAATATTGTATCAGTTCCGGGGAATTTATTAAAGGGTAATACTGCTTCTTTTACAGCAATATGTGTGGGAATGACTTCTTCGGTAAAATGTAGCTCCTCTAAGGTTTTGCCTGACATAATTAAGGATGCTAGTTTTGCCAACTGTACGCCCGTTGCTTTAGAAACAAATGGGACTGTACGCGAGGCGCGGGGGTTGGCTTCTAAAATGTAAACTTGGGGAGAATAACTGCTTGCGCCGACAACGGCAAATTGAATATTCATCAAACCCACAACTGACAGCGCTTGCGCTAGCTGCACTGTCCAAGTGCGAATTTGATTGAGAACTGCTGGTGATAGGGAAATCGAAGGTAAAGAACAAGCAGAATCTCCTGAGTGAATCCCCGCCTGCTCGATGTGTTCCATAATACCACCAATTACTACCCGTCCGGTATGATCGGCGATCGCATCTACATCGACTTCAATGGCGTTTTCCAAAAATTTATCAATTAAAATCGGATGCTCTGGTTCCACTAGTACCGCAAAGGTCATGTAGCGTTCCAACTCAGTATCGGAATAAACGATTTCCATCGCCCGTCCCCCTAACACATAACTGGGACGCACTACCACTGGATAGCCAATGCGTTTAGCGACAATCAGCGCATCTTCATAAGTCCGAGCGATACCATTGGGTGGTTGAGCAATATTCAGCTGTTGGAGAATCTTTTCAAACCGCTCCCGGTTTTCTGCCATGTCGATAGAATCTGGTGATGTACCCCAAATTTTAGTGAGGAGTCCTGATGTGTCATTGTTAAGGAATTCTTGTAAAGGAATAGCCAACTTTAGCGGTGTTTGTCCGCCAAACTGGATTATTACCCCAACTGGATTTTCAGTTTCAATGATGTTAAGGACATCTTCTTTTGTTAAAGGCTCAAAGTAAAGGCGATCGCTAGTATCGTAGTCTGTGGAAACTGTCTCTGGGTTGGAGTTGACCATAATCGTCTCATACCCGGCTTTTTTCAAAGCATAAGCGGCGTGACAACAACAATAGTCAAACTCAATTCCCTGTCCAATGCGGTTGGGACCACCACCCAAAATCAATACTTTTGGTTTGGTTGCGGGCATTACCTCTGTTTCTTCTTCGTAGGTAGAATAATAGTAAGGGGTAAACGCTTCAAACTCAGCCGCGCAGGTATCTACGGTTTTGTAAACTGGGATGATTTCTAGTGACTTGCGGTAGGCGCGAACTTCATCTTCGGTGGTTTTGGTGGCATAAGCAATCTGGCGATCGCTATATCCATCTCGCTTCACTTCATAAAGTTGCTCTTTTGTCAACTGGTGCAAGGGTGTCCGCTTCAGGAATTTCTCAACATCTAGTAGTTGCTGAAATTTATCTAAAAACCACGGGTCAATACCAGTTAGTTCGTAGATTTCCTCAGCAGTAATTCCTAGTTGCAAAGCATGACGCACAGAGAAAATGCGATCGGGGTTAGGTGTCCGTAGTTGGGCGCGGATTTGTTCACCACTAGGTAATTTTTCGGCTTTGTCGCAACCCCAACCAGCGCGTCCGGTTTCGAGCGATCGCAGCGCCTTTTGAAAGGATTCGTTAAATGTCCGCCCAATTGCCATTGCTTCCCCGACTGATTTCATTTGGGTTGTCAGCACTGGGTCAGAACCGGGGAACTTTTCAAAGGCGAAGCGAGGAATTTTTGTCACCACATAGTCAATTGTCGGCTCAAAGGATGCCGGAGTTTTCTTGGTGATGTCATTTTGAATTTCATCCAGGGTGTAGCCCACAGCCAATTTTGCGGCAATTTTGGCAATGGGAAAACCCGTAGCTTTGGAAGATAAAGCCGAACTGCGGGAAACGCGGGGGTTCATCTCAATTACAACCACATCCCCATTAACCGGATTGACGGCAAACTGGATATTAGAACCGCCAGTTTCCACACCGATCTCGCGGATGATTTTAATTGCCATATCCCGCAGCCTTTGATATTCTTTATCAGTGAGGGTTTGCGCGGGAGCGACGGTAATTGAGTCTCCGGTGTGGATGCCCATAGGGTCAAGGTTTTCGATGGAGCAGATAATCACTACGTTATCTGCCAAATCACGCATTACTTCGAGTTCATATTCTTTCCAGCCCAGTAAAGACTGGTCAATGAGAATTTGGGAGACGGGGCTGGCATCTATACCTACCTGTGCCATTTCTTCAAATTCTTCTTGGTTGTAAGCAATACCGCCGCCACTTCCACCCATTGTGAAAGCTGGACGAATAATTAGGGGATAAGTACCAATTTGGCGAGCAACAGCTTTGGCTTCTTCTAAAGATTCCGCTGTGTCGCTGGGACACACAGCTACCCCAATCCTGGCCATTGCTTGACCGAAAAGTTTTCGATCTTCGGCTTTTTCGATGGCTGGTAGTTTAGCGCCGATTAACTCAACGCCGTACTTTTCCAACACCCCATTTTTGGCTAAAGCAACGGCGAGGTTGAGGGCGGTTTGTCCTCCCATCGTTGGTAAAAGAGCATCAGGGCGTTCTTTCTCAATGACTTTTTCGACCAATTCTGGTGTCAACGGCTCAATGTAAGTGCGATCGGCCGTTTCCGGGTCGGTCATAATTGTTGCAGGGTTGGAGTTGACTAAAACCACTTCATACCCTTCTTCTCGCAGCGCTTTGCAGGCTTGAGTGCCAGAGTAGTCAAACTCACAGGCTTGTCCGATTACAATTGGGCCAGAGCCTAACAGTAGAATCTTCCGGAGGTCATCACGGCGGGGCATAGTCGTTGCCTTGGAGTACGAGAATACAAATCCTGATCATTTTAAGGGTCTTTACCCCTTGTCGTGCTTTTTATTATTAAGTTTTCTAAGTTTGATCGTAAAGCGAAGATGAGGAAGCAGGGAGCAGGGAGCAGGGGGAAAATTTCTCTCCTCTGCACCCTTAGCCCTGCCCCTCTGCCTCTTCCCAATTGCTCATGCCCAATTCCCAAGATTATTTTGTATTTCTAATTTTATTTAATTCGGATGCTAAAAATTTTAAACTTTTTGCGAATCTTTACTATTTAATTTAATGGAATTTGGCAATAAATAGTTATTTATTATGGCATGAATTTATCTAATTATTAAATATTAATAAATTTCTTAACTAATAATTTTTATTAACTATCTAAGTACTTGCTAAAAATGTGCAACTTTAACTATTATGAAAATATGTTTAGTTAGATTAAAGATGGCAGAGAGATACGAATACCATTCTCTGCCATTTTTTATAATATTTTAAGAGTTAGTGCTGCTAACTTTTTGTTTCAGTCTAAGTAGACAAATCTAGATTATGAGAGTTTTAACTTTGAGCAGCTTGGACAAACCCTAAAGTTAAGCTGTCTTTAGCGAGGAAGTGAGATAAATGATATGCACGTTCCTCAGTTTTCAACAAAATCTTTTCGTACAGATAGCGTGTACCCCGATCGCCTAAACTCTCTGCCTGAGCAGCTTGACGACGAATTACGCCAATGATTGCTTGTTCGGCAGCTAGGTCATTTTCCACCATTTTGCGAGAGGAATATACACCTTCAGATTCTTGCTCAAAACAGGTTAATTCTGCTAATTTGCTGAAGGTCGCTACTGGCACACCACCCAGTCCATCCAAACGTTCTCCAATTTCATGAACGTGGTCTTGTACTTGGTTGTAGCTTTCGTTAAAAAACTCATGCAGAGAGTAAAATTCTGAGCCTTCAACTACAAAATGATGCTTTTGGTACTGCAAGTATAGTGCCTGGAAACTAGCTAAGACAACGTTGAATCCTTCTGTCACTGGAGCAGTTACGCTGTGATCCAACAACACAGGGTTGTCATATACATTACCAAAATTCCGTAACAAAGTTTGCGTTTCAGCCATTGTATTCCTCTCTTTTTAACAGTTATAGATTTTAACTGCTTATTCTTAACATATTAACATTTTAATAATAAGAGCAAGCCAATTCGCCATCACAAGATTTTGTATTTTTGCTTACTAAAAATCTCAAGTTTATTGTTTGCTAGACGATCGCACACTCATCAAATTGCATATTTTTATCATTATCATTGACAAACCAGGTTAAATATGTATGCTCCCATCTCAATATGGATAGCTGCAAAAATTTGATTTTTTTTCCCAAATTATTGAGAATTCTTTGCACTTAAGGTATGCTGGTTTTAAGACGTGAAACTCCTTAGATTTTCAAAAAGCAGAGAGTTAAATGGCGGTAGTTACTGCAAGTTTGTTGCACTTTGAGGGTAATTCTCTTGAAATCGTTTAGTTCAGAAGTAGAAAGCAACCACCTTCTAGAGGTGAATTGGGCCGATCGCTGGCAAGTCTATCAACGTCTAAAGGAGTTAGACATTCCCTGTAGTTGTGCGCCTAACCAGCCATTGCAAGTTGAAATTGCTTCTCCTATGACAGTTGTTCAACTTTGGAGTGTGATACGGCGATTAACGGCCTCCCGTCAAGACCAGATTTGGAATCTTGAGTGTTGCTGGAAAAATCGCTACCAACAGTTCTAATCTTTAGCTACTGAGAATATCTTGCTTGATAGTTTGTATTAATTAAAAAGAGGTTAAAAAATGGGTGCATCTCACAGTATGGAAGTATCAGAGTTTTGCCTTGAGGGCAGATTTATAGATTTTGTTATTAAAGATGGCTATAAGCTTAAAGGTTTACTGCTAAGTACTCATGAGGGTGAATGCTACATTAAACTTGCTAAAAATTTACGGGCTGCTTTTGATTTGCAGCTACCCGTAGGTACTTGGTTACAAGTTGTTGGTTATAAAGAATACGATATAAAAAAAGACAAAGTTACACTCAAAGCTGTACGTGTGATGGCGGCGCGTTCTGAAATAGCGACAGTTCAAACCATCGCTGCACCAATTGAACCCCCATCTATTGATAATGTCAAGGTAAAACCAGCTAAGACTAAAAGCACGATTTTGGTGTGTCAAAAGTCTGATTGTATGAAACGCGGTGCTAAAGGAGTTTGTCAGGCGTTGGAGGCGGCTTTAAGCGATCGCGGTTTAGAAGACCAAGTTACAATCAAGGGTACTGGTTGTATGAAGAATTGTAAAGCTGGGCCAAACTTAGTTATGCCAGATAAAACGCGCCATAGCCGAATTCAAGCTACAGATGTTCCGGCATTGATGGATAAGCATTTTGCTGACAAGAGTTTAGAAACGCAGCCAGAGAATTTAAAGGAACCGGCGATATTTAATACTAAGTTTTGCTGAAAAGTTAGCGAAATCTTGACAATTGAATGCAAAAGGTTCATAATATCTTCATTAAGTGTGTTCCATTAATACTCGGCATTCGGCTTTAGCCCAGTATTTGTAAGAGTTTCAAATTAAGCGATCGCCTACGATTTGTCATGAGAAGGGCAAAGTAGTAGTAGCGATCGCTTAATATTTTTATACAATTACGTTCGCTGGTTTGGTAGGGTGCGTTAGCAGCAGCGTAACGCATCGAAAGTATCTAGAATGATGCATTAATAATGTAATGCACTCTACAAATTTTTAATGTTTGTAAGTCACTTAGGGACTTCCAAATAAAAAAATACTCAACTACTTATTGTGGGGTGGGCATCTTGCCCGCCCATATACAAGGGCGGGCAAGATGCCCACCCCACAAGATTGGGTAATTTATTTCTTGGAAGTCACTCATCGGAGTCTGAATCTGAATCCTCATTCAAGTCTGCTAAATTTTTGCCCTCAAAATTTGCCGGTTTAAGTCTTGGCCATTCAAGAATCGCCCCTTCAAGAATCGCCCCTTTAAGATTCGCCCCTTCAAGAATCGCCCCTTCAAGATTCGCCCCTTCAAGATTTGCCCATTCAAGATTCGCCCCTACAAGATTCGCCCCTTCAAGATTTGCCCATTCAAGATTCGCCCCTACAAGATGCGCCTCTTCAAGATTCGCCCCTTGAAGATTCGCCCGTACAAGAGTCGCCTCTTCAAGATGCGCCTCTTCAAGATTCGCCCCTTGAAGATTCGCCTCTTGAAGATTCGCCCGTACAAGAGTCGCCCCTACAAGATTCGCCCATTCAAGATTCGCCCCTTCAAGATGCGTCCATTCAAGATGCGTCCATTCAAGATGCGTCCATTCAAGATTCGCCCCTTGAAGATTCGCCCCTTGAAGATTCGCCCCTTGAAGATTCGCCCGTTCAAGATTCGCCGCTAGAAAGTCCTTCAAAATTAAAGTGCAACCTTGTAAATCCAAAAAACTCAGGCAATTTAAGTAAAATACATCATTAGCATAAGTATCGATTCTTTGCCCTTGCAAGCGAGAAATCCAGATACCGAAAGCTTCAGGAGTATGCCATTGAATCTTTAAAACTGTCTTTGTCACTCTAGCGCAAGCATTTAAGAGAGCCAACAACGCTTCTTCTGCATTTCGTGCTTGTCTATTTTCTTCTTGAAAATCAGGTCTGGGAGTCAAGCGTTCCATCGGCATTCCATGACGCAACATAAAACCAATCAAATCGCATAATGTCTGCTGCCAATCGCTAACATCCAATGGATTTTGTAAAGGCATTTCATCCACAACAAAGTTAAAAAGGTACTCATCCATAACAGATGCACCGCACAGAATTGCCCACCTTTTTAAAGCCTCGCGTTCATCCCATCCTTCATCTGGATCGTTCTGGCGATCTTTTAGCTTTTTGTGAATGAGTCTAACTTCTCGCACAATGCGTTTTGCTGTCAAATATTCACCAAAACTCTTGTGAGTAAATTCAAAAGTTTTTTCCTGTTCTTTAACTCCACTCTCCCGAAAATAAAAGGCAGTCAAAAGACGAGTTACGCCTAACTTTGCACTTTCCTGAAATTTCTCTAAAAGACTCTTTAAACTACTGTGTTCACAATGGGCTTCAATCTCTCTGACTGTTGTTGTTCGTCCATCTCCATGCCAGGAAGCTAAAGCAATTTCTTCGAGGATGCGAACAAAGTCTTTTTCCTCAATTCCACGAATAGCCGCATGTTGACGACGATCATCCCAACCGCGCTCATAAACGGCTGTGAGCAAATTTGCATAAATTGCATTTAGGTTGCCGTCTATAGGAAATTTCTTTTGCTGGTCAAAACTCAACGCTACTAAGTAATTTAGCAAGGGTTGGGCAGTAATTTCTGTAAGGTTATTTTGGTTTAACTCCTCTGGTAAGCAATCATATCCCCGTCCGCTAGCATAGCCGTATTTCTGCCACCAAATCTGACGTTGATCTTGTTCCAACAAGTTTTGGTCATCAATGTAATTGGTTCTCTCATCTTCAGTAACAAAATAAGGCAAGATATGCAATATTTGCTGTGGTTGCCGAAAGTCGCTACTATTTGCTTGCACTACCAATTCCCGTCCGCCGATTAATACTTGTAAGCAAGTTTCAGACCTATTAAACCGCTCTACTTTTCTTTGTACTTCCCGCACAAATTGTTGAGCAATTTCAGTGGCAATTTTGCCCTGCATGGCAAGCTCATCTAAACCATCAAAGATAATGAGTAAGCGTGAATCAGCTTTATCTTTATCTAACGGATTATGTCTAAGAAAGCTATCGTCTCGCACAAACTTAGCAACTGCTTCAACTAAATCATTGGAGGGTTCAAAATGGTGCAAAGGAATAAATAAAACCGGAATTTTCCCTTTTTCTGCTTGATTAGCTGCAAAGATTTTGGCAAAGGAAGATTTACCACTTCCTGGGCCACCACTAATCACTCTAATGGCATCATTGCGATCGCCTTTTTCTAACCAAGCTTCTAGTTCAATTTCTAAATCAAGAACAATTCGCTGATATTTATCATCTTCTCTTATCCGGCGTTCAAATTCTTCTGACTTTTCACCCCCAATTTTCTGCTTATAGTAGGCGTGTAAAGGAACATAAACCTGTTTTAAACCAAAGGCTTCTAAAAACATCGGTTCTTCAACCTGTTTTTGTAGCCAAGCTAAATAACGCTGCCATGACTGTTCCCGTTCATTGGCTGGAGTAAAGGGGGTATTCAGTTCTTTTAAAGAAGCATATTTTTCTGGATGTTTTGCCCACTCTTCATGTAAAGCAAACACAAAATAGGTAGGAAGACGATGACTAATTGTTAGTGCCTGTGCCTGATTGACGCTAAAGTATTTTAACCAGTCGGCAAAAGCAGTTTTAATCGGTTCCAGAATCGGCAAATCTTTGGGACGGCTAAAAAAATCTTGGTCAATACGCAATTCTATACTTTCTAGGGAATGGTTGAGGCGATCGCACAATAGGTCAAGATCACTCTCGTTTGGTTTTTCAAACAGTAACTCTTGATTTCCTTTTACCAAACTCTCTATTGCTTCTACCAAAGAACGGTAAATTAGTAACCAAGCAACTTCCCCTGGTGCTGATCCTAAACCTAGTGCTGCTGTAGCTTCCACAGCATCTTTGGCTACCTCTCCCCACTGACCCGATGCCCCATTTATCACACCTTTCCCTAGTGATTTGAATAGTTCTTTAAAGTTAGCTTTAATGGGTTTATTCCATAATGCAACAGGTTTGCTGACTGAAAATCCAGAAGTATTGCTCATAGTTGTTGTATGACGCTGGTAGATGTACTGAGTTAATATATTTCAACAAGGTTTTATTAGATTTTTCTTGAAAACCAGTAGTAAATTTAATAATTTATTTAGATAAACTTCTAATTTCAGGCTCAAAGGCTCAATGCTGAGGTTCAAAAGCTCAACGTTGAGGTTCAAAGGCTCAACTTTCAAGCTCAAAGGCTTAACGTTCAGGCTCAAAGGCTCAACGCTGAAGATAAAAGGCTTAACGTTCAGGCTCAAAGGCTCAATGCTGAGGATAAAAGGCTTAACGTTCAGGCTCAAAGGCTCAACGTTGAGGTTCAAAGGCTTAACGTTCAGGCTCAAAGGCTCAAAAATGCCTTAGCGATTAGAAATCGCGGCTACACAAACAAAACCTGCCTCCGCAGGTTACAAGAATTTTGGGATACAAAACGTAAAAGGGGCATAACATTGTTATACCCCTAGAAAGAAGCTGTATTGTACAGAATTAATAACTGCTGCGTAGGCGCAGCCCGCCGCAGGCATCGGCTATTTTATGCTTTAGCTGGCTGCGGCTTCGGGTTTCTTTTTTTTGGAACGGCGGCTAAACCTGCGTCCCATCTCATCAATTACTGCATCTAAACCTGTAACATCACCGCTAGCTTTGGCATAGCTATAAATTGCCAATGCTGCTGCATAAGCTTCACTACCAGCCGCTATACACGTATCATCTACCAGTTCTTGCAGTTGGGTTAGAGATAACAGCACCGGATACAAGTCGTCATATATTTCCAAGTCCCGCCGCATCTCTTCTAAATCAAAAGAACGAGGCAAAAAGTTAGGGTTCTGTGTCGCCACTTCTAAGGCAATGCTTACAAAAGCCTGACTTTTATCTCCCATCTTGACTATCGTGCGTCGGTCTTCAGGGGTCAAATCAATCAAAAATGGTAACTTTTCTTTAATTGTAGCGATCGCTTGCATGACTGCTTCTTTGTCTGCTGGGGATAGCTTGGCACTGATGCGATTTTTGGGCATTTTTAATACTCCTTTAGGGTACTTAATTTCAGTATTCCCAAAGTTGTAGAAGCGATCGCATTTATCAGAGGGGAACAGTCAAACCAATTCGCAATTCGCAATAGAGCCTCCGGCACGCTCCGCGAACGCAATTCGCAATTAATGCCCCCGGATTTATCCGGTAGCTCTGAACCAAGCAAAGTTTAAAATTTATCTATCCATAAATGAATTTAGTTGCTCTGTACCATCAAGGAATAATTGGTCAAAAATACTTGCAATTGCCAATTCCCAACTCTGCTGTTGAAGTTCTAATTTTTCAAGTCATGATAACTCAAGCTTCTGTTTCCAGTAAAAGCGCCCGATAACCTGCTTGGATAAAGTGTTGATCGGCTGTTGCTGCAATGATTAAGCCCCGATCCTGCATGACAATAAACGAGATACAATCAGTTAGCCCCCAAGTTTTGTCTAAACGGGACTGATAGAGCTGTAAAGCACGGTTGAGCAGTTCTGTGTCTACACTCACAACAGACATATTTGGTGTTTGATAGCACTGCTGGATAAATCGGATCGCTGCTGTGCGATTAAAAGCACTCAAAGCATTACCAACTTCAATTAAAACAGCTTCAGTTAACCATACTTCCACGGCGCTTTGGACAAGCGGTAACAGCGTTCTAGCCTTGATATGGTATTGATCGCGTGCATTCAGTAAGGCTTGGATAAAAACAGTGTCTAAAAATATTTGCTCACCCGTCATGTGTTAATTTCAGGCTGACGTTTTGGTGTGCCATACAAATAATGGTCATGTTGACTTGCCCAATCTTCGGGTGCATCAACTGTCCCGGTTAAATCTTCTAATACATCCCACACATCAGCCGCTTTAGTTTCAGATGAGTTAATATCTTCAGAAACGATAGTAATTACGTAGCGCTTATTTGGTTCTAAATCCAGTGGGATATCTGGTCGGAAAACAGAACCATCAAATGTAACCGTTAAGATTTTGCTCATTGATACTTTTTTCTAACCATTAATTACAGCGATCGCATCAATTTCTACCAACACATCTTTAGGTAAGCGCGATACCTGAACACAAGCCCGCGCTGGGGCTGTATCTTCCGGGAAATATTTAGCATAAACGGCATTCACCGCCGCAAAATCATTCATATCAGCTAAAAATACAGTGGTCTTCACCACATCTTCAAAAGTTGCACCAGCTGCTGTGAGGATGGCTTCAAGATTAGCTAATACCTGCTGGGTTTGCTTTTTGACATCCTCAGTGTAGACGACATCACCAAGGCGAGGATCGATGGCAATTTGTCCAGCGATGAATACAAATTGACCTGAAGCTGCGATCGCTTGATTATAAGGGCCGACTGGAGCAGGTGCGTTATCAGTATTAATTACTTTACGAGTCATATATATTACTTTCTCTAACGATGTTTCTTGCTTATCGATTTCCATCTGAGAAGCGATCGGTTTGTAAACCTCTCCATCTGGCATTATCGCACCAGTTAGGTCTGCATCTTTAAAGTTGACACCATAGCCTTCGCGGTTCGTCCCTCTTACCCCAACCTTGGACGTATCCCATAATGCCGATATCGCCAATAATCACCCAAAATGCGATCGGGGTGGGGTGATTCGGGTTTAATAAGTAATCAAGCGGACATGATATCAAATATTAAAAGAGTTAGCCGAGGAATTAGATTTTGCTGATAAAGCAAGGCTTTGAAAAAGATTTAAACTCATCATCTTATTTTTCTCTATTCAGAGATATAAAAGAGCGCTAGGGCATCTTACTTCAAGCATCAGCAAACTTGTAAGCTCACCGTGTAACAAAATGTAAAATCGTCAAAGTCTTTGTGATTGCTTCTCGATGAGATGCTACGCGAACGTTGTACTCACAATGATATAGTTATAAATTTTCATACTTACCTATTGAACACAGATGGTAGTATTTATATTGTCCTTTTTCATGTAAAAAAAGGGCAATAAAACTTAATTTCTCAAAGGAGGAAACTCATGTCTTATTTCACCAAGCTAAGTTGTTCACAACGTTTAATGACTCTTGCGGCTTGTGGTGCAATCATCGCTACAATTCCTATTAATGCTGCAAAAGCAGCACCCACCGATCTTAGTAGTTATCAAGCTTCCTGTCGGAATATTGATGTTGCTGGAGCTACCTTAACGGCAAGTTGTCGCAGAATTAATGGCACATACAACCGAACATCAATCTTGATTCGGGGAATATTTAATGGTAATGGAATTTTGCTTTATACTAGTAATCCCAGATCCGCTAGTAGTTATCAAGCTTCCTGTCGGAATATTGATGTTGCTGGAGCTACCTTAACGGCAAGTTGTCGCAGAATTGATGGCAGATATAGATCAACATCAATTCTGATTAAGGGAATATACAATAATAATGGAGTTTTGCGTTATTCATAGGTAGACATTAGGCTCCCTGCGTTAACGTTGGTTGTGTTGCCAAAATTTAGGTGAAGTAGATAAACTACCTCACCTAAATTTTAAAATAATTTACTGGCAATTTGTCCATCAATTCGGAGAACAATTAGGACAGAAATTAGGACTAAATTTACAGAATTGGCTACCTGTCAATCCATAAGCTGTACAATAAGGAAAACTGGTAAGTTTGATTTTAGCTGCTTGTAATTTGGAACCATTCGGCAACGCTTCAGTAAGTTTGGTTTTCTGAGCCAGAAAAAGAGCTAAAAGCTTAGGTAACGCTATGCAAGCAGCAATGTTGAGCAGCGTTAGCATTATAGGGTCTATCAAATTCATAGGTAATCATCTCCTGTGAAACGTAGGCGATCGCTGTTCTTAGCTGCAAACACAATCATTGCTTGCAGTCTATGTAAATTAACTTTAACATAAATTTTTGTAAATATAAACGTGGAATTCCTGGAATTATCATACACAGAAGAGAATGTGGATAATAAGGACGGTTATTGTAGCCTAATAACAAAATAAGCTGGAAAACGATCCATTTACGATATTTAGGTAAGGTGTTATGTCAAAAACCCAAACCACGTCTTCTTTTTTATCTAACATCAGTGAACAAGAACGTGAGGCATTAAAGCGGTTGGTAGATTACACAAATGTGGAATCGCTACCAGAAATTTGGCCTTTAGCAGCTGGACGATTTGGTGATGTTGTCGCCCTCCGCAGCCCTCACGCTAAACCAGAAATTGTGATTACTTATACCCAGTTGGCAGAGCAAATGCAACTATTTGCTGCTGGGTTGCAGGCGTTAGGAGTAAAGGTAGGCGATCGCATTTCCTTAATTTCTGACAACAGTCCTCGCTGGTTCATTGCCGATCAAGGCATCATGACTGCTGGAGCCGTTGATGCGGTGCGTAGCTCCCAAGCCGAAAAAGAAGAACTGCTCTTTATCATTGCTAATAGTGGCAGTACGGCAATAGTAGTTGAGGATTTAAAGACACTTAAAAAATTACAACATAGTCTCAAAGATTTACCAATTCAGGTAATAATATTACTTTCGGATGAAACACCACCAACAGATGAAAGCCTAAAGTTGCTGAACTTTACCCAGTTGATCGAAATTGGGAAAAATCATAATTTTGTGCCAGTCAAGCAAAATCGTGACGCTCTGGCAACCCTAATTTACACCTCTGGCACCACAGGTAAACCCAAGGGTGTGATGCTGTCTTATAACAATTTGCTCCACCAAGTGATAACTATGGGGACAGTATTGCAACCAAATGTAGGCGATATCGTTCTCAGCATTCTACCTTCCTGGCACAGCTACGAACGAAGTGTTGAATATTATTTACTCTCTCAAGGTTGCACGCAAGTTTATACCAACTTGCGCTCGGTAAAAGCAGATTTGAGACAATTTAAACCCAACTACATGGTGGGTGTACCCCGCCTGTGGGAATCGATTTATGAAGGAGTGCAAAAACAGTTCCGTGAGCAACCAGCAAATAAACAACGTCTAATTAACTTTTTAATGGGCAATAGCGAGAAATATATCAAAGCGCGGCGAGTTGTTCAAGGATTGAGTTTAAATAATCTTCATGCTTCAGCCGCCGAACGATTATCAGCTAAGATCCAAGCATCTGCTTTATTACCCCTCCATGCTCTGGGAGAACGACTGGTTTATGCCAAAGTGCGAGAAGCTACAGGAGGAGAAATTAAGCAGATGATTAGCGGCGGCGGTGCGCTTCCCAGACACATAGATAACTTCTTTGAAATTATTGGTGTGCAGATTTTGCAAGGTTATGGCTTGACAGAAACTTCTCCTGTTACCCATGTGCGGCGTCCTTGGCGAAATTTGATTGGTGCATCAGGGCAACCACTACCCGCTACAGAAGCTAAAATCGTAGATCCTGAGACAAAAGCGCCTTTGCCAGTAGAGAAGCGAGGCTTGGTATTGTTGAAGGGGCCGCAGATTATGCAAGGCTATTACCAAAATCCCGAAGCGACAGCGAAAGCAATTGATGCTGAAGGTTGGTTTGATAGCGGCGATTTGGGTTGGCTGACACCACAAGACGATTTGGTGCTAACTGGCAGAGCAAAAGATACGATTGTATTGACTAATGGGGAAAACATTGAGCCACAGCCGATTGAAGACGTGTGTTTGCGATCGCCATACATCGATCAAATTATGCTCGTCGGCCAAGATCAGCGCAGCCTGGGAGCCTTAATTGTCCCCAATGTCGAAGCCTTAGAAAAATGGTGGGCAGCAAGTCAGAATTTGACACTGGATACCCACAACGATCAGGTTGCTGCTTCAGATAGTCAAAAAATTGACTTCGAGAGTAGAATGATCCAGGATTTATTTCGCCAAGAATTAAATCGGGAAGTGCAAAATCGTCCAGGTTATCGACCGGATGACCGCATCGGAACGTTTAAACTGATTCTGGAACCGTTTTCCATCGAAAATGGCTTGATGACACAAACACTAAAAGTTCGCCGACACGTCGTCACGGAACGCTATCACGATATTATTGACGGCATGTTTGCCTGATGATTCCACCTCCCAACTAGTAAGAGTGAACGTGAAATATTTATGGATGTCTCCAAATCTAACTTGCTCCTGAAACGTGTTGTTAACGTCAAAGTTATTGTGACTCCCCTTTGGAAAGAGGAAGTACAACAGCAGTTGCAAACGCAAATCAATCAACTCGATCAGCAACTGCAACAGCTAGACGTAGAAGGACAAAGAGCGATCGCGGCAATTCAAAAGCAGAGTCTGCAACCACCAGGCCCCCAGACTCTTCAACAAATTGACAATATCCAACTCCAAGTCAATCAAAAGAAAAGTGAATTTCTAGAGCAGAAAAATCAATTGCTGCAAAACCTCCAGCAAGTGCAGTTTCTTCAGCAAGATCAGGAAGTCAACCAATTCCAAATGGAAGGCTTTTTCCGGGTAGAGATCGGTGATAACCTGATTAGCAAAATGCAGGTAGAAATTGTTCTGCGCGATGGCGTTGTAGAAGAAATTCGCGGCGACATTTAATAAAGTTAGGAGTTATGAGTTAGGAGTTATGAGTTATGAGTTATGAGTTATGAGTTATGAGTTATGAGTTATGAGTTATGAGTTATGAGTTATCAATTATGAGTTTAAATTCCTAACTCCTCACTCCTCACTTCTCACTCCTCACTCCTCACTCCTCACTCCTAACTAACTCCTGACTCCAGCCCAAACAATTTGCCAGACTGGAGGTGAGCTAATAAAAAGCGATCGCCCGAAAGTATTCATCTCAACTCGATATTTTATACCAACTGAATCATCACCCCCTTTGATTTGCGTAATCGTCACAAAGGCTTGATTTCGTTGTGGATAAGCTACCTCTACCTTTCGCGTTCCTCCTACTGATCCTATGTCATCAAAGGCATTCAGGGCGAGGGTAGCAGGATCGCTACCTTGGAGAGATGAGTTGAGCTTTTCTAGAGGTATAGTTTTATAATCGGAACGCTCTGGGTATGCCACAACCTCTTGAGACTGATGTATTGCTGCGACTTGCTGGGTTTGTGCATCAGTAGTCTCAACAATCGGTGCAGATGGCTGGCCCCGGATGATATAAACTCCAGCGCCAGCAGTCGCAAAGATACTTAGTATCACAATCAAAAAGATTTTCAACTTTGCCGACATAAAAGTAAACAGGAATTTCAAATAGGTTTATGACCAATTTTGAATTCTAGATTGAACTGTATCCCATATCCTCTACCTGTGAGAAGCTCCTGTATTTTAAGCAGTGGTTATGAGGAATATAAATAGCAATCCCATTTAATCCTTAAGAAACTCATGATGGTTGTTCAAAGTCAACCACTAAAACCAGATCGAGATATTGGTTAACCATTGAGGATAGCTCTGTATTATAGACCTCTAAGTTATATTTAGGTTCCTGGAGTTAGGAGTTAGGAGTTAGGAGTTAGGAGTTAGGAGTTTGGAGTTAGGAGTTTGGAGTTAGGAGTTTGGAGTTAGGAGTTTGGAGTTAGGAGTTTGGAGTTTGGAGTTTGGAGTTTGGAGTTTGGAGTTTGGAACTCGCCCCACAGCTTCCTCATGCCGCATTTCCAATACTTCGGCTTCTTTACAAGACGCACTCGCGTTCGCTCAGTACAAGTCCCCAATCCCCAATCCCGAACCTAAAATATAAAATCTCCAGTCCAAAACTCTCCCACCAAGATACAATTCGATCTGATAAAAACTGTTAAACTCCATAAACCATTGATTTCCAAACCACCCTATGAGCATTCACGAAGTATTTATGCCGGCGCTGAGTTCTACCATGACCGAAGGCAAAATCGTTTCCTGGGTAAAATCGCCAGGGGACAAAGTGGAAAAAGGCGAAACAGTGGTGGTTGTAGAGTCAGATAAGGCAGATATGGATGTAGAAACCTTTTATGAAGGCTTTCTTGCTCATATCATAGTTGAAGCTGGTGAAACTGCGCCTGTAGGATCTGCGATCGCCTTCATCGCCGAAACGGAAGCTGAAATTGAACAGGCCAAATCTCTTGCCAATTCCTCCGGCGCGGCTGCTACTACTACCGCTTCCCCTGAACCAGTCCCCGCCACAG
This sequence comes from Nostoc sp., assembly GCF_036916975.1. Lineage (GTDB taxonomy): Bacteria > Cyanobacteriota > Cyanobacteriia > Cyanobacteriales > Nostocaceae > Nostoc. The sequence continues at coordinate 26,878 of NZ_JBALFF010000077.1, forward strand.
CTTCAGCCGCCACACCTGCCTTAGCATCTCAAAACGGGTCTAACCACAAAGAAGGAAGGCTTGTAGCTTCACCCCGGGCCCGCAAGTTAGCCAAAGAACTTAAAGTTGATTTAACTACACTCCAAGGTAGTGGCCCCCACGGTCGCATTGTCGCCGAAGATGTAGAAGCATTGTCCAATAAGGGCAAACAACCAACCAGCGCCCCATCTGCCCCACCAGCGCCTGTACCAACCAGCGCCCCAGTTGCACCCCCAGCACGTCGCACACCTGCACCCACGCCAGCAGTAGCGGCTGTTCCTGGTCAAATCGTGCCTCTAACTACCTTCCAAAATGCCGTAGTGCGGAACATGGTAGCTACCATATCCGTGCCTGTCTTCCGTGTCGGTTATACAATTACCACTGATGGGTTAGACAAACTTTATAAACAAATTAAATCCAAAGGTGTAACCATGACAACGCTACTGGCGAAAGCTGTAGCCGTGACGTTGCAAAAACACCCATTGTTAAATGCTAGTTACTCAGACCAGGGTATTGTTTATCATTCTGATATCAACATCTCTGTAGCTGTGGCGATGGATGATGGCGGATTGATTACACCTGTGCTGCAAAATGCAGACGCAGTAGATATTTATTCTCTATCGCGGACTTGGAAATCTTTGGTAGAACGTGCCAGAGCAAAACAACTACAGCCCCAAGAATACAACAGTGGTACTTTTACCCTATCGAATTTGGGGATGTTTGGCGTAGATAAATTTGATGCGATTTTACCGCCTGGACAAGGTTCAATTTTAGCGATCGGGGCATCTCGTCCGCAAGTAGTAGCAACACCCGATGGTTTATTTGCCGTGCGGCAACAAATGCAAGTAAATATTACTTCTGACCACCGGATTATTTACGGTGCTCATGCTGCGGCGTTCTTGCAAGATTTAGCGAAATTGATTGAGACGAATCCTCAATCTTTGACAATGTAATTTTGAAAAGACACCAAATTTAAAAGTTAGCGCTATCAGCGAATAGCAGTTTTTCGTAGAGTAGCGCTAACAATAAATAATGCCTAAATTTAAATTTTTTATTGCGAATTGCGAATTGCGAATTAGTTTTATGGGTTGTACTCACACCAAAACCAATGCTTAAATCCAAGGCGATCGCCAGTTTGAAAAGAAGAATTTAGTAGGATTCCTGATAAACAGTTATTTATTAAGCTAATTGAATTTATAAATGACCTGCAATCCGCAAATAGCAGAAGGTTGGCATGGCAAACTTAATTTAGTTTATGCCGATCGCCAGGGTGCAACTCAGTTAATTTACAATCACCAACAAGCCCCCCTAAAGGTACAACGCCCTTTTTATCCAGAAGGGCAAAAGGTTTGTCATAGCGTTATTTTACACACGGCTGGGGGAGTTGTGGGAGGCGATCGCTTATCCTCCAATATCCACCTCCAAGCCCAAGCCCAAGCCTTAATCACCACGGCTGCTGCAAGCAAGATATACCGCAGCAATGGCTTACAAGCTACGCAAACCATCCAGATGCAAGTTGATGCTGGTGCTTGTTTAGAATGGCTACCGCAAGAGACAATTTTATTTAACGGGGCGATTTATCGGCAAGATTTACGGGTAGAATTAGCAACCGGGGGCAGTTGGTTAGGTTGGGAAATTACCCGATTTGGTCGCACTGCTAGAGGAGAAAAATTTTACCTTGGAGAATGGCGATCGCACACCGAAATTTGGCAACAAAATGTTCCTTTATGGATTGATCGCCAATACTTACCGGGTAGCGAAGAAACTTTTCACAGTTCACACGGTTTGGCTGGAAAACCAATAGTAGGTAGTTTAATTTGGGTTGGTGGTGCAGTTTCAGGAGAAATTGTCGAAAAAACGCGAAATTTATGGGATGGGGAAGGAGAAGCGGGTGTTACGAGGTTACAACATGGGTTATTGTGTCGATATCGCGGTACTTCTACATCTGAGGTGAGAAACTGGTTTATTAATGTTTGGCAATTGCTGCGAGTTTCTTTTTTGAATCGTGGTAATTGTATACCAAGAGTGTGGCAGGTTTGAACGAACCGCTCCAGGCGCAGAGAACACAGAGGAGATAGAAATGCAACTTACGCCGCAGGAAAAAGATAAGCTATTAATTTTTACTGCTGCTTTATTAGCAGAAAGACGTAAAGGAAGGGGTTTAAAACTGAATTATCCCGAAGCGATCGCTTATATTTCTGCTGCCATTTTAGAAGGTGCAAGAGATGGGCAAACTGTAGCTGAATTAATGAGTTATGGTACAACTTTATTAACGCGAAATGATGTCATGGAAGGGATATCAGAAATGGTGCATGAAGTGCAGGTTGAAGCTACCTTTCTTGATGGCACAAAGTTAGTGACAGTACATAATCCAATTCGTTAATTTGGGAATTTATGATGATACCTGGAGAAATTATTACACCAGCAGGTGAAATTGAACTAAATGTTGGTCGTCCTACTATAAAATTGCAAGTGTCAAATACAGGCGATCGCCCCATACAAATTGGTTCCCATTATCATTTTTATGAAGTTAACACAGCCTTAAACTTTGACAGAGAACAAGCGCGAGGAATGCGCCTCGATATCCCCGCTGGAACCGCAGTTCGTTTTGAACCAGGCGACGAAAAACAAATAACTCTAATCCCCCTCGTTGGTACTCGCCAAATCTACGGCTTCAACGCCAAAATTAACGGAAACTTGCCACGAATCTAAAATAGACTCAGACATTCATTGAGGATTTTATATGTTAACAGCAGAACAGCGACGTATCAGCCGTGATTTTAAAACTATATTGAAATCAATGGTGTGTCTGTTTAGAGAACCAACTAATCTAGACTATATTTATAATCTGGAAGATGAGTTGCGTTACAGTCAGGCAACCTTATTAGCTGTTGAGTGGTTAAAAAGTCAACCGCAAGTATCACTGTTGATTCAAGAACGTTATATTGCACCATATCCTAATATCGAAGTATTACTGCAATATCCTGAAGACTCATTAGGATATGCCTACGCATCTTATATTAAAAAATCTGGTTTTGACCCCGGTTTTTATCGTCAAATGCAAGTAGAAGACGATGTGAGTTATGTGCTGTTACGCAGCCGTCAGACTCATGATATTTGGCATGTAGTTACAGGTTTTAAAACTGATGGACTGGGAGAACTAGGTCTTAAGGCTTTTGAATTAGCCCAAACCCGGAGAAATTTAGCTGTTTTCTTAGTAGGAGGCGGGTTATTATCCATCCTCGTGAAAGCGCCAGATGTTCTCCCTAATTTATTAGAACAGATAGCTGTCGGTTACGCAATGGGTTCAAAAGCAAAACCATTATTAGCGCAAAAGTGGGAAGAACATTGGGATAAACCTTTATTAGAATGGAGAACTGAATTAGGAATTGATTCAGATATTTTAAATTAAAAGGAATGAGATAATGAATTACAGAATGGATCGCCGCGCCTACGCCGAAACCTATGGGCCAACAGTAGGCGATCGCATCCGACTTGCAGATACAGAATTATTTATTGAAGTTGAACAAGATTTCACCACTTACGGCGATGAAGTGAAATTTGGCGGCGGTAAAGTCATCCGCGACGGTATGGGACAATCCCCAATTTCTAACGCCGATGGTGCTGTAGATTTAGTAATTACTAATGCCTTAATTCTCGATTGGTGGGGTATTGTCAAAGCAGATATCGGCATTAAAGATGGCAAGATTTTCAAAATTGGTAAAGCTGGAAATCCTTATATTCAAGACAATATAGATATCATTATCGGTCCGGGAACCGAAGCCTTAGCTGGTGAAGGAATGATTCTCACTGCTGGCGGTATCGATGCCCATATTCATTTTATTTGTCCCCAACAAATTGAAGTAGCGATCGCCTCCGGCATTACGACCATGATCGGCGGCGGTACTGGCCCAGCTACGGGTACAAATGCCACTACCTGCACCCCCGGACCTTGGAATATTTACCGAATGCTGCAAGCGGCTGATGCTTTTCCCGTCAACTTAGGATTTTTGGGCAAAGGTAACGCCAGTCAACCCCAAGGACTTGTAGAACAAGTAGCCGCCGGTGCAATGGGGTTAAAACTACATGAAGACTGGGGAACCACACCCGCAGCAATTGATACCTGTCTTAGTGTTGCCGATGAATATGATGTCCAAGTAGCGATTCATACTGATACTCTGAATGAAGCCGGATTTGTCGAAGATACGATCGCCGCTTTCAAGAATCGTACCATCCACACCTACCACACCGAAGGCGCAGGGGGTGGACACGCACCAGATATTATCAAAGTTTGCAGCCAAGCTAATGTTCTACCATCTTCCACCAACCCCACACGTCCTTACACCGTCAATACCTTAGACGAACACCTGGATATGTTGATGGTATGCCATCACCTCGACCCTGCGATCGCTGAAGATGTCGCTTTTGCCGAATCTCGCATCCGCCGAGAAACCATTGCCGCCGAGGACATTTTGCACGACTTAGGCGCATTTAGTATGATTTCTTCCGATTCTCAGGCAATGGGAAGGGTAGGCGAAGTGATAATCCGCACCTGGCAGACATCTCACAAAATGAAGGTACAACGGGGAAGTCTTAATCCACAAGGAACTGAGCAAAAAGCAGACAATTTTAGGGCAAAAAGATATGTTGCTAAGTATACTATTAACCCAGCGATCGCTCACGGAATTGCTGATTATGTCGGTTCGGTGGAAGAGGGGAAATTAGCAGATTTATGTTTGTGGCGATCGGCATTTTTCGGCGTGAAACCAGAGATAGTCATTAAAGGCGGAATGATTGCATGGGCGCAAATGGGCGATGCTAACGCCAGTATTCCCACACCGCAACCAGTGTATATGCGATCGATGTTTGGTAGTTTTGCCGGGGCGCGTCATGCTACATCATTAACTTTTGTTTCGCAAGCAGCTTTAGAGAATGAAATTCCTAGCCAGCTAGGTTTACAAAAAGCAGCAGTTGCAGTTTCTGGAACACGCCAATTGAGTAAGGGGGATATGAAGCTGAATGATGCATTACCCCACATTGAAGTAGATCCAGAAACATACCAAGTCAGGGCTGATGGTGAGTTGCTGATTTGTGAACCTGCAACAGTTTTACCAATGGCACAGAGGTACTTTTTGTTTTAATTTATGACTGAGCAACTTACTGATTATGATAGTCCTTGGAAAGAAGTTATTGAGCTATATTTTCCCCGCTTTTTGGAATTCTTTTTCACCCAAGCTTATGCCGAAATCGACTGGACGCGACCTTATGAATTTCTGGACACAGAACTGCAACAGCTAGAACCGGATGCAGAAATTGGGCGGCGTTTGGTCGATAAAGTTGCAAAAGTTTGGCTACTGGATGGAGAAGAAGCTTGGGTATTGGTTCATGTGGAAGTTCAAGGGCAATATGACAGCCAATTTGCCGAACGGATGTACACATATAATTACCGCTTGTTTGACCGCCATAAAAAGCGAGTCATTAGTTTAGCAGTTTTAGCAGATGAACAAGTGAATTGGCGACCTAAGAGCTACAGCTATCAGCTGGGCGGATGTCGCGTCAGTTTAGAGTTTCCTGTGGCGAAACTGTTGGACTATGAGCAAGGGTGGGAAACCTTAGAGCAAACAACCAACCCCTTTGGTGTAATTGTGATGGCGCATCTCAAGACCAAGGCAACGCAACGAAACCCACAAAATCGGCTACAGTGGAAACTAAGCCTAGTCAGACGGCTGTATGAACGGGGATATAGCCGGGAAGATATTCGGGAACTATTTCGGTTTATCGACTGGATAATGGTTTTGCCAAAAGAGTTGGCACTTAGTTTTAAAACGGAAGTAAGAAGTTACGAGGAGGCAGATAGAATGCGGTACGTAACTAGTATTGAAAGGCTAGCAAAAGAAGAAGGAATTGTCGAAAATGCGAGAGAAAGCATTATTACAGTCCTAGAAACGCGATTTGGAGAAGTGCCAAGCTCCATTGTCGAAGTTATCAATAGGATAGAAGAACCATCTGTACTCAAAATGCTTCATAAAAGTGCGATCGCAATTCCTTCCACAGCAGAATTTCAGCAAGTTTTAGATAATCTCACCTCTGGAGAATGAGCGTAGATATCGAGCGGCTTTTTGTCAGATATTTCTCTTAAAGATGAGAGTAAAGTTGCCCTCATTGATTTTCTGTCTTGGAGTTACAATCAAATAGTAAAACTTTGTATCTGATATAGAAAATTATGCTACCTTTTAAGAAAAAAATTGTGACTGATGAAGCCATGCATCCAGTAGCAGTGTTGATTGATTATCAGGACTGGCAGCAAATTGAGAAGATATTAGAAGTTCATCAATCACAACAAAAACAAGACTTTAATTTAAACCAGTACGCAGGTGTAATTCAACTAACTCAAGACCCTTTGGAATATCAGCAGCAAACTAGGGATGAGTAGTGTTGACACAACCTTTATTTTTGTTAGATACAAATATAGTCTTGTATTTTTTGGGTGGTCGTTTGGTAAACCCACTACCATCAGGACAATATTTTATTTCAGTGATTACTGAAATTGAATTGCTCTCTTATCCGAGTATAAGTCTAGAAGAAGAAACACAAATTATTGATTTTTTAAATAAAATTACGGTTGTTGGTATTGATAATAATATTAAGAATTTAACAATTGCATTTCGCAAACAATATAGACTTAGGCTTCCTGACGCAATAATTGTAGCAACTGCAAAATATTTAAATGCAATGTTATTTACAAATGATGTAAGATTGGCTAATTTAACAGAAATTAACACTCAGTCAGTGCAAATTGTGTAATTGGAGCGATCGCTTGTTTTGAGGCTAGATAAAAAAGTCCGTGCCTTGGATGTAACCTTCTGGGGTAGCGATCGCCACAGTACAAGCTCTAACTAATTCCCAACACTTCTAAGTAAGTGGGCGCAAATAATCATCACTGGTTCGTAGTTGCGCTTTAGCGCATCCGGATAAAGATGCGCTAAAGCGCAACTACGAGCCAAATACAGAGATTTTACTTTTCGTTACATAGTTTGGTTTTATCTTGCCTACCTACTTAGTCACCCAGCGAGTAATAAATTAGATTTTTCAAACAACCTTTTAGAGAAAGTATATCTAACGTTAATATCTAAGAAAACTATATGCATCTATAATGACTTCACAATCTTCTGGCTCTGACAAAATTCTGGTTGTTGATGACTCTCCTGATAACGTGTTTTTGATCAAAACTATTTTAGAGGAACAAGGTTACACCATTAGCACCGCAGAAAATGGGATTTCCGCCTTGCAAGAATTGAAAGCTTCTCCTTGTGACTTGGTTCTGCTGGATTTAATGATGCCAGATATGGATGGGTACGAAGTCACCAAGCACATTCGCGGTGATATGAAATTGCCACAATATATCCCCATATTGCTGATAACTGCCCACGATACGCCCAATGTTGCCCACGGATTAGACTTGGGTGCTGATGATTTTATCCGTAAACCTGTAACAGTAGATGAATTGCTGGCAAGAGTGCGATCGCTCCTACGTTTGAAGCATAGTATGGATGAACGTGATGAAATTGCCCGTCAGCGAGAAGATTTTGTCTCCCGCCTCACCCACGATTTACGCACTCCCTTGGTAGCCGCCGATCGCATGTTAATGCTATTTCAGCAAGGAGCGTTGGGAACATTATCAGCGCAAATGCAGGAAGTAATCGCCATCATGGCGCGTAGCAACATCAACCTGCTTTCTATGGTCAATACCTTATTAGAAGTTTATCGCTTTGAAGCAGGTCGCAAAACTTTGGCATTTCAACCAGTTAATCTGGGCCAATTGCTAGAGGAGATGACTGGAGAATTAGCACCTCTAGCTCAAGACAAAGCCCTGTCCCTAAATTTAGACTTTACTGAGGAGTCAAGCACAAAAACAGTACTGGGCGATCGTTTAGAATTGCATCGTCTATTCACCAATCTTATAGGCAATGCGATTAAATTTACTAATTCTGGGTCTGTGACTATTCATTTTACTTCTCAACGCGAGTTTGATAAAAGTAGTCAATCTCAGTTCTCTGAGATATCCAATTCTGTTGACTACATTAGAATTGAAATAGCGGATACAGGCCCAGGTATTCTCCCTGAAGAACAAGCCACCATATTTGAACGATTTCGCCAAGGTAGCCACAAGAGTTCTGGTAGTGGCTTAGGACTCTACCTTGCTCGCCGGATTGTCGAGGCGCATCAAGGCATTATTTTGCTAAATTCTGAGTTGGGCAAAGGTAGTGTATTTATTGTCCTTCTACCTACTAAAAAATCAGAAAATTAGCCATTATAAATTATGAATTATCCAATAGTTTACCCTTTTAATTCATAATTTATAACTTAATGACTCTCTAGCCAAATGTTAAAATAAATGTTTTAGCGAGAAAGTCAAATACTAAAAAATAACGAATCAAATATACTCACATAGCAACGCTAAGATTAAATCAATAGTTTTTTAGGGTACAAAACAATGATTACCACTGAATTATCTAACGTTGGCAATATTATCCAAAATCAGCGTAATTTTTTTAATAGTGGCAAAAGTAAAGATGTCACTTTTCGCATTGAGCAGCTGAAAAATCTCAAGCAAGCAATTATTGAGCATGAACAGTCAATAGTAGAGGCATTACAAGCAGATTTACATAAACCAGAACTGGAGACTTATCTTACAGAAATCGGCGTAATTAAGGAAATTGATTACGCTATAAAACATCTTCAAAACTGGACTAAGCCAAAAAAAGCAGCAGTTTCGTTAGATTTTTTTTCCTACTCGGCGAGAATTTATCCAGAACCGTTGGGAGTTGTCTTAATTATTGGGCCTTGGAACTATCCATTTCAGTTAATTATCTCACCGTTAGTAGGTGCGATCGCAGCCGGGAATTGTGCAATTATCAAACCTTCAGAAATTGCTTCTCATACCTCTGATGTCATTGCTAAGATGATTGCCAAACATTTTGACCCTGCTTATATTGCAGTAGTTGAAGGAGGCGTGGAAGCAAGTCAAAAACTATTGGCAGAAAAGTTTGACCATATCTTTTTTACTGGTGGTACATCTGTCGGCAAAATTATTATGGCAGCAGCAGCAAAATATCTCACACCAGTTACTTTAGAATTGGGTGGCAAAAGTCCTTGTATCGTAGATAGTGACATTAATCTTGAACAGACTATCAGACGAATTACTTGGGGCAAATTTATTAATGCTGGACAAACTTGTATCGCCCCTGACTATCTTTTAGTTAATAAAAAAATCAAAAAAGATTTAATAGATGGGCTGGGAAAATGCGTAAAAGAATTTTATGGCGATAATCCTGTAAACAGTCCTGATTATGCCAGAATTATCAGTCAAAAACACTTTGATAGGTTGGTTAACTTTCTCAAAGATGGTAAAGTTATCATCGGTGGGGAAAATCAACCTTCAGAGCGTTATATCGCCCCCACGGTGGTTGATAATGTCTCCTTAGAAGATTCTGTAATGCAGGAAGAAATTTTTGGCCCGATTCTACCCATCATTGAATATACTGACATTGCAGAAGCGATCGCCTTGATTAACTCTAGACCTAAACCCTTAGCGTTATACTTATTTTCTCAAAACAAAAACCTACAAAATCGAGTTTTGCAGGAAACTTCCTCTGGCGGAGTTTGTATTAACGACACAGTGATGCAAGTTGGTGTCTCTTCTTTACCATTTGGTGGCGTGGGAGATAGCGGTATTGGCAACTATCACGGTAAAGCTAGTTTTGACACCTTTTCCCATAACAAAAGTGTATTGCAAAACTCCTTCTGGCTCGATTTAAAATGGCGATACGCTCCATACCAGGGCAAATTGCCTCTAATCAAGAAACTTCTAGGTTGAAAGTAAAAGTTAGGAGTTATGAGTTATAAGTTATGAATTATGAATTTTTAACTCCTAAGGGACTTCCAAGAAATAAATTATTCCAAGAAACGAACCACAGAGACAAGGCAGCGCGGTCTTGGGGGTTTCCCCCATGAGCGACTGCCGCGCAGAGAACGCAGAGAGAAGAAATAGAGAGAGTTTTTGCGTCAGTTTTGGAACATTTTTTTATTTGGAAGTCCCTAACTCCAAACTCCAAACTCCTAACTCCTAACTCCTAACTCCTAACTCCTAACTCCTAACTCCTAACTCCTAACTCCTAACTCCTAACTCCTAAAACCCAAAAGCATTACTATAACGCTCCTCAGCCCAAGGTTCACCACGGCGATGGTAGCCATTACGCTCCCAAAAACCAAGTTCTTCATCAGCTAAAAATTCTAAACCATTAATCCACTTAGCACTTTTCCAAGCGTAGAGATGGGGAACAACTAGCCGCATCGGGCCACCATGTTCAGATGGAAGGTCTTCACCAAAGACTTTAAAAGCAAAGAAGTTTTCTTCGCGCATAAAATCTTCTATAGAAATATTGGTAGTGTAGCCGCCATAGCAGTGTTCCATAATATGGGCTACTTTAGGGTCTAGCTCAATCAGACCCATGAAATCTGTTACTTTAATGCCAGTCCATTTGACATCCAGTTTAGACCAGCGCGTTACACAGTGAAAGTCTGCTGTGAATTCGTGTCGAGGTAGCGCCATAAAGTCTGACCAACTAAAGGTAGCAGGTTTTGCCAAACCCCAAACTCGAAACTCCCATTCTTCAATGATGACTTGGGGAGTTGCACCGTAAGTTAATACGGGGAAACCTTTAGCTAAGTGTTGACCAGGAGGGACGCGATCGCTCTCTTCTTTCCCTGGTTTCTGAAAATATTTTCCTAGCATAGTTAGAGAAAAATAAGTTTTCTCAAGATGTATACAAGCTTTTTTGCTGAGTTGCCAACAGCACCAGATGTTTTACTATTTATCTGATTACTTGATCGTTACTCGTGAATGATAGGTAATAGCTAATGGATAGTCGCAATTACTCACTACCAATTTTTTCGATCTAAATGAGCTTGTGAGTTTCAGTCGGGGTTTAAACCCCCGTCTGAAAATGTCTTTCATTTTGAATTTTGAATTGTTAAGATTCTTCTTCCTCTTCTTCAGCAGCTGGATATACAAATGTAGAACGTCCAGTCAAAATTGATTTGCCCAGAGACAGGGCTTTCTGAGCTTCGACGACGGCTTTGTGCCTCCAGGTAGCTCGACGTTTATCTCGTTTTGATTTTGAAGTTTTCTTCTTAGGAACAGCCATGTCAGCAGATATCGCAATTCTTGACAACCTTACTATTCTAGTCCATCCACTGACGCCAAGGGCAACAGTAAACCCAATTAATGAATTGCCCCTACTGAAATATAAAGGTTTCGGCTATTTTTTGGGTAAGTTCTGGCTATTTTCTAAGAAAAGTAGAGATCGCGCAGTTTTAAAGTAAGTCGCCCAATTTTGAGCATCGGGACGCGATCGCCATTGGGGACGGCTGACATCTAATGCCAGAACTGGTGCGATCGCTCCCTGATTTTGTACGGACACAATTATTGAAACATCTGTCACCAAGATATCTTGGTCAAAACTCCGTTGAGCAGATGCTCTCGCGGCTGCTTCCGCCCTTCTGAGAACGGTTTCATAGTTTTCATCTGGCAAGCGGTCAATAGCTAGATCAACTCTAGCGGTGTAAGCCCGCACAGCCTGAGGTGCGATCGCTTCCGTCAAAAACCACGCAGGAACAGTAGATATGAGCAAAACTACTAAAGGAATTATCCGGATTCTTCTGGCAATTTGGCTAATAACTGAAAAGGGAGTGATCGATGATGGTAGGTGAGCAGAAATCTTGCTCATAACCTTCTATCTCCTTATTGATAATCTTTTATTGAATTTAGGTAAAAGGTATTTTCCGGTCTATAAACGTAATAAAAATTACATTTTAACTGAAGATTCGATCAGAATCACCTAGACTATAAAACATAGGTTAGCTTTGTTTTTTTGACAAAGCCAACCGCAATTTTAAGACAAGCAAACAATAACTGACACAGAGCGGGATGGCAAATTACTGGGCGATCGCGATTGGCATCAATCAATATCAGTTATTTCAACCTTTAAGTTGTGCTCAAGAAGATGCTGAGGCACTAGAGGATTTTTTGGTGACAGAGGCAGGTTTTCTCCCCAAACACTGTCTTTTAATGACGGATACCTCGCCGCCGATTGGGGATAGATCAACTTATCCCACTAAAGAGAATATTTTGCTGCTGCTTGAGGATTTGGCAGCGACAAGTTGGCAACCAGAAGATTATCTGTGGTTATTTTTTAGCGGTTATGGGGTCAACTACAAGGGCAAAGATTACTTAATGCCAGCAGAAGGTAACCCCGAAGTGCAAGAGACTGGCATAGAATTGCGATCGCTAATGCAAAGTCTGCAACTTGCTGAACTAAATGTATTGTTACTACTCGATATCAACCGCGCTTTTGGCACTCAAGCGGATGCTCCGGTTGGTGAAGAAACAATAGAATTAGCTCAAGAACTACAACTGGCAACAATTCTTTCTTGTCAACCAGAGCAATTTTCCCATGAAAGTAGCGAATTAGGTCACGGATTCTTTACAGCAGCTTTGTTAGAAGCTTTACGTTCTGGTAACGGTAGCAATTTGGCAGATTTAGAAAGCTACCTAAGCCTGATCGTGCCAAAATTATGTCACCACCACTGGCGTCCTGTCCAAAACCCTGCCACTATAATCCCATCAAGGGCGCAGGTAATTTTGCCAAAATTGGCAATGGAAAGTGACTTGCAATCAGAACCGATGATTTATCCCGAAGAATCCTTTGCTGTTGCCCGTGCGGCTCCTCCCCTTGACGATTCTAAAACTTCAGCAGAACGGGGCAGATGGGGAGAACCTAATGTGAACTCCTCCCAACAGGTGAAGGCTCCCAAGGTCGAAAAATCTCAAGGTCAACAAGTCAAGGAGTCAGGTACTGGCTTAGTTTCCCAGCCAATGGCGGAAACTTCTTTAGGAGTGAATCCCAAGGGAAGATTTATTCCCAATTCCTCTAAAGGTTACGTCTCTCGATTGCCATCCAATCAGCCAAGCATTCCTTTTTGGAAACAGTTTATTTTATGGGGCGGAGGCAGCCTGCTAGTAGCAGGTTTAATCGCTGTAGTTTTTCTCCGTAATCAAGAAACTTTTAAAATTAAGCAAATATCAAGCACATCGCCCAATGGTGCGGCGAGCGATCGCCAGGTTATCGAGAATTTACCAAGCGATGGCACTCCACCAGTTAGATTTAAAAACCAATCTAGCGCCCAAATAACTTCTAGTTCCGAGTCAAAAAATCGCAATCAAGCAGTATTAGACCTGGCGAAAATGTCGCTCAGACAAACTCAGGCTAGCGATTTGGGCATGGCGATCGCAACAGCCCGAAAAATTCAACCTGGTGAACCACTCTACGAACAAGCTCAGGAGAATATTAAGATTTGGAGCCAAATGATTTTAGATTTAGCAGAGGGACGTGCTAAACAAAGACAGTATGCTAGCGCTATTGCAGCCGCACGATTAATCACCAAAGATGAAGCTCCTTATGCCAAAGCACAAGCAACAATTAACCTGTGGCGGTTAGAGGGCAAACAGTATGTAAGTAACAAAACTCTTTTAGATGCAGCTAATGCCTTAATTAAGTCTGGACAGGCATCTACCTACAATCGGGCGATCGAAGTTGCCAAAAAAGTACCACCGGATCAACCAGGCTTCGATACTGCCCAAAAATCGATCAATAAATGGAGTGAGAAAATATTAGACCTGGCCAAGCGTCGCGCCACCGAAGGAGAACTTAATGCTGCAATTGCGACTGCTGCTTTAGTACCAGAGGAGACAGGCGCTTACGAAGATGCTCAGGATGCCATTCAAAAATGGCAAAAAAAATAGCTAATAAATAGCTAATAAATAGTTAGGAGTTAGGAGTTAGGAGTTTGGAGTTTGGAGTTTGGAGTTTGGAGTTTGGAGTTTGGAGTTTGGAGTTTGGAGTTTGGAGTTTTAATTCTTCACTCATCACTCCTCACTCCTAACTTTTCCCTCAGCAGTACTGCGATACATCTTCGCCGCATTCATCGGCTAGATAGCACATTGCTCGGAAACGTAAACCAACAACTTCTTCATATAAGGGGTTGAGCTTGCACATGGGCGGAATGTGAAACAAGGTTTTCCCAAATAATTTGACATCTCGCTCAAAGGGACACTGAGATGGAATCAGTTTGCACAAGCGGTGAGCTAGTTGGCGATCGCTGATTTGAATGTTTTCTAAACGCTGTCGTAAAGGTTGGAGAATATCCCAGTCAGGCTTGGAAATAGAAGGGTTTAGCTGGGTTACTTGATGGTCACTAGTATCTGCTTGATTAATTGATACCCAGCTTGCCAGAAAAATCTTTTTTGTGGTATTGTTGAATACCTTCATGGTTAATCCTCTGTGTTATTGAGGCTATTCATCTTTTTGATGAATATATACAATGTGGCAACGAAGTTTCCCGGAATAATCTCGTTCTGACCGCGATATAATGTAATACCTGATTAGCGACTTAAGTCAGAACCTATTTGATTACTACGTCAAGTTAATCGCAATTTTCTGGGGATCGGTAGTGTAATATTACGATCTTGTTCATAACTTGATGTAGTTTAAATTTTAATAAAGACATCCATCATTAGATAGGTTTTAGTGTAACATTTACAGAACTTAATATCAGATATTTTTGAGAGCATTTTTGCTCAGTAAAAATATCAGTAATATCCTAGCAAGCATCTTTCACCCCCGTATTGCCACTTCTCCAGCTAAGAGCATCCTTTTTATTGCTGGCTAAATATCGTAGAAATAGAGAGAAGTCTGTAGACGTTGCTGCGGTTTAAAGCCTGGTAGGTTAGGCTTTCATCATTAAGATGCAGAGCGGCTCCCCATGAAACATCGGTCGTAGCAAAGTCTGGGTAAAGAAAGTGATGCTTCTCCAATTTGCAATCTATAGCGTCTTAGGGCTAACTTATTTGGGGTTAGCATTGGGCTACATTCCTGGTTTACGCATGAACCGCGCTACTATTGCTTTGGTTGGTTCTGCCTTTTTAATTGCTTTAGGTGTTCTGAATTTACAGGAAGCATGGCAGGCTATTGATGCCAATACCATCGTATTTCTCTTGAGCATGATGGTAGTTAATGCCAACCTATCCTATGCAGGGTTTTTTAGGCGATGGCTCTCGGTGATATTGAGTATCACTCGCAGCCCTGTAGGTTTGTTGATTGCTTTAACTTTTGGTAGTGGTATTCTCTCCGCCTTTTTTCTCAATGACACTATAGCGTTGATTTTCACACCCTTAACTTTGAGCCTGACTCAAGCTTTGGGGTTAAATCCGATTCCTTATTTACTAGCGATCGCAGGTGCAACTAATATAGGCTCGGTAGCAACTTTGAGCGGTAATCCCCAAAATATCCTGATTGGCTCCTTTTCAGGTATCTCCTATCTAGATTTTCTACGTGTATTAGCTCCAGTTGCCCTTGTCGGCTTAATAATTCAAGTAATATTACTGTGGCTACTTTACCCAGATGTGCGCTCAGTCAAACCTTGCCAAGAAGTAACAGTTGACAATCAACGTATTTTTAAACCCTTATTTAAAAAAACATTAGTTATCACAATTGGGTTACTAATTGCATTTACTATCGGTTTACCGTTAGGGGAGTCTGCTTTAGTTGCTGCTAGCTTGTTGCTAATCACTCGCCGCATTAAACCGCAACGCATTTTGCAAAAGGTTGATTGGAATCTGCTGGTAATGTTTTCTGGATTGTTTATTTTGACGCGAGTCACACAAAAGTTGAATTTACTCCAGCCATTTACCCATGCAATCAACTCTGCTGCGAGTTTTTTGGGTGTAACTGTTGTTTTATCTAATTTAATTTCTAATGTTCCGGCTGTACTCTTATTGCATCCCCTAGTTCCTTCAGGTGACACTAAGTATTGGCTATTATTGGCAGCCGGATCAACTTTGGCTGGTAATTTGACTTTGTTTGGTTCAGTCGCCAACTTGATAGTTGTAGAAGCTGCTACTGATTTAGGTTACAAGCTAACTTTTTGGGAACATCTAAGGTTTGGAGCGCCACTAACGGTGTGTACTCTACTTTTAGTGTACTTATGGGTTCATTGAGGATGTGTGGCTTGATAACAAAAAACCAACAAAATAAATAAGTATCAATAATCTCTTTAACTGCCTCAGCAATATTTAATTAAGCATTCTCAATAGTAACTTTTATAAGATTTTCGCTAATCGAGTATCTATTGGTTTTTACATCTCTTATGACGATTGTTATAAATTCATGCTGTACTGTCTACATTGAAAAGATTGCGTTGTATAATATCAGGGTTTTGCCCAGTTCTATTTATTTGGGTATTTTTCTTTTGCGGACATAACAGTTTTTCTCCTTTATATTCTTGCCATCCTAGAACTCGTCTAAGACCTATTTTGATGTATTCTTCTTGAGACTCTATGCTGATAGAATTTCGCCTTAATCGTTTTGCTACAGCAGCAGATGTAAAAGTACCAGCGAATGGATCAAGTAAAAGGCTACCTTCATTACTACTTGCAAGAATAATTCTTTCTAACAATGATTCAGGTTTTTGGGATGGATGATTTTCATATTCTTTCATTTGAAATCTTACACGGGGGAAATACCATACATTACCAGGGACTTTCTCTGTATTATATAAACTTGGTACGGATTTCCTATAATCAATTAATTTCCTCTGTGCGCCTGTTTTTGCTTCTATTTTGATCTCATTTGAGTTAAAAATGTAACTACTTTTGTCTTTTACACAATGGAGTATTGGCTCATACATTGAGCCGAAGTATTTTGTCGCTTGAACTCCAGAACTATCATAATGCCAAACAATTCGGCTAAGAATTACCATTTTTTTTCTTAAGTAAAGGTCAAAAGATGGCATTGCTTGGGTACTTGTCATAACATATAGAGTTCCATTCGGCTTTAATATTCGAATGCACTCATCAAGCAACTTATATGCCCAGTTTACATATTCCTCATCCGATTCCCATTTGTCATGAAAATTTGAAAATTTTTTCCCTATGTTATAAGGAGGATCAATGAAAACAATATCTACAGATCCAGAAGCAATCTGATTGGATAAAATATTGAGAGCATCACCATGAAATATAGTATGCCCTACGTCTCCATATCGTTCAAACATTAGCAATCGGCTTGGTTTACAAGTAAAATGCTTTCTCTCAATCTCACACAAAAGCGCAAAGACCCTCAGAAAAACTCTGCGTCTCTGCGCCTCTGCGTGAGCTTATTTTCTACGATGCCACTTGAGCAGCAGTCCGAGTCCGGCGTCTTCTGCCATCGGCAACTTTCACGGGTGGCTCATCAGGAATTTGCATCAACAAAGTCACAGATGGCTGACATTGCAATTCTCGACGGATGGAACGTTGCAATTCTCGTTCTAAAGTTCCTTGCAATCCACCCCAGTCTATATCTGCTGCTTGACCTTCGCTAGGAGCAAATTCTGTCCAGCGCACAGTGAGGATTTCTTCAATCCGTTGTTTTACCCAGGTTTGTAGGAGCGATCGCTCTACACTTGTAACTACACCCCGCAGGTGAGTTTCTGGTTTTGCCAATAGTTTACCATTCCAATCAATGGCAGCTGCGATCGTAATAATGCCTTCTGAAGCCATGCGTTGCCGTTCTTGCAGCACTTTGGCACTTACCATACCCGAACTAGTAGTATCCACCAATTCGATGCCAGATGGCACTTTACCAGCGACGCGAATCGCATCGTCAGTCAGTTCGACAATATCACCATTCTGAATAATGATCATGTTTTCTGCGGGAATGCCCATACTCTGAGCCGTTTCTGCGTGCTTCACTAGCATCCGATGTTCGCCGTGAAATGGCACAAAGAATTTGGGTCGAGTTAAGGCAATCATCAGTTTTTGTTCTTCCTGACAGCCGTGACCGGAGACGTGAATCCCTTTATCCCGACCATAGACCACTTTCGCACCTTGAATCATTAATTTATCAATGGTGTTGACTACTGCGATCGTATTTCCGGGAATTGGGTTAGCAGAGAATACTACTGTATCTCCTTCACGGATTTTGATGTGAGGATGTTCTTTGTTGGCAATGCGGGTCATTGCTGCCATCGTTTCACCCTGAGAACCTGTAGTTAAAATCAGTACTTTATCATCAGGTAGATTGCGGACTGCGTGCAATGGTTGCAGCAGATTATCTTCACACTTGATGTAACCTAAATTGCGGGCATGAGCAATCAAGTTCAGCATGGAACGCCCGACAATCGTCACTACACGGTTTTGCTTCTTGGCGATATCCAATATCATGTTGATGCGATGCACGCTAGAAGCAAAGGTAGTGACAAATAATCGCCCAGTGGCTTGACTAAATACTCTCTCTAGATTGGGATAAACTGAACGTTCCGAAGGTGTAAACCCTGGTATCTCAGCGTTAGTAGAATCACTTAGGAGGCAAAGAACGCCTTTTTCTCCATGTTCTGCTAACCGTTGCAAATCAAACTTTTCACCATCCACTGGGGTGTGATCAATTTTAAAATCCCCTGTGTGAATGACTACACCAAGGGGAGTCTGAATGGCAACTGTAAAACTATCAGCAATGGAGTGGGTGTTGCGGATATATTCTACTAAAAAGTTTTTGCCAATCCGCACCACGTCGCGTGGTAGAACTGTTCTGATTTCTGTGCGATCGCGCACTCCTGCTTCTTCTAATTTACCCTCTAGCATTGCCATTGCTAGTCTTGGCCCATAAATCACCGGGATATCAAATTGCTTGAGATGGAAAGCAATCCCGCCAATATGGTCTTCATGACCGTGAGTAACGATCATCCCTTTAATTTTGTGGCGATTTTCTCTCAGATAGGTCGTATCTGGCAGAACAATATTTACTCCATGCATCGCCTCTGTGGGAAA
The DNA here is from genome assembly GCF_036916975.1 of Nostoc sp. Lineage (GTDB taxonomy): Bacteria > Cyanobacteriota > Cyanobacteriia > Cyanobacteriales > Nostocaceae > Nostoc. Next base: position 45,821 of record NZ_JBALFF010000077.1, read on the forward strand.
AGCCAATCCTGCATCTAACAGAATAATTTCATCGTCATACTCAAAAAGACAGGTATTTTTCCCAATCTCGTGCAAACCGCCCAAAGGAATAATTTTCAAGGCGGAATTATTAGCTTCGTTTTTAGCCATTTTCTCCTTAGATTGTTACTTGTGGTTAATTTAGTTGATAGTTAACGAACTTGTATTTAAGACAACATCATTTGTCTCTTAATTCAGTCCCAAAGCAATCAAGTTTTAATTGAAGATTTCAATTTTTTATTCAATAAAATCGACTGTACACTGAAGAATTTATAGTATGTCTATCAGTCCTAGCACAGATTTTTAAATTTCAACTTATGAACATTGTTTATATCTATCTTTAGAAACCAGCAGATTAACAGCGTTTAACCGAGTGATGGCTAGATTAAACTAAGTTCTTTCAGAACCGCTTCTAACTTTTGAGTTACTTCTAAATCGGCTTCACATAAGGGTGGACGAGTTGAACCAACCTCCCAACCTTGAAGTTTCAGTGCTTTTTTCACCGGAATGGGATTTGAAGTGAGAAATAAAGCTTTAAACAACGGGAAGAGTTGCAGATGAATCTCGCTTGCTACCTCAATTTTCCCGGCATTAAAAGCTTGGATCATCTGCTGTAGTTGGTTTCCTACCAGATGAGAAGCCACACTTACCACGCCCTTTGCCCCGATCGCTAACAAGGGCAAAGTCATGTAATCATCACCAGAGTAGATGTGGAATTCTTTTGGTGTCAAGCGACGAATTTCGCTTGCCTGATCTATACTACCAGTGGATTCTTTAATTCCGACAATATTGCTAACCTCAGCTAACCGGGCAACTGTTTCTGGCTGAAGGTTTTGTCCGGTACGACCGGGGACATTGTATAACAACAACGGTAAGTCGGGACAGGCTTGTGCTATGGCCTGAAAGTGCGCTTCCAATCCCGCTTGTGGCGGTTTGTTGTAATAAGGAACAACTTGTAAGGAACCATGTACTCCTATTTTAGACGCTTTTTGGGTGGCTGCGATCGCTTCTTTGGTGGAATTTGAACCACAACCTGCAATCACCTTGGCTTTTCCTGCCACCGACTGCAATACCTCAACAAACAACTGGTATTCCTCATCCCAACTTAGGGTAGGGGATTCTCCGGTTGTGCCGCACACCACCAATGTATCTGTTCCGTTGTTAGCTAGATGTGCTGCCAGTTCTGCCGCTACATCATAATCTACACTACCGTCTGCTTTAAACGGCGTAATCATAGCGGTTAAAACATTGCCAAAATCTCCCACCCTTTTTTCACTCCTGATTACCCATGTTTTTGTATCTTGGTGGTTTTCTCTTGTAATAACCTATCTGCAAATTTCTTTCAACAGTAATTTGCACATTTGCTCTTTTCCATTAGTTGTTTATCTTTACTAATGGCTCGCTGGAAACGTAAGCTTTCGCCGGTTTTAGTAGATTTTTTTCTACCAGCAATTCGGCAATTTGTATTGCATTTAATGCTGCGCCTTTGCGGATTTGGTCACCACACAACCATAATTCCAAGCCACAGGGATGAGAAATATCTTGACGAATCCTTCCCACTAAAACTTCGTCTTTACCAGTTGCTTCAATTGGCATCGGAAAATAGTTACTTTTCCAATCTTCTACCAATTTCACTCCAGGGGAGGAATTTAAAATTTCTCTGGCTTCCTCTGCACTAAAGGGAGTCTCAAATTCTAAATTAATGGCTTCTGAGTGTGCTCGAAGTACGGGAACCCGTATACAGGTTGCAGTGATTCTGATTTGCTGCGTACCAAATATTTTTCGGGTTTCGTTGACCATTTTCATTTCTTCCTCACAATAACCCAAATCGTTTAATGGTGAGTTATGCGGGAATAAATTAAATGCCAGTGGGTAAGGCAATACCTCAGCTACTGGCGGCTGTCCTTGTAGTATAGCGCTTGTTTGCCTTTTAACTTCTGCCATTGCTCTAGCACCAGCACCACTAGCAGATTGGTAGGTTGCAACTACGATGCGTTGCACTGGTTTAATTTTATGCAATGGCCAGACTGCTACAGTCATTAAAATTGTCGTGCAATTGGGGTTGGCAATAATGCCTTGGTGATTAGCTGCGGCTTGTGGATTCACCTCTGGCACTACTAAGGGAACTTCCGGGTTCATCCGAAAGGCACTGGAGTTGTCAATTACCACTGCGCCTTTTTCAACAGCAATTGCTGCCCAAGCTTTGGATGTGGAACCACCCGCACTAGCTAGTACTATATCCACATTTTCAAAGGCGCGATCGCTCACTGCCTCTATTGGGATATTTTCTCCTTTAAAGCGCAGCGATCGCCCGACACTCCGCTCTGATGCCAATAGCTTTAACTCAGCAATCGGAAAATTACGGATTTCTAATAATTCCAGCAACTCTGTACCAACGGCACCAGTCGCCCCCAAAATAGCTACACGATATGATTTAGACAAACTCACTTCCTCCTTTAAGAGGTTTTTTTGCAATTTGGAACAGTTGAAAATTTACTTATATTTATCTAGCGATCGCAGCCTGGAAATACATTTTCAATTAGGTTTATATTTCTCTCTAATTTAGTCTATTTTTGTCAATCTCTAAATAATATTTATACATTTATTTTCTTGGTTATTTAATAATTTAAGTTATGTTGCACTCTCCAACAATGGCTATCCAATTTTTCCATCGATTTAAACTATATATTATTATACAACAAACAGCCATTTAGCAGAAAAATGGAGATATCTGCACTTAAGCGTTTTACAGGCATCATACTTGCAAGGCAACGAACGTCTTCGCTTCAAAGTTGCTTACCAAAATGATGAATATACTAAGATCGAAGTGGATATAAATCACCACAGCATAGAACTGAGCTATACGGTTAGGTGATAGATGGGGTCTTGTACCACAACTTAAGTAAGTAGCTAGACTCAATACTATAACTTTAAGTTGGGAGTACTAACCAGTCGCTGAAAACCAGGATATCACGGCGTTAGCCCACTGGATAATTAATTCCTAAGTTTCAGAGGGAGTGGGGACTGGGGAGCAGGGGGAGATAAGGGAGGAGGGACAAGAATTAATTAATAACCAATGCCCAATGCCCACTTGCCCTGAGCGAAGCCGAACGCGAGTGCGTCTCCAAGAGTTGGGATGCCCCATGCCCCCATTAACTAAATTGTTATGAAGCTAAAATGTCAAGTCCTTGGTGATTGGCAGTAAACTGGATCTTTGCCCCAAGACAAACATCCAACCTTGGATGTCATAAAGCCTTTTGGCATCCCATTCCCTTAAGACACATCAAGCTATAAACGCAAACAATTATTGCATCTTGTGTGTACTTGGAGTATAAAATACCAGAAAACTAGAGACGAAGCATGAAAGTTACCCAGGAAAAACTTCCCGCCAGCCAAATTGGCCTGGAAATAGAGATTACGCCGGAAATTACCAAGCAAACTTACGAACAGGTCATTAAAAACTTAGCGAGTACTGCCAATATTCCTGGGTTTCGTAAAGGCAAAGTGCCTCGGCCAATATTGCTACAACGGCTGGGTACAACTCGTATCAAGGCAGCAGCGCTGGAAGAATTAATTCAAGACGGCATTGAGCAAGCGGTTAAACAAGAAGCTATCCCAGCAATAGGTCAGCCACAATTGCGCTCCTCCTTTGAAGATTTAATTAAGAATTATGAACCTGGAAAACCTCTAATAATTTCGGCTGCTGTCGATGTAGAGCCAGAAGTGAATCTAGTTCAGTACACTGATTTACAAGCTAAAGCTGAAGAAGTCAAGTACGAGCCAGAACGAGTGGACGCTAGCCTCGACAAGGAACGTCAAGAATTGGCGACATTGATTCCTGTTGAAGGACGTTCAGCCCAAATCGGTGATATTGCCGTAGTCGATTTTAAAGGTTCATTCGCCATTGAGGGCGAAGACGAAACAGCCGAACTAGAACCGATTCCCGGAGCCGAAGCAACTGATTTTCAAGTTGAGTTGCAGGAAGATAAGTTTATTCCAGGCTTTATTTCGGGAATATTGGGGATGAATCCCGAAGAAACTAGAGAAATTGCAGCACAGTTCCCAGATCCTTATGCTAACGAAGATTTAGCTGGAAAAGCGGCAACTTTCACAGTGACGCTTAAAGAACTCAAGGAAAAGGAATTACCAGAAGTAAATGACGATTTTGCCCAAGAAATCAGCGATTTTGAAACCTTAGAGGAGTTACGCGCTTCTTTGGTAGAGCGATATCAAAAAGAGGCGGATGACAAAACAAAAACAAATAAACAGGAAGCGTTGTTAACGGAACTGCTCAAGCACGTAGAAGTTGACTTACCAGCAACCATGATTGAGCAAGAAGTGGATGCAATGCTAACGCAAACAGCAATGCGCCTGTCTCAGCAGGGATTGGATGTAAAAAAGTTGTTTACTCAAGATATTATTCCTCAATTGCGGGAGCGATCGCGTACTGAGGCAATTGAACGCATCAAACGCTTCTTGTCGTTGCGCGAAGTCGGTAAACGCGAATCTATTCAGGTAACACCAGAAGAAATCGCAGCCAAAGTCACAGAACTTTTGGAACAGTACCCGGAGGAACAAGACGTTGATGAAGACAAACTCCGCTCAATCGTGGAAAACGAACTATTAACCGAAAAAACCATCGATTGGCTCTTAGAACACTCCTCAGTTGAACTTGTACCCGAAGGCTCGTTGAATCCCATAGAGGAAACGGAAGCCGTAGAATCAGATGCTGATGCTGATGCACCTCAGACAGAGGAAGAAATCAGCGAAGCTTCAACAGAAGTCACAGAAGGATAATTAAAAATCCCACAGCCATGAGTTCACCAGTTCTGAGTTAAAGTACTGGTGAAATGGGTAAGTTAAAAGAGACTAGGGAGAAGGGAGCAGGGGAGGCAGAGGGAGAAGAACTATATAATTATTGTCCAATGCCCAATGCCCCATAACTCTTAACTCCTGAACAGTCAGGGATGAAGAGAGAATAATTAAAGAATTAATGAATTCTCAGCAAATTGTGACACATGTTATCGCCTGAGCTTGATACTGTGTTACACGAGAGGAAATTATATGAGGCATAATGGTTAACACGTACCTATAAAAATATCATTGGCTGAAAAGGCAGCATCTGCTGCTGAAACATTTGTCCTAAATTATCGTCAAAGAAAGCTTGTATGCTTGTATCGCAGTCGGGAAATAACCCCATCAGCAACCAAAGTCGAATCAACATTAACTCCCAGTTGAACAGCCCTAGCAACATCGTGCCGATGGTGGTTGAACAGTCTGGCATGGGAGAAAGGGCTTTCGACATCTACTCCCGCCTGCTGCGAGAGCGGATTATCTTTTTGGGAACGCCAATAGATGATACTGTAGCTAACTCAATTGTGGCTCAGTTGTTATTTCTAGACGCTGAAGACTCAGAAAAAGACATCCAACTGTATGTTAATTCTCCCGGTGGCTCGGTCTACGCAGGGATGGCAATCTATGATACAATACAACAAATTCGCCCTGATGTTGTTACCATCTGTTTTGGATTAGCCGCGAGCATGGGGGCATTTTTGTTGACAGCAGGGGCTGCCGGTAAGCGAATGTCTCTGCCCGACTCCCGGATTATGATTCACCAACCACTTGGTGGCGCTCAAGGTCAAGCCATTGACATTGAAATTCAAGCCAGAGAAATTCTTTACATTAAGGCTAAGTTGAATGAGTTAATGGCTCATCATACTGGTCAACCCATAGAAAGAATTGAAGCAGATACTGAGCGCGACTTTTTCATGTCGGCAGAAGAAGCCAAGAACTACGGTTTGATTGATCAGGTCATTTCCAGGCAAAATCTTCCCACAGCAGGGGAAAACGTCACCATTCTGAAATAAGAGGCTGGTATGTCTAAGTACGACTCCCATTTAAAATGTTCGTTTTGCGGCAAGTCTCAAGAGCAGGTGCGTAAATTAATCGCGGGGCCGGGAGTCTACATCTGCGATGAATGCGTTGACTTGTGTAATGAAATACTAGACGAGGAGTTACTCGATACGAATGGTGCGGCAGCACAACCGGCACCAAGAGCAGAACCACCTCAAAAACGGCGGACTCAATCTTCTAGTATTTCGTTTAATCAAATACCCAAGCCAAGAGAGATTAAAAAGTATCTAGACGAACACGTTATTGGTCAAGACGAAGCCAAAAAAGTCCTGTCAGTAGCCGTTTACAATCACTATAAGCGGTTGGCGGTGATTCAGTCTAAAGCCAGTGGCAAAGGTGGGGCGGATGATGCTGTAGAACTGCAAAAGTCTAATATTTTGTTAATTGGCCCGACTGGTTGCGGCAAAACTCTCTTAGCGCAAACCCTAGCAAAAATCCTGGATGTACCCTTTGCCGTCGCTGATGCTACGACGCTGACAGAAGCGGGGTATGTTGGAGAAGATGTGGAAAATATCTTGCTGCGACTGTTGCAGGTGGCAGATTTGGATATAGAGGAAGCGCAACGAGGAATTATTTACATTGATGAAATTGACAAAATTGCTCGCAAGAGTGAGAACCCGTCAATTACCCGCGATGTTTCTGGCGAAGGCGTGCAGCAAGCCTTGCTGAAAATGTTAGAGGGAACGATCGCCAATGTACCACCCCAAGGAGGGCGTAAGCATCCCTATCAAGACTGCATCCAGATTGATACAAGTAATATATTGTTCGTCTGTGGTGGTGCTTTCGTAGGCTTAGAAAAGGTTGTGGATCAGAGAGTTGGCAAAAAAGCAATAGGCTTTGTGCAACCTGGAGAAGGCCAATCGAAAGAAAAACGGGCAGCAGATACTCTTCGCCATTTAGCACCAGATGATCTAGTAAAATTTGGCATGATTCCCGAATTTATTGGGCGCGTGCCAATGGTAGCAGTAGTAGATCCGCTAGATGAAGAAGCGTTGATGGCGATTCTCACTCAGCCACGCAGCGCCTTAGTCAAGCAGTACCAAAAACTGCTGAAGATGGATAATGTGCAGTTAGATTTTAAACCAGATGCTTTACGAGCGATCGCTCAAGAAGCCTACCGCCGTAAAACTGGTGCTAGAGCGCTGCGGGGCATTGTCGAAGAACTGATGCTGGATGTAATGTATGAGTTACCATCCCGTAAAGATGTGACACGTTGTACAGTAACACGGGAAATGGTCGAGAAGCGATCGACTGCCGAACTGATAATACATCCATCTTCACTACCCAAACCAGAATCAGCCTAATAGTCATTAGTCATTGGTCATTAGTCATTGGGCAAAAACTAAGGAATAATAATTATGTACCAAGGACAAATGACTAATGACAACTGACAAAGGACAAATGACTAATGCCTTATATTAATGTTCGTGGCGTTGAGCATTACTACGAATGGGTGAAAAAACCATCTGGTTCTTTGGTAAAACCAGTGATGATTTTCATGCACGGTTGGGCTGGTTCGGCTAGATATTGGCAAAATACCGCGAATGCTTTATCGGAGCAATTTGATTGTTTACTCTACGATATGCGGGGATTTGGCCGTTCTGGTGGCAAGCCAACCATAGCCGAAGCAAGTGAAACTGTTGCCGAATCTGAGTCCCCCCAGGAAGAATCACAGGCAATTAGAGAGTTAACCTATGAATTAGAGGAATACGCTGATGATTTGGCAGCTTTGTTAGATGGGTTGCATCTTCAGCGTGTTTATATCAATGCTCATTCAATGGGCGCGTCTGTTGCTACTTTATTTTTTAACCGCTATCCCCAACGAGTGGAACGAGGAATTTTAACTTGTAGCGGTGTTTTTGAGTACGACGAAAAATCTTTTAGTGCTTTTCATAAATTTGGTGGCTATGTAGTAAAATTCCGTCCCAAGTGGTTAAGCAAAATTCCATTTGTTGACCAGATGTTTATGGCTAGATTTCTGCATAGTTCTATACCACATTCTGAGCGGCAAGCTTTTTTGGAAGATTTTCTCGAAGCAGATTACGATGCGGCTTTAGGGACAATTTTTACTTCAGTCAGTAAGGCTCAATCTGAAGTGATGCCGCAAGAGTTTGCCAAGCTGACAGTGCCGACTCTACTTGTGGCGGGGGAGTATGACAAGATTATTCCAGCCGAGATGGGGCGTCAAGCTGCTGCATTGAGTGACAAAGTGGAATTTGTGATGATTCCTAACACAGCCCATTTCCCGATGTTGGAAGATACACCAACTTACTTGCGATTAGTACAAGAGTTTTTGCAAGTTTCCATATCAGAACCACAAGGAAGTTAACTTATTTTTCAGGTGTTGCTGATTGATGACAATTTAATATCCCAAGATGCTATTTTCGGATAGCCTGCACAAATTCCGCAACAGCGTCGTACTGGTCAGGATATCCAATATATTGCAGCAACAAAGCTGGGTCTAAATTTGGGAAGAAACTACTACGGTTTACTTGTTCATATTCGCCAGCCGCATTTAAATGGAATATTTTTATCTGGTTAGATTTCCAGAAACAAACTTCAGGTACTTTCTTGGGTTTGTATAACTCTTTTCGGTTAATGGTGCCACTAGTAACAATAACTTCAATAACAATGTCTGGCGTTTCTTTATTGCTACCAATGCAGTAAGATTCATCTGGTGTGCCAGAAGCATACCCAGGTTCTTCTAGAGTAAAACCTCCACGACCGTAGAACCGGATTCCTAACTCTCTCATGTAAGCTTCTAGCAAGTAGCCGAGAGTTTTTTTCACGTACTCATGTTTTTCACCAATGGGCGACATAATTTCTAATATTCCTGACAAATAGGAAAGTCGGACATTGCGGTTGTCTTTTAACTGTGCCTCAATAGCTTTGAATTCCTCCCAAGAAACATCTGCGACGGTGACTAGTTTCTCTTGTATGGGATTGTCTAGAATTGGGATACTCATATTGCCTCCTAACAGTTTCTTTATTGGATGATTTAGTAATAGGACTTACGTCACTAGTTACGGAATAACAAACCGCAGAGGCGCAGAGGACACAGAGAAATCAGAGTTTGAGAGATTTTTTGCGTAAGTCCTAAGTAAGTAGCTGAATCAATATAGATGTTTTTATCCTGCATTTTGAAGGGTTTAGAGGCATAGCTGAGTGTCACAAAACAGCAGACATACATCTACTTGAGTGCTTTTACCAAACCAAGATAGGGTTGCATTTCTACAATCATAATCCTGAGTTATTTGTTAGGTGTGTTTGCCTATGCAATTCTTCCCCTCTTTTAATTATCTTTGGATTAACCCAAACCCAGTTCTCGTTTTAGCAAGTTAATTGAGTTAGCGCCGATATAATTTTCAACCTTAATCAGCTTCGGTGGACGAATAATATCTTCATCACATGCTTGTACGGCTGCTTGTACGGCTGCAAAACTGGCTTGATCAGTTATGATTACCTCAGCCCGTTTAACCATAGCTTGAAGTTTATAAGTATCTTTTGGTTGGGAAGTCATCACTAATAGTTCATCCCCTCGCAAACCGTGGAGGATGACTTCTGCTGCTCGTGCAATCCCGGAACTGAGGCTAACTATGCCTACACAGTTTTCTTTTGGTAGGGTTTTCAAGAGGCTGAGTTCTTTGCTGTAGTCGTAGATATCTAGAGGAATTACCCGTGCAGCTTTAGGGGCTGCGATCGCTTCCACATTACTGATAAAATACCGACTTGTGACTACTGTTGCAGAGGTAGTTTTATCTAACACAGCTGTTAATTCTTCCATTGCTACCAACTGGACTGGTATTTTTAGCGATCGCTCTAATTCATAGACCATCAACTCACCAGCACCCATATCATAAGATGGAACTGCAACCAGTACCCGCGCACTACAACGCAACCGCCAGTCAATTTCTGCTAAAAATAGCTCTCTGGCTTGATTGAGTGAACATCCTTGGGTGAGCAAATCATCGAGTGCTTTCTGGACAACTTGATATGCATCAGGATTTTGTTTGAGTATTGGTGATTGCAGTCTACTACCGCCCTCATGACCTTGGGGACGAACATAAATTCCTGAACCAGCCATACTTTCAACAAATCCATCTTCTTCTAGTTGACGGTAAACTTTGCTTATGGTATTACGGTGTAACCCAGTTTGCATTGCTAATGCCCTTGTGCTTGGCAATTTGTAAGCAGGGGGATATTGCCGAGAAGCGATCGCAAACCGAATTTGATTAAACAGCTGCGTTGATGCGGGAATTTCGCTGTCTGGCTGAATACGGAATTGAATCATCAGCAAACCTCCTGAATACTAAGTGGGAAGTCGGGAGTGGGAAGTCGGGAGTGGGAAGTCGGGAGTGGGGAGTATTGCTTTCCTACTCAGCACTTTTAACTCAGCACTCTTTTGGTGTCTAGCTGCATTTATTACATATAAAAAATTTTATTTACATATAAAGTTTTTCTCGTAGAAATTTCTAATGCGTTCATTATTGGTAATTGATAATTTAATTGGAAAAAACTAGACATAATGGCATAGTTATATCAAATAAACACACGGCTAATCACATAGCACCAGTAAAAATTATTATGACAGAGCAAGCAATAATTACCACAACGGTTAATCTTTTGCACGATAATATTCAAGTGTCTGCTTATGTAGCAGAGCCAAAAAAATCTGGATCTTACCCAGGAGTTGTGGTATTACAAGAGGTTTTTGGTGTGAATGTTCACATTCGGGAAGTTACAGAACGGATTGCCAAACTTGGGTATGTTGCGATCGCACCTGCACTTTTTCAACGAATTGCTCCTGGCTTTGAAACCGGATACACACCCGAAGATATTGAAACGGGCAGAAACTACGCCATGCAAACTCAAGCCTCAGAGTTATTGAGCGATATTCAACTAGCAATTGACTACCTCAAAAATCTGCCTCAAGTGAAAAAAGATGGTTTTGGCTGTATTGGCTTCTGCTTTGGTGGTCACATTGCATATCTTGCAGCCACCTTGCCAGATATTAAAGCTACAGCTTCCTTCTACGGCACTTCAATTACCACCCTTACACCAGGAGGTGGCGCTCCTACTCTCACCCGCACCAGAGAAATAACGGGTAGTCTCTATGCCTTCTTTGGTACAGAAGATGCTAGCATCCCAGGCGAACAAGTAGATGAAATTGAAGCAGAGTTAGAAAAATATAAAATTCCTCATCGTGTGTTTCGCTACGATGGAGCTGATCACGGATTTTTCTGTGACCGTCGTGCCAGTTATAATCCTAAAGCTGCTGCTGATGCTTGGGAGCAAGTCAAACAACTCTTTAGTCAACTGAACTGAAGCATACACAGCCAAGTTTGTCATTAGTCATTAGTCATTAGTCATTAGTGAGTAATAAAAGACAACTGACGAATGACAAATGACAAGTGATAAATGACAATCTAAACCCCAGTTGCACCATATCAAATAACAATTAATCTTCAAAAGTCATGAATTCCGAATCGAAACTTTCTCAAACAGCCAATTCGTCATTTACGATGGACGATTTTGCCAAAGCACTAGAAAAACACGACTATCAGTTTCAAAAGGGACAGGTTGTACATGGCAAAGTGTTCCAACTTGACCATGATGGAGCTTATGTCGATATTGGTGGTAAGTCGTCAGCTTTTCTGCCACGCGATGAGGCTTCTTTGAGAGCAGTTACCGATTTATCGGAGGTGCTGCCATTGCAAGAGGAAATGCAATTTTTGATTATCCGAGATCAGGATGCAGAAGGTCAAGTCACCCTTTCTCGAAAGCAGTTGGAAATTCAGCACATCTGGGAACGACTGGCCGAAATGCAAGAAAATGCTCAGACTGTGCAAGTTAGGGTTATGGGGGTAAATAAAGGTGGTGTCACCGTTGATATTCTCTCCTTGCGGGGATTTATTCCGCGATCGCACCTGGCCGAGCGTGATAATTTAGAAGCACTCAAAGGTCAAAATCTGACTGTGGGCTTTTTGGAAATTAATAAAAACACCAACAAACTCATCCTTTCCCAGCGTTTAGCAACTCGTTCTAGCAACTTCAGCTTATTAGAACTAGGTCAACTGGTGGAAGGCAAAGTTACTGGCATCAAACCTTTTGGTGTGTTTGTCGATTTAAATGGTATGGGGGCTTTGCTTCATATCAAGCAGGTAAGCCAAAAATTCATCGACTCATTAGAAAAGGTATTTCAAGTTGGTCAGCCAATTAAAGCTGTAATTATTGACTTGGATGAAGGGAAAGGGCGGGTTGCTCTTTCTACCAGAGTTTTGGAAAGCTTCCCTGGCGAAGTCCTAGAGAATTTTGATGAGGTGATGGCTTCGGCTGAAGCGCGTGCTAATAGAGCTAATAACAAAGCTTCTGAATAGTTTTGAGGTGGGCTGCTTAGACAAAAAGCGTTTAAATCCCCATCGGAAACAATTTTGAATTTTGTTAGCGCAGCCTCTCGTAGAGAGCGTCATTTTGAATTGTTAATACTCCCTCTACATTTACAAAAATGTAGGGGGTTTTAAATTGGAAAAGCTTTTTCCAGACTCCTTTCTAGCGAGAGGCTATAAATGCGGGTAAAACAAGAATTTTCAGTCAGCTTTAGATGACTTTCGCTATGAGCCGCAGAATTTATTCTGAGGCGGACGTGTGGGCAATGCCAACATTCTGCAATCATGCAAATACCTGAGTCCAGAATTTTACATTTGAACCGATCACCCGCCATAGGTTAGAAACCTACGGCTAATAGCAAAAGTCCTCGCTTAGTGGACTAAACAAAAATTAATCCGCAGATTAAATTGTTTTTTGGTGTTTCCTACAACTTGCCCGAAGTACAACCACCAATGCCCAATTTACCTCGTAATTCTCCCCATATAATTTCCCCATAACTGAGCTGCTTGAGCGCTACTACCAGATGTCGGGGAATTATTATCGTTTCCCAGCCAGACACCAGTTACAAGCCGCCGACTGGGGATAAAACCGATGAACCATAAGTCAACGTTTTTATCAGTTGTGCCTGTTTTCCCAGCTTCCCCCAGTCCAATAGCAGCACTACGACCAGTACCTCTGGTAACTACGCCACGCATCAAACTAGTCATCTCATCGGCTACACCACTGGACAGAACTCGTTTGTTAGCGTCTGGATCTTGGTCGAAAGAGTAGATTACACGGCAGGTTTTGATATCATTGCGATCGCGGCAATCACCACTGTCTAAAATTCGGTTGATCGCATGGGGAGGATTCCGTACACCACCATTACCAATAGCGCCAAAAGCACCAGTCATTTCCAAAACATTAACTACACTTTGACCTATTACCAAGCCCGGAACTGGATCGAGGCTTGACTTTATTCCCAAATTCTGTGCCATTGCCACGACTTTATTTAGCCCGATTTCTTTAGCAACTCGTAGGGCAATGGGATTTTCTGAAAGAGCCAGCCCCGTGGCAATATCTAAACTAGTGTCAGCACCAGCACGACAGGGTTTATAAGTAAAGCCTTGCCAAGTTAAAGGAGCGCAAGAATAACTTTTTGATTCTGAAATTCCCTGTTGAATAGCAGCAGTGTAAGTAAAGATTTTGAAGGTTGAACCTGGTTGTCTTTTGGCTTGAACAGCCCGATTGAACTGACTTTTTTTATAATCAGTCCCGCCCACCATTGCCAGGATACTGCCTGTACTAGAGTCAAGAGTGACTACCGCCCCTTGAGAAAAATTAAAATTTCTACCAGCGTTGTTGACTGAATTATTCAATGCTGCTTCAGCTTGGCTCTGTATGGCTGGATCAAGCTTGGTTTCAATGATATAATTTCCTTCTCTTGCGGCTCCTTCTCCCAAGATTGATTCAAGCTCGGAGAAGACGTAACTGTAAAAATAAGGAGCGATCGTCTTAGCTTGCTGTTCACAAACTTTAGGACTAACTTGAACAGTGGAACGTCTAGCTCGGTTCGCATCCTCAGGTTTAATTTTGCCCATCTCCAGCAACCGCTTAATTACACGATTCCGGTATTCAGCTGCTTCTAGCTTATTTGGACTATCCCCACAAAAATCGAAAGCGTTGGGAGCAGGTAAAATTCCTACCAATGTTGCTGCTTCTGCCAAAGTTAATTCTTTAGCGGGCTTCTCAAAATAATACCGGGATGCATCCTCAAAGCCAGAGGTATCTCCTCCCAAAAAAACCCGATTTAAGTACATCAGCAAAATATCATCTTTGCTGTAAAAGGTTTCGAGCTTCAGAGCAACAACTGCTTCTCGCAATTTGCGTCCAAGGGTATCCTGTCTGCCTACATACTCGCGGAACAAACTGCGGGCAACTTGCTGGGTAACAGTGCTGGCTCCTTGCTGCACATCTCCACTGCGGCTATTGATCAATACGGCTCGTAAAATTCCTACAGGGTCAACCCCAAAGTGCCAGTAATAACGACTATCCTCTGAAGCGACCACCGCAGCAGGTAAATAAGGGCCAAATTCCTCTAATCGCTTCATGTCTACATGGGAGGTAGTCCGAGGCTCTCTCAGGGGAGTCGCTCCATCACGGGCGTAAACAATTACTGGGGCGCGTGTAGCTGTAGGTAGGGGTTTAACATGAAATTTTAGCCATTCAACGCCAATGACTAACGCTAACAAAGCACTAACACCGCCGACACCATAACCTGTCCAACTTGCAGCTTTCACATACCAAGCTGGCGGATCGACGTATTGCAACCGCACAGAAGCGGCGAGTTCTGGGGGACCGAGAGTCAGAATATCGCCATGACGCAGTTCTAGGGAATTAACACGACGCTTACCCCGATAGATGCCATTGGTAGAGTTTTCATCTTTGATGACAAAAACTGGTGTGCGTTGAGTAGAATTGCGCGATAGCGACAGGTGAATTTGGCTGACAACAGGGTTACGGATGACGATATCGCTGGATTTGGAGCTACGACCTAGAATATAGCGATCGCCCAACAGTGGATATACCTCTGCTTTATCCGCCCCCGCATCCTGCACCCAGAGTTCCGGTACTTTGGCATTAGGCTTGAGCGCCAATTTAGAAAAATCGACTCTAGCTTGAATAGTATGTACCGCTTGAGTCAGTTGACCTAGTAACGTTTGTGGCTTGTGAGGGGGTTGGGGAGAACTCATCGGCTATTCACATCACACTTTTTAGTGAAGAATCGGGCAAATTACAATTTAGATGTTAGTCTTTCATCATTTTACTCATAAGCCAAAGCATAAATTATCTATACGGATTTTTTTGAGCTAATTTATACTTAATTTTAGTTTATAGCAAAATGTACTTGTTGCTTTTATTACCTATTTATACAAAAGTTTTTCCTTTTTAAATTTTAAAATCCTTATAAAATAAACTTTCTACCTAAAAATACTAGATCGTATTTTAAAGCAATTGTATTATTTAATACAAAAATTTCTAGATAATAGATTTAATTTTCACCAATTTACATATCCAGATATTCTGAAACAAACCTAAATATCTTCATTTAGGAAGATTTTCTAAATATTATTGTCTGTTTTAATAGACCGAGTGTTCCGTTGAGGTTAATTACAGAATGATGGGAAAATCTCTGACTCTGATTGGTGCAGCTTTATCTTTAGCATTCACCGCTAACATTGCTGTAGCCGAATCTAGTAAATCCTTCATAGCCCAATCCAGTAGCAACTCAACTAGTACACCAACGGAAATTAAGATGTCGCCACAAGGAATGAAAATTCTTTGTGAGTATTTTCCGCTTAACTCCCGTTGTCCCGGCGGCACAGCAGCCACCCCTACTAGCGCTCCTGGTAGCACTACGACACCAGCAGAAACCACACCAAATAGCAGCACCACCACTCCAGATAGTACAACTGCACCCGGTAGCACAACTGCGCCTGGATCTGGATCTACCACTCCCGAAAGCACTCCAGGACCAGGAAGCGTTACCCCATCTGCACCTGGCGCTCCTAGCAACTTAACTCCAGGACCAGGAAGTGTTACCCCATCTGCACCTGGCGCTCCTAGCAACTTAACTCCAGGATCAGGAGGCTCAACTTCACCTGATTCTGGCGCTCCTAGCAAACTAACTCCAACACCAAGAGGCTCAACTTCACCTGGCTCTGACATTCCTGGCAGCACTACCCAACCAGGAAACCCAACTACACCTGAGTCTGGTACTACTGACAGCAATCCCGAACCAAGTACCAGTTCTCCAAATAACACTCCAGGCTCTAGTTCGCCAACTCCTAGCCGGTAATTAATCTGAATAATAGTTTGCCATCAGCGATCGCCAGTGCATCTTGACTTGCACCAGTTATGCAAACTGGTGTAAGATAACGACTTCAAAATCCCTCAAACCAACGATCAAATCTTCCCATAATATGACTGAGCAAGGGTTTTAGTAATCAATAGCCTGGGATAATTCATCCCAGGCTTAATAATTTTAACCGACTACCGTGGGTTTAAATCCCCCAGTTCAAAAAATAAGCAAGTTTTGGGTCCGGGTCTAAATCCCCTGAACTTTTGTCGAACCAAACCGTCCCCACAACAGCACTCTTCTCTACGAGACGCTCCGCGAACGTCACAAAACAAAATTGACGAATTACGAATTACGAATTACGAATTATTTAATGCTACCTCTCAGTTGAAGTCGGTGTCTTTTGAAAGGAAGCAATTAATAGGCAAACAATACCGATACTAATAAATGAATCTGCCACATTAAATACAGCAAAGTTAATCAGGCGAAAATCAATAAAATCAACGACGTAGCCTAAAACAAAGCGATCGATACCGTTGCCCATAGCTCCACCTAAAATCAAGCCATAACCCAACTGATCCCACAAATTTAACGTTGGGCCAAACAAGGCCAACGCTATCAATACTAAACTTACTCCTAAAGATAACCAACGTAACCACTCTACTTTCCCACTTAACAGACTAAAAGCCGCACCAGTATTAGTAACATAGGTGAAGTGAAATATTCCAGGTAAGAGTGGTAGTGTTTGCCCCAAGCTAAAGGTTTGCACTACCCAGTATTTTGTTATTTGATCTAAGAAAAAAGCTATGAAGGCAGCGATCCAGAAAAGGCGATTTTTTAAACGCATGAAACTAGGGGCTAGGATTAGGGACTAGGGGCTAAGGACTAAGGATTAGAAGAATTTTAAATTTCTACCCCCTAACCTCTAGCCCCTTCATGACTAATAAAACATTAAGTGACGCAATACATATGCTATTACAGTAATGGCACATACAACATTTAGTTGCCCTGGTAATGCAAACCAGGAGTATCTAAGGACTGCTTGCATTAAGGGAAGATTTTCTGTGCCTTTCCATTGAAAAATATAGCTAATAATCAAATAAGTAATACCGCATAGGTGGATACTTAACAAGCCACAAATGCAACTAAAGGCGAGAGTTTCTAGTCGAGGTCTAGCTTTAAAAGCGAACAAGCCACAAATCCAAGCTCCAGGAATAAAGCCTAGTAGATAGCCAAACTTAGATAACTTAAAATAATCAATACCGCCGCCATCGGCAAATACGGGTAATAAGGTTAACCCCATAACTAAATAGGCAATTTGTGAGAGCGCACCAGCATTTTTGCCCCCTAAACAACCCACCAACAATACTGCGCCAACTTGAAAAGTGACACCTAATGAAATTGTCTGAATTCCCTGCTTACTCCAACTCCAAGGTAAGGTGATGCCATAAGCGTCTAGAAAAGTGCCACCCATTGTCAAGAGTAAGCCAATCATTGACCATAGTAATTGATTGGAAACAGCAAACATTTATCAGTCAACCAGGAAAAGGCAAAAGGGAAAACCAACAGTAACTAGTACGGCTTGGCAGAAGTCACGCATTCAAAAGTATTATGGAATGCGTTTTTTAGGGATTTTAAATGGTTGCTCTATTTCCGCCGTGGCATACTAGTATATTCATTAGTATCAAAATGAGATTTGTGCTGACACCTCTAAGAATTAGCATATTTTTTTTGCCTTTTTGGTATGTAACTTTTCAGTTCTGCAAATTATCGCTTAGGTGTCTATAGCTGTAATTTTATTGACTAAAGCATAGTCTGATTTATATTATGGTATTTGACCTAATACATGTTAATAATAGTAAAAAAATATAGTATTTAAACTAAATGTTTAGACTTAATGCCAACTTTTGCTACAAAGTGCTAAAGATAGTTCTTAAATTCACTATTTTTTAGCGATCGCCCCGCCTACTCTCCAGAAAATAGGCAATTTATGGTTTTTCTTCTGCTTTCTCTAAATAATTTCACTGGCTAAACTGATATTGTTTAGTTATGGCTTGAAGTTTGCTAAGACCAATAAGCAGAAACAAGTTTCATCTAATCTCAAATTTCTGAAGTTTAGTATTATATCATACTGCACCTTTTTTTTTTAGAATTGAACAATAAATTTACACTATTCAAATAGTTTTGTAAATATCTGTAACCACATTCATATAGTAATATTTGTAAAGTCCGACTAAAAAGCAGTATAAATTTTGTCAAGCAAAAATAGAAACAAGTGTTTGTTCTTCATCAAAAAAAAACAAGCATTTTTTGCTTTGTTAACCTATTCTTTACCTTAACTATCATCCTTTAGGGGTATCCTGAGAAGCGCTCACCTGAAAAGTTACCCAAAAATTGATAGCGATGCCCTCACCTCTTAGTGTAATCAAAATCCATCGCCTCACAGCTTCAGTTTCAGTGTTAGCACTGACAATCAGCCTAGCTGCATGTGGCGGACAGCAAAATCAAGATAATACAGCCACTAAGGAGAGTCCTTCTAGCACTGCTACAGATACCACTGCCTCCAGCACAAGCAAATTAGATTTGGGTGGAAATCTCAAGTTAAGCGGCGCTGGTGCGTCTTTCCCAGCACCACTGTATGATACATGGTTTACGGATCTAAATAAAAAATATCCAAATCTGCAAGTTGACTATGCCTCCGTTGGTAGTGGTGCTGGAGTTGAGCAATTTATCAAAGGGACTGTAGACTTTGGTGCCAGCGATGTTGCCATGAAGGATGAAGAAATCCAGAAGGTGCCAGCCGATAGAGGCGTTATTTTACTGCCTGTAACTGCTGGTAGCATCGTGCTAGCTTATAACTTGCCAGATGTTGCAGAACTAAAGTTACCACGAACTGTTTACGCCGATATTCTACTAGGCAAAATCACGTCTTGGGATGATCCCCAAATTGCCAAAGCTAACCCAGGCGCAAAGCTTCCTAAACAGCCAATCACAGTTGTTTATCGTTCTGATGGTAGCGGAACAACAGGTGTGTTTACAAAACACCTCAGCGCTATTAGCCCAGAGTGGAAGACTAAAGTTGGTGAAGGCAAAACTGTCAACTGGCCTAAGGGAGTTGGTGCAAAAGGGAATGAAGGTATTACGGCTCAAATTCAACAAACACAAGGTTCTATTGGTTATGTCGAGTACGGCTATGCCAAACAAAATAATCTCAAGTTTGCTGCTTTAGAAAACAAAAGCGGTAAGTTTATTGTACCTAGTGAAGAGTCAGCCTCTAAAACTCTGGCATCAGCAACTCTACCGCCCGATCTCCGCGTCTTCATTTCCGATCCAGAAGGGGCTGATTCTTATCCCATCGTCACTTACACCTGGATTTTGGCTTATAAGAAATATGCCAATGCGGCAAAAGCTAAGGCAGTTGAAGCTACGATCGAATACGCCTTAACCGATGGTCAAAAGCAGGCTGTTGCACTAGGGTATGTTCCTCTACCCCAAAACGTCATTGCAAAGGTGGCTGCTGCTGCCGATCAAATCAGTCCAGATTATAAAATCGCTGTAACAGGTAATAGCGCTAGTAAGTAGCTACAGTCAAGACATGAGGCATTCCTAGACAATAATTTCTAGGCTGCTTACTAGACTATAGGCATTTGTAATTTGGAACTCAGTGTTACCAATGTCTCGCTTTCAAAAGACGATGAGGCAACAAATTTGTTGATATGGTTGCCTCCCATATATTCCTCTGATTTAATTGTGAAAGTCGGTAGTCATGACTACAAATTCTCAAAACCTTTCATCAGCGACCAAAAATCGCTCTGATGTAGAAAAATCCCTAGATCGGGGTTTTATTTGGCTTACTAAAATTTTCGCCTTTGGGGTTGCTGGCGCTTTATTATGGATCGGCTTACAGGTTGCAATTGCTTCTGGGCCGGCCATCCAAAAGTTTGGTGCTAGCTTTTTAGCTAATACCACTTGGAACCCAGTAAATGATACCTACGGGGTGCTACCTCAAATTTATGGAACTCTCTTGAGTTCTTTTATTGGTTTACTGATAGCTGTACCGATTGGAGTTGGTACTGCGATTGTATTAAGCGAGGATTTTTTACCAGCAAAAGTGAAGTTGGTATTGGTTTTTGCAGTAGAACTGCTTGCAGCTATTCCCAGCGTTGTCTACGGCGTGTGGGGTATTTTTGTTTTAGTGCCTATCTTAACTAACTTAGGAAAATGGCTCAATAGTTACTTTGGCTGGATACCATTTTTTAGCACCTCCCCTACAGGCCCAGGAATGTTACCGGCGGGAGTCATATTAGCAATTATGACTTTACCCATCATCACAGCCCTATCGCGCGATGCTTTGATTTCTATACCCCCCAGTTTGCGCCAAGCCGCCGTAGGACTAGGAGCAACCAGATGGGAAACGATCTTACAAATTCTGATTCCAGCAGCCTTTTCGGGGATAGTTAGCGCTGTGATGTTGGCACTCGGTCGGGCAATGGGAGAAACAATGGCTGTAACAATGTTGATTGGGAATTCCAACAACATTAGTATCTCACTGTTAGCACCAGGCAATACGATTTCTTCTCTACTAGCAAATCAATTTTCAGAAGCTAGTGGTTTGCAAGTTTCGGCTTTAATGTACGCTGCTTTAGTTCTATTTTTCTTGACCCTGGTAGTCAATATCATGGCCGAATTTATCGTTTTGAGAGTCAAGCGACTGTAGCTTAGTTTTGGGTTGAATTATGACTTCTAGTTTTCCAGAGCGCAGTTTAACTCGCGCTCCCATGTCTCAAAGGACACTGTTTAATACAATAATGACTGTAGTCGCATTTATCTGTGGAGTATTGGCACTTGTGCCTTTGCTAGCAGTGCTTTCTTACGTCATTATTAAAGGTTTTAGCAGTTTGAGTCCCAGCCTCTTTTTTGAACTCCCACCCAAAGCTTTACAACACGGAGGAGGCTTTGGTAATGCAATCTTGGGTACACTATTAATGGTAGGAATTGCTGCTTTAATTAGTATCCCATTTGGTGTTTTGGCGGCGATTTACATTACAGAATTTAGCTCTGCCCAAGTAGCGAGATGGGTACGTTTTGCGGCTAACGTCCTGAGTGGAGTCCCGTCAATTATTGCTGGAGTATTTGCATACGGGATTGTAGTTTTGACACTGGTAAAGTTAAACTTAGGATCATACTCTGCTATCGGTGGAGGGTTTGCACTGGCAATTTTGATGTTGCCAATTATTGTCCGCACCACTGATGAAGCCTTGCAGTTAGTATCGCAAGATTTGCGACAAGCATCTGTAGGGTTAGGAGCGACTAACTTTCAAACAGTAAGTCAAGTAGTGTTGCCAGCAGCCTTACCTGCAATTGTAACAGGGGCAACTCTAGCGATCGCCAGAGCATCTGGAGAAACCGCACCTTTACTATTTACCGCCTTGTTTTCCAATTTTTGGCCTGGTAGCTTATTTGAACCCACAGCTTCCCTTGCTGTTTTGGTTTACAAATATGCCATTTCTCCGTTCAAAAATTGGCAATCACTAGCTTGGGCAGCATCTTTGATTTTGGTATTGATGGTTCTAATCACAAGTATTATCGCTCGCTGGGCAACTCGCCAGAAAGCTTAGTGCAAAAACAGCATCTTCATAGCGGATTTGTATCGCTAAAACTAATACTACACTTAATTTATGGCTAACAACATTAGCACTCTCAACGATACTCAAACCGTTTTACGCACCGAAAACCTCAACGTTTACTACGGCAAATTTTTAGCCTTGCAAAATATCTGGCTAGATATACCCAAAAATCAGGTTACAGCCTTTATCGGCCCTTCTGGTTGTGGTAAAAGTACGTTATTGCGATGTTATAACCGCCTCAATGACCTGATTGAGTCATTTCGGGCAGAAGGTAAAATACTTTTTTACGATAAAAACTTGTATGCATCCGACATTGATCCTGTAGAGGTGCGTCGTCGGATTGGGATGGTGTTTCAAAGACCAAACCCATTTCCCAAATCAATTTATGACAATATTGCTTTTGGAGCCAAAATCAACGGCTACAAAGGTAATATGGATGAATTAGTAGAACGGAGTTTGCGACAAGCAGCTTTGTGGGACGAAGTAAAAGATAAACTGCGACAAAGTGGTTCGTCTTTATCTGGTGGACAACAACAGAGGTTATGTATTGCAAGAGCGATCGCAGTCCAACCTGAAATTATATTAATGGATGAACCTTGTTCTGCCCTCGATCCTATTTCCACATTGCGGGTTGAAGAACTAATTCACCAACTTAAAGAGCAATATACCATCGTTATCGTCACCCATAATATGCAGCAAGCAGCGCGGGTTTCTGATAAGACAGCCTTTTTTAACGTTAAAACTACAGAGACTGGAGGTCGTAACGGCTACATGGTAGAGTACGATGCCACAGAACTAATTTTCAACAATCCTCAGCAGCAAGATACCAAAGATTACGTTAGCGGCAGATTTGGATAAGTAGATAAATATTACACATTCTTAATGTTAGAACAATGAGGGATACTCGGAAAATTAAAGCTGGGCGATATTCCTCTAGTTTTTTATTTATTTGCCAAGGTTAGCGACACCGAATAGCTCGCCGCAGGCATCGCTTGATCCATCATGGCTGTTTCTTGTCAAGAAAAGCAATAATTTAAGCTGTTTAATATTAATATTTACATTGATTGGACAGGTAAAATACCCACTTCAAAATAACCTTACTTCTTGCATGCACTATAGCGCTTCTCACTTAGCTGCAATACAGTCTGAACCTCACCCCGTATTTCATGGGTGCAAACACTCCCCTCTCCTTGGTAAGGACAGGGGTTGGGGGTGAGGTTTAAAAATAAATGTACTTCATGGAAACGAGAACAGCTATAGTACACTGTAACGGAAGTTTACCCACCTTGAACGAGGGATTTTTCCCCTTGTATTTAAATTATCAGGTGATTTACACCGTGCTGCACTAGTGAATTTGAGACTTTTTCTAAGCGGGCGGCGGGAATCGAACCCGCATTAATAGCTTGGAAGGCTATAGTTTTACCACTAAACTACGCCCGCGAATTTCCAACTTATTAAGTGTAACATAGCTTTTGGAAAAATTCAAGCATCTAGTTGGAATTGGTAGGTTGGATTTTAAACCTTACATATAGGTTGCTTGTTTGTTTTTTTGTCTGATCAGCGAGTTCGTAGGCAGGGTTAAATTTATTTTTTTGACAAACTTCCTGAAAAGCGAATTGCTCATATATGGCTTTTTCGTCCGGTGATATATTCTGATCGGGCAATAATACAGCCTTTGAACATACGCCATTTGCCTCAATGATTAAGCTAAATAAAAAATTCCCCGTCTTCAGTCCAAGGTCTTGTTGGATTGCAATTGTAGAATCTTGTTTTGTGCTTGGTGCAAGTTCAGGTAGTTTGATGTCCTTCGGTAAATCAGTTTTCATTAAGATCGTCTGTTGAGATTGAGTTAAAGGAATCCAGCTAACTATTACTCCTCCTGCTGTGTGAGTTTGTGCAATAGTTCCATCATTTTCAGTTCGTGGAGCTTGTCCTGTTTTAGTGTGTGGTTCTTGTAGGGGTGAACCATTTTGTTGAGCAAGTTCTTGTTGACTTTGACGTTGTTGAGCAA
This sequence comes from Nostoc sp., assembly GCF_036916975.1. GTDB lineage: Bacteria > Cyanobacteriota > Cyanobacteriia > Cyanobacteriales > Nostocaceae > Nostoc. The sequence goes on from NZ_JBALFF010000077.1 coordinate 69,615, forward strand.
GTTCTTGTTGACTTTGACGTTGTTGAGCAAGTTCTTGTTGACGTTGACGTTGATGTTCTTGAGCAAGTTCTTGTTGACGTTGACGTTGATGTTCTTGAGCAAGTTCTTGTTGACGTT
>NZ_JBALFF010000078.1:0-93935 GCF_036916975.1 Nostoc sp.
TTTAATGACAGTAATCTGCTGTCGGGCTGGATTAGTTATTTTCGGGCTGGATACCGAGATTTTACTAATCAACGAATCGCACTAGCTTTTCCCCTTCAGTCATTTGGCTGATGGGTTTTATTTTCAATAAATCTTCATCCTCAAAATCAAAGTCATCATCTTCAAAGTCGTAGGGGTCAATCATTTTCAGCATCCACTAGGCGACCTGGGATTATGGTAACTCTGTGTGGCGGCAAGATAGAAGAACTTTTATACGTCATGCTTGGTGTACGCATTTAGATTTATGCTGAGGTTCAGCCAGCTTCGGCAATAACCTTGCCAATTTCTTGAAGGGTTGCACCTGTTGCCAGCATCGCACGTATCAACAGTTCAATTGAAACTGAAGCATCACCATTCTCTGCCTTAGCAACACGCGGTTGACTTGAGTAAATTTTCTCGGCTAATTCAACTTGTGTCATTACTTTTTGTCGTCGTGCTTTTAAACTCTGGCTGAGTGCTAGTTTGATATTTGGAGATGAACAGTGCTTCTCAAGTGGCAGCCCGACAATTATGGATTCGCTTGGGTTTGTTTCCCTAGTCATATAGCACAGGAATAAATAGGAAATGGAAAGTAGGGGAAAATACGACTTTTACAAGACGTGAACACCGATCTAGGCGATCGCTATCCTGTTCATACAATATCTATTAAGAACAGAAATTTTATTGACTTGGTGTTCTGGTGGTAGCCTGCGACAAGCCACTACACCTTTACGTTCCTGAAAAAGCCTATGCAACCTACTAATCCTAACCAATTTACAGAAAAAGCCTGGGAAGCGATCGCCCATACCCCGGATATTGTTAAACAATATCAACAACAGCAAATTGAAAGCGAACACCTGATGAAAGCACTGCTAGAACAAGATGGTCTAGCAACTGGGATTCTCACTAAGGCGGGTGTTAACCTCCAAAAACTGCGCGATCGCACTGAACAATTTTTCCAACGTCAGCCAAAAGTATCCGGTACTAGCAGTTCTGTCTACTTGGGACGCAGCTTAGATACACTTCTAGATCGAGCAGACGGATATCGCAAAGAGTTTCAAGACGAATATATTTCAATTGAACACTTATTGCTGGCTTACGCTAAAGATGACCGCTTTGGTAAAGCTTTATTCCAAGAATTTGGTTTAGACGAAGGTAAGCTAAAAAATATTATTAAACAAGTTCGAGGGAGTCAAAAAGTGACCGATCAAAATCCAGAAGGCAAATACGAAGCACTGGAAAAATACGGGCGTGACCTTACAGAAGCTGCACGTAAAGGTCAACTCGATCCAGTGATTGGGCGAGATGATGAAATTCGTCGCACTGTGCAAATTCTCTCTCGCCGTACTAAGAATAACCCTGTGCTAATTGGCGAACCTGGTGTTGGTAAAACTGCGATCGCTGAAGGATTAGCACAACGCATTATTGCAGGTGATGTACCTCAATCACTCAAAGACCGCAAGCTAATCGCTTTAGATATGGGTGCTTTGATTGCAGGGGCAAAATTCCGGGGTGAATTTGAAGAACGCCTGAAAGCAGTATTAAAAGAAGTTACTGAATCTGGCGGCAATATTGTTTTATTTATTGATGAAATTCACACCGTTGTGGGCGCTGGTGCAAGCCAAGGCGCAATGGATGCTGGTAACTTATTAAAACCCATGTTGGCGCGGGGCGAATTGCGCTGTATTGGGGCGACAACTCTAGATGAATACCGCAAACATATCGAAAAAGACGCTGCACTAGAAAGACGCTTCCAGCAAGTTTATGTCGATCAGCCCAGTGTAGAAGATAGTATTTCGATTTTGCGCGGGTTGAGAGAACGTTATGAAAACCACCACGGGGTGAAGATTTCTGATAGTGCTTTAGTTGCAGCAGCCGTATTGTCGAGTCGATATATTAGCGATCGCTTCTTACCAGATAAAGCCATTGACTTGGTAGATGAAGCCGCCGCGAGATTAAAAATGGAGATTACCTCCAAACCTGAAGAACTCGACGAAATTGATCGCAAGATTCTGCAATTGGAAATGGAGAAGCTTTCCCTGAAAAAAGAAAGTGATGCAGCTTCTCGTGAACGTCTAGAAAAATTGGAAAAAGAAATTGCCGATCTCAAAGAAGAACAAAGAACTCTGAATAGTCAATGGCAATCTGAAAAAGATATCATTGACAAAATTCAGTCTGTGAAAAAAGAGATTGAACGGGTGAATTTAGAGATTCAGCAAGCAGAACGCGATTACGACCTTAACCGCGCTGCGGAGTTGAAATACGGCAATTTAACCAGTTTGCATCGTCAATTGGAAACAGTAGAAGCTGAATTGGCAAGCGCTCAAAGAAGTGGTAAATCACTATTACGGGAAGAAGTCACAGAAGCTGATATTGCCGAAATTATTTCTAAATGGACAGGGATTCCGATCAGCAAGTTGGTGGAATCTGAGAAAGAAAAACTGCTGCATTTAGAAGATGAACTGCACCGCCGCGTGGTTGGACAAGAAGAAGCAGTCACCTCTGTAGCGGATGCAATTCAGCGATCGCGCGCTGGACTGGCTGATCCCAATCGTCCCATTGCTAGCTTTGTTTTCCTTGGGCCTACGGGTGTGGGTAAAACCGAGTTGGCGAAAGCGCTGGCGGCGTATATGTTCGATAGCGAAGATGCGCTGGTGCGAATCGATATGTCGGAATATATGGAGAAACACGCCGTTTCTCGTTTAATCGGTGCGCCTCCAGGATACGTGGGTTACGAAGAAGGCGGACAACTTACAGAAGCGATTCGTCGCCGTCCTTATTCAGTGATTCTTTTCGACGAAATCGAGAAAGCACACCCCGATGTATTTAATATCTTCTTGCAAATTCTTGATGATGGTCGCGTCACTGATGCCCAAGGTCATAAGGTGGACTTCAAGAACGCTATTATCATCATGACTAGCAACATCGGTTCGCAGTACATTCTTGATGTCGCCGGAGATAACGCCCACTACGACGAAATGCGCCGTCGAGTTATGGAAGCGATGCGGAATAGCTTCCGTCCAGAGTTCCTGAACCGGATTGACGAAATCATCATCTTCCACGGTTTAGATAAGAAGGAATTGCGGCATATTGTGCTATTGCAAGTGGAAAGATTGCGCCAAAGATTGAGCGATCGCAAAATATCCCTCAAGCTCTCGGATATTGCACTTGACTTTTTAGCCGAAGTAGGGTATGACCCAGTTTATGGGGCGCGTCCACTGAAGCGGGCGATTCAGCGAGAGTTAGAAACTCAAATTGCCAAAGCGATCTTGCGCGGTGAATTTACCGACGGTAACACCATCTTTGTAGATGTGCAAAATGAGCGTCTTTCTTTTAGTCGTTTACCTGCTGAGGTGTTTACCAGCTAATAGAGAAAGAGGCAGGGCAGCTATTAGCTATTAGTTATTAGCAGGGGGACAAGGTGAGAATTTGCAACAAGTCTTCCCTCTTCGTTGAAGATCATCGTCACGCCAAAACGCCAAGTCAAGCAAGAGCGTCTTGGCGTTTTTTTTGTCAAACATTCGTAAGGTAATAAGTAGGTAGACGTAATTAAACATATAATAAACCTCACCCTGCCTCCGGCTTCCCTCTCCTTATTAAGGAGAGGGATTGAGGGTGAGGTTTTATATTTAATTTGATCCAGTTACTTAATTACGTTCGCGGAGCGTGCCGGAGGCTCTATTACGAATTACGAATTACGAATTATTTTGTCCCTTACAAAGTACTTGTCGCATTTTACGCATATTTGCAGGTAACTCTAAATTCATTGCTTGTTGAATGAAAATTGATGGAATTGGCATCAGAGGTGTAGCTTGCACAGTATAAGCAAGCATTGTGCCGTTACCGCAATCCTTGAGTTCTAAATGAGCGTTAAAATCCTCAAAAGTCCCTTTTTCCATGCGAAATTGGATTTGTTGCCCTAGCACTTCTACAACGTTGAGGTAAATTTCAACTTGAGCCGTGAAAAAGAAAAAGGCTTTTTGTGCTGCTTGATACAGGCGTTTGACTTCACCTTTGTGTAATATCTCGCTTTTAGTGATATCAGGAAAATATTGCACCCACCGGGGGTAATCAGTTAATTGCTGCCAGACAAGCGATCGCACCATCGGCACATACATCCAGGCTGTTACCGCGCCACCCCAGGTTTTGTGCGATCGCGTTTCTATTAAAATTTCACCCTGTACCAGCAACTTTTGCTTGTCTTTATTCCAAGCCATATCTGAACCTGCAATAATTGAGTCTGAGATATGAGACGCAGATATCATGATTTTAGTTACTCCTCAACTCATCCACCTAAATGGAGTTGAAACTACAAGTCATAGAACTTGACTTAAATCCAACCCACTAAATTTTAGTTCCAGTCTAATGCCTATCTTTCCAGAAAGGGCGACTTTTTGGTTATTCTTTCAGTTATCTTACTGAAAAAACTGTAGTTCTTATCACAATTAACACAATTAATATTTACGTAAACTTGATAATAGCCGTATTTATAAATTAAAAACTAACTTCTTAACAGCTAGAATGGCACAAAGACCACCTAATATCAAGTCTCTTACCCCAACGTTTGGATACGATATCTTGATTTTTACGTGTTATTTCTGATGAAACTGCTACTTCATCGTAACTTCATATTTTATTGTCAATATCAAGTGTAATCTCTGTTGAGTTGAGAGGAAAAGTAGGTGAGTCAATCTTCTTTAAATCGTAGATTAATCCAGATTTTCGGTATCCTTCTCGGCATTAGTGTAGCCGTCTGGGTACTGAGAGGTTTTGGTATTCTCACTTTTATTCCAGGTGGAATAATTTGGCTACTGCTACTAGGGGCGATCGCTGTGGCAATTATCAGTTATGCCCAAAGGACTTGGTGGCGTTTTTAGTCATTTGTCATTTGTCTAAGATACAAGAGTTTTTGGTATATACCGCGCCACTCCTGGGGCAAAACTTTCTTATATCGAACTAATTCAGGACTTACGCACAAGGAAGGGAAAATCGAACCACAGAGGACGCAGAGTCCACGGAGGAAAGAGAGGAAAGAGAGTTTTTTTGCGTAAGTCCTCTAATTCAAAGGTATGTCCGACTTGTGGTGCGACAAAAGATCAATTTGAACTAGTTGAAGAGTGAAGATAACAGCTAGCCTAGTAAGGGACGTGCTATTGAGAAATTTTAGAAGTTGCTACCGTTACGAATCGTAGTTATTGGGGGTGGGGCAGCAGGATTTTTTGGCGCGATCGCTTGTGCTAAAGTCAATCCTGATGCCGAAGTTACATTACTCGAAGCCAGTCGCCAACCCCTAGCGAAAGTGCTAATTTCTGGTGGCGGACGCTGCAACGTTACTCACGCTTGCTTTTTACCTGAGGAGTTGGTGCAAAATTACCCCAGAGGTGCAAAAGCTTTGCGAGGGGCTTTGACTCGGTTTGGGCCTCAAGACACAGTAGCTTGGTTTGCTGCTGGTGGAGTCTATCTAAAAACTGAAGCCGATGGCCGGATGTTTCCTGTCACCAATACTTCAGAAACCATTGTGGAATGTCTGATAAAAGCGGTGGCGACATCTGGTGTCAAACTCCGTATCGGTACACACGTAACTTCGGTGACCGCAACAAATGGAGGGTTTGATATTCATCTGAAGTCGGGAGATCCGATTAAATGCGATCGCCTACTTCTGGCGACCGGTAGCAGCCTTATAGGTTATAAAATTGTCAAAGAGTTAGGTCATCAAATAGAAGCGCCAGTACCCTCTTTATTTACCTTCAATATTGCTGATCCTCAATTGCAAGCTCTAGCTGGAGTTAGCGTTAACCCTGTGCAATTGCGGTTATCTCTGGGCGGAAAATCCCAATTACAACAAACTGGCCCATTACTAATTACCCACTGGGGTTTGAGTGGCCCGGCTGTTTTGAAGCTTTCTGCTTGGGGTGCGAGAGTTCTGCACGAAAAGCGCTATCAAGCCACATTATTGATTAATTGGCTGCCTGATTTGCAACAAGAACAAGTGCGAGAAAAAGTTTTAGCAGTTAAAGATGAATGGGGAAAGAAAGCGATCGCATTACATCGCGGTGTTGACTTACCCCATCGTCTCTGGCAATATATCATTGCCCGTGCAGGCATTACCACAGAAGACCGTTGGGCAGAAATATCTAATAAAACCTTAAATCAACTGTTGCAAGAACTAACTCAAGGTCAATATTTAATCAGTGGTAAAGGAGCCTTTAAAGAAGAATTTGTTACCTGTGGCGGTGTCAACCTCAAAGAAGTCAACTTTAAGACAATGGAAAGTAGATTAATTCCTGGTCTTTATTTTGCCGGAGAAATTTTAGATATTGATGGCGTTACTGGTGGGTTTAACTTCCAAAGTGCTTGGACAACTGGGTATTTAGCAGGGGTGGCAATGGGAACTAATTCGTAATTCGTAATAGAGCCTCCGGCACGCTGCGCGGTTTTCATGGACCAAAGGTCTGTACGTAATTCGTAATTCGTAATTATTAGTAACCACTTTAGTCCTTATTTTCTAAGCACTAAAGTGGTTAATACTAAGTTATCAAAATTAATGTAGCAGACTACTAAAATGGTTATCGTTAAAATTTATTATCAAAAATATAATTTGGAAATTTTATCTTAGTCCCCTCTTTATCAAATATTCAACTTGTTCTACAAATTCCTCTATCCAATCCATCACAGATTTACTGGACTCTTTAATTGTGCGACTGTCATCTAGAAAATAAACATAACAGTCATCTTGTCCATCGGCAATAATAAACCACGGATCTCCATGTAAAGCACAGATACAGAAAGCATTTTCAGGTAAGCGTGTACATTCTTCTCCCTCAGCAATTGACTCAAGGATAACCTCTTGCTGCCACTCATTCATTTTGATAAGTTGGTCGAAGTAAAACTCAAATTCCAATCCTCTAACAAGCTTTCCGGCACTATGCCCAAGTAAGCCTAAGATTTCCCTGTAAGTCCTTGGCAAAACTCCATATTTACTTTCAATGTATGCAATTTCCTCTGAGGTACATCCTTGTAACTCTTGCTCATTTTTTACTATTCCACTAGTAAACAAGCGCTCTCTTAATTCTTGTATATTATTAATCATTTCAAAACGTCGAACTTTCTGAAGGATGAATAATCTCTATTTTAATTGCTAAACTCACATCTTGCACCTAGCCCTGGCGATTAGAAATCGCGGCTATACAAACAAAGTCCACCTCCGTGGACAAGCGAGAAAATCAAAGGTTTTTAACCCACGGAGGTGGGTTTAGCCTGTGTAGCCGCGATTTCTAATCGCCTGGTGCAAGATATAAGTAAACCTATTGCAAAAGTCAAACACCCGCCCAAAAATAAATTTTTGGGCTAATAGCTCTAGTCGGTTTAAACCGACTAATAACAATAGTTTTAGTCCGTTTAAACCGACTTTTGCTATTAGCCAAGGACTTGAATTCCTGGCGGTTCAAGTATTTTCGCAATAGGTTTACTAATTATTTGGCTAGTACAAAGCGGCAAAAATAAAGTTACCATCCTTTGTAAATCAATTTTGAACGCACCCAACAATGAAATTCAGCGAAATCCTGTGCCAATTTGGTGATGCCGCTACTAATCATAGCCTGACTAGCAACCCAGACCATGACCCAGAAATTACAGGGGTAGCAGCTATTGATGAAGCTACCATCGGTACTATCAGCTATGTAGAAGGGGCAAAATTTGGGTCTTTTGTCGCTAAAACCAATGCTAGTGCTTTAATTTTGCCCCAGGATGAAAAATTACAAGTGCTTGCACAAGAGAGCGGTATTGTCTGGATAGCAACCCCAGATCCGCGATTGTTGTTTGCCAAAGCGATCGCACTTTTTTACCAACCATATCGCCCCATCCCAGAAATTCATCCGACTGCTGTGATTCACTCCACCGCAAAAGTTGGTAATGATGTTTACATTGGCCCCCATGCTGTGATTCAGCAAGGGGTAGAAATTGGCGATCGCGCAATTATCCATCCCAATGTGGTGATTTATCCAGATGCCAAAATAGGCGATCGCACCACCTTACACGCCAATAGTACCATCCACGAACGTACCCGCATTGGTTCAGATTGTGTGATTCATAGTGGTGCTGTCATTGGCGCAGAAGGCTTTGGTTTTGTTCCTACCCGGACTGGTTGGTTAAAAATGGAACAATCCGGCTATACAGTCTTAGAAGATGGTGTGGAAGTTGGCTGCAACAGTGCGATTGACCGCCCAGCCGTTGGAGAAACACGGGTAGGTAGCAATACAGTAATTGATAATTTAGTACAAATAGGTCACGGTTGCCAAATTGGTGCGGGCTGTGCGATCGCAGGTCAGGTTGGCATGGCGGGAGGTGTTAAACTGGGAAATCGTGTTATTTTAGCTGGACAAACAGGAATAACCAATCAAGTGAAAATCGGAGATGGGGCGATGACATCTGCTCAAACTGGAATTCACAGCGATGTTGCACCAGGAGAAGTTGTCTGCGGATCTCCAGCCCTTCCTTACAAACTATATCTCAAGGTATGTGCTGTTTATGGTCGCCTGCCAGATATGTATCAATCGCTAAAACAATTGCAACGTAAATTCAAAGATAGCCCTGGCGACTAGAAGTCGTGTGCTAGTTGCTCATGGGAAAAACCCTCTTCTCTACGAGACGCTAGCCTCTCCCAAAGTGAGAAGACTGCACTGGCTTGGCTATACAGACAAAACCCACCTGCGTGGGTTTAAAACTTTTTATTTTTGATGGGAAATAGACCGCACTGTAGGGGCAATTCATGAATTGCCCCTACCTCGTACTGCTCTTATTCCTCCGTGGCCTCTGCGTCCTCTGTGGTTCGATTTTCCGTTCCTTGTGCCTAAGTCCTGAAACTAAAATCCTAATTTCTCTAATACTGGCTTTGTCGAAACAACGTGGCGTTCTAAACCCAGTTCTTTGGGACTAACCCCAAGTGCCAAAGCAATCAATTGGGATAAATGCAACACTGGTAAACCTAACTTTTGCTCAATCACCTTTTCCACTTCTGGCTGACGCGAATCTAAATTTAAGTGGCACAGAGGACAAGGTGTAACTATACAGTCCGCACCAGATGTCAAAGCGTCCTGAATATGCATCCCCGCCATCTTGAAAGATTGGGTAGTGGCATAACTAGCAAGCGGCCAACCACAACATTGTGTCCGACCTCGGTAATAAATTGGTGTCGCACCCACCGCCCGAAACATATTTTCCATCGCTTCCGGTTGGAAGGGGTCATCATAGGGCATAGATTTTTGGGCGCGGAGGAGATAACAGCCATAAAAAGCCGCACATTTTAATCCAGTTAACTTCTGGGTGACACGTTTGGTAATTTCCTCTAAACCGTAATCTGTTACCAAGGCGTAAAGGAGATGTTTAACCTCGGTAGTGCCGCGATAAGGTGAACAGCCTTCTTTATCCAGTAAGCCATTAACCTGTTGAATGTACGCAGGATCATTTGTCTGACATTCTTTCAGGTGTTCATTCACATGACCGATAACACCCTGACAAGTGCTGCAATGGGTAAGTAAGGGCAAATTTAATTCTTCTGCTAGGGCAATATTTCTGGCATTGACTGTATCTTCTAGTAGTTGAGAATCTTCTTTAAATGTGCCAGAACCGCAGCAAGCAGCTTTTTTAAGTTCAACTAGTTCAATACCCAGTGCTTGGGTAAGCGCTTGAGTTGATTGGTAAAGTTCCCGACAGGCCCCTTGAGCAACACAACCGGGGAAGTAAGCGTATTTAAGTGTCTGAGATAGCATAGAGGTATGTTTGGGTTAAAGCGATCGCTCTAAACAATAATTGTTTTATTATTCCTTGTTAGCACCTAAGTTCTGATATTTGACCACCGTCTCTTTAACCGTCTAGGTTCAAAGCCGCAGCGTCTATATATTCTGATTGCTAGCAAGGCTGTAAATACTGAGCGAGATATTGTAAAAAAAGTTAGCAATAATTTGACAACCGAAACATTTACATGCTGTTGGCAATGGCATAGTCCGCTCCTATACCCAATTTTAAGAAAACTTATCCGATTTTTTTGAGGAACGGGAGGGATTTTTTAACAGAAAAAGCCTTGGTAGTATACGGGCGATCGCGCTTGACGATAAGATGTATATGCTCAAAACAATGTTTCCCGTAAAGAGCAGAACCTAGCAACTGGTTAAGGACTTTTATTATTTATGAGCCAAGCTGAACTTTTTGAAAAGGTCAAGAAAATCGTCACCGAACAATTGAGTGTTTCCGACCCTGCCACAATCACACCCCAGTCGAAGTTTATGGACGATCTCAACGCTGATTCCCTAGATACCGTTGAACTGGTGATGGCCTTGGAAGAAGAATTTGATATCGAAATTCCCGACGAAGCTGCCGAGCAGATTTTAACCGTTCAAGACGCAGTAGATTACATCAATAACAAAGTTACCGCATCAGCTTAAAGAAGTTTTGAGTCTTTGAAGTTTAGATGGCAATGCCATGCCCCTCTGGGCATCTAGGCAAAAACCACCGCTTTGACTTTTCAGTGGGTGCTGAACAGTTAAAAGTTTAGGAGTTAGAGTTTTAGGAGGCAAAAGTTTGGAGTTTTCTCCATCTTTAGGTGCTTCCAAAACTCAGAACTCAGACTCACAACTCAGCACTGTTTAATTTAATGCCTGCTGCTTTTTCGCCACCTTTAACTGAATCATGACAGATTATATACGTAAACGCGTTGTTGTAACTGGTGTTGGCGCGATTACACCTATCGGTAACACAGCAACAGAATATTGGGATGGATTATTGAGTGGACGTAATGGCATTGACCGCATTACATTTTTTGATGCGTCTCGCCATGATTGCCGCATTGCTGGTGAAGTAAAAAACTTCGATCCACATGATTACTTGGAGCGCAAAGATGCCAAGCGCATGGATCGATTTGCCCAATTTGGGGTTTCGGCAGCAAAACAGGCTCTAGCTAACGCGCAGTTAGTTATAAATGAACTGAATGCCGAACAGGTAGGTGTCATGATCGGTTCTGGCATTGGCGGCATTAAGGTATTAGAAGACCAGCAAACTATCTACCTCAACCGTGGGCCAGATCGCTGTAGTCCATTCATGATACCGATGATGATCGCCAATATGGCAGCAGGATTAACGGCAATTCACACGGGTGCTAAAGGGCCAAATTCCTGCCCAGTAACTGCCTGCGCTGCTGGCTCTAACGCTGTAGGCGATGCTTTTCGCTTAATTCAAGGGGGATATGCCCAAGCGATGATTTGCGGCGGAACAGAGTCGGCTGTGACACCATTATCGATGGCTGGGTTTGCCGCTTGCAAAGCCCTCTCTTTTCGCAATGACGATCCGCAGAAAGCTTGCCGTCCCTTTGATAGCGATCGCGATGGATTTGTCTTGGGTGAAGGTTCAGGAATTTTAATTCTCGAAGAACTGCAACACGCCCTCAGTCGCGGCGCTCACATTTATGCCGAAATGATCGGCTATGGTATGACCTGTGACGCTTACCATATCACTTCCCCCGTCCCTGGTGGACTCGGAGCCGCTAGAGCAATAGAACTAGCGCTCAAAGATGCCAACATAACTCCCGAACAGATTAGCTATATTAATGCTCACGGCACTAGTACCCCAGCTAATGATTCAACTGAAACCTCAGCAATCAAAAAAGCTTTGGGAGAACATGCCTATAAGGTGGCAATTAGCTCCACCAAATCCATGACAGGTCATTTATTGGGCGGTTCTGGAGGTATTGAAGCAGTCGCAACAGTACTGGCGATCGCTAATGACCAAATTCCACCGACAATAAATCTGGAAAATCCCGATCCAGAGTGTGACTTAGATTACGTGCCTAACTATAGCCGCCATCAAAAAGTCGAGGTGGCAATATCCAATTCTTTTGGATTTGGCGGTCATAATGTCACGCTGGCCTTTAAGAAATACGTCTAAAAGAAGTGAGAATTCAGGAGTCAGAATTCAGTAGTTTTATCCGACTATGCTCGTTTGCCCAATGCTCCTCAAGAGTGCTGAGTGGGCAGAGCAAAGAATAACTCCTAACTCCTAACTCCTAACTCAGCACTGTTTTGCCCCATGCCCCATGCCCAAAGTATCATAGATATCATTCCGATATAAAGTAAGCGTTCAGCATGACCCAATTATCAGCTTGATTTATCACCAGAAACTCAGGAGATCCCGCTTGTCCATCAACAAGCGGGGGTGGGATGATGAGGATACTGTGGGGAATCTAAAATAACCCCAGAAAGAGAAGCTACGAAGAGTGCTAACCCGTCGTTAAAAACAAGAGATTATGACTGTTGCAACCCAATCCGCCAAAGAACTGTCCGTCGAAGAACTTTGTATTAACTCGATCCGCTTCTTGGCTGTTGATGCCGTAGAAAAAGCCAAATCGGGACACCCAGGACTACCAATGGGCGCGGCTCCGATGGCTTTTGTCCTCTGGGATCGCTTTATGAAGTTTAATCCCAAAAATCCCAAATGGTTTAACCGCGATCGCTTTGTCTTATCAGCCGGTCATGGCTCGATGTTGCAGTACGCCTTACTGTATCTGACAGGCTACGATAGCGTCAGCATTGAAGATATCAAACAATTCCGTCAATGGGAATCCAAAACCCCTGGACACCCCGAAAACTTCATGACCCCAGGCGTGGAAGTCACAACTGGCCCCTTGGGTCAAGGAATTGCCAATGGAGTTGGTTTAGCGATCGCCGAAGCGCACCTAGCCGCTAAATATAACAAACCCGATAGCAAGATTGTTGACCATTACACCTACGTAATTGTGGGTGACGGTTGCAACATGGAAGGTATTTCTGGTGAAGCTTGTTCTTTTGCAGGACACTTGGGATTAGGCAAACTCATCACTCTGTACGACGACAACCACATTTCCATCGACGGTTCCACAGATGTAGCATTCACCGAAGATGTTTCCAAGCGCTTTGAAGCTTACGGTTGGCACGTTTTGCACGTCAAAGAGGGCAATACCGATTTAGAAGCGATCGCCAAAGCAATTGAAGAAGCTAAATCTGTTACCGATAAACCATCAATGATTAAGGTGACAACCACTATCGGTTATGGTTCTCCCAACAAACAAAACACTGCTGGTATTCACGGTGCTGCTTTGGGTGGAGACGAAATTGCCTTGACTCGGAAACATCTCAAGTGGGAATACGAGCCTTTTGATGTTCCACAAGACGCCCTCAACCACACACGCAAAGCAGTAGAACGCGGTGCAGGTTACGAAGACGAATGGAACAAAACATTTGCCGACTACAAAGCTAAGTATGGCCAAGAAGCGGCTGAATTAGAACGCTACATTAGTGGCAAGCTACCCGATGGTTGGGACAAGGTACTACCCACCTACACCCCCGAAGACAAAGGACTGCCCACCCGCAAACACTCAGAAACCTGCCTCAACAAACTGGCGGCAGTTTTACCTGAATTGATTGGTGGTTCGGCTGACTTAACCCACTCCAACTTGACCGAAGTCAAGGGTAAGGGCGACTTCCAAAAAGGGCATTACGAAAACCCCAACATCCACTTTGGTGTGCGGGAACATGCTATGGGCGCAATCTGTAATGGTATAGCGCTGCACGCTTCGGGATTAATCCCCTACGGTGCTACCTTCTTGATTTTCACAGATTATATGCGTGCTGCCATCCGCTTATCTGCCCTTTCTCAAGCTGGCTCGATTTGGGTGATGACTCACGATTCCATTGGACAAGGTGAAGATGGCCCCACACACCAACCCATTGAAACTCTAGCTTCCTTAAGAGCTATTCCTAATTTATTAGTGTTTCGTCCCGCAGACGGTAACGAAACCTCTGGCGCTTATAAAATAGCGATCGAGAAATCAAAGCAAAACGCTCCATCTCTATTGGCGTTCACCCGTCAAAACGTTCCCAACTTGGCAGGTACATCAATTGAGGGTGTAGCGAAGGGTGGATACACCGTGGTTGATAGCGAAGGTACACCTGATATCATCTTGATTGGTACTGGTTCGGAATTGAGCCTTGCGGTCGGCGCTGCTGAAAAACTTAAGGCTGAAGGTAAGAAAGTTCGTGTCGTCTCGCTACCTTCATGGGAACTGTTTGAAGCACAGGATGCGGCTTATAGAGAGTCAATTCTGCCGAAAGCTGTCACCAAGCGTTTGTCTGTAGAAGCTGCTGCTAGTTTCGGTTGGCACAAGTATGTGGGTACTGAAGGCGATTGCGTTAGTATCGATCGCTTTGGTGCTTCGGCTCCAGGTGGTGTTTGTTTAGAGAAGTTTGGCTTTAGCGTTGATAATGTATTAGCTAAGGCTAAACAATTGTTGGGTTAATCGTAACAGAATATTCTCAAAATTTTGTGGGGTGGGCTGAAAAGCCCACCTTTTTTTTAACGCAGAGAGGCGCTGAGGAACATTGTTTATAATTAGGGTAATTATTTGATAAATGGAGGAAATTATGCAGGAACTTTCGAGGGAGAAAAAAGAACTTTTAGCTCGAATAACAAAAATAGTAGAACATTTGATGCAAAAGGATAGTAGCTATCAGTATTACTTAGAAAAAGATAAAACTATTCAAATGATATTTAAATACTATTGTGAGAAAGTTTCTATAAAGGAACTAAAAGCTATGTCTGATTTCAGATTAACAGGGTTTGTTGAGGGACATCTGATGACTTTGTTATTGATCGAAGGGGAAGATGATACTAGATTTTAAAGCAATTTTTTATGTTTAGATATAGGAAATTCTTAAGTAGAAAAAATATTTTTTCTTTATATAACTTAATATAATGATTAGGGGCAAGCTGATCGCGTTATAATCTACGATACACTATACTTTTATAGTACAATAGTACTGAAGTAGTCAAAAATTATTATTTATACTGAGAGGCAGTATGAAAGCAGAGCTTCTCAAGAGATTTTTTAGAGCGATCGCTAGTTCAGATCAAGACGCGATTGATAAGCTTACATACTTAGTGATTGAGGAAGAACGCAGTAAGGGACATACTCTCTTAGCTGACCAGTTAGAGAATATCACTAAAAAAAGCCAGAAAGAGAAGCCTACTAACATCAGCAAACCTGCTTTTTCAATACCAGAAAACTTACACTCATTAACTGAATTATCAACCAGTAAGCGATTTAATCTTCCCCTAGTAACTATCATACCAAGGGATCATTTGCGACATCACATGGTGTTGCCAATAAATATTGAGAAACGTTTCTGCCGAATTGAACGCGAATATGCGGCAAGAGATAGGCTTGCTCATCATGGATTGCGTTACAGACAAAAAATTCTTCTATATGGGCCTCCTGGCTGTGGAAAGACATTAGGAGCAGAACGTTTAGCTTGGAATACAGGATTACCACTCCTGAAAGTTCGGTTTGATGCAATGGTGTCGTCTTTTTTAGGCGAAACTGCGAGCAATTTAAGACTTGTATTTGAGGATGCCTCAAAAAGTCCATGCTTATTGTTTCTTGATGAATGTGACTCAATTGCTAAAACACGAGAAGACTCTCAAGAAGTAGGAGAAATTAAGCGAGTAGTCAATACATTTCTTCAAATTTTGGATGAGTATCAACCCTCTTCTGGGCTTTTAGTAGCAGCTACAAACCTAAATAAATCTCTAGATACTGCTCTTTGGAGAAGATTTGATGACTTGATCGCAGTACCCAAACCAGGAGAACAGGAGCTAGAATTTATACTAAAGGAAACATTATCTGCAATTGAAGTGGGATCTATCAACTGGCCAAGGATCATTGAGCAGATGAGAGATTTTTCTGCGGCTCAAGCTGTGAGGGTTGCACAAAATGCAGCAAAAAGAGCAATCCTTGAGCGAGAGGAGCTAGTGATTCAAGAACATCTAGAAGAAGCGATCGCAGAAATCAAAGTTTTCTAGTATTAATTTTTGGTGTTCGGAGAAATAAATGGTTGAAGGTTCTCAGGGTTTTCCGCATATCCAGCTTAGGCTGACAACAGAAGGACGTGCTGCATCGCCACCAGGAGGAGGAAAAAAAAATCTTATAACAGTTGTTAATCTGGGTAATCGCCAGGGACATGGAGGTAAACTCAAAGGTTCGGTTGAATCCTTAATCTTTGATTGGCAAGATACTCAAGAAGAACGAGAGCAAGAAAAGAAGCCGCTACTTAAATCTCGACGTATTATCTTAGAAATTGATCCTGATTCTTTTAATCCAGATGGGTTGAAAGCATATGGTATTGAATTGATTGCTGATACAGAAGATGGATATATTATTGGAGCATCAGCAGATTTAGAACTTAGTGAACTACAAGAAAAGATAGAAAAATTTATTAATGAGAAGTATGGTGGTAATAAAGTTGCTGAAATTTGGGAAGTAATAGACGGTAAAAAAAAGCCAGAATTGATTCTTTCTCCAAACTTATTTGCTGAATTATATGAGAAATGGCTTGCTATAAAGGAAGAGCAGATATACACTGTTGATGTAGGTGTTGCTTGTGTAGGAACCAAAACCAACCTGCCTAATTATCCACAACTCCAACCTAATGAAACTACTGATAATTTTACAACACGAGTTAAGAAGTGGATTCAGAAACGTCAGTTAACTGAGCAAGAATGGGAAGAGATATCTTGGGAAAGGCAAGACGAATTTGAAGAGTTTATTCAATTTTATAAAGTAAATTCATTTGAACTCACAGAAGCATTTTCCATTGCAGTTGTTGGACATGAAGGTTGGAATAACGATCCAGAAGCTACTGTTCCATACTCTCTAGTTGTGAGTTTTGAAGCCATACAAGTTGATATTCCAATTTATACGCCTTTTGTTGAAGCTCAAGTTGAAATAGAGATTCAACCCCCGATAGAAATTCAATCTATTGTAGTTAGCTGAGGCGATTCCTACGGTGGGCTAGGACTACGCACCCTAGCACCCCACATCTCAGGCAACTCTAGAAAGCGCAAATTATAATTTGCTCATCTCATAATCTTGTCAACTATCTTTAGATAGATAAGGTAAACAGTACGCAATTTATATTAGAAATCGCTTGCTAGTACTGAAAAAATGAAACATTCATACCTAAAAATTTACACTGTATCATTAGCTTATTTTGTCAATGTGTAATCTCTAGTATCACCTAAGAAATCAGCAAGACCTTCTCAAGGCTTAATCTATATTCATGCTTTCAGGTGATGCAGTTATGACTTTATAAGTGCAATTATGTATATGTCCTCAAACAATAGATAGTTGCTGTTGTCCAATTGAAAAAATATGATTTTCTCTGACTCCAGTAACTTTAGATTTATCCAATTGTTTGATGTTTTGAGAAGGTAACACAATGAATAATATCCTAAGACGCACACTTCTACCCAGCCTGATGGCTGCAAGTTTAGCTGGTGTCACCTTAGTTCCCGCTAAACCGGCTGCTGCTGATGACCAAGTACTAAGAGATGCAGGTATTGGCGCTGTTACCAATGTAGTCACCGGAGCAGTTATGGGACATGGTAATGTAGTAAAAAATGCTGTTAGGGGTGGTGTCACTGGCGCAGCCGTTAATGGTGCAAATGGTCTAAGAAAGCATCACAATCGTCATCATCGGAATCTTGGTCAAGATGTCGGAGTCGGTGCAGGCGCTAGTACATTGACTGGTATAATTACTGGCGATCGCAAACGTACCCTTAGCAATGCTGTTGATGGTGCGGCTGTCGGTGGAGCAATCCATGTATTAACCAATCATTAAGCTGAAATACTTTCCAACGGTTAACGAATTTATCCCTCTCTAATTCCTCTCCTTCGTAAAAGGAGTAAACCCAACCTCTTTACCTGACTAGGGAAGGGAGGTTGGGGGGTTAGATTTATATTGAGATATATGCCACCATCAGGTTCAGATGACTTTAAACTTAATAATAAACTCTAGCCCTTCAACGCCTTTCTAAAGTTTCGCCGATAAGACTGATTTGTAATAAACAAAGCTGGCCATAGCAAAGATAAACCAATGCGATTGGTCAAAGTTGGATTAAAATTAGTCCGTCCAAACCCATTCCAAAACTTCCAAACGCCGCCTCCGTAAACCACTATCAAGCCAATAACAATTACAGTACCCATTCCTATCAACTCCGTTAGTAACTGACAGAATTTAAGTTAAGTTTTACCACACGAGGTAAGCACTTCATAATCAACACCGAGAAGGTATGACTAACATCTAAGTTAGCTAAACACACATTCTCTTATTCCAGTGTAGATTAGCCTCACGCATTGCAGCTACTTATCACTGGTGGCAAGCTAACTTAAAGGACGTAAAAGCGTTATTTATGGGGTGTTTAGGCGATACATGTTGGTTGGATAACAATTAAACCTTATGCTTCATCTACCCAATAAAGATAATATCGCTCACTATCGAGCCATCCTCTCTGAAAATCTTTGATTGGAACAATTTTAAAATCCTTGCGGTTCACATTCAGTTTACTATTTAAGATGAGCAAAATTTTCTTTTGTTCATCTTTATTTTTGAGTAGAGAATTAATTTGGCTTAATATATCAGCTTGTTCGACCTCTTTCCGACCCTTTTTAAATAGGGTAAAGCTTCCCATTTTTTGAATTTCAGGATAGTAAAACTTTCGATTGAGATAACCCGATAAAGGAGCCATATTTGCATCTCGACTGGCAACAATAAACTCATTAGCTAGCCCAGCTTTTTGAATGTATTGAACTGTTTCTCGACTGGCAGAATATGGTACAACTAAATCTCTTGAAAAATTATAAATGCCTCCAATAAATTGGACATAAAGAATTAGCATCAAAACGATATAATGCCATTTGGGAAAAAATATAATTGAATTTGGACGAACAGAAAATTTCTTGAGTATAACTAGAGAGTCTTGATAATAACTTCCCAGCCATAAAGCCGCTATCAGAACTAAATAGAAATGTCCAAAATGCCGAGGCATACCTATAAATCTGAAGTATGTAAAGGCAAATATTACAGAATTAGCTATAATATAGAAAAACAATGTAACTGGCTTTTTAGATAATTTAATCAAGGTTAAAATTACAATTAAGATAGCAATTGTCGCACAAATAATTAAATCCAGCCATCTTTTGTGTTGAGGGATAATTAATAAATAAGCACCAAATATTCTACTTATGCTTCTCAATAAATGACGAATATCTAATTTTAGGAGCCAACCATTATTTAACCCACCATAAAGATAACTATCTGTCGGCGGAGTAATAATATAAATCGATAAAATAAAAGAAAATATGATAATTGCAATACTTAAAAATAAGTCGTATTTTTGGCTTTGACTAAAATACTGCTGGCGATGTTCACTATCAAAACAAAATTCAGCTAGCAAAGTCAATGATAAAGAAAATGATACCAATAAACCATAAGCACTACTATTTGCTAATAAACCCAATAAAATTGCCAAATAAGTATAAGTTATTTTTCTGGATGAAAAAACAGTACAAAATACAAAAACAAATAACATACTAAAGGCATAGTTTCGAGAAATTAAAAGATATTCATAAAAAGGGAAGAAACCAAAGGAAAAAAGAAACTTTTGTTGATAGTTAAAAGGACTATATAGGCAAAAAAGAGTAACCGAAACAACAGTAAGTCCCAAATGAAAAACTTGCATAATAATCGGATTATCGACTATTTTTATCAGAAGTCCCAGAGAAAAATACCATAGAACAGGATGACCTTCATAACGAATATTTGCAATTAAATCGCTTAAAGATTCGCTATCTCTGACAATGAGCCAGGGATTTAGTTCATCTCGCCACATCGAATGGTTAAGGATACCTATTAAACCAAGAACAGAAAAAAGAATGATAATAAACCAAGGAGAATCAAAAGGTAATCTTGAAGTATGTTTGATGATTTTTTTGTTTAGCATTGTTAGTTAAAAATCTTTCTAAAAATGCTATCACAATCTGAGACAAAACTTATTCATCAAAATATTATTTTGATTCTTTAACTATTTAGACAAATGGATTATTCCTGATTTCTACTTATAAGTTTCTGGCATACCTACTGCTGATAAACCCGCGATCGCTCGTAAGTTTTGGCAACGAATCAACTCGGTAAAATCTAAACCAGAAGACCCTTCAATTTTGGCTACCGCTTCAATTGCAGATAACAGGTGCTGCGCGGCTTCAGTTTCTGCATAACCACGCCGTTGTGCTATGCGAATTGCTGCTGCATCGGCATTTAACTCTGACTCAGGAGACTTATTAGTACGCCAGATCCGAAAAGTGGCGATCGCACTTAATCCCCCAGCTACGGCTACACCCACCACATCTGACTGTGTTGCTTCTAATAAGCCGCCTAATAGCCCCGCCACTACTACGCCTTGATAAATGTCGGGTTTAAACCACTTCACCCCCGTCAACCAGCTAACCATCTGCAACAGCAACAAGTCTCGTTGCGGCTTGGTCAAGCGTCGCCACAAATCGAAATTAATATATATCGGTCGCGCCTGATTCCAGGGTTGGGGAAAGGAGGCGTCAATCACTTTTGCTTGCTCTGGCTTACTAACGATTTTTGTCGTCATCCGACCAGAAGCAGGCATCACATCTAACAAACGGCGAATTTCAACATTTGGCTCCATAAATTTAATTATTAGCCATAATGTGCATCGTAACTATTTTAGTTGTCATTCGTGTTAACCTTTGATTTGTGAGATGCTCTCGCAGTCTTTCTAAATAGTTGTTTTATTAGTGAAAACCTCTATAAATGGCGAGAAAGTGAATAGATTCAGATCAATCCATAAGAATATTGATTCAGCAGTTTCATAGTGTGGCGGGATTTTATCGTATCCGTTTGCCGCTAAATTCAAAACCTCAAAGTTTTGGATAACCATTGCTACTACACTTGTAACAACATGGACGCTTTTGCTACCCTTCCGCCTGAATGGACAAATAAGGCAATACATGCACATAATTTTTGCTGTCCTAATTGCCACTCAAGTAGCCGAGAAGCTGAAAAAGTTTGGCTAAATCGGCGATCGCCTGTACTTACAGAAGACCGTCGTCGTAAATGGCAAGAGTTTTACTACTGTCACTGTGGCTCTGTGTGGTGGGCTTGGAGTAGCGATCGCCCCCCAAAAGATATATCCAATCAGCCAGATTATAATCCTACATAGCCAATTTTCTTTCTAACGAATGTCAATTAAATAACATCCAAATATGGTTTTTGACCTCACCCCGCCTTTGACAAAAGTCAAATCCCCTCTCCGAACTCACGGAGAGGGGTTGGGGGTGAGGTTTTGTACTTTATTAAATCCGCGTTCCTAAATAAAACCCCACCTAAAGATGGGGTTTTGTTTATCTAATTCTGAGCTTTATTTGCTATCACCAATTTTAGAAGGTGAAAGTAGTACGTAAAGTGCCTACATATTCAGTGCTGTTAGCGTCGTTATGCTCTGGATTGAAGATAACCAACAAGCCAGGAGTGACTTGAATATTATCGGAAATCTTGTACTTGTAAAGACCTTCTAAGTGATAAGAGGTACTGTCGTCTAAATTAGTATTGCCGGCGACATTTTTGATGCTACCACCAGTAACTTTGGGTGGTTGACCAAAGATAACACCCAAGACGTTGCCTTCCCCACCAAAGTCTTTCAAAGCAAGCGCTCCAGCCCAGTACCAAACATCAGCATCTGCACCCGCATTAATGCCAGTCTTAGCATCAGCAATTGTATAACCTCCCCAACCACTTAGAGCCAACTTAGAGCCTAGTTGGAAGGTAGCTTCTACACCGTAGTTATTGGATTCAGTACGAGTACCATTCCCAAAAGGATTATTGGCAAATGTGCTACCTGTACCTTGGAAGAAGCTGTTGGCAGCATTACCAGCGAAGTAACTACGGGCGTAAGTTAAACCAATATTGAAGGCTTTGGTGGGTTGGAAAGATAACTGACCAAAGATGGTGTTATCACCATCCAACAGCCCATTATTAAGACCGGGATTATTAGCACCAAAGATCCCACCAGTACCACTTGTAGGTGCTAAATAAGCACCAGTCAAACTAATCGGGCCGCCAGGATTTAAAGTAACTGTCAGACCAGCACCATTTTGACCTTGACGATAAATCGGGCTGAAACGTCCATAGCGAGAGAGCGCACCTCTACCAGAGCTAGCAAAGTCAGGGTTGAAGGTGTTTACGTTTTCGTATAATTCACCACCACTAGCGTCAACTTTGACACGCAACGCATTAGCAAAGTTGAAAGCATAGTTGATTTTATCAATCACAACGGAGTTACCGTTATCTCCATCAAAAGCCAATCGGCTCATGTTAGTACCACTACCAGTACCGCTTGCAGCAGTACCAACATTAGAAATGGTATTGTTAGCATTCAAGCGGATTTGCAACTGGTCTGTACCGGTGAAACTGCTGTACAAGTTCAAACGCACCCGGTCAGAAAAAGTGGTGTTATAATTCAAGTCTTGATTTGAATTACCGCCAGGAACTGCTCTCTTGTCACCAAAAACATCAGATACGGCAAAAATTCCTTCTCCAACCAACTTGGTGGTAGTAGAGAACTGATTAGCTTCCAACTGAGCAGTGCGGGCTTCTAATCCATCCACGCGACCGCGCAGGGTTGCTAGTTCGGCAGAAAATTCTTCTTGTAAGCGCTGTAAAGTAGCTAGGTCTTGTTTAGTGACCAAATCGGCAGTAGCTGTAGCAATCAGTTCGTTAACCCGATTTAAACAGGCATTCAAACCTGCGGCAAATTCATAACGGGTCAAAGCACGATTACCACGATAGGTTGCGTTAGGATAACCTGCAATACAGCCGTAGCGCTCAACTAGAGATTGTAAAGCTTGGAATGCCCAATCTGTAGGTTGCACATCCGAAAATTGCGAAACTGATGTTACCTGGCTCATGCTGTTAGAATCTTGAGCTTCAGATAACTGGGCAACATTTGTTAACTGTTCGTTAACTTCAGCAGCTACAGCGCTATTAGCCACGAAAAATGCCGCACCTAAAACAACTGGACTAACCTTACAAAGATTCCAGAATCCTTTTGTCATATTTTTTACTCTCCCTCACACCTAAATAATCCAGTCATAATAAAATGCTTAAAGCACTTTATTTTCAGGAATTTTACACACAATCACAATCAGGATTATACCTTTATATTGTGATAAATACAAGTCATTTAATATAGTACTGAACTATAATTTTGAATCAATTTATTTTGTAACCGCAAAATAATGCGGCGTTTGTGACGTAAAACCGTTCCTTCTTGCTCCAACTGTTGTAGGAGTCGGGTGACTGTTACTCGCGTGGTATTTAACACTTCAGCAATATCTTGATGGGTAAGATTTAAATCAATTAGCTTGCCCTTCTCTACATCACGTCCAAATTTTTCGCTTAACCACACTAAAAACTGCCATAAGCGTAGCGAAATTGGTTTTCGATGCACAATGCTTAGTAGATTTTCTACCTGTTGAATATGAGACAATAAAGCATTAATATCTTGATGCCACAAATGAGGCGGCACAATGCTTATTTCCACGCCTGTGAGACATTCAATCTGGTAGGGCTTGACTCTAGACAAAGGATAGCCAATCAGATCCCCTAGCCCCCAATAACCAAGAGTGATCAATGTTCCATCTTCACTCCACGTTAAGGTACGAACTGCACCATGCTCAATCCGCCAAATCACATCATTTTGAAGTGGAATTACTTCCCTACGGGTAAATATCTGTTGGGGTAATTGTCCGCCCAAAGCAGAGCTATTTGACAGGGTAGAAGAGTTTGAAGTAGGAGTTGTGGAATATATCATTAACCGTAACTACATAATTATCAGTGAATCTCGCTATTTACAATCATTAAGAAACTCTAATAACTGGTATCAAATTTTACCTATATAGTTGGCAGTGTATTATTCTCAATTAGAGCTAGAGACTAACTCAAATTTTTTTATAGAAACAACTTATACATTAAGGTATCTACCAGTAAGATAGACCGGATATTTTTAAGTTGTTTATCTGTTACTTTAATTGTGCAAGTTTAAGAATAGGTAAGCTTTTAGTAAAATATTTAGTTAACTTACTTTTAAATATTTAAAAAGTCTGCGATCCTGGAGCATTTAACTAATTCGCCACGGCTTTAGGCAAAGCTGTACGAGTAGCCTTTGTTTGTAGAGGTAGTGGCTACCTGTGGACTGATGAAGCGTCAATTAAGAGCGTTGACCGGTGACAATATATGCTACCCTTTGACCGATATTAGTGGCATGATCTGCCATGCGTTCTAGACAACGAATTGCCAGTGCTAGCAGTACAATTGGCTCAACTACACCAGGTACATCGCGTTGTTGGGCTAAAGTCTGATAAACGCGATCGTATGCATCGTCTACAGTATCATCTAGGTGCTTTAAACGGCGTCCACCGGCTTCATCGAAATCTCCCAAAGCCTTCAAGCTAGTTGCTAGCATTGACTGCGCGTGAAGAGACATAGCTTCTATGTCAGGCATTGACGGATGAGGCGTGTAAGGAAAAATTTTAATTGCAATCTCAGCTAAATCTTCAGCATAATCGCCAATGCGCTCTAAGTCGCGCACCAGCTGCATAAAGGCACTCAAGCAGCGCAAATCTTGAGCCGTAGGCGCTTGCAGCGTCATAATCGCCGTACAGTCTGATTCGATTTGTCTGTAAAAGCGATCGATCTTTTTATCTAATCGGGGAAGTTCCCCAGCTGCTGTTAAGTTACGAGCAAATAAGGCTTGGTGACTGAGGCGAAATGATTGTTCTACCAAAGCACCCATGCGTAATACATCACGTTCTAAGCGCCTAATGGCGCGTGCGAGTTCAGGTCTTTGAGGATTGGGACTATAATCGATAGCTTTCACACTTGCTGTCTCAAAGGTGAAGATTATTATTAACTATAGTCTTGGCTTAAGGAGTTTGCCATAACTTCACAAAATTGGAGTTGCATCCACGCACCACCTGTTTCTGGATGATTCATAGCTTTGATTGAACCACCGTGGGCGAGAATAATTTGCTCAACGATCGCTAATCCTAATCCATTGCCAACGATCGCCCCTATGGAGTTACCATCTTGTGAGGAATGGGTTCGCGCTTTATCTCCTCGATAAAATCGCTCAAAAACATGGGGTAAATCTGCCTCAGAAAATCCAACTCCAGAATCAATAAGATTTATTTCGAGAATTGGAGAAGCAGCATGATTATCCTTTGTTGATAAGATTTTCGCTTCAATGTAAATACTTGTATGAGGAAGACTGTATTTAATGCTATTGTCTAGCAAGTTGAGAAAAACTTGGTAAATACGGGCTTGATCTGCCTTAATCCAAAGATTTTCTGGGCCAGAATAAGAAAGAGACAGATGTTGCCGCCCTGCCACGGGTTCTAGTGTTTCCCAAACGGATGTAATTAGCGATCGCAATTCTACAGCTTTGGCTTGCAATTGCATGTTTGGGTTTGCTTCCATTTGGGTGAGGTCTAGCCAGCTTTGCACTAGGTTAATCAGCCGATCAACTTCTTGCATTAGGCGGTTAACCCAGCGATTTAAAGGTGGTTCCAAGCGAATTTGTAAAGTTTCTGCAACCAAGCGAATTGATGTTAGTGGCGTTCTGAGTTCGTGGGCTAGATCAGAAAAAGAGCGATCGCGTACTTGATTTATATCTAATAGGGGTTGACGATTTTCTAAAAATACTCCTACTTGTCCATTGGGTAAAGGCAAGCTAGATGCCCGCAAAGCCAAAGATTTTATTGTTGCCATCTCTGCTGCATCATCACGAGATGGATGAAATATCCATTCTCCCGTCTGTGGTTTTTGCAAATCACGAGTTTGCTCAATTAAATGGTCAAGTTCATAAGACCTTACCAACTCCAGTAACAAGCGCACCTGTTCTGGTTGCCACTTTTGCAGATACAAAATTTCCTGCGCCTCTCGATTGCACCACAGCAGTTGATTTTCCTCATCCACATGCAAATATCCTACTGGGGCAAAATCTAGCAGGTTTTGGTAAGTTTGCAACGACTGCTGCAAATCTTGCCGGTGCTGCTTCACCATCGCTATTTCCTGCCGCAACCCAGGAATAAGCAGCAGTCCCATCTTGTCAGAATGCGAGGTTAACGGTCGGAGTAAGCGTCCCAGGTAACGGTTAAGTTGAACCTGTTGCCAAACCCAAAACCCAATGCCTACCGCTAAACCCAGAAAAAATCCCAATAAAAGCATTTGAGTTGTTAGTTTCTTCGTGACTACTAAAAACTAACAACTATCTAAACTAATTATCCAAATCTATAGCCAAAACCTCTTACAGTCACAAGATATTCAGGATGACTGGGGTCTTGCTCTAATTTTTCGCGCAACCACCGAATGTGAACGTCTACAGTTTTACTATCGCCAACGAAATCTGGTCCCCAAACCTGGTCTAGCAATTGTTCGCGTGACCATACCCTGCGGGCGTAACTCATAAACAATTCCAGCAAGCGAAACTCTTTGGGGGAAAGACTCACCTCGATACCACGAACCAGCACGCGACATTCTTGGGGATTTAAGGTGATATCCTTGAATTTTAATACTGGTACTGGCGGTAAATTACTTAGGCGTTGGCGGCGGAGTAGAGCGCGACAACGAGCCACTAACTCGCGCATACTAAAGGGTTTGGTCAGGTAGTCATCTGCTCCCACTTCTAACCCCAGCACGCGGTCAGTTTCACTACCTTTAGCACTCAGCATTAAAATTGGTACTGGGTTTCCTTGATGACGCAGCAAACGGCAAATATCTAGCCCATTGATTTGCGGCAGCATCAAATCAAGAATGAGCAAATCAAAGGGAAGTTCCCCGGAGTTGGTTTCAAAACTTTTGAGATACTCTATAGCAGACCGTCCATCGGGTGCTGTTGTCACCCCATAACCTTCCTCTTCAAGGGCTACAGCTAGCATTTCCTGGATTAATTCTTCATCTTCTACTACTAGAATCCGGCTGGTTTGCCCGATGTCCGTTCTAGCAGAATATTTGGTCGATTCGCTGGTATACATTGATATCACAAAAGTCTAGGACTGTGGTTGTATCAATTAGGATGATTGAATCTATTATCTAGCCTTACTGCAACCACTCTTCTAATAGGGTTGATTCTTTTAGATTTTCTTTACAAAAAGTAACATACGCCACAGCACCCTCTTAAATCAAAAATCACTCTTAACAATATAAGAGTAGGGAGCAGGCGATCGCAAAATAAATTTTCATCTTTTGTTGTGTGACGCAATCTTAAATGAAGGATTGTCTTGACAAGAGCAGATTAACTTGGGTATATTTACTTTAGTACAAAAATACTAATAAGTTTCAAAGGGAAAACTATAGCGATTTTCCTTTGTATGTAATACACTCCCGCCTCTCTAGCTTTAAATCTTACTCCCCTTCTAGGGAAGGGCTGGGGGTTAGGTCACTATTGGACTCAACTGAGAAACGCTACATACCCGAAAAACATTAGGACATATAACTGTGGAAAATTCGTACTACCTAAGTGTCCTCTGCTAATCTTTCCGTGTTTACACGGCGTTAAAAATGTTGATTTTAAAGCTATTCTGATGTCTGCATAGGGTAGTCATTGGTATGGCTTGCTACCCAATAAATCATTGCCTATTGAAGGGAGTTGGAAGATGACTACAGTTGGAGTCAAGGACAGCAAACAACAACTAATGCAAGCATTTCAACAAATTATTATCCAAAGAAAAAAACTGGAATCTAAAATAGCAACCAAACAAGAGGAAGCAGAAAAGGCAAAAAGTCAAGAAATTCTGCAAACAGCTTCTGCATATACGGTTGATAGTATTGTCAAAGGTTTAGCTGATTTACAATTGGAGTTTGGCAGTATTCTGAATGGATTATCTGAAAAACTAGCTCAGGAAAATTCCAAGTTAGATGAATTGAACCGAGCTATAGAAATTGAAACTCAACGCTTACAAGAGCTTCAACAAATCAGAGTTGTAGCGGATACTCTAGATATTTTAAGTCAAGAACACCAAGAAAAATTAAAAACCCTAGAACAAGATACTATCAGCAAAAGGGAAACACTAGAGAAAGAAATTACAATCAGGCGGAAAGAATGGCAAAAAGAGCAAGCAGAGTATGAAGAGAAACTCCAAGCATATAACGATTTATTAGCCAAAGAGCGCCAACAAGAACAAGAAGAATCTCAGTATAAGTTAGAAACTACTCGTAAACTCAATACAGATAGCTACGAAGCGATAAAGCGCCAACAACAAAGGGAAATACAAGAAAATTCTCAAAAGAAACAGAAAGATTGGACAGAACGAGAAAAGATATTGGCTGAACGTCAACCACTGTTTGCAGACTATGAGCAAAAGGTAACTAAATTTCCTAACGAACTGGAAGAAACCGTTAAGAAAGCTAGGGAAGAAGCAATTAGAGAAACCAGCCAAAAAGCTAAGGTTGAGGCTGATTTATTTGAAAAAGAATGGGAATCTAACAAACAGAGTTATGAACAAAAAATCCAATCTCTGGAAGAAACAATTAAGAAACAGTCTGAGCAAATAGAAGGTATTTCTGCTCAATTACAAACTGCATTAAAACAAGCACAAGACTTAGCTATGAGGGCTTTTGGTAGTTCTAATCCTAAATAGTTATGAGTTTGTTGCATCTTAATCATTCTTAATTCCTGAAGAGGAGGTTTGTCGTGGTGGTGAAAAAGCCGACTGATAAGAATACTAAAGTAGAAATTCTTCAGGCGTATGAGGAGTTAGCTAAAGAAAAAGTAGCGCTGAAATCGCAACTCGAACAAGTTGCTAAGGAAAACCAATCTGGAACTAAAGAACAGCCTAAATTAGAACAAAAAACAGCTATGACTCAGCTTTCTAGTGTCCAACAGAAGATGAATAATACAATTGAAAGCTTGGCGAAGATTCAATTAGGTTTTGGCAGTTCTGCTAATGAATTATCAGAACAGCTAACTACAAAGGCTTCTAATTTAGAAGAAATTAGGCGAACTTTAGAAGAAGAAATCCAACAATTAATCCAGCTGCACAATTTAGAAATTTCTGATGATATTTTGGATACTCTCATCCAAGCATATGAAGATAATATTAAAGCTTATCAGGAAGAATATAGCCAGCGTTCTGAAGTGTTGTTCCAAGAAATATTAGAGCAAAGGAATACTTGGGAAAAAGAACAAGAGGAACAGCAACGGGCGATAAAAGAACGAAATGAAAACTTGAATAAAACTCGCCGACGCGATGCTTCAGAGTATAAGTATAATTTAGAACTCCAGCGACAATTGCAAAGTGGCGAATACGAACAAGAGCAGAAAGCACTATATAAGCAACTGGAAGAATTACTACAAGAAACAGAAAAACAGTGGGCTGAACGAGAGAAAGCAATTTCTGAAAAAGAGAAACAATTTGAAGAATTAAAAGCAAAGGTAGAGGCTTTCCCGAAAGATAAAGAAGCAGCCATCAAAAAAGCTACAGAAGAAGGCAAAGGCATCGCCCACTACCAAGCTAAAGTAAAATCAGATTTATATTCTAAAGAAGTGGAAGGGCAAAAGCGTTTCTATGAACAAAGGCTGCAATCTCTAGAACAAACTATTACTAATCAAGAGACGCGGATTCAAAATCTTTCTAAACAACTTGAATCTGCTCTTAAACAAGTTCAAGATTTGGCAGTTAAAGCTATTGAAGGTAGTTCAAATGTTAATTCATATCAGGCTATTAAAGAAATAGCTTTAGAGCAAGCAAAGACTCAAGCGAAAAATAAATAAGCTGATTTTTTTGATGAAAATTGTAGAGACTTAAATTAAATTAAGTCTCTACAAGGGACTATAGTAGTTCTCGGTTGAGTAAGTACAGAACCCCACCCCCAATCCCCTCCCCGCTTTTCGAGAGGGGGCTACGATGTACTTTATATATTGCTTTTTATTCGGTTTTATTTGGTTTTTTGATATCTGCGGGAGGCTGTGGTTTCTTCTTTTTTATTCCGGTAGCTTTTGTTTGCTTAGATGCTTGATTGGAATTTTCTTCTTGAGTAGACATAATATGAAATTTTGAAGTCTATTACAATACTTTAATCTACATTACGGGTATTGTCGATTACAGAAATATATCACAGAAAATTTAAGTTTAACTAGAAAAAGTTAGTAAATAATATTACATCTGTAGGAAGCTTCACTTTTAACAGAATAAATACAAATCTTAATATATGAGTCAGCGATCGCTTGGTAGTTAGACAAAATAGGTAATACAACTTGATATCCGGGAATGCTGACTATCTAGTGTTCCCAAAAACAGTGTAGGTAGTTCACAACTATATAGTGGTACCAAGTAGCTCCGTCATCTCGGCATTGATTCAGGTTGATGAACTGGTATCTCAATCATAAATTTGGTACCCTTTCCTAATGTGGAATCACACCACATCTTGCCATGATGTTTTTCTATGACTATTTTGTAGGTGATGGATAAGCCCAAGCCAGTGCCTTTACCGACGGGTTTGGTGGTGAAAAAAGGATCGAAAATGCGCGATCGCAATATTTCAGGTATCCCCGATCCATTGTCAGCGATCGCAATTTGCACCCGATTATCAGCCGTAACTTGAGTAGAAATCCAAATTTTACCGGGTTGTGTTTGTTGAGCAGATTCCTCTAGCGCATCGATCGCATTCGCCAGTAAGTTCATAAATGCCTGATTTATTTGTCCGGGATAGCACTCAACCAATGGCAACTGACTGTAATCTTTAACAACTTCAATTGCCAAAGACTCTGGTATTGCCTTGAGGCGATGTTGCAAAATCAGCAGCGTATTGTCAATCCCCTCATGAAGGTCAACAGCTTTGAATTCGGATTCATCCAGGCGGGAGAAGTTACGGAGAGATAAAACAATTTCCCGAATCCGCCCAGCGCCAACCTTCATTGATTGCAGCACCTTGGGCAGGTCTTCATTGAGAAAGTCGAGATCCACGTCATCCAAAATTGCCTGGAGCGTTTGGGGTGGATTGGGGTAGTGCGCCTGATACGCCTGAACTAATTTCAGTAGGTCTTTACTGTAGCTATCAATATAATTAAGGTTGCCGTAGATAAAGCTGACTGGGTTATTGATTTCGTGAGCAACTCCAGCAACCAGTTGCCCCAGACTCGACATCTTTTCAGTTTGAACGAGTTGCTGTTGAGTGCTATGAAGCTGAGTTAAAGCTTGCTGAAGTTCTGTTGAACGTTGTTCTTTTTCAGTGAGCAGTGTTTTCACGCGTTCGATCAAATGGTTGAATGCAGTCGCTAAAATACCCATTTCATCCTGGGTAGTGACGGGGGCTTGCAGGTCAAAGTTGGACTCTTGAGTGACTTGTTGCGCCACCTCTGTCACGGATTGCAGTGGTTTGGCAATGCTGCTCGAAATTCTTAATCCGATGATCAATGCCAAAATAACACAGTCTAAACTGGTGATACTGATCACAATCATTGTAGGTCTGGCTTGGGCGATCGCGTTGTCATAAAGCGATGACCACTCTAGAATCACAGCACCATCGGTATGATTTTGTTTAGTCTTGAGCGGAACGACAATTAATTTAATTCCTTGGGGATAATCAACGCTCTTTTCCAGAAAAGTTCTGAGGTTCCCATCCTGCATTGTTTGGTGGATTTCATTGCCCTTATCATCATCAAAAATCGTGCCGACATTTTTAGGAACGGCATCCGCCAAAATTAGCTTGTGCTGATTGACCACTACAATGTCGCGCTTTTGCATATCATGCAGTAAATTGGCGAAGTCTTGCAGTTTCTTTGCATGATTAACACCTGCCAATTTTAGGTAATTATCTTGATCTTGGGAGATAGAAGTCGCAAGCACTTCAGCAACGTGTTCAGCTTCTGTGATCGCCAGAGTTTTAGCAATTTTCTGGTTTTGGGCGATCGCAACCGCACCAACAAGGCTTGTTAATAAGGAAATGCCAACAAAACTTCTAAGCAGTTTGTGAGAAATTTTCATAGCCATAAATCAGCCATAACCATGTCAACCTAAAGTTAGTATTCCCAGATATTTGAATTACAAAGTTTTGAAAACTGAATAATCTTGGTAAAACTGGTAAAATTTCTGGACTGTAGGCTTTTAATTTGGCGAAGGTATATGCTGATATGGCGAGTTAAGCCCAACCTAAGGGATCTTACGGAAAGACAAAAAGGGCTAGTAGTCTGTCAAATACATTTTGACGAATATGAAGACATTTGAGAAACAGAAAAAACTCTTTCCCCACTCCCCAACTTCACGCGTCATTTTTGGGTTGACAGAGTACTAGTGTTCTGTCCCAAAAGTTTTCAGAGGTTCGTGGTGTTCAGATCCCCGACTTCTTCAAGAAGTCGGGGATCTCACAGCCTTGCAAAATTAATGGGACAGAGTACTAGGATGCAGACAGAATAAGTCTCATTGTCCTCTCCTATTCTTGATATACAACTATGATTTGATTGCGTGAAAAAAGTCGAGGGATAATATTTGCGAGATAATTTTGCTGGTTTTGTGGGATAGCCAACACAGGTTTATCTCAATAAAAATAATGTCAAGCAAAGGTAGAAAAACCGAGATTGGGGGGGATATCCTGAATCCGCCCTGGCCCGATCGCTCGTAATGCTTCTTTGAGTAAAATATCCCCAGTATACAAGGCACGTCCCACAATCACACCAGTCACGCCTTGAGGTTCTAATGCCAATAAACTTAACAAATCGGTGAGAGAACTTACCCCACCAGAAGCAATTATCGGAATAGAAATTACTGCTGCAAGTTCTCGCAAAGCTTCTAAATTGGGGCCGATAAGTGTACCGTCACGGTGGATATCTGTGTAAATGATGGCGGCTGCACCCAATTCTTGCATTTGTACAGCCAGTTGGGTTGCTAAAACTTCTGAGGTTTCTAACCAACCGCGAGTTGCTACGCGGCCGTTACGGGCATCAATGCCAATAATAATCTGTTCGGGAAATTCTTCACACAGTTGTTGCACTAACTGGGGTTGTTCTACGGCAATGGTTCCGAGAATTGCCCACTGTATGCCTAGATTGAATACTTGTTGTACGCTGGTGCGATCGCGCAATCCTCCACCAATTTCAATTGGCACTGACACCGCATGAGCGATCGCTTCAATTGCCCCCAGGTTTACTATTTTACCTGCTTTTGCACCATCTAAATCAACTATATGTAATCTGGTAGCACCTTGATCTACCCATTGTTTGGCAACATCAGCCGGATTTTCGCTAAAAACTTGTGAGCGATCGTAGTCTCCCTGATATAGTCGCACACAGCGACCTTCTAGTAAATCAATCGCTGGAATTACATCCATTTATCTGTTCCTCATAACTCAATGCAATTAAACACTAGTTTTTCATTTTTAATTGCCTTACAGCTTGCCCAAAACCCAGCACAAGCAAAATATTAGAAAGGGTCAAAAATACTTCTGCACCACCGTGCAACCAATCTATATTGGCCAAAGACTCGCCATAATGCAGTTGGGCATAAATTCCGGCTGGGATGGTGATGGCAACAAAGACGAGAGTACCATAAAATCCATACAGCGCTAAACGCGGCATTTGTGGACTGCGGCTAATAAACCACAAGAAACCCAAATAGGGAAACAGTGAAAGTGCAAACAGGGTTTCTTTAGAAATCATTGCTCTGATTTTATAGGTTTTGGTTCGACACTGTTAGGAGACTTGGTAGAACGCCAAATCAAATACGCTGCTGCCCAAAGCGTAAAATTACCAACTAATGTCATGGTAGCTTGAAGCGTTACCAACCATTCTAGAGATTCCGCGTTATCAAAATAATGCCAGGTACAGGCACACATGGCGCTGACCAAAGCTGGTAACATGGCAAGGGATAATCCCCACCAATTACGATTATTAGTGAGTTCGCCGTAAGTCCAAATTAACCAAATGGCGACAATCCACTCAATAACGCTAGAAATATGAATAATCCAGGTGGGAATCGAAAGGGCTTGCATAAGAAAGTTAGGAGTTAAGAGTTAGGAGTTGGCAATTATAAGTTAGGAGTAGCGCTGTTAATGTGATATGCAGCTTAGAGATTCATTTAATAATAACTATTAATCTAAAATCCAAAATCTAAAATCCAAAATGGTCAAGACGCGGGCGTTATTGTCTGGATATTACGGTAAAGGTAATGGTGGTGACGAAGCTTTGTTGGCAACGCTTTTGCAAATGTTACCATCTCACGTAACTCCTGTGATACTTTCTGGTAATCCAAAGGAAACGCGCGATCGCTACAATGTAGAAACCTGCGATCGCATGGCTCCCTTACCTGTACTGCAAGCTTTACGCTCAAGTGATGCCTTAATCTGGGGCGGGGGGAGTCTCATTCAAGATGTTACCAGCACTATCAGCCCATTTTATTATGGCGGACTGATGGCATTAGCCCAGAAAATGGGTTTAAAAACTGTTGCTTGGGCGCAGGGTATTGGCCCTTTGGTGCGTCCGCAAACTCGTTGGTTAGCACGGCAAACCTTTGGTAATTGTACCAAAATTAGTGTCCGCGATCGCGCCAGTGCTGCATTATTATCTGATTGGCAAATTTCTTGTATTATAGCTCCTGACCCGGTTTGGGCGTTGGAATCTAAACCAGTTCCCGGGCTTTGGGATTTACCTGCGCCGAGAGTTGCACTAACGTTGCGATCGCATCCCCAACTTACAGAAACACGCCTAGCAAACTTAACTCGTGCTTTGGTTGACTTTCAAAAAGCTACGCAAACTTTTATTCTACTACTGCCATTCCAAAAAAGTGAAGATTTAAGTATTGCCGAAGCCATTCAACCACACCTTAAAGATGTTAGCAAGATTTTATCTCTAGAAGATCCGCAACTTTTAAAAGGTGTGTTTCGCGGCGTGGAAATGGCAATTGGAATGCGCCTACACAGCTTAATTATGGCTGCATCTGTTGGTTGTCGCTGCTTTGCTCTGAGTTACGATCCTAAAGTAAATCGTCTCATGGAAGACTTAGAAATGCCTGGATGGGATTTAGCTAGTTTACCAGATGACCCCAATTTGATTAGTCTGACTTGGATGGAGCATTACGCTAATGGCGATCCGTTATCACCAGAGCAAATACAATCTTTAGTAGATAGAGCATTAATCCACCGCGAGTTGTTGAGCGATGTTTTATGTAATAAGTAAAATTAAACAATGTAGTGCTAAGAAAAGGCAAAACTTATATAAAAATCATATTTGATTTTTGAAATTATCTATGTAAGTAGGTAGGCAAGATAAAACCAAACTATGTAACGAAAAGTAAAATCTCTGTATTTGGCTCGTAGTTGCGCTGTCTTGCGCTTTAGCGCAACTACGAGCGAGTGATCATTATTTGCGCCCACTTACTTAGGTGGGGAGTGGGGAGTGAAGAGTAGGAAATATGGAATCACGCTTCTCGATTTGAGCGCGAGTTTTTTCACTCAATTAAATCATAGTTCTAGAGAGCTTATACACTGTACAAAAGAATCATTTTGTGTATCTGCTTAAATACCTCTTTTCCGGCTTTTATTAATCATTTTTTCGGCGGGAAGGGAGTAATTCTCAAAAATTTATGAAGTAGTTATAAAAATACCTCAGTATTTATTATCCAGATTCACTTTAGGGATATTATTTACTAAATGCAAAAATAATTATAATGATC
This sequence comes from Nostoc sp., assembly GCF_036916975.1. Taxonomy (GTDB): domain Bacteria; phylum Cyanobacteriota; class Cyanobacteriia; order Cyanobacteriales; family Nostocaceae; genus Nostoc. The sequence continues at coordinate 35,624 of NZ_JBALFF010000078.1, forward strand.
AGCTTTGGTTTTTGGAACTTAATTATAGTAATTTTAGTTGCTGTAGTTCTTAAAAATAATTGGCGATTAGATGAAGAAAAGGCAGCCTGGAAAAATTCTGTATTCTTAAAATCTTCAATGATGCAACGGTTGGTAGAATTTTTTCGTCAACCAATTGTTAACTTACTCCTCCAAGCAGCTGTTGTATTAGTCGTTACAAGATTTCTCTGTTATACAGGTTGGCTACTTTATTTCCTAAACCAGCCAAATCCACCTTTATGGGATTTTCAGTGGTATTATGTGGCGAGTAAATTGGCTCATCAGCATGTGAGTCCTTTTAATGTCGAGATTTTTAATCAGACTTTCTGTAACATAACTACAGTATGTGGCTCTCTTCCACCGTTTGTCTATCCACCTAATATTATTCCTCTTATCTGGTTTCTCGGTTATTTTTCGATGAATACTGCCTATAAAATCTCGATTTTAATGCATATATTAGCAATTGGTTTATCCTTATGGGGAGCGAATATATTACTAGAGTCAAAGTCACGTTCTTTCAGAACTATTTGCACAATTTCGGTTGCCTTGATTTATGGCATAATCCGCGATCTTCAAGTTGGTAATGTTGCAATTTTTATTGCAGTTCTTATCTTATGGATGTTTATCTTAGCTAGAAAAAATCAGGATATTCCAGCAGGAATTTGCTTGGGGGTTGCCCTTTTTAAACCAACATTAGCTGCATTATTCGTTCTGTATTTTCTACTTAAAAGACGGTTCTCTGTAGTCTTTGTATCTGTAATCACAGTAACGGTTCTAGCATTTTTAGGTTTAGGCTTGACAGGTAATTCTTTGACACAATTCGTGTCGGATGCATTTCGTGGATTTTCCCTTTGGCAAAGCGATCCCGCAGTTAGCCCTTATATATCGATTAGTCGTCTCGATTTGATGGTTGTAGGGCCAAGATTACTTCCCAACAACCCATTCTTTGCCAAGCTATTGTCAAACTTAATTGTTCTGATACTTCTTGGTTTGGCGGGTTGGTATTGGTATCTACAGCAATCTCTCACCGACTGGTCAAAAAAAATATATTTAGCAGAAATGGCAATAGTTTCTTGCTTGAGTATTGGCATTACCTATTCGCAGGAAACTAGTTCTGTAATGTTAATACCTGCTGTGGTTTTTTTGCTAAATGATTTACTATATCAAATCAGGCATTGTAAATTCTCTAAAATAAGAATGTCTATTTGGTTAGCAGGGGTTTGCTGTCTTGCAATACAAACAGCAGTTATTCATGGCTGGCTCATCCACTCTCTAGCAAACCGATGGAACGTGAAAGCAGGGGAATTGCCATACATTATGAAAATAACTATCTTCGCCCTACCGAGTTATGCGGTTTTAGGAATCACTCTGAGTATTTTAGTCTTAGCAATTAGTTCGCTTCGTCAAAAACAGGTTATGAAATATGATTAGAGAAAATGCAATCTTTGGTGGATGGTGCTTTAATGCACTGTGAGTTGTTGAGGGAAGCCTTGAGTTAAGTTTTTGTCTAGATAGTCTGTGGTAAGTACTCGAAATCACGCCATAATAAAATCACACAAGCGCGTACATTTTTAGGATACTTTAGAAGCAGATTAAAGAATTTTCCAAAACATACAAATTATGGTAAATCTCAATCATTACCATTCTGCCAACAATCAACCTATGGGTGCAGTTCGAGTCAAAGTCAAGCTCACTAATGCCATCGATGAAGCGCTTGTCAGCCGAGGAATGCTCAATCCAAATATGTTGCGGGTGTATGAAACTGAAGCATTAGTCGATACTGGGGCAGTACGTACTGTACTACCCATATCTATTGTTGAGCAACTTGGCTTGAGAATTCGAGGACAGCAGATTGCCCAATACGCCAATGGTAGCGAAGAATCTATAGGCGTGACTGAACCCGTAATTATTGAATTGACAGGACGAGAAACTACCGAAGCAACATTGGTTACAGGTAATATAGTTTTGATTGGACAAACGGTGCTTGAGACGCTCGATTTACTGGTGGACTGTAGAAATCAGCGACTTATTCCGAATCCTGAACATCCTAACTATCCTGTGATGAGAATATAGGATTATTTGTCATTTGTCATTTGTCATTGGTAAGGGTTTTAATTTACCGCTAACAATCCCTGACCATTGAACTTTTTTCTCTTTCTCGCGGCGGTAAGAAAAGAAATGCTCTGGAGTTTGGAAAGTACAATAAGGTGCGATCGCAATTTGTTCTGCACTAATCCCCATATTTTCCAGTTGTAAAACATTCACTCGCCGGACATCCAGCCGTACTTTACCTGGACTAGAATCTTCCAATAAGGGTGAATTTGGTAATTCATGTAATGCATTTACAATTTTTTCTTCGTCGTTATATGGTATAATACTAGCTCCGATTTCGGCAGCTACTTCGATAGAGACTTGGTAAACCTCACCAGCGATCGCAGGCCCCATCGCAATCCGTAAATCATCAAGTTTGCTGCCTTGAGATTGTAATCGAGCGATCGCTAGAGGGACAATTTTCTTAGAAGTCCCCCGCCAACCTGCGTGTAATGCTGCCACCTGTCCAGTTTGCACATCGCCAATCAACACGGGTGTACAATCTGCACTAGCTACCCAAACAGCTTGTAGAGGGCGATCGCTAACTAAACCATCTGCCGACGCTAAATCCTCTCCAAGAGTGCTTAAAAGGCTATCAATTTCTTCAGGGGTGAGAACAGTATTGCCATGAACCTGCTTTAAGCGATAGACTAATGCCTCTGGTTGCAATACTTCTGTGATAACTTGTGGCGATCGCGGCCAAAACTGCTGGGTAAAGAAGCCGTGATGCCAACCTTCCAGAATACTACAAGTTAGATAGGGCAGTCCTTCCCAATTGTGCCAGTGCCAAGTGTGCATCTTCAACCAAACCTAAACAGAAATCACTCATCAGCCAATCAATGCTAACTTGAACAACGGAATTTGGGTTAACTGCTGTGGAATTTAATTTGCAAAACTTGGAAACAGCCTTAAAGGCAGCGCGTAAGTATACATATTTACCATTTTCCCTGCACTTTTTTGAAAGCGTCTCTTCAACAAATCAAACCCTCTGGAACTTACTCAACCAAGGGGCTATTTCAGGAACAGTAGTAATTGCAACTGTGCAATCTGCTGGGCGGGGACAATGGGGCCGTGAGTGGATTTCTCCGGTTGGCGGATTATATGTTTCCGTGGCGATTTATTTCGACCACAAAATAGAGGCTACTGACAGCTACCAGCTAACTTTTGCTACTGCTTGGGGAATTGCGTCTCAATTGCGCCAATGTGGTGTAGATGTTGGGATAAAATGGCCCAACGATTTAGTTTTAAATGGTCGCAAACTAGGCGGCATTTTGACAGAAACCAAAGTAAACAAAGGACAAATCACTCAAGCAGTAATTGGTGTTGGTATTAACTGGACAAACCCAGTACCAGAAACTGGAATCAATCTGGAATCGTGGCAAGCTTCCCAAGATTTTAGAGCAATTTCTTGTCTGGAAATGCTCACCTCTAAAGTCTTGCTGGGAATAGAATCCGGTATGGAGTGCCTTTGCCAAGAAGGAGTACAGGTACTCTTGTCTCGCTATTTAGATTTGCTTATAAATATGGGCGATCGCGTCTACGTCAACAATATTTCAGGTAAAGTAGTTGGGGTGACTCCTCAAGGAAATTTACGAGTTGATTTAGAAACATACAATACAAAGGAACTAATTACACCGGAAATTTATATTGAACCCGGTACAATCAGTTTTGGGTACCATAAATCTTCCGTTTAAATTTGAGGTTTGTTTAAAATTCCGCTCTTTGGGCAAGACAAACCACTAGCATCATCTCTTTAGGCTAATTACACACAACTGAGAGAACAAATGACGCAGCGCAAAAATTCTGCCCCTCATCGTTTGCATTACTTATGGCAGCAAGGTCTAACAAAAAAACGTTTTGCCTCAACACTACCAGCCCAGAGCCTCTGTTGGCTGAGTAGCGTTAGCCTCCTTAGCGGCGGCTTTGTGTTTGCTCAAACCGAAACACAAATAGACAACATCGTTCCCACAGTCGAAACTTCCCAGCCAACAGCAGTTATAAACCCAGTTAACACTGAGCGAAGCCAAAGTGTTAAAAAACAGCCTGTTGCACCCGAAACCGCTCAAGCCCAACCGGAATTTTCCCAACGGCGAGCTAGACTCAGAAAGAGATTGGTCAAGCCAGAAGTTGCTCAATTAAAAGAGCCAGTTAGGCAGTCTACACCCAAAATCGAAGCTGCCCAACCTGTTGTGATTATCAGACAATCAAAACCCAAGGTAGAAGCCTCCCAGGTTACTCCTGTACGGGTGAGACAGGAAAAACCTAATACCCCTTTCCGCTCTTTACCTGAAAAACTTCCAGAAGTTGCTCAACCATCAAATAACTCCAACAGCCCTGTCAGTGCAACGCCGGAAAAAACCAAGGATTATAATAACGCCTATATTGATCCTAATAGTTATGACAGTGGTGCTACAGCTACTTATCAAGCACCAAATTCCGTAATTCTCACAGAACGCTCCAGTGGTTGTCGAGCCATTTTGCCATCAGGGCAAAGTGTATTAGGCGGCGTTTGCGCCAAAGTACCGCAAAAGAGTGTAGCTGATTCTAATAGTAAACCGGCACCTACTTGGCTTAGAAGAAGTCAAAATGCACAATTACCAGTAGTTGTTCCACCCGTGCGGCAGATTGCATCTTCTACTGGCAACACCAGCAGATGGCGACCTACTGCAACTCAAACTGGTTCTAGCGGTGTGACCAAGAGCGGATTTAACCCGAATCGGTTTATACCAAGTCCTAGCGAGTTTAGCCCTACGAGAGTGAGTGCAACTCCCATCGCACCCGGTGGCGGTACTTTACCTCCACCAATGGCAGATGGCAACATTGCACCCCGTCCTAGCAACGTAGCTTATGACTTTTCGCTAGCATCAGTATTGCCGCAAATTCCCTATATAGGGAGAGTTGCCTATAGTGGTACGGGAATAATGTATCCACTGTCTATACCCGCTCCCATTACTTCTTTGTTTGGTTGGCGAATTCATCCAATCACAGGTAATCAACGCTTCCATGCTGGTACAGACTTAGGTGCGCCTACAGGTACGCCAGTTTTGGCCGCTGCTGCTGGTCAAGTGGAAACTGCTAACTGGGTGGGTGGTTACGGTTTAACCGTTATTCTAAATCACAAATCTGCTGAACAAACTCTCTACGGTCACATGTCAGAAATCCTTGTTCAACCCGGTCAGTGGGTACAACCTGGAACTGTCATCGGGCTAGTTGGCAGCACCGGTAACTCCACAGGCCCTCACCTGCACTTTGAAATCCGCCACCTAACACAGGATGGGTGGGTTGCGACTGACCCAGGCGTGGAACTACAAAGCGCCCTCAGCCACTTAGTTCGAGGCTTGCAAACTGCTCAGGTAAGCCAGGAACCAGGAAGCTAGAAGAAAGAAAGTGAAGAGTGAGGAGTGAGGAGTGAAGAGTTATGAATTTAAAACTCCAAACTCCAAACTCCAAACTCCAAACTCCTAACTCCTAACTCCTAACTCCCAACTCCTAACTCCCAACTCCAACTCCTAACTCCCAACTCCAACTCCTAACTCCTAACTCCTAACTCCTAACTCCTAACTCCTAACTCCTAACTCCTAACTTCTTTAGTTACAGATACCCGTGTTCTGCTAAGAATGCCGGTGTAATGCCATCCATACTAGTTTCATCAGTGGTGGTGTGGGAGTTTCCCGGGTAAACGAATTTTTCGACGTATTTGCCGAGAATATCCCCTTCTAGATTCACCCAACTCCCAGAAACCAAATAGCGAAGATTTGTCTCGGTGTATGTGAGGGGAATTACTGCCACTGTGAATTGAGAGAGTTCTGGCTCATAAGCGGCTACTGTGAGACTGATGCCATTAACGGCTATGCTACCTTTGGGGACAATATACCGTGCGATCGCCTCGGATGCAATAAAGGTCATTTCCCAAGAACTAGCCGTTTGTTCTGCCACTAGCAATCTACCGATGCCGTCTACATGACCCATCACAAAATGACCGCCAACTTTGCTCCCCACCCTGAGCGACGCTTCTAAATTGACATATCTCTGTTGCGTTTGCTCACCTCCCAACGTCGTGCGGCGTAGCGTTTCCGGTGAAGCCGTGGCAATAAATCCGTCTTTTAAAACTTTTTCTACTGTCAAGCAAACACCATCTACAGCAACACTGTCACCATAAGCCAAATCTTGCATAATTACTTCACCCGACTGGCTTACGCAAGTAATTTGCCAAGAATCGCCCCCCAAGGGTTCCATCGTTCCTAATGCCTGGATTAATCCTGTAAACACGGCTTTTTTGTCAAACTAACTCTATTTATTGCCTATTTTTGCTTGAAATCAATTGGTAATTCTCACAGAAATCTCCAACATCCAAGTATATTTTCTGACTTTTTTTCATATAGGAATATTAACACATTAGCATCCTTCACAGGGCATACTTGGGTAAGAAGGTTATTGTCTAAGAAGACCAATTTGACTTACTCTGGTTTTCGCCACAAGTTCGGAGTTTAATAGAAGCAATTATAGAGAACGAATGCTTATGTTTATTACTGTCACCAACCCGCCTAAAAAGGGGTGCTATTTATTACATAGCATCCAAGGCTCTCGAAGCATTGTAGAGGCTTAGGCAATGATTGAAATGAAAGTCGCTGGCATAGCATTAGATGCCATAACCCGCAGCCCGATTGTCCTTTTGAAAGATTCTTCAGATCGGCGGGCTTTGCCAATTTACATTGGTCAGGAACAGGCTAGGGCAATTATGGGCGCACTGGAGAATCAAAAGCCTCCCAGACCCTTAACCCACGACCTGATTGTGAATCTTCTAGAGACTTGGAATATGACTCTAGAAAAGGTGATTATTCATTCCCTGCAAAAGGATACATTTTATGCAGCTTTAATCGTCCAGCAAGGCGAGGTCAAAAAAGAAATTGATGCGCGTCCTAGCGATGCGATCGCCATTGCCCTCCGTACAAATACCCCTATTTGGGTAATGGAAGAAGTGATTGCTGATGCTTCTATCCCTGTCGATCGCGATGCAGATGAAGCCGAACAGCAAGCCTTCCGTGAATTTATTTCCAATCTCCGTCCTGAAGATTTGATTAAGCGCTTTGGTAATGGCGACAGCTAAAAAAGTTAGGAGTTATGAGTTATGAGTTAAAAGTTATGAGTGATTTTGCTTCAACTCCTAACTTCTAAGCAAAAAAAGTTAGGAGTTAAGAGTTATGAATTACTTCCTTCAACTTCTAACTCCTAACTCCTAACTCCAAACTCCTAACTCTTCTAACTCCAAACTCCAAACTCCTAACTCCTAACTCCAAACTCCAAACTCCAAACTCCAAACTCCTAACTCCTAACTCCTAACTCTTCTAACTCTTCTAACTCCTAACTCTTCTAACTCCAAACTCCAAACTCCTAACTCCAAACTCCTAACTCTTTTTAAAGATGCAATACCGACGCTTTGGTAAAACGAATCTGCGCCTCTCGGTTTTTTCTCTGGGAACAATGCGCTACTTGGCTTCTGTTGAAAATGCTCACCAGACTATCGAACAAGCCTTAGCGCTAGGAATTAATCATCTAGAAACCGCCAGAGGTTACGGCAAAAGCGAGGAGTATCTTGGTAGGTTCCTAAAAGCTGGGTTGTCAGTACCCCGAAGGAGGCTTTATGTCACTACCAAAATCTCAGCCACAGCAGATGCTGATACCATGCGTCGGTGCATCGACGAATCCCTAGAACGATTACAGCTAGATTATTTAGATTGCTTAGGCATTCATGGCTTGAACACTTGGCAACATTTAGAGTGGGTGCAAGCCAAAAATGGCTGTATGCAAGCCGTAGAAGAAGCTGTTGCTGATGGTCGAGTGCGACACGTTGGTTTTTCCAGCCACGGGTCATTAGAGTTAATTCAGGCAGCAATAAATACAGATTTTTTTGAATTTGTCAATCTGCATTATTACTATTTTTTCCAACGGCACGCACCAGCGATTCAACTAGCTGCCGAAAAGGACATGGGCATTTTCATTATTTCCCCGGCTGATAAGGGGGGACGGCTCTATAGACCACCCCAAGCTCTCAAAGACCTGTGTTACCCGTATTTACCCTTAGAGTTAAATTATCGGTTTTTACTTGGTGATAGCCGTATTACTACTTTGAGTATCGGTCCAGCAAACCCAGATGAATTAAGGGAACCTTTGCGAATCGCTGACTATGATGGAGAGTTAACATCAGCCGAACATTCTGCTTTTGATCGTTTAGAAAATCACCAAAAAGTTGCTTTAGAAACTGATAATTGTAGCCAGTGTTATGCTTGTTTGCCCTGTCCAGAAAACATCAATATTCCAGAGGTATTGCGGTTACGAAATCTTGCAGTGGCATACGATATGAAAGACTATGGACAATATCGTTATGGAATGTTTGAAAATGCCGGTCATTGGTTCCCTGGAATGAAGGGCAACCGTTGTACAGAATGCGGTGACTGTTTGCCTCGCTGTCCAGAAAAGTTAGATATTCCAGCTTTGTTGGAAGATGCTCACCAAAAACTAAGTGGGAAAGCAGGTAGGAGATTGTGGGGATGAAAATGTAAACAGGATAGGACTTACGCACGAGTTACGGAATAACAAACCGCAGAGGACGCAGAGAAGCCAGTGCGCCCTTGCGGGTTAAGAGACTTGTCCCTTGCGCGTCTCCCCAAGGGAAGAAGCAACTGGCGCGACAAAGAGAAATGAGAGTTTGAGAGATTTGTTGCGTAAGTCCTACAGGAGCCATAATTCAGAATATCCGTCTCGTAATTCTGACTTCTGGCTCCTGAGTTCTGAGTTATTTATTGGTAAAATTTATAAAGATTTAATAGAGTCAGGAAGATCCGCCCAAGGTGGGGTATCTCGCGGCAAGAAAAATGAAGATTAAAAAAAAAGAAATATCCTGCGCCAATCACTGACGGTTTTCCGGTACAGTGGACGGGCTGTAAACTTAGTATGGACTACTAGCCGATCGCTGACTATTCTTCTGGCTAGTTTAACTTTATTGGCTGGTCTTTTACCGGCGGCGATATCATACCTCGGTAAGTTGATTGTTGATGCAGTGGTATTGGCATCTCAAATTAACTCACACAATGGTTTTGTCAATATTTCTCACCCTTTGTTGTATGTAGGATTAGAAGCGATCGCTGTAATTTTACTAGCAGGCAGTCAACGAGGAATCACCATCTGTCAGTCGTTATTGCGGGCGCTAATGGGTCAGCGAGTAAATGTACTCATCTTAGAAAAGGCGCTGACACTCGATCTCAGGCAGTTTGAAGACTCAGAATTTTATGACAAATTAACCAATGCCCGACGAGAAGCATCAGTTCGTCCCCTTTCCTTAGTAAACCGCACCTTTGGGTTAGTGCAAAATGCTCTTTCCCTATTCACATACGGTATTTTGCTAATAAATTTCTCAGCTTGGGCGGTATTAGTGCTGATTTTAGCAGCGATGCCTGTATTTATTGCCGAAACGAAATTTGCTGGAGAAGGCTTTCGCTTGTTTAGTTGGCGTGCGCCAGAAACTCGTCAACAGAACTACTTAGAAAATCTGCTAGCAAGAGAAGATTTTGTCACAGAAGTCAAACTCTACCAACTGGGAGAGATGCTGCTAGGACGTTACCGCAACCTATTCGATCAACTTTATGGCGAAGACCGCGATTTGACTCTCCGGCGAGGATTGTGGGGATATCTCCTAAGTTTAGTCAGTACTGGTGCTTTTTATCTAGCTTATGCTTGGATTATCTTAGAAACAGTTCTAGGTAAGATTTCCTTGGGAGATATGACAATGTATCTCACTGTGTTTCGCCAAGGACAATCTACTTTTTCCAATGCCCTTACTTCTATTGGAGGGATGTATGAAGATAACCTATATCTATCAAATCTCTACGATTTTCTGGAAGAAGAAGTACCAAAATCTTGGGGTAAGGCAACTATTGGTTTAAATTCTCAAGATGGTATTCGTTTCGAGAATGTATCATTTACTTATCCGGGAAGTTCTAAGGCAGCGTTGAGAAACATTTCGCTGCATTTGAAACCGAGAGAGAAACTGGCAATTGTCGGTGAAAACGGTTCTGGTAAGACTACCTTAATCAAACTACTTACCCGACTTTACACCCCTGACTCTGGGCGAATTTTCTTAGATGGCTTGGATTTACAAGAATGGGATGTTGATGTGCTGCGGCGTCGGATTGGTGTGATTTTTCAAAACTTTGTCCGCTATCAGTTTACTGTGGGTGAAAATATTGGCGTGGGTGATGTCGAACATCTTGAAAACAAAACCCGTTGGCAAACTGCTGCCCAAAAAGGGATGGCTGAATCTTTTATTGACCAATTACCCCAAAGCTTTCAGACTCAACTTGGCCGTTGGTTTAAGGGAGGACAGGAACTTTCTGGGGGACAGTGGCAAAAAATTGCTTTGTCTCGTGCTTTTATGCGATCGCAAGCAGATATCTTGGTGTTAGATGAACCAACATCAGCTATAGATGCCCAAGCTGAGTTTGAGATTTTCAATCATTTTCGCGCTATTACTCAAAATCAAATGGTACTTTTGATTTCCCATCGCTTCTCGACTGTACGAATGGCTGACAAAATCGTAGTTATAGAAAATGGAGAAGTTATAGAACAGGGAAGTCACGAAGAATTGTTAGAGGTAGGAGGACGTTATGCTAAGTTGTTTCTTTTACAAGCAGCTGGTTATCAGTAGGAAATGTTTTTAAACGCAGAGGGACGCAAAGGAAACGCAAAGTAACGCGGAGTTTTGTCTAATTTGTTTTGCTAGGAATTAATCAAATGTTGTAGTTAGTGAATTTAGTGGCGATGCCTAGATTGGGCTGCGCCTACGCTCTCTTTGTAGAAAGCTGATTAAACTCTATCGAACCACGTTAAACTGTTTGGTAAACATGGGTCACTAGATGCTCCCTATCGTTAAACATTGCTACCCGATAAAACTATGCAAATAACACAACAGCGATACTATACCCCAGAGGAATATTTAGAGCTTGAGGAAGCTGCTGAGTATAAAAGTGAATACATTGACGGACAAATAATTACTATGGCGGGTGGAACGATAAATCACAATCGGATAGGTGGTAATTTTTATGCTGTATTAAACTTCGCGTTCAGACAACAAGAATACGAAGTATTTAACAGCGATATGCGTCTGTGGATACACCAAAAGCGTATCTACACGTATCCAGATGTGACAGTAATAGCCGGGGAACCAGAGTTTTTCAACAACCGTACAGACATTATTACAAATCCGCAAATTATTGTTGAGGTTTTATCAAAATCTACTAAAAACTACGATAGCGAAGATAAATTTCAGGCTTATCGAACTATTTCTACTTTTCAAGAATATCTGTTAATTGACCAAACTCGGATTCATATAGATCAATTTTCCAAAACTGGGAAGAAGCAATGGACGCTTCGTGAATATGATGATGAAGATGAAGCGATCGCACTTGTTACTGTACCATTTGAGATTTCACTACAGGATTTATATAACAAGGTGAATTTTGAGCCTGTTGAGTCGGAAGGGGAAAGTGGTGATGTTGAAGGATTGGGGTAAGGTGCGATCGCACCATCCCCCAAAAACTTAGATAAAATCACTATGGTGCTACTTAAACCCCAAATCTAATGAAAAGCGATCGCACTTGTAACCGTACCCTTTGAGATTTCCTTACAGGATTTATACAACAAAGTTAAGTTTGAGCCTGTTGAGTCCGAAGGGGAAAGTGCTGATATTGAAGGATTGGGGTAAAAAAATTTATTACCCCTAAGACTAAAAATCAGTTTTACGCCACAAGAAGTTTAGGGGAAGTTTCTAGGTTAAACTCTGCTTGTATAAGATGTGAAATCTTATTAACTCTTTCAGGTAGAGCAAAAGCCATAAGAGTATTTAGTGTAGTTTTTCTAATTCCCCCACTCTGAGGTTCTGGATGACCTATATTTCGCAGAATATCAGAAAGTTTGATTGAGGGACGAGAGTGAACGTTGAAAGTTAATCCATCTTGATCTGCAAAACGTATGTACCAATTGTAGTCTGCCAGAGTATTTAGCTTAATATCTTGGTTTCCACCCAAAAACTCAGTATGTTCAATGTTAGGTTGGAATAATTCTCTTAATTCCTGCATTCCATCATCCCAATTCAACTGCTCTGGTGAAAAAATAAATTCAGAATCAACTTGCTTAACTTTTTTCTGAAGTTCATACCCTTTGCAAAGACTTCGATTCAAAAAGGCATACTGGTAGAGTATTTCTGGCATTTCTACTCCAAGAGTATATAAACTGCGTCCCTCACAAAATGCACGAGCCTCATCACGCAGTTGATTTATTAGTAAACCAATATCTTTAGTAGCGAAATTTGTGTAATCTCCTCCTTTAGCTTCAAAGGCATCAGCTTTTGCTCTGACACTAAAGGCAAGAGCTACCATTAGTGGTAATCTTTCCGGTTTGCCTATGTCAATACGATTAAGTTGAGTTCGCAGCCAAGCTTCTAAATCCTCGGCTCTTTCAATAAGTTGATCTGCTTCTAGTAATTCAGGCAGTATATAGGTAAATCGTTCATAAGCTTTGAGTAGTTTAAAAGTTCGAGTCTCAAACTCTTCTCTACGCCTACGAGCTTCTAAATCTTTAACTTCTTCTACAACATTTTGAAAACCTGTACGCATCTCCTCACGGAGAATATTCATTTGCTGTGCTAAGTTACACTGATTACAAACTAATAATTCAAGCGTGCGGTGTTGAACAGTAAGGGCATTTTGAATACTATTAAAACAAGTCTGAATCTGTTCATGATTTCTGTCTAATTTATCTGATACTACTTGAACTTGTTCATGATTTCTGTCTAACTTCTCAGCACATGATTCAATCTGCTCTTGATTACAGTCTAATTTCTTTTTGACCTTGTAAAGTTGGACAGAATTGTAAATGCCTACACCAAGATTGAGTATATTTACTCCTAGATTAGCAATGTTAAACATATCAATAGCTGGTCTAACGGATTGAATTGTCTCTCCACTCACACTATGACGGGTACACCAAGTACCTGCTTCACCAGTAAATACCTCGTAATCGGAGGTATTTCCTCCCTTAAACAAATGTGGTTCTGGTCGCTGCGTAAATGGATTAACCATAGTTGTTGCAAAATAGACTTAATCTCAGTATTCCCAGTAATATCCTTGATCTATCACTTTTTCTAGATAAAAAGCGATCGCCCTACTTGTGCAGAGTATCTTAAAAAGATTTAAGCCACTTTTAACAGTTTTTGAGGAAAAGTAATTGCCTCTGGCAAAGGTTTTCCTTCCTCTTGATACCATTCAATCAGAGATTCAATTACCTCTTGCCCGTGTTTAGCGGCTTCTTCATAACTCTTACCATGAGTGTGGAATTGCTGCCAAGGAAATTCCGGTAAGTGTACTAAGTAGCAATTATCCTCATTTGACCATTGAATTACCATACTGTAGCGATCGCTCATTCTTCTTCCTCTATTTCTCCTAGTTGCTTAAAAACACGATTGACTTGCTTTTCCAAGTATGGGGGTGCATCCTAATTTTCTTGAGCATCTACCCTAAATTTAAATCGCTATACTGATTGTTGTCTATTAAGCTGAGGAAGCGATCGCTTTACGTCTACGCTCTTTTCACGGGAACCTTTAAGATTTATATAGCTAAGTTAACCAAGTTAACCAAACTCTCTAACTATCGTTCTTATTGGTACAAAATTCCATCTTGCCGAGCTATCACAAGTCATACTTCTGTCTATATTTGTGAATAGCAGATTTGAGTTTTCCCTTCAGTTCTGGTGGATTTTCCATTACTGACATAAACAAATCTCTATCAACATTAGACAGCACCAGCCTTTCATTTGCATCTATATCTTGCTTGGCGACTGGCAAAACATGAAAAAGTGTATAAGCACTCAAAGAAATTCCTTTGAGACTTGCAGCCCGTTCTAATATTTCTTTTTGCTCTTGGGTAACTCGTAAATCGATACGGCAATCTTTTGCAGATGATGTTTCTGACATGGCTAATTCTCACCTTTCGCTGAGTCTCTTTTTACAGCGTAGCTAATATTAGTGGACAATGTACACACAATATTTGGAAACAGGATCATTTTTTCATTTAAAACACTAGCGTGGAGATAGCGTAGACGCTTCTTCGGCTTGTCGTTAGACATCGCCCCTCCCCCGCAAACTTAGATAAAATCACTATGGTGCTACTTAAACCCTAAATCTGATGAAAAGCGATGTCTCCCCTTCCCCACTCTCTCTTCAACGTCCTGAACTACTCGCGCCAGCAGGTAACTGGGACTGTGCTAAAGCTGCTGTGGAAAATGGAGCAGATGCGATTTACTTCGGTTTAGATCGCTTCAACGCCAGAATGCGGGCTGAAAATTTTACTGAAGCAGACTTACCCCAATTGATGACATTTCTCCACCGTCGCGGGGTAAAAGGTTATGTCACTGTCAACACACTGATATTTCCCAAAGAATTAGCAGAAGCCCAGCAATATCTCCGCACAATTATTGCCGCAGGTGTAGATGCGGTGATTGTTCAAGATGTGGGTATATGCCGCCTCATCCGTCACCTCTCCCCTGATTTTCCCATCCATGCCTCCACCCAAATGACTATCACCAGTGCAGGGGGGGTGGAATTTGCCAAATCCCTCGGCTGTCAATTAGTCGTGCTGGCGCGTGAATGTTCTCTCACAGAAATCAATAAAATACAGCAGCAGATTGCCCTACAAGAAACTTCACTACCCTTAGAAGTCTTTGTTCACGGTGCTTTGTGTATAGCATATTCCGGTCAGTGTTTGACTAGCGAGGCTTTAGGAGGACGTTCTGCCAATCGAGGCGAATGCGCCCAAGCTTGCCGGATGCCCTACGAGTTAATGGCTGATGGGCAAGTTGTGAATTTAAAAGAACGCAAATATTTACTTAGTCCTCAAGACTTAGCAGGGTTAGATGTTCTGCCGGATTTGGTGAAATCAGGAGTAACCTGTCTTAAAATTGAAGGCCGCCTGAAAGCCCCGGAATATGTAGCTAATGTCACCCGTGTTTATCGGCAAGCCTTGGATGAGGTAATGGCAAAATTGGAAGAGAAAACGGGGACACGAGGACGCGGGGACGCGGAAAAAGTGTCACAACAAATTTCTCCTTCTCAAGAACACTACAACTTAGAGATGGCATTTTCTCGCGGACTTTACACGGGTTGGTTTAGCGGGATTAATAATCAGGAACTAGTTCACGCCCGCTTTGGGAAAAAACGTGGGGTTTATTTAGGTGAAGTTATCCGCATCCACAACGAACAGGTAACAGTTAAATTGGAAGCGCCTGTAAAACCAGGGGATGGAATTGTGTTTGATTGCGGTCATCCAGAGGCGAAGGAAGAAGGCGGGCGGGTTTATGCTGTGGTGTCCAAAGGTAAGGAAACAATGCTTACCTTTGGGCGAAATGACTTGAACCTGCGCCGAGTGCATATAGGCGATCGCATTTGGAAAACCAGCGATCCAGAATTAGATAAGCAACTACGGCAGAGTTTTGCAAGCGAGAATCCCCAATTTCAACGTCCTATTTATATAGAAGTTTATGGAGAAATTGGTCAGGTATTGATTGCGATCGCTCGCGATCAACTCGGTAATATTGTACAGATAGAGTCAGGAATTCCACTAGTTAAAGCGCACACCAAACCCCTAAATACCGACCGTTTACAAGAACAATTCGGGCGTTTGGGTAACACACCTTTCTGTTTGGGAACCCTAACCAACCACCTCAGCGATACCATCATGCTACCCGTAAGTGAATTAAACCGGATGCGCCGGGAAATCGTAGCACAGTTGGAAGAATTGCGAAGTCAACCCAAACGTTGGCAATTACATTCTGATGTCTCTTTCCAAGACTTACTTCCCCCATCTCACACTCTGCGGGAAGCTAAAGCTACATCCCCCTCACTCATCGTCTTAGTACGAAACCTCAAGCAACTCCAAGCTGCCCTCAAAGCCGGTATTGAAACCCTGTACTGTGAATTTGAAGACCCACGCGCCTACCGAGAAGCCGTGCAAATGATGCGCCAACAAAAGCAAAAAAACAAAGCAGACAATTCTTCACTCCCAACTCCTAACTCCCAACTCCTAAATCCTAACTCCCAACTCCCAACTCCCAACTCCCAACTCCCCACAATTTGGGTTGCACCTCCCCGAATTACCAAACCCGGAGAAAACTGGATTTTGCAGCAAATACGTGCCTGTGAAGCAGATGGCTACTTGATACGGAACTATGACCAACTGCAATTCTTTGCTCAAGACCGTTGTATTGCAGATTTCTCGCTCAATGTTGCTAATCCCTTAACCGCAGACTACTTTCAGCAACACTTTAGTTTAGAAAGACTGACGGCATCCTATGACCTAAATATTAGCCAACTCCAAGACCTGCTCACCAGTTGCCCACCACAGTGGTTTGAGGTGACAATCCATCAACACATGCCGATGTTTCACATGGAGCATTGTGTATTTTGTGCTTTTCTATCAACGGGTACAGACTACACTAATTGTGGACGACCTTGTGAAAAGCAGGAAGTGAAATTGCGCGATCGCGTTGGTAGCGAACATGTCCTCAAAGCAGATGTAGGCTGTCGCAATACTGTGTTTAACGGCACTGCCCAAACGGGAGCCGAGTACGTACAGCGTCTCATTGAACTTGGTTTACGTCACTTTCGCATCGAATTTGTCAATGAAACACCAGAACAAGTGAGTAAAACAATACATTGTTATAGTCAATTATTGCAAGGTGAGATTACAGGTTCCCAATTATGGCGAGAGTTGAAGTTGCAAAATCAGCTAGGCGTAACTCGTGGCCCGATGGGAGTATCAACACTGCGGTCATAATTGATTTTCTATCCGCCCAGCTTGAAAAATCTGTTCGGCGGTCAAGTTTAATTCTGGGAATGTCGGGGATATGATGCGGTCATTTCCTCGAAACAGGTTAACTTGATACTCACCATCCACTAAATAGTAAACGGAAATAGTCGGTTGTTTGGGATTACCTATGTACCTTCTACCGCCTAAAGCTAAATAATCAGTAATCCAGTATTCGGGAATGCCAAAAGTTTCGTAGTCAACCAGCTTGTGTGCATAATCATCCTTCCAGTTAGTGCTGACGACTTCAATAACCAAGGGAACCGATGCAGCTTGAGTAACCGTTGATGACTTTTTCCACATCGGTTCTGCTGAAAGATTGTTTTGATTTATCACTATCACATCAGGGGAATAACCTGATTCTTTGTCAGGAATCTTAACTAGTGCTTGCTTAGGTATAATGTATGGGAGTTTTAATCGTTTAAACTGTAAAGTTATTTCACCAGCTAAAAAACCATTAATCTCTTGATGATCTCCTACTGGCTGCATTTCAAGAATTGCTCCATCGTGTAGTTCATAACATCCGCCATCTGGCTTCCAATTCAGGAATTCTTCAAAAGCGATCGTTTTTGGTAAGGCTTGAAGCATCACACTTACTCCTGATGATGATTTAGAGTTTAGCAAACTAAACGCCGTAAAGATTGCCAGCAGACATCATTCCAAAAAGGCGATCGCATCCATACATCAATCCCTAAAACCACGGGGACGTTTTGTGGCAGAATTTGGTGGTAAAGGGGGTGTGCAAGCGATCGCCACAGCTACCATAAAAATAGTAGTTATTATCAGGGTATGGCATAGCAGGGAAAATCGTGATTAACCTGGTTTTTATGCAAATTAAAGGTACAACAGCTATCAACAAGGAACTTGGACAGCAGACTATCGAAGAATTCGCATCGTTGCGATTAAACTTTAGATTGTGCGAATTTTAACTGATGCCTTAATTACGAATTAATATCGGAAAATCAATACTCTGTAATTTCACGGATTATGAACAATCTTTCAATACCTAATAATAATTGGGATACTTCCCTTTATGAAGATAAACACGCCTTTGTTTGGCAGTATGGTGAGGACTTATTGCAATTACTCAACCCTAAATCAGGAGAATCGATTTTGGATCTAGGTTGTGGGACTGGACAACTCACAGAAAAAATTGCCCAAGTTGGGGCCCAAGTAATCGGAGTTGATCATGCATCCACGATGATCGAAAAGGCAAGAGAAAACTATCCTCATATCCAGTTTGATGTTGCTGATGCCAGTAATTTTCAAGTAGATAAGCCATTAGATGCTGTGTTTTCCAACGCTGTATTACATTGGGTGAAACAAGCAGATAGGGCGTAGTTTACCGCCGCAGGCATCGCATCCATCCATCAATCCCTGAAACCAGGGGGACGTTTTGTCGCAGAATTTGGTGGTAAGGGTAATGTGCAAGCGATCGCCACAGCTTTAGAAACCGCAATAGAAGCAATTAATACCCCCACACAAGCCCGAAATCCGTGGTATTTCCCTAGTATTGGTGAATACGCCACCTTATTAGAACAGCAAGGCTTTGATGTCATTTATGCCATGCTTTTTGCTCGTCCAACTCCTTTAGCAGAAGGAGAAGCAGGTATGGCAAACTGGATTGGGATGTTCGCCACCAGTTTTTTAGCAGGACTTTCTAGTGAGCAACAAATAGAAATAATTCGCGTCGTTGAGGAATATCTTAAGCCAACACTGTATCAACAAGGAACTTGGATAGCAGACTATCGAAGAATTCGCATCGTTGCCATTAAAGTTTAAATTGTGCGAATTTTTACTATTGCCTTAATTACGAATTAGTTATGCATATACTTAGATTGTGCGATCGCCCTTGGCGCAGCCAACGCCAGAGATCACTTTCATTACTACTAACCATTAGCCTTACCACTTTACTAGTCCCGCCCTCGCTAGCGCAAACCCCTGCAATACCATCGCCTTCTAATGCGCCTCTAGAACTAGACTTATTGACTAAGCCAAAAGACTATGTAATCACAGCTAACACCATAAACCCAGAACGATTAACCGTTCCCAGTTTATGGTGGGCAAAACAAAACTCTGAGACAAAGCTATTGGATAATTGGATAGCATATCCAGCTTCTGAAAAAGAACCTGCACGAGTAGACTTGATCGTGAATCAGCAAATTTGGAGTTTACTAGACTATGTAGATCGCTACGACTTCGTAAATCGCTTGGGTAGCACTGCACGGAACTTTGGTTACAACATCCGAGTATTTAATTATCAAAAAGAACCCTTAGCAACCTACACTTGCAACTTTAATACAAGTCCAGCTTTATGCAGTATTCAAACGGCTGTTAAGAACAAGATAGGGTTAGAGCGTTTACTTTAGTTAGGAGTTAGGAGTTAGGAGTTAGGAGTTTGGAGTTTGGAGTTAGGAGTTTGGAGTTTGGAGTTAGGAGTTAGGAGTTTGGAGTTTGGAGTTAGGAGTTTGGAGTTAGGAGTTTGGAGTTAGGAGTTAGGAGTTAGGAGTTTGGAGTTTGGAGTTTGGAGTTTGGAGTTTGGAGTTTGGAGTTTGGAGTTGGGAGTTGGGAGTTTGGAGTTGGGAGGAGATGAGGGAGATGGGAAAATTTCAATTCCCAATTCCCAATTCTCAATTAAACCTTAATTTTGGCGAATAAAGACTCGTATTGTTTTATTGCTGATGGGGGTAAGGGGAGTAAAAATTCGCTTTTATCAAAAACTTGGCGTAGGCGTAGCCCGTCGTAGACATCGCTCTCTAACAAACTCCATAATGGTTCTTGAATATCGGAAGCGACAATATTTGTAGAAATTGGCGAATTACTTTTGGTCAGCACCGAAATTTGTTTAGCTATGCTTGGTTGCCAACAAAAGTCAATCCATTGATCTGATAAACTACTCTTAGTACTAATACCTGCGGGACGTACCCACAAGTCTGCCCAGATTGCTGTTCCTGACTGGGGAATAATTGCGCCGAGTTGCGGATAACGTCCCAGAACAGGCAATACATCGCTTGACCAACCAACCGCTAGCCAAGTGTCTCCCATAATTAGAGGTTCTAAATAGTTATTGGAACTGTAGAACTTTACCTGTTGGTTTAATCTCTGTAATTCCTTTTCCAAGCCTGGTACTTGGTCAAGATTCTCTGTATTATAAGATTTTCCTAGCTTCTTTAAAACCAAACCAATAACTTCTCGTGGTTGATTGAGTAGGGAAATCTGCTGCTGCACTCCATCTCGCCACAAATCGCTCCAATCTTTGGGCGTCCATCCCAATTTTTGCAACTTGTCACGGTTATAAACAATCACTGTGCTACCCCACCGATAAGGCGCACCCCACACCTTCCCTTGAGTATCCAAGTTACCTTGGTCGTTGCGCGTTACCAGTTGTTTCCACCTTTGATCTAAAGCAGGCCACTGTTTTAATTGGTTTCCCTGTAACTCTTGAAGTGGTTGAATCAGTTTCTGCTCAATAGCTGCTTTTAGCCAGTAATCTCCCAATGTCACTAGGTCTACATCAGCTATTTTTTGACCCTGCATAAAGGGTATAAAGCGTTTCCATTCCTGCTCATCAGTGGCTTTTGGTTTCTCCTGCCAATTTTGTAATTGCTGAAATAAATCTTGTATCTGCTCAACTGGAGCAAACTTTAACTGCACCTGTTGCTGCAAACCTTTGTGGAACTGATTAACCACTTGGCCAGGTATAGAACCTTTTAATAACTGTACTTTTAGTTGCTTCTGGTTGTTTTCACCACAGCCAAAAAGCAGTTGTGAAAGTGCCAGTGTGCTTGTACCTAGCAAAAAAGACCGTCGATCCATTGATTTTGGATTTGAGATTTTTGATTATACCTAATATTAAGCAGAGATTCACCAGAGGCTGACTAACAGAAAAAGTGGAATTGGAAAATTATCGGTATTTTTTCTTGGTAATAGCGATAAATCTGAATTTTTTGCTCAAAATAGCGACTTTATCGGCAAATAACTACCTAAAGATTAATTTTTATCCATAAATTTCCTTATTGGTACTTATGCTCAAATTTTACTTATATTTAGAATTAATGATTTAAATGTCATATTTGCAGCAAAAATTATCAATACTTAAATAATCCCTAAGTATAGTTAACCTTGAGAGTAAATTGAATAACATAAAGAAAATATACGGATGAGGGTATTAAATGGAGCCATTACAGAAGCAAATCCTGACTTTAAGCGAAAAACTAGATGCCCTCTGCCAAGTGATTGAGCAGCTTGATGGTAAAGTCGCTCAAGCTTTCTCAGAGTGTTCTCTAGCGAATACACAGGCAAAGCATAATGAGCAGGAAAATAGCGCGGCTAGAGGCTACCAGTTCAGACGTAACAATTTAAATCCAGAAATGGAACACAAGGATGTCTTGATAGATGGCATTTATCTAGATATGCATCGTCAAAGTGGAGATAATATAACACCAGAAATTCAAATACAACGACTGACGGCACAATTAACAGCAGCATACAATCGCATTGCTGCCTTAGAAGAACAATTACTCAGAGAGAGAATTCATTAAATTTAACCTGAGTTCTACTAATTAAAAAAAATGGCTGGAGAGAAGGAAGTAAAGCCTTTAAGTTTAACTAATTCTGGGGTTTAAGTTGCATAACAACTAATAAGTGGCAAGTTTTGTAGCTCTTTCTCTCTTAGCTCGACTTTATCCAAAATTAAGAACTCGGTTTTCTTTATCGGGCAAAAACCCTGACTTTTTGGCAAATACTTTTTCCACATCAGAGATTATCGGTAAAATCTAAAAAATAAAGCTACCGTTCCACAAAGGTTTCAGCGTCAGTTTGAGCATAGTTAAAGCTGTGCTGGCAAAGCGCCGTTTTCCGGCGATCTAAAGTTGACGCTAAATCTCCTTACAAAACTTAATTACAAATTACGAATTAATTATTTTAATGTCGAGCGATCGCTTTGTAAGCATATATTATTAAATATCAAAAACATATATTATGACGATTAGATTATTAACTGTTGATTTGGCTAAGTAAAGCTTTGCGTAAAATTGTAGCGTTGTTTAAACGTAAAGAGAGAAGTATGAGCAAAGGAAACCTCCGCCTATGACTTTGGTGGGGCGCAGAGTATTGCCAAATTTAATTCGCTACGAATTAATGAAATGCTGTACTTAGCCGTTCAAGTTGGGCTTCAATGGCTGCTAAAAGTTGGTGTTGCTGCCAATCTTGGCTAAGATGGGCGGCTATGCAAGCGCCTCCAGCACCCATACCTTCTTTGACAAAGCCCTGCTCATAAGCTCTCAGTTGCGGATAACGAGAATCAGCAAAGCTTAGATGAGTTGCTAATAGAGGAGGAATTCTTCCACTCTGAGTTAAGCTGGAAGTCCCTAAGTTGAGGGCTAAGTCAACTGTAGCGCCAGTAGGGTCTTCTGCTACCCAGCGAGTTGTGCCAACAACGACTTCTTCTGGTTGCCATGATAAAGCGTAAGTTTGAGCGATCGCACTGATCAGCGCATAAACCGCCAGCATTTGCGTCCCACCAGCAAGCATTACACCACAACTCCGGCTAGCAGCGATCGCCATCCCAGCTACGACCACTTGCATCGGATCACCCACAGCAGCGACGAGTTGCAAGGGGTCAACTGGGCAAGATGAGGAGGATGAGGACGACAAAGTAAAATTTTCTCCCCCTGCTCCCTCATCTCCCTCATCTCCCCCTGCCCCCTGCCCCCTGCCCCCCCTCATCTTCAGAAGCCCAGTTTGCACTAATGCCCACTTTTGTGCGTGGTTACATATAGGGTGGCTACTGTTAACTTTTCCGGTAGCATCTATACCCAAACCAGTTAGAATTGCCAAGGCAGTTGTAGTGCCTCCGACGACGCACTCACCGAGAATCACATACTTATGTTGGTTATTGGCAGCAAGGCGTTCGCCCCAAAGTAGCCCTTGTTTAAACAAGTGATGTACCGTTGTAATTTCCATAGCAGCGCCACTACTTAAACATTTAGCAGGCGTGCCGCCCAAATCAATTACTGGCACAGATGGAGGCTGGGGTAAACCAGCATTAAACAAATGAACTGGTATCTTTAGTGACTCAAATACAGCGCGAGAAATCAGCACAGGTGAAGCCCCAGCCGCTAATGGTGGTAAGGGATATTGGGCTTTATGCTCTGGCCCATAATACAAAAACTCGGCATCGGCACAAGCAGTATATTTCCGATCTTCTGGAGTGCGGCCGGCTGCTGAAATCCCTGGAATTAAACCAGTTTCAGTAAATCCTAAAACACAAGCAAATACGGGTAGATAGCCACGATACCGTCGCAGCCATTCTTCACCCTGTTCTTTTTGCGTATAAATACTAATCATTTGCAAAGTTAGGAGTTAGGAGTTAGAAGTTAGGAGTTGAATTCATAACTTCTAACTCCTAACTCCTCACTATCCCTCATAATCCATGAGGACTTGTACCCAGCGTGGTGGAGGGGGAATGGGGTTACCCAGACGCTCAAAAAGAAACCATGCTGCCAGGTGTACCACAAAAAGGTAGATAAAGTTGTTGAGTACAATTAAAGCGATCGCTCCCACTTGAATCAAAAACACACTGGGACTCGCCAACAAACTCATCTTCAAAAATACCCACTCTATGAACTCAGTCACTTGGGTAATTACATAAATCCACAGGTCTTCACCTGACAAAACAGACAACAACCACAGCCGAAAAAAGACTCCCAAAGTCCCCAACAGCGTACCCAAGGTGATAGAAACAATCCAGGGTACACGACGACGATACCAGGCTGCTCCTAAAAGCACGCCCATAAACGCGTAGGGCATAACAAACAGCAAACTGCGGGCTGGCCCCATCAGTACCGTCAGCAGTAACCCGGAGGTGAGTGCTGACATCCATGCTGCACGCCTGCCCCAACGCAGATAAACTAGAGCGATCGGTATCGGAAAAAATATCCGCAAAACTGGCCCCAAGGGAAAGTAAAAATTAATAAACCAAATCAAGCTAGCGGCACTGGCTAAAAACGCTGTTTCCACCATTCTCAAGGGCGCATCAGCTTTGAGTTTAGGAGGCATTAACTGCTGTTCTTTTTCTAACCAATGATTGTGGGGAGTTGGAGACTCAGGGGATGGATTCTCCTCTGGCTCATCTGGGAGAGAATCTAAAATACTCATATCTGACAAGTTTTTAAACGATCATTCTTTCCAAGGCTGACAAATCGGGAATGCAAATAGTGTCTTGATCCCGTTTAATCAAGCCTTTTTTTTCTAGCCTTGTCAACACTCGTGTCACAGTTTCCCGCGCCAGTCCGCTCAAACTACTCAATTCCCGATGAGGTAAATTGGGGATTTCAGTTCCTGTTTGCCCTTTTTTTCCCTGTCCTTCTGCCAAAAATAGCAACGTATCCGCCACCCGTGACTGGCTATCAGATTCCCGCAACCGCAATCGGCGATTTACTTGCCGCAAACGTCGTGCCATTAGTTGCGCCAATCGAACTCCCGCTAAGGGTTCTATCTGAAGTAACTTGACAAAATCCTGAGCAGGCATACTACCAATTATTGTTGGGGCCAAGGTAATTACATCTGTCGATCGAGGCACTTCATCTAGCGCCGCCATTTCACCAAACAATTCCCCTTTGCCAAGAATATTCAGCGTTACCTCTTTTCCTTCCAGATTGTAGGTGCGAATTTTTACCCATCCGTCCAAAATAAAATACACAGAACCGCCCCAGTCATTTTCTAGCAGAATTACCTGATTAGCTGGGTGAGCGCGGGTAACAAGATGGATGAGGGCTGATTCTACAACACTTTCTGGCAACCCTTGAAAAAAGGGAGCCGAGGCAATCATCCAGGAATTAGCCTGTGGTTGCAAGCTATATCGGTCTTCCATTACGACATCTTTATTCAAGCGGCTGTATACACACAACAAACAAGAGCGCCATTTTCAGCCTAAGCTATCATTGCTCCCTTTAAAAAAAAAACTAAACTATGCTACATAAGAAAGCGATAAGAATGTTTTTCTAAATAATCTTTACCTATAAGTTTAAACGGGGTAAAAGTTTTGCAAAAAGTAGTTTATAGCCGGCGGTTATATTGCTTAGGGGCTAGCTGCACTGCAAACTTGATTAGTTCAGAATATAGGCAAACAACATTAATGATACTAAAGGGAGTAAATTATTGCTCAGGTATTTTAGCGATTTTCAAAAATAGGCAATTCATTATCTGTAAAACTAAGCTTCCACACAAAAGCTGACTGAAGATTGCCACGACTGGCAGTAATCCATAACATAATGACAGTCACAAGTCCCTTGGGGGGCTTTTGCCACTCAAAACTTCTTCTATGGGGATCTTGCGTCCCCATAGGGGTACGGTGATTATAAAGTAATTGTCAGATTAGTTGACATATATCTCTAGGTAAGGTACTAAAAGTGACTTCCAGTGCAGACGAAATTCAAAAATTGATCGCAGACATTGACAACTTACTTGCTAATGGTGGCAAGCGGATGTCTAGATTTCTGTCTGGTCAGGCGCAAGAGCCTAAAGAAGTTTTAGAACAAATTCGCAACTTCTTGGTGAGGCTAGAAGAAAAAGAACCATTAGAGAACGGCATCCCAAATCAGTCTTCTGAAGAACCGCGTTCGCCCTTGGCGTTGGCTCCGCGATCGCCTCTATTAACAAAATTTATTGATCGAGGTAATAACCAGTATCCGCTACCCCAGCCTGAATCTAATCAGGAACAGAGTACTGTTGGCGCAGGACAATTAAAAAGTGAATTATCGAGCTTGATCCAGCCATTGCGATCGGAATTAGAATTGCTCTTGCAAGAGCGAGCCGGTCTCATACAGGAAATTAAGCAACTAGAGCAAAGGCGATTGCAAAATTACTCCTTAGCGCAGCAGTTGACAAACCAAGAGCAGATAATTACCGAGTTTTTACAGGTACTGATGAGTCGTCTTGTGCCAACTTTAACGCCACTGGTAGGACAGAAGTCAGAAAATGCTAGTTCTTCAGGAGCAAATAGTAGAAACTCAGAACCAGGAATTTCTGCAACTCAACCGTTATTAGAATCCCCAGACCCTACGGAACGTTTAACTCACCTGGCCAGAGAGTTGGATCAACGTTTATTATCACTAGATGGGACTGTAAATGTAGTATTTCAGGCACTACAGCGCAACATTAATACTTATCACGAGTCGCTGTCGCAAGCATTAGCAAGAATGCATAGTCAGGGGATGCAAGGCGAAGAGTTGATGGCCAGCTTTCTCAACAATTTGACCCAGCATTTGCAGGAGCGATCGCTTAGTTCCCAGCTATCTTTGCTTGAGGTCGATGATACACCAGTATCATTACCTGACCCCGCCGAGATTACTGCTGGAATTGCACCCCAACCCTTGGAGCTTATACAGCCAGAAACATCTTTACTCACAACTGATCATCCTAAGCAACAGGATACTAATATTACAGAAGATTTAGATGCAATGCTGTTGCAGCTTGGTATAGAGTCGTTTCAATCTTCCCAGCAGGCCGAATTACCGCAAGATATTTCTGCATTAATTGGTGATGAAGTAGACCAACTTTTCGCCAACTTGTTTGGTACTGGTGATGTTAAGAATCAAAGTCTTGAGGTTTCCATCGCCTCAGAATCAACGTTGAACATCGCTGAGGGCGCATCCGTCCCTCCAATGGATTCTGAGGCTGTAACAGCAGATACAGATTTGTTCGATCTAAGCAACGTTGACCGACAAACAACCCAACAGACTCCAGTAAAAACTACAGATTCATCAGATTCACAGGAAGAACTATTTTTTGAAGAAGATACAGATATAGAGCTTGTTATCTCTACTCCACAAGCAGTTTCCGCAACAGACAGCTTGGAGATCGGCAATCAGCCAGCTAGGGCTGATACAATTAATACTCTAACTGAGCTATTGCCTGATACAGGTAACGATCAAGAACTGGTGGAAGTGTCATTTTCTGAGGATAATGGCACAACTACAGCACCTACTCCCGAAGTAACTGAAATTGCGAGTAATAGCACAACTACAGTAGCAGTTACTCCAGAAGTAGCGGAAATTGCGAATAATGGCACAACTACAGCACTTACTCCAGAAGTAGCGGAAATTGCGGAAATTGCGTTGGCAAAGCCTACCGTAGGTATCGCCACACCGGAAGTATTAATTAATGACGATCAGCCAGAACCGTTTTCAGATGACTACATTGCTGCTTCGCCACAAGAAAACTTGCTTTCTGTTGAGTCAAACCAGGCTCCAGCCGTACCTGATATTTCTTTAGATGAAGAACAGTTGCAGCAATTAGATCGGGATTTGGCTAATTTTGATCGGCAGCTGAATTCTGAATTGCAGCCAGCTACCAACTTGGATATTTTCCCAGAACTACTTGATGAAAGTCAAGAGATAATCCCCATAACTTCCCGTGAGCCGCTAACAGAAAATACCTCAACTGCTGCTTTCTCAAGTTTGGCAGTTCCCCAGGTAGAAATTGAACAACAAAAGCAAGTCACACCTCCTGTTGAAGAAAGTTCTTTACCTCCAATTTCCAACTCCATCAACAATCCAGAAGTTTCGCTCAATGTAGTAGAATCAGTCTGGTATTTAGGAATTGATTTAGGTACAACAGGAATTTCTGCGGCATTATTAAATCGCTCGACTTTTGTTGTACATCCTATCTACTGGTCAGCAGAAAATCCGCAGGGAACAACTTCCTTCCAGCAATCATTTCGTTTACCAACAGAGGTTTATCTGCCTACAGCTTCTATACCTCACGGAGAGAACGAAAGTATAGAAGTACATGAGCGGACTGCACCGGCGGCTGTTGCTCAAGATAAAGTACCCGATCGCGCGGCCAACCCGAATGCAAGACAAAGAACAGCAGATGCGACGACAAATAATCTCTACTCGGCGCAGTTGAAGCCTTATTTACAAGTAGCCATTCCCTACAAAAGTGAACGGCAGAAATGGGAACCTGTTTTGCAATTAAATGAATTTTCCGCAGGGCCTTTAATTTGGGTTGTGCGATCGCTCTCTAAGCTACTATTAACCCTCAAATCCGAAAAAACTTGTACCACCCCTAGTTTAATAGCTGCGGCTATGGGGATCAGCGAACAAGATTTCCCCAAAATTATCAATAATATTGCTGGTGTAATTTGCACCTGTCCATCTAGTTGGTCGGAACAATACCGCTTTAACGTGCGGTCAGCTTTACTCACCAGTAAACTTATCCAACATCCGCAGCAAGTCTTTTTTGTCGAAGAAGCGATCGCTAGTTTACTTCCAGAACTTGATGCTGCTAACGGTGAGCAAGTAAAATTCAGCAAACATCAGGGTTTTCATCCGGCAAAAACCAGCGAACATCCCATTGTTGGCAATACCCTTGTGATTAACATTGGCACAACTGCCACAGAAATGTTGCTGGTCAATCTCCCAGAAACATTGCAGCAATTGACATACAATGATTTCATGCTCCACAGTTTTGCTTATGCTGGTAAAGGAATTGAACAAGATATCATCTGCCAGCTGCTATTGCCACCTAAATCTCGGCAATCACGCCCACAAACACAAAGCGATGGCAAAACTACCACCAATAATCCTTGGCAATGGCAATCGTCAATTCCCGGTTTAGACCAAATGCGCTGGCAGAGTTTAGGGTTGGAACAATTAGAACTACCCAGAGTCGGAGAGCCAGATATCACCGCTCGGATTCGCCTCCAGCAGCGTCTAGAGAGTTCCCTGCTGGGACAGGCGGTATTAGATGCGGCAGTAGCTCTAAAACTGATTTTGCAACACCAAGAGTCTTTTACCTTAGAATTGGCCGATCAGCAGTGGATTTTGCCGCGACGAGATTTAGAAAGCCAGGTATTTATCCCCTTTGTGCGTCGCCTGAACCGAGAACTCAACAAGTTATTGGTAGCTCGTGGCATCCCCACAGAATCGATTAATCAAGCTATTCTGACTGGTGGGGTGGCTTGTGTGGGGACGGTGAATCGTTGGCTACGGCAAAAACTCCCCAGCGCTAAAATTATTCAAGATTTATATCTTGGCGAAAACGGCGCTCCCAATTGCAGTCGCGTTGCTTATGGTTTGGCGATGCTGCCTCTGCATCCCCAGATTTTAGATATACCCAGGCAACAATATACTGATTATTTCCTATTTACAGAATTGTTGCGGCTGCTACCAGACCGACCTTTGTCCTTCGGTGAAGTTATCCAGTTATTTGAGGAGCGTGGGATCAATACTCGCACTTGTCAGCAACGCCTGCTGGCTTTTTTAGAAGGTGAACTGCCTTCGGGTTTGATACCTTCAGTTACAGATTCGGCTTGGCTGACTCAAAGTTCACAAGAAAATCCTGACTATGAAGCGATCGCTACAGCACCACTTTTTGAAAAACAAGGCAATCTCACATATCGTCCCAATTCCCAACAACTGTTGTCTTTGCGTCGCTATCTAGATGCAATCAAGGCTAGTAATCAGCAATCACTTGAGGAAGCATATATTGTCAATTTCCCTTTAGAGGTTAATCATTGAGATTAAGTACATCAGGGATGTGTCTTTCTAAGTCGGTCACATCCTGATGGGCTTTCTGTCCTCAACACTGGAATAATATTTTGGATGTATATCCATAAAATTAACTACTTTATTCGATATATTAGATACTATAATTTTACAATTTTCCACCTTAATTAAAAGATTCTGTAAACTTGGGGTTTTCGGTTTTTATATTGCTTTATTTTTTTGTATGTTAGCACTCAGTAGTATTGGCAAAAGCAACAAAAATCGCCTAAAAATTATGTTTATGTCTACACTACTGATTCAAAAAGTCCTATTGTAGATAATTTAGTCCTTGTGAATCATCTTTATTTTTATTCAGTTAATTGCTCGCAACAGCCTTTCCACCCGTCAACCTTAAGCGTGAGAAAACGGTTAATTGACATTGTTGGAGCCATTGTGGGGCTGATAATTACATTTATCATAGCAATTCCCGTTGCAATTGTTACTTTTATAGATGCTCCAAGTCCAATATTTTATTCCCAAATTCGCTGTGGTTTGAACGGAAAAACTTTCCGCATTTGGAAATTCCGTTCGATGATCGTCGATGCCGATAAATTCAAGCATTTGGTTGAAAACCAAGCCAAAGGTCACATCTTTAAATGTGTTGACGATCCTCGCATTACTTCTGTGGGTAAATTTTTGCGGCGTACTAGCTTAGACGAATTTCCCCAATTTTGGAATGTTCTGGTAGGGGACATGAGTTTAGTTGGGACTCGTCCACCCACTGCTGATGAAGTTAGCCATTACGATCCACACCACTGGGATAGATTGCGAGTCAAACCAGGCATTACTGGAGAATGGCAGGCTAATGGGCGATCTACCATTGCAGACTTTGAAACCATTGTCAAGATGGATATAGATTATCAACGTAAGTGGTCTGTAGCTTATGACCTAAGTTTGATTGTTAAAACTATCTCGGTAGTGTTGAAAAAGACTGGGGCTTGTTGAATTTGTCATTTGTCATTTGTCATTGGTCATTGGTCATTGGTCATTTGTCATTTGTTATTTGTTATTTGTCATTGGTTATTCTGCTTTTTTCCCTGATCTCCACTTTCTTATTCAACCCTTGACGCCGCTACCTGTTTCAGTGGGTACAATGTAACGTTGCAAAAACAAAAATAGTAATAATACTGGGGCGATCGCAATTACAGAACCAGCAGCTA
Source organism: Nostoc sp. (assembly GCF_036916975.1). Lineage (GTDB taxonomy): Bacteria > Cyanobacteriota > Cyanobacteriia > Cyanobacteriales > Nostocaceae > Nostoc. Next base: position 66,353 of record NZ_JBALFF010000078.1, read on the forward strand.
CCAACCGCCAGTCAAGGGAAAATGTACCTGTTAGTTTTGCGACTCCCAGAGGAAGTGTGTATAAATTTTCGTCTTGGATAACAATTAAAGGCCACAAAAAGTCACTCCAAGCACCAATGAATACAAAAATAGCTAAAGTTACTAATGCTGGGCGAACTGCTGGTAACATCACATGCCACCACAAACCTAACTCCGAACTGCCATCCATCCGGGCGGCTTCTTCTATCTCTTTGGGGACACTCATAAAAGCTTGGCGCAACAGAAAAATGCCAAAGGCAGAAGCTAAACTTGGAAAAATCATCCCTAAATAACTATTTATCAAACCTAACTGGACTGTCAAAATATAAAGGGGAATCATCACGATTTGGAAGGGAATCATGATCGTAGAGACGATGGCTATAAAAATCCAGTCTCGCCCGACAAATGATAATCTTGCCAACGGATAGGCAGCTAAAGCGCAAAACAGCAGATTAAAACCCACAGTTAGCACTGACACCAAGGTACTGTTATATAGGTATTGTCCAAAAGGTAAAGAGTTCCACACACTAAAAAAGTTATCTAGTGTAGGTGAGGCAGGCAATAACTGTGGCGGCGACTGTAAAATATTTTCTGTAGGCGATTTCAAGGCTGTACTAACTAGCCACAGTAAAGGAAAGAGCATCAACACTGCGATCGCTCCCAATAGCGCATACATTAGCAGAATTTGCGATCGTGGTTTTTTCCAGTTCAGCATTTGATTGATAATGTAAATTATCTTTTGTAAAATATTTTTACACAGTAATCACAAAAATTAGCAATTATTTTGCTAATTTTATTTTATAGTCCCACTATCCGAATCTACGCTCAACAATCGAGTGCTTAGGTAATACTTGAAATCCTGGCTCATGCCTACCAGACTAAATGAACTATCCTATCAATATATTTTGATATTTATGCTACCTCTTACTGTTGGCGATCCAATTCCCTGGTTCATTCTTCCCTCAACTTCAAATCCAGCCTTTTACTTCGATTCAATTGGCGGATACCGGAGCATTTTGTTTTTTTTCGGAAGTTCTAAAAACAACTATAGTCGGAAAATTATTGATGATTTATGTAATCGACAGCAGCAGTTAGATGCGTATAAAGTACCATGTTTTTGTGTGAGTATAGACCCAGATGACACTTTTCTCTCACAGTTAATACAGAATAAAACTTATTTCAAATTTCTTTGGGATTTTGAACGAAAAGTTAGTTTACAATACGGGATTTGTCAACCAAGTAGTCAGTCAGATAAGGAGTTGCAATACAGACCAACAATTTTTATTTTGGATGAAAATTTACGAGTTTTAAAAGTTTTGCCAATCTTATCTATTACTGAACCTTGGGAGCAAGTATTTGAGTTTCTCAATAGCTTACCTGCAATCTCACAAAATATTCCAGCAGCCAGACAAGCACCGGTTTTATTTATACCAAATGTGCTGAATCAAAGCATTTGTCAACATTTAATCCACTTGTACGAAGCAGATGGTGGTCAGGATTCTGGCTTCATGCAACAAATCGACGGCAAAACCATCGGAGTCTATGACTATGAATTTAAAAAACGCCGAGATTATTTAATTTCTGATCCTCAACTATTAAAGCAAATCAATGAAATAATTATGCGACGGGTTAAGCCAGAAATTGAGAAGGTGTTCCAGTTTAGCATCACTCGCTTTGAACGCTACCTGGTATCGTGTTACGAATCAACTGATAAAGCCTTCTTTAATCGTCATCGTGATAATACTACCAAAGGTACGGCGCACCGAAGATTTGCTATGTCGCTGAATCTTAATACTGGTGCTTACGAAGGTGGAGAACTACGATTTCCAGAGTATGGACTCCAGCTTTATAGTCCCAATATGGGAGAAGCGGTGATTTTTTCTTGTTCTTTACTGCATGAAGCTACTCCTGTGATAAGTGGACGGCGTTTTGTTCTGCTGTCGTTCTTTTACAATGAACAAGATGCTCGGTTACGAGAAGAAAATAGCAAGTATATTGTACAGGGTTAGGATTTACACAAAAGTAAAGGCGCTCTGGCGCAATTTGAATCCTTCAGCCTTTTTGAGTCAATCCGGTTTCCGTAGAAACTTCTTGTAGTGGTTTATCCCAAGGCTCTAAAGGTATTTTGAACAAATAGGCAAACTCAAAGACAATTCCGATAGTCGGCTTTGTCTGCCACTGCGGTAAACTGAGCAAGCGATCGTAATATCCACCGCCATAGCCCAGGCGATATCCTTGATAGTCGCAAGCGACACTGGGGACAAGAATCAAATCAACTTCGCCAGCATCTAATAGGGGAGCGTCGGCGTGTGGTTCAGTAATGCCATAAGCGCCGCTTTGGATAGAATCATTCGGTGTCCAAATATGCCAAGATAGGGATTTTTTATCAACGCAGCGAGGAAATCCCCAACGGTATTTGGTATTTGCAAATAGTGGACTGAGATCGGGTTCTTGGCGAAAGCTGAAATAAGCGAGTATTGTTTTTGCTTGGGTAAACAAAGTAGAGTTTTGTAAATGAGAGCATAAGCGATCGCTTTTTTCTCTCCACTCTCGAACGGGCATTGATTGACGGGTTTTAAGTAAAGTGCGCCGTAGTTCTACTTTATTTAGTTGATGATTAACTTTATCCATGAAAATTTATCGTTTCAAACAAATAAGCTGGGCGATGCCCAGCTTATATCACCCTACACTCACCCGTACATTGTTATGCAGGGGAGCATCCCCTCAGGTGCAAAAACCTTGATAGCCCTCATCCCCTAACCTATCCCCCATCTTTGGGATTCGGGGAACTAGAATTATGTCTCCCCTCTCCCGGAATCGGGAGAGGGGCTGGGGGTGAGGGAAAAGATTTAAGCCAAAATTGGGATGCTCTTGTTATGCAGCGTGTTGACGATACCACTCAATGGTATTCTTCAACCCTTGCTCAAAGCCCACCTGAGCCGTAAAATTAAAGGCAAGCTTTGCCCGTTCAGTATCTAAACAACGGCGGGGTTGACCATTAGGCTTGTCAGTTTGCCAAACAATTTCACCTTTAAACTCCATTAATTCGCAGATTAGAGTTACTAAATCAAGGATGGAGATTTCATAACCCGTTCCCAAGTTAACTGGTTCCGATTCGTTATAGAATTGAGTTCCCATAACAATCCCCCGCGCTGCATCTTCTGAATACAAAAACTCACGGGTAGGACTGCCATCACCCCAAACTGGGAGTTGCTTTTCTGCTTTAATTTGGGCTTCGTGAACTTTGCGAACTAATGCTGGGATAACGTGAGAACTTCCTGTGTCAAAGTTATCTTCTGGGCCATATAAATTCACTGGCAATAGATAAATCCCATTAAAACCGTACTGCTGGCGGTAAGATTGCAATTGGACTAAAAGGGCTTTTTTAGCAATACCGTAGGGGGCGTTAGTTTCCTCTGGGTAGCCATTCCAAAGATCATTTTCTTTGAATGGTACTGGGGTAAATTTAGGATAGGCGCAGATTGTGCCAACACAAACAAATTTTTCTACTCCAGTTTGATAGGCAGCGTGAATTAGCTGGGTTCCCATGATCAAGTTATCGTAGAATAATTCTGCGGGTTTTTCGCGGTTCAGACCGATACCCCCAACATGAGCTGCTAGGTGAATAATTACGTCTTGCTGGTCAACTGCGCGTTGGCAATTTTCCCAAACACGCAAATCACAATCGTGCGATCGCGTTACTGTAATCTTCTCACGAGCAGCCCCTGCAATACATAGTTGATCTATCACCTGACGACCTAGAAACCCCGACCCACCAGTGACAAGAATGCGTTTATTTTTTAATTCTAAGCCGGTCATATTTTTATCCTCTGTGATGCCAATCAGAAGTGCAAAGCGCCCAGTTGTTGACGAATAGTTGCAATATCTAATGGAAATTGCGAACCATTTCCATTGGGTGAAGTGTGACCCAATGCTTGTAAATCTGCTTCTACCATTAACGAAACTAATTCTTCAAAGGTTACTGATGGTGCCCAGCCCAAATTCTGGCGTGCTTTGGTAGAATCGCCAATCAACAACTCTACCTCAGATGGACGCAGGTAACGCTCATCAAACTCTACATAATCTTCCCAATTGAGATTTACATAACTAAATGCTAGTTCCAAAAATTCGCGCACCGAGTGGGTTTCACCAGTAGAAATTACGTAATCGTCTGGCTGGTCTTTCTGCAACATCAACCACATTGCTTTGACGTAATCCTTCGCATAGCCCCAATCTCGCTTGGCGTCTAGATTACCCATGTAAATTTTTTTCTGCTTACCAGCAACGATACCAGCCACTGCTCTAGTAATTTTGCGGGTTACAAAGGTTTCACCCCGGCGTGGTGACTCGTGGTTAAAAAGTATGCCATTACAAGCAAACAAATTATAAGATTCACGATAATTTATAGTTTGCCAGTGGGCGTAAACTTTAGCACAGGCATAGGGACTGCGGGGATAAAAGGGCGTTGTCTCAGTTTGAGGTATTGCTTGTACTAAACCGTACATTTCTGAAGAACCCGCCTGGTAAAATCGCACCTGAATTCCAGTCCGGTGTTGATAGTCCCGAATTGCTTCCAACAGACGCAACGTTCCCATTCCGACAGCATCCACCGTGTATTCTGGTGAATCAAAGCTTACTCTGACATGGGATTGAGCGCCCAGGTTGTAAATCTCTACTGGCTGGACTTCTTCTAAAATGCGTCGCAGCGTCGTACCATCTGTCAAGTCGCCATAGTGAAGAAACAACCGCACTCCCTCTTTGTGAGGGTCTTCGTAAATATGATCGATGCGGTCTGTATTAAAGGTAGAAGTTCGGCGAATAATGCCATGAACCTCATAACCTTGTTCTAACAAAAACTCACTTAAATATGAACCATCTTGACCAGTAATACCAGTAATCAACGCTCGTTTCTGTTGCGTCATGCTTAATTATCCCTTATTGTCTTTGATTAAAAAGTTACAGCCAATCTGATACAACCTAGCAGCTAATTGCTCAATTGCCTAATGGGAAACCTACGAGTTCTTGTTGTTAGGAGACTTTATCCCTAGATAGATATACTTAATAAAAAATAATTTAACACGTCAGTTTTATGAGATATATCAAGATTGTTTAATTATGTATATTTCTTTTATTAAATAGATAAAAATTCTTTTTGTGTAGGTTATTTTTTGTCAAAGCTTCATATATTTGGTTTTCTGAAGACTGATTGAAGAATTCAGCAGCAAAGCCGGAGACGTTTTTGTTGTTTTGGTCAGCAATCTTGACGTTCGTCCCTCGCTTATAGCGTTCCCTCTCGAACGCGAGTACGTCATTGTTGGCGCAGTGGCGACCAATAGGAAAATGAGAAGAGAAGGCTTTACGCTTCGCTATCAGTGGGGGTCTGAAACCCACTTATTCATCCGCTTCCGGCTTTGCTTCTGACTTATAAAAAAATATTTTTTATTAGACTTTTGGCAAAAATCAGAATCAGAGCAAAGTGAACCACAGATGCACACTCAAAGAAGTTTAAGCTAAACCTTATCTAAGTTGAGAACCGTAATTTTCACCCTCTCCCTAAATCCCTCTCCCAAATGCTTGAGAGGGAGTTTGAAATTCTCGCTCCCCAAATCCCAGATTTGAGATTCGGGGTTGGGGCATGAGGGCAAATCCTTTTCATCATGGAAGAACTATAGGTTTCAAGATAGACGTGGTTTAAGTAGAAACGCCTAAATTATAGACAAATATATAAATAGGGAAAGAATTGGTACTTAGGGGCATTAACTGCCCCACAGAATCGACCCTAAGTAGTTACTCAGTATGCCCCGTTATTTTTGGGCAGAATGACCACATCAACGGTTTTCAAGATGATCCATAAATCAAGCCAGAAATTCCTAAACCTAGCATAATGCAGGTCTATTTGGACTCGCCGCGGGTAGGGAATATCATTACGCCCAGACACCTGCCACAAACCTGTAATTCCTGGACGGATTGTTAAAATCTCATCAATGTAACAACCGTATTTTGGCAGTTCTTGTGCTACTAAGGGTCGGGGGCCGACCACACTCATATCCCCTTTTAAAACGTTCCAGAACTGGGGAAATTCGTCTAAGCTAGTAATTCGCAAAAATCGACCAATTTTGGTAATTCGGGGGTCTTGTTTCAGCTTAAAACTGCTTTCAAATTCTTCTCGCAATTCGGGCGATGTTTCCATCATTTGCATGAGGATTTCGTCCGCATTGCTTACCATTGTTCGGAATTTAATACAATTAAAGGGTTTGTAATTTTTCCCTACCCGTTCTTGGACATAAAAAATTGGCCCTTCTGAGCTAAAAGCAATCAGCAAAGTCAAAATTAAGTAGACGGGGAAGAACAAAATTAACACCGACAGCGAAAACACTATATCGAACAGTCGTTTGGCAAACTCTCCGTTTAAACCCTGAAAAGATAAACCTTTGGGTTTAACTTTTGGCGTTTTTGTTTTTTGACCGCGTTTTAAGAAAGTCCGCGTAGACGTTCTGGTGTCTTGCCTTACGCCTCGCTTGCCGGAGAGGAGTGAGCTCTGGGCAGTCATCATACTCCTTAATAATCCACACCACACATAGTCCCAATATTAAAGCCAAAATGAGGTGCTTCTGGGGAAAATTGCCAAAAGCCTAAAAAAATCAGACGTTATTCAAGACCATCATTGCAAAAATGGTCTTTTTTCGTTGCATTTGTTTACAAAATCTAAATAACGATCTGCAAAAATTTGCGGTGAGAACTGCGCGGCGTGCGATCGCATATACTCGGAACTGAACGAACCCTCATACACTTCAAACTTTTCCACTGCCTCCACTAAAGCTGCCTCTGTTTGCGTCTTGAAAAATATACCTGTCCCTGTATCCGCACAAGAGCGAATATCCCGCACTGTTTCTAAAGCACCCCCTGCACCGTAGGCAATCACTGGCGTGCCACAGGCTTGTGCTTCCACTAGGGCAATACCAAAATCTTCACAAGCTGCATATACAAACGCCTTAGCCCTAGACATATATTTTTTTACCACATTATCGGGTTGCCATCCCAATATTTGGATATTAGAGTTTGCCATCTCGCGTATCTTGTTCATTTCATCTCCTGTACCAATGACTACTAATGGTCGTTTGAGTTGATTAAAAGCCTTGACAATCAACTCGATTTGCTTGTAACTCACTAACCGGGAAACTGTCAGGTAAAAGTCATCTTTCTCAGACAAAAACGGAAATTCCGCAATATTCACGGGTGGGTAAATGACTGTTGCTTCTCGTCGATAGCAACGCCAAATCCGCCGGGCTGTATGTTGCGAGTTAGCAATGAAGTAATCAACGCGATTGGCACTCAATACATCCCACTGGCGCAAACGATGTAATAAATATCGTGTCACCCACCCAGCTAAACCACTACCCAGTTTGCTGTGGCGCAGATAATCAAAAGTCAAGTCCCAGGCATAGCGCATTGGGCTGTGACAGTAGCAAATATGCATCTGTTCGGGAGTGGTAAGAATTCCTTTGGCAACAGCGTGGGATGAAGACAGAATTACATCATAATGGCGCAAATCAAGTTGTTCAATTGCCAAAGGCCACATTGGCAAGTACTTTTGTATACCGTTGCGGGCATAGGGAAAGTTCTGGAGAAACGTCTTGCCAATTTGACGCTTATATAAATAACTTTCAGGATTACTAGATTCAAAATCTATGAGGGCATACAAATCAGCATCAATATGATTCAAAATTTCTCGGACAACGAGTTCTGAACCACCGGTGGCTTTGGGTGTCAGCCACTCATGAACCAGAGCATATTTCAAGGACACAGCTAAACAATTCAAATTTCAAAATTTACGCATTCAAAATTGAAGATAGTTTTCTTAGACTCCGACTGAAAAGTTTCCCTTTGTGATTAATTAACGGGAAGTGTCCCAGATTAGCAAATGGGACGCAATCTTTCCCTTAGAGGTTCCAGATGGATGCTGCAACCTGATAATCTCAGAGTGGGGAGTGGGGAGTGGGGAATAACCAATAGTTATTCTTCCCCTGCAATGCCAGCTTTTCAACTCCCCTACTCCCTTGACGACAACTGATATAGAAGTGGTGAATTTATGCGAATTCTAATTATGGGTGGTACTCGGTTCATTGGTGTCTATTTGACTAAACTACTAGTAAAACAAGGACATGAGGTGGTGCTGTTCAATCGGGGAAATCGGCCAGCACCTTCTTTAGAGGGAGTAGGACAAATTATAGGCGATCGCACCGACGCTACCCAATTAAAGGCAAAGTTATCACAAGAAAACTTTGATGTCATTTTTGACAATAACGGACGGGAACTTACTGATACTCAACCACTGGCAGAAATTTTTCAAGACCGAGTGCAACATTTTGTCTATATGAGTTCTGCGGGGGTATATCTCAAATCTGACCAATTGCCCCATGTAGAAGGCGATGCAGTAGATCCTAAAAGTCGCCATAAGGGTAAACATGAAACAGAAGCTTATCTGACTCAATTAGGATTACCTTTTACTTCCATTCGTCCTACTTATATTTACGGACCTAGTAATTATAATGAGTTAGAAGGCTGGTTTTTTGACAGAATTGTGCGCGATCGCCCCATTCCTATCCCCGGAAATGGCTTGCATATCACCCAGTTCGGTCATGTAAAAGACTTGGCGCTAGCAATGACTAAGGTTTTGGGTAATAAACAAGCCATAAAACAGATTTATAATATATCTGGCGATCGCTTTGTCACTTTTGATGGTTTAGCCCGTGCTAGTGCTATAGCGGCTGGTAAATCACCCGATGCTGTTAAAATCGTCCATTACGACCCGAAAAAGTTTGATTTCGGCAAGCGCAAAGCTTTTCCCATGCGAGTGCAGCATTTCTTTGCTTCGGTGAACAAAGCACAAACAGAATTAAACTGGCATCCTGAATATGATTTAATTTCTGGATTACAAGATTCTCTAGAAAATGACTATTTGACTAATGCAAAAGATAAAGCTGATGTTGATTTCTCTGTAGATGAGGAGATTTTACAAGCGTTGTCAACTTAGGGAGCATCTCATTTTTGTAAAACACGCCTGTCCTGGCGAATAGAATGATGCCTCCGGCACGCCAAGGGCGAACGCGGCTATACAAACAAAACCCACCTCCGTGGGTTTCAAATTCTTTAAGTTTGCGTAGCCGCGATTTTTAATCTCCTAGTATATTTGCACTCATTGAGATGCTCCCATCAACTTAGAGCCAGGGGGAATACAATTCGCACGCCACTTTATCCTGTCTTAACCCTAAAAGCGAACAAGTTGGAAAGCCGCAAGGGCGCAGTGGCTTGCCTACCAGGCTTTCGTCCGTGGAGGCGGACTTAAGGTCAAATTAAGGGTTTGAAACCCACGGAGGTGGGTTAAGTCTCGTGTAGACGCGGTTTCTAACCGCCCGTTTCGCACCTTCACAACTCGTCAGGGTTAACGCCTAACTCTCGCAGTTGTGCTGCTAATCTGTTACCACGCTGACTTTCTCGTTCTAGCGGCGTGGTCAGCCAATTCCCGGATGCATCATACCAACGTAGCCACAACCGCTCAATTCCTTGGTAAGAACCTTGCCAAAGTCCTAAGCCCAGTTCTAAACCCGGCATCCACACCCGTGGGATACTCAAGTTCAATTCGCTGTAACTATCTGCAACTAATTGGAATGCTTGGAGTTTGTCAGTGTAACGGTCAAAGACAATGTAGTAAGGAACTCGCAAAATCCGCTCATAAACTTCCCATTTGGTCGGCGGTTGGTTAATTTCCCGCAAAGTTTGTCCTAAGTCTTCTTTTTCTGTGCCAGGAGAAAGCAATTCTACCACGACAAAAGGAGCAACCCCTTCTTGCCAGATGACATAACTCAGACGCAAGTTTTGCTGTTCGTAGAGACGCGAAACTCCTACAGCAGCAAACCAGTCTGGGCGTTTATACCACAATGTATGCCGGATGTCATAGTAAAGGTTTAAGTCAGTGGCAACAAATACCTCCTCTGCTGGATAGTTAGGTGGACAGAAGGTTTCGCGCAGAAGTTGGGGTTGAAAAAGATGAAATTCGTCAGGCAAACCAGAGTCCTCCGGGTATTCACTGGGAAGATCATACATGGTGGGTAGAGTTTCTTTTGCAGGACGAGGCGGGTCTGTTTGGTACATAAGGGGAATCCTGACCGACTAATTTTAAGTTAACGGATCGCGGTAAAGGTTTGACCAAAGTCAAAAGAAAATATTTTTTCTTATACCTGGGAAAGATGCAATTTCTCGCGTCTTTAGTTTTTACTAGAACAAGAATTCGGAAATGGTATACAAACCCTGAACTTGAATAAAAAGGAAGAAGTATTATAAATGTGTCGTAAATGTTTTACCTAATGAAAGCAACCATTTAGCTATATACTTTTGAAGATTTAATATTTAAATTAACTGCTTATGGGGCAATATCCACTCCACAATGTTCTAGGAGCCAGGGCCCGCTTAGGTGAAGGCCCCATCTGGGACTCTACCAGAAGTCTACTGTACTGGGTCGATATTTATAACCATCGGGTGCATCAGTTCAATCCTACCACGGGGGAAAATCGCTTTTTTGATGTGGGAGATGTCGTAGGTGCGATCGCAACAGCAGGTGCAGATAGATTAATCATGTTACTCCGCCATCACCTGGCATTCCTCAACACCCAGACAGGTGAAGTTAACCCCATTTTGGAAATTGAAGGAAATCTACCAGATAACCGTCTCAATGATGGAAAATGTGACCCTCAAGGTCGCTTTTGGTTTGGCTCAATGTGTTCTTTAGAAAAACCCCAAGCTAGTCTCTATCGCTATGATAAAGACGGTTCATTGCATGTAATGGAAACGGGATTGACTATTTCTAATGGTTTGGGATGGAGTCCCGATCAAAAAACATTTTACTTAACAGATACTCCTCAGCACAAAATATATGCTTATGACTTTAACTCAGTAACAGGAAACATTACTAATCGTCGGATTTTTGTTGATTTAACTCATGAATCCTTCCACCCTGATGGCTTGACAATAGACAGTGAAGGATATATTTGGTCAGCTATGTGGGATGGATGGTGTGTAATTCGTTTCAACCCCAAAGGTGAAGAGATATTGCGGATAAAGCTACCTGTGCAAGTGCCAACTAGTTGTACTTTTGGCGGCGAAGATTTGCAAACACTTTACATTACCACTGCTTCAGTTGGACTCAGCCAAGCAGAGATCGAAAAAAGTTTCTACTCTGGTGATTTGTTTGCTCTCCAAACTGATGTTACTGGATTACCTAATTATGATTTTGAGGAATTATAGCGCTTCTTGACAAGCGTGAGGTATAATTTTTAACTCATTTCCATTCCTCTCTCCTAAAAAGAGAGGAATGGAAATTTTCCCCCTTCCCGCGACGAGTTGGGGGTTAGGGGGTTAGGTCTATTTGTATATCTGTACCTCACCGGATTGAAAATGGCTATATAGAAATTTACAGATAAGTAAGTGGGCGCAAATTAAATATAAAACCTCACCCTCAATCCGGCTTCCCTCTCCGAACTCACGGAGAGGGATTGAGGGTGAGGTTTATTATATGTTTAATTACATCTACCTACTTAATTAAACTATTGTGCTATGTTTTATCCTCTCCAAAATGCCACTTGCTGTTTAAGTTCTTTCATATCTAAAGAATCGCTAGCAAAAGCTTTTCGCAAAAGTGAATGAGGAACAAATTGATCATATTTTTGGATTTCCGGTGCTTCTGAAGTACTGAGTAAATCTTCTGAGGTAATTCTTTGCTCACACAATGAAGCAATTTCATCATAAAGATATTTAAATTTATCCTTGCCTAATTTGATTGTTAAATAATAAGGATTTACTCCGCCAATACTTGTAATTTCCAAATATTCTCGACAGTAGGAGTTGAGTAATCTTTCTAAAGTGCGATAAGCAACCGTACCCATCCAGGGAAAAATGCAGCATTTACCTTTTTCTAATTGCAAGATATTTTGTTTATCTAATCCAACCTGCTGCACCAATTGGCGAACTTCACGTAAACGTTGCAAAGCATTTTTTTGCAAATAGCTGTACTCGATATTTTCAAAGAGAACCTGTTGCATTCGTTGCAAAACTTTGGTATGAATAGTACCATCACTACCACGCCAATAAATACTAGCTTTCCCCTCGGCTTGTTTAACAAAAATAGCTTTCTTTTTAAAGTCAACTTCTACTACTTCCCAAGTTCTCCCAGCTAAAGCAAATTGATTTCCAACAGCAGGCGGCGTGACGATACTGCCAATTTGCGTTGCACCTTGCTTAACAATATATTCTTGCTGTTCAGCAAAGACAGCATAAAACTGGAATTTTCTCACAATCTTTTCTCCTGCCAAACCCAGGATTAATTTACCTTGCTCAGTATGCTGAATATGACCTATATCAATTAAATAGCGCAGCAATAGTTGGAAATCTTCTTTTAAAATAGCAGCAAAGGGCGGCAAGCTAAAAATTTGTTTAGCTAAAGTATTTGGTGAAATTTCTCCTGCTGCTGTTAAAATACTCATTGTTTGGTGATAAAGCAAACTTAAAGGATATTTAATCGGTCTGATTGGTTCAATCCATTGCTCGTCTAAATAAAGTTGAATGATAGCAATGGACTGCAAAAGTTGCCAGGGTATTTGTTCTGGTAGAGAAGCTTCTAATAATGGTTTATCTTCAGCACAAATTAAGCGCATATCCGCAGCTTCACCTCTTCTACCACTACGTCCTAAACGCTGTAAAAAGCTAGCTACAGACAAGGGTGATTCTAACTGAATAACTCGCTCTAAATGACCGATATCTATGCCTAATTCTAAAGTCAGAGTTGCGGCGGTAACTGCTGGATTGTTGGGTTCACGCATCGCATTTTCAGCAGATTGCCGCAAGCTAGCAGATATACTCCCATGATGCACATGATATATATCTGGTAGCCTTTGTTCTGTGGCAATTTGTCGCAAAGATGCTATTACAGATTCAGTTTGCGTGCGATTATTCGCAAATATCAGGCATTTTTGAGATTTGCTGAGGTTGAAAATATATTTTTCATAAGCTGTCGCCTCTGATTCATCTTCTTCATCAGTAATATAAAAATGTTCTACAGCTAGTTTTATTTGGCGTTTTATCCCATTAGCTTCCGGTGTAATCACTGGTTTTTCTGTTCCAGAACGCAACCAATTTTCCGCTATTGAGTAATCACCAAGAGTTGCCGATAAACCAATACGGCGCGGTTGTTTTTGCGTCAACTTTGCTAAACGTTGTAATTGGCAAATAATTTGACAACCGCGTTCTGAACCCATAAAAGCATGAATTTCATCAATGATAACAAATCTTAAATCACCAAATAAGCGAAGAATGTCGTTATTTTTGTTGATTAACAAACTTTCTAGAGATTCGGGTGTAATTTGTAGAATGCCTTCAGGCTTTTCTAAAAGTTTGTTTTTTCGACTTTGAGAAACATCACCATGCCAGTGCCAAACGGGAATATCTGCTTCTTTGAGTAAGTCGTTGAGGCGTTCAAATTGATCGTTAATTAAAGCTTTGATTGGGCTAATATATAATACCCCTATAGTTGCAGCAGGATTGGCATGTAATAAAGTTAAAACTGGTAGAAAGGCTGCTTCTGTTTTACCCGCAGCAGTTGCAGCAGTAACTAGCAAATGAGCATCGGTGTCAAATATAACTTGACAGGCGGCAATTTGAACTGGCCGTAATTCAGTCCATTGGTGATGATAAATATATTCTTGGATGAAGGGTGCAAGTCGGTTAAAGGCATCGCTCATGTTTTTATGGATAAAGTGTTAGTAATAGGTAATAAACGGTAGCTAGGATGACACCTGAGAAATCAAACAATAGTAGTGAAATTGAAGCCGATGGAATTTACTTTGAAGCCTTAGTGTCAGAGCGGAAGTATAATATTCCAGTATTTGGGGAAGAAACACCTATTAAATTTGGAGCAAAGATTACTAATAACTCATCAACTCTTTATCGATTTGAACTACCTCATTTTGTACCAGAAATATTAAATCCACATGGAAAGCCTATGGAACGAAGTTTTGGTAGAAATGCAACCAGATTTGTGGAAGAGTCAGATATTCCTTTAATTATGTCCGGGGAAAGTTTGGAGTATTGGATGTATGCAAAATTCAAGTGGTATAGCAAAAATTGTATTCAGCTTACAGGTTATGCATTGTATGGAGGAATTTTGAGTTTTTACAACTTTAAGCCAACTAAATATCAGATTCAGATGAAATATGTCAATGATTTACCGACGCGAAAAGTTCGTTTATCTAAAGGTTGCACAGAATACGGCGATTTTTGGACTGGTCAAATTGCCACAAATTTTGTTAATTTCCGCCTGAGATAATTTTAAAAAGCAATATATTGTCTCTGTTTGAAGGTAATTTATCCTGATTTAATCAATTAAAATAAGTAGGTAGACGTAATTAAATATAAGAAAAAACCTCACCCTCAATCCCTCTCCAAAGTATCGGAGAGGGAAGCCGGAGGTAGGGTAAGGTTTTATATTTAATTTGACCCGCTTACTTAGTATTTTTGTAAAAGTTTTTTAAAGAAGCAGTAAAATATTAAAGTTAAGCAGTTATAACACTATTGGCTCAAGGCAGATTAACATTTGTCAGTCAAACTGAAGTAATAGGGACAAGTATATAATAAGACAAAACCCATGAATAAATATAAGGAAATATTACGAGTTATCCTTGCTATATGCATCATTGTGGTTGGAGTGACACACTTTCTTGTTCCAGAAGAATATGTGAAAATTGTGCCGCCGCAACTACCTTACCCTTTAGGATTAGTTTATCTCAGCGGATTTTATGAAATTTTGGGTGGTATCGGCTTATTAGTCCCGCCTGTAAGTCAAGCTTCTGCTTGGGGACTTCTTGCTCTTTTTATTGCTGTTTACCCTGCCAATATTTATATGGCGGTTAATCTGATTAAGATTGAACATATACCTAATTCACCTTGGGTACACGTAGTTAGGCTTCCTCTGCAAGCAGTTTTAATTGCTTGGGCTTGGTGGTATACGAAATCTTATGATGGGGAAAAACAAGCTTCTATTGTTCCCAAGTCGCTGATTCCCAAAGAATTAGAATTGAAATGAGTGCGTTTTTTTATATCTGAATTATGCGCGTTACAACTTTGTTTGGGATAACACTCTCGTTAGCAATAAGCATTGGAGGAGTTGCTGTTCCGGTAACTCAAGGGGTGCAGCTTAGAGATGGCATAGTCTACTTTGTCGAACCGCCGAAACTTGTTAAAGCGACGACTACTTACAAAGATGTCAATGTTTGGGGCGGGACTTATTATTTTACTATTAACGTGCCGCAAAATGCTGGAGAATCGCTTCAGAAGGTAACTATTACCCAGAAGGAGGGAGCCGAAAACATCCGCTACAATCTTAATGATACTCGTGCATTTGTGGGAACTAGCGATGCCTCCGGCGGGCTACGCCTACGCAAAGAATCTCGGCTAACACTAGGCCCAGTCACAGCAGAACGCGAGACGCGAACAGTTAATGTGAACTTTGACCCGCCTGTAACTCCGGGACAGACAGTTACAATCGCCCTCCGCCCTGTGAGTAATCCCAGCTTTTCTGGTGTCTACTTATTGGGTGTGACAGCCTTCCCGGTGGGTGAAAAATCCCACGGACAATTTCTCGGCTTTGGACGGTTTCAGTTTTACAGCAATACAAATAGCTGGTGGTTTCCATAGGGTGCATTACGTCAATATCGAAAAAGTAGAATTAGTGACAATACGCTTGGGTTAAGGCTTAAAATAATTCGTAATTCGTAATTCGTAATTCGTAATTCGTAATTCGTAATTAACTTTTGTAACGAAGAGTGCTGTTGTGGGGACGGCTTCCGACTCGCATTACTTCGGGGGATTTAGCTGAGGCATCAAAACTTGCCGCTTGATAGAAGCGGGGGACTTAAAACCCACGGAACTTGTTAACTCTTTGTCAAAGTTAATTTTTTTAACGAACCGCGTTGGCATACCGCTTCGTGGAAGCAAGCTAGCAAGAGCGTGTCGCAGACAAGCCTCTCCAAGAGTTGACGCAAACACGAGTGTGTCTCCAAGAGTTGAACGCAAAGGAAGAGAAGAGACAGAAGGAAGAAATGCTTAACTAAACTGTATTGGAATTAGTGAACGTATAAGGAAAGTGTTTTTATGAGCATCCCACTGGTAGAGCAGCCCACAGAAGAAAAAATGGTAACTCTCAAGGATGTTTCTTGGGAGCAATTCAAAGGGATTGAGGCACAACTTCAAGACAACCGCAATGTTAGACTGTCTTATTTGTCAGGAATTTTAGAAATTATGTCGCCCATTGGAGATAAACATGAGAAAGTGAAAAGTACTGTTGGCTTGCTACTAGAAGCTTACATGAGAGAGTTGGGCATCCGGTTCTACAGACGTGGTGGTTTCACTCTAGAAGAATCTGGGTATGCTTCTGGCACACCAGATGAGTCTTACAGTATTGGTATAGAAAGGGAAGTTCCTGACATTGTTATTGAAATTATCGTCACCAGTGGAACCATTAACAGGAAGGAGTTATACAAGCCTAAAAAAGTGCCGGAAGTTTGGTTTTGGAAATCTAATGAAATAAAAATATTCCGTCTTAACGAGAGTGTCGAGTATGAAGAAGTAAACCGGAGTGGGTTTTTTCCAAATTTAGACCCCGCTTTACTGCTGCATTATATCGCAATGCCTGACCAGTACGATGCTCTTATTGAATTTGAGCAGGTGATCCGAAATCAATAAATATTTATCCCCAGATTATTTGCAAATTCAAAATAAATCCTGGTAAAATATCTTCTCCTGATAATTCTTGTGGAGATGCTAGTATTTCTATTGGTTTACCAATACGAAAGATTTCTACCTGACGCATTTTCGGATTAATTAACCAGCCTAATTTAACTCCGTTATCAATATATTCCTGCATTTTCGCTTGCGTTTCTCGCAAACTATCGCTTGGTGACATTAACTCCAAAACAAAATCTGGTGCAATAGGTGGAAACTTTTCTTGTTGTTCGGGTGTGAGTGCATTCCATCTCTCTTTTCTTATCCAAGCGACATCAGGAGAACGATTTGCACCATTGGGAAGTTTAAAGCAGGTAGAAGAATCAAAGCAAATTCCTAGTTTAGTTTGGCGATTCCAAATCACAAAATCTGCCGAAATTTCTGAGTTGCGATTTCCAGTTTCTCCGCCTGTAGGTGGCATTATTAGTAATTTTCCCTCCGCATTGCGTTCAAATTTGACTTCTGGGTTTTCTCGACAGAGTTGATAAAATTGGTTGTCGGTAAGTTGGATGATAGGGTTCAAGTTGACGGTGATAGCTGTCATGGGGATTATCTTGAGGAATCTTTAATAAATTCTACTAACCAAGTCAAATAACCTGCTTTAATACAAAATAGCCACTGTATCGCATACCTGCTATGTCCGCCGACTATCTGACACCAGAACAACGTGCATTCATACCCCGATATCGAGAAAAATGGCAACACATTGGGCTATCCACTGAACGCATCAACCAGCAACACGCTACAGATGCAGTTCGAGCAATATATACTGCACTTGAACTCACGGAACCTGAAATAATTATCGTTGATAGCCCTAACGCTGCGTTCGAGTACATCTGGAATTTGTTCAAAGTTAATTCCCACACAATCCTGGGTGATGCCATAGATAATTTTTATTGGAGCAGAATCTACCGTAATTTGCAATCAGATTTGCTCGTGCGACTACCCAGTAATTTACAAGCCAATTTACATTCTTTGTTTGAGAATCATCTGGCACAAGAGTATGCAAATTTATTGCAAAATCAGATGGAAATTCAGTGGGAAGATGTTATTGAAAAGTACTTTGGTAAGCGCGATCGCAACTTTATTAAAAATATATTCTCTTCCTGCCAAAAGCCTGAAACTTTAATCGCTGGAGGTAGTTATTTTGACTTTTGTATTCATAGTTTAAAATATCACCAATTTCAAAATAAAGTATTAATTTTAGAAAAGTTTGTTAAGAATTGCGGCTGGACTTTCTTTTTTAAGAATATTGCGATTATCTCCAACCATTCGACCACAATCAGTATTGATAGCAATAACCATCTCCACGCCAAAGATACACCTGCTATAGCGTTTGCAGATGGATATAACTTGTATGCACACCACGGTAAACTAAAGCTGGAACGCACGCGGAAACTCGATGATATCGGCTGGGTAAACTTATTAGAAAAAATGAACACAGTCGAAATTGACTCCTGGGAAGAATACAAGTTGTTACGTATCGTTAGAGAGCGAGTTAATGTCCAGCCTATGCAGTTCCTGAAAGCGACAAATCCTAATACGGGGGAAGTGCGGGTTTCTAGGGTGTCTATGCGGTTTGCATCTGCTATTGAGGCGGTACGCTGGGTAAACCAACGCACACCTTAGCAATCATGAGTCATAATGTTGACGCAGCTAGAATTACTATTATTATTCCGACTCTTAATGAAGCGGGGAATATCAAAAAAGCGATCGCAACTACTCAACCCGGTATAAATATAGAAGTAATTGTGGTAGATGGTGGCTCTAGTGATGATACTGTAGCGATCGCTCAGTCTTTAAATGTCAAAGTTATCTCATCATCTCCCGGTCGGGCTGCTCAAATGAATACGGGTGCTGTAGCTGCTACTGGGGAAATTCTACTATTTCTCCATGCAGATACCTGTTTACCGACTGGGTTTGATGACATGGTTCGCACAGCACTACAACAGCCTGGGACTGTGGCTGGTGCATTTAAGTTGCGGATTGATGCATCACTTTTAAGTTTACGATGGGTGGAGTGGGGAATAAATGTGCGATCGCATTTTTACCAAATGCCTTATGGCGACCAAGCAATTTTTTTAACAAAAGCAGTATATCAGCAAATTGGTGGTTTTCCCCAATTGCCTATCATGGAAGACTTTGAACTCATGCGTCGTTTAAAACGCATCGGACGGATTGTAATTATTCCCACACCAGTTGTTACCTCAGCCCGTAGATGGTTGCAAAAGGGAGTGTTTAAAACTACGCTACTTAATCAAATAGTAATTATTGCTTATTTACTTGGCGTTTCACCTGAGCGAATTTGTCGCTGGTATCGCCGAGAAAAATTTAAGAGAATTTAAGCTGTTTCTCATGTGGGCAGTATATCTTAGGGGCATTAGATTTGAGGTGTAAGTTTCAATATTGAGCCTCACAAGGTCAGCCCCTTTGGGGAAGTCAAAAGTCAAAGTTGAGCCTCAGAAGATGTATGTAAGTGGGTCAAATTAAATATAAAACCTCACCCTCTATCCGGCTTCCCTCTCCAAAATATCGGAGAGGGATTGAGGGTGAGGTTTTATTTATGTTTAATTACGCCTACCTACTTATCACAAAAATTGCTCAGAAATCTTTAGATCAAAGTGTGACAATATAAAAAATAACAACCTATGACAAAACTAACAATCATTCAGATATTTAAAAGTATTCATGCTATAAAATTAGAGAAGTTTTTTAGCCGAAGTGGATTAATATTACTAATATTGGCAAGTGGGTTCTCATTAAACACAGACCCAGCTTTAGCACAAGAATCTACAAATCCAAATTCTTTTAATCCCCAAGCAATTTTACGCGAAGCTTTGCAATGGATTGATAGCCTGGGTGTGCTGGGAGCCATAGCTTTTATTGCTCTTTACATTATCGCTAGCGTTGCTTTTTTCCCAGGTTCTATTCTTACCTTGGGGGCTGGTGTGATTTTTGGTACAGTTTGGGGTTCTCTTTACGTATTTATCGGTGCAACTTTTGGCGCTACTGCTGCTTTCCTTGTAGGACGTTATTTAGCAAGGGGCTGGGTTGCTCGGAAAATTGCAGATAACAAAAAATTTACCGCTATTGACCAAGCGGTTGGTAGAGAAGGATTAAAAATTGTTTTGTTAACGCGACTATCCCCGATATTTCCTTTTAATTTATTAAATTATGCCTTTGGTATCACAGGAGTTTCTCTTAAAGATTACTTCATTGGCTCTGTAGGCATGATTCCCGGAACGGTGATGTACGTTTATATTGGTTCCCTTGCAGGTAATCTTGCCATGATTGGTAGTGAGACTCAACCGACTAACCCGACTTTGCAATGGGCAATTCGGATTTTAGGTTTGATTGCTACAGTAGCTGTGACAGTTTATGTAACCCAGATTGCACGCAAAGCTTTAGAAGAGGAAGTAAGTGCAATTAAAAATAATTCGTAATTCGTAATTCGTAATTCGTAATTCAGTTTTGTATTAGCGTTCGTGTAGCGTCTCGTAGAGAAGGGTTAGCGAGTCCGCAAGCGTCTGGGGATTTAGCGCTGCATTGCCGTCTGCCGTCTTGGGGAAACCCCCAGAGGAGCAACATTGCATTCGCAGTCCCCAATCGCATTACTTACCTATTTATAGAACCGGGGGACTTAAACCCACGGAATTGGGTTAAAAATTAAACTGAGTTTGGAAGAGTATCTGTAAATTATCAAACCGACAAAACAATTCAAAACCTATATTACTTTTAAAAGATAGCGATTCTCACGTTCGGTGCAATATAGTCGCAACCTCACCCCGCATTTGATATTGCAAACGCTCCCCTCTCCAACGCATCGGAGAGGGGTTGGGGGTGAGGTTTTCTAAGAGTAAAAAGTTAGCTCAGGTGAATTTAGTATTTTCAATTCTTAAAAGAGGTTTTGTTAATGACCAATTCAGATTTAGAGAGAGTCACAGTTCGCCCAACTGATGAGTATAACCAAAAGTTGGTGTCTTACGTTCATCCGCCAAATTGGGTTAATCCTGAACCGGCTGATGTTTACGATTTAGTAGTAATTGGGGCTGGTACGGCGGGATTAGTTGTGGCTGCGGGTGCGGCGGGTCTGGATTTGGGTTTAAAAGTGGCGATAATTGAAAAGCATCTCATGGGTGGAGATTGCTTAAATGTTGGTTGTGTACCATCTAAAACTATTATTCGGTCTGCTCGTGTTGTTGGCGAAATCTGGGATGCTCAAAATTTGGGTGTTAATATTCCTCAACATAATATTGATGTTGATTTTCCCAAAGTCATGGCAAGGATGCGGCGGGTAAGGGCTGGTATCAGCCATAATGACTCGGCGGAGCGGTTTCAAAATTTGGGTGTCGATGTCTTTTTGGGTAGCGGCCGATTTGCAACTAAAAATACTGTGGAAGTTGGCGACAAAACCCTCCGGTTTAAAAAAGCTGTAATTGCTACTGGCGCAAAAGCTGCTCAATTGTCGATTCCGGGAATTGAAAAGGCGGGTTATCTAACTAATGAGACGGTTTTTTCGCTGATTCAACGACCGGAACGTTTAGCGGTGATTGGTGGCGGCCCGATTGGTTGCGAATTGGCGCAAGCTTTCCGCCGCTTAGGTTCTGAGGTGGTAATTTTCCATAGCGGTTCTCATCTTCTAAATAAAGAAGATGCTGAGGCTGCTAAAATTCTGCAAAATGTTTTGATTAGCGAAGGAATTCGCGTCGTACTGAATTCCAAGTTGGAAGAGGTGGTAACTGTTACCGAGGGGAAACGGCTTTACTTTTCCTCTAATGGTCATCGAGATTCGGTGACAGTAGATGAAATTTTAGTCGGTGCGGGGCGATCGCCAAATGTCGAAGGTCTGAATTTAGAAGCAGTAGGTGTAGAATACGATCAGCGCCAAGGTGTGAAGGTAAACGATTATCTCCAAACGACGAATCCCAAAATTTATGCCGCTGGTGATATCTGCATGAACTGGAAGTTTACCCATGCTGCTGATGCTGCGGCGCGAATTGTGATTAAGAATACACTATTTTCTCCCTTTGGCATAGGACGCTCGAAACTCAGTAGTCTGGTGATGCCGTGGGTAACTTATACTGACCCAGAAATTGCCCATGTAGGCTTGTACGAACACGAGGCGCAGAAATTGGGTATTGAAGTGACGACAATTAACATCCCTTTTAGTAGTGTAGACCGAGCGATCGCAGATGGTGAAGAATCAGGATTTCTCAAAATCCACCATAAAAAAGGATCTGATGAAATTATCGGTGCAACTATTGTCGCCAGTCATGCGGGTGAGATGATTTCAGAACTAACTACGGCAATGGTGAATAAAATCGGTTTGAGTAAGTTAAGTAGTGTAATTCATCCTTATCCCACTCAAGCCGAAGCGATTAAAAAAGCTGCTGATGCTTATCGTCGAACCCTCTTGACATCAAATACTAAAAAATTGTTGGGATTTTTAACAAATTTATCTTGAACTGGGGATTAGGGATTGGGGATTGGGGATTGATTCTTCTCCCTCATCTCCCCCCACTCCCCAAACATATTAGACTCTAAACAGGTCGGAAGCGGTCAATCTCACCCCCGGTCAAGTTTGCATAGTACAGATTACCATCTTTTCCAGTGGTGATTTGTGTAGGGACTCCTAAATTTGGCCTGTCTGCTTGAGAAGCAAACCGCTTAACTGAGACAATTTTACCCTGACTATCAAATGTCAAAGCATCGATAGTTCCTTGACTAAAATCACCAACGAATAAGGCACCTTGATAGATTGAAGGAAAAGTACTGCCTGTGTAAAAGTCACCTAAGACGATCGAATTAGAACCAAAATGCTTATAAGTGTAAGCTGGTGCTGCAACACTTTTGCCACTACTATAAAAGGCTTTTGCTGCATCTAAGTTAGAATAGTTTGGTTGTTTCAGACTGACGATATTATTATTTGCATCAAGGCCACCTTCATAGAATGGCCAGCCAAAGTTAGCTCCTGGTTTTCCGATATTGACCTCTTCGTAAGAATCGAAGCCAACATCACCAATTACGGGGGTATTGGTGTTTTTATCAATTGTGAAACGGAAAGGGTTACGCAGACCTAAGTCATAAACTTTGGAACGATTGCTATTATAATCGCCGTTGTAGAAAGGATTACTTGATAAGCCTTGACCAGTAATCGCATCAATCCGCAGGATTTTACCGGACAGATTATTGACATCCTGGACGCGAATTGCTCGGGGATCTATTCCATTGTAGGAAGTACCATCTCCTAAACTCACAAACAGAGAACCATCGGTGCCAAAGCGCACAGAACCAACTGAGTGAGATTCACTATCGTTGGCTATAAAATTTTGGACATTTTCGACTTTATCCTGATTATTCAGATAATCCTGTAAGCTGATAAACGCCTTACCAGTATCTTTGTTGATAATTCCTGATGGTGCATAGCCAAGTGAGACATTTGTACTATTTCCATCTGGGTGGCTAATATTCTCCCAAGTGCCATTAGTACCTAGCAGCACAACTTCACTGCCTGCAATAGCAGTAGTGTAATTAGTCTTGGGGTCAGCTTCTACCCTAATTAGCCGTGCAGTCCGATTCCCATTCTGATCGGGATTGTCTAATGTGCTACCCCGATTATTTTTAGAGTTGTTTGGATTGGTTTCTGGTGGATCGTAAGTATACAACAGGTAAACGTAGTTTTTGGGGTTTGTGGCTTTGCCAAAATCTGGATGTACGGCAATGCCTAAAAGACCGCGATCGCGCGTATCATTAACCTCTCCAGAGATATCGATAAATGGTGTTGATAATAAAGTGCCGTTGTTCACAACTCGCACTACCCCATTTTTCTGGGCAACGAACATGCTCTTACCGTCAGATGTCCAGTCAAAAGCTGTGGGTTGATTCAAACCAGAAGCTACTGTCTCTAAAGCAAAGTTACCACTGTCATTATCAATAATAGTGATAGTTGTCTCTTGAGTATTTAGTTGCACTCCAATTGCATTACTGAACTTCAAAGTAAATTTTTCATTTACCTCCCCAATGGTGTCATCCTTAAGGGCGATAGAAATGGTCTTGCTGGCTTGTCCTGCTGCAAAGGCTAAGGTTCCAGATGTAGCATGGTAGTCAGATCCAGCTTTAGCAGTCCCATCCACGGTTATGTAGTCTAAGCTAGCAGCACCCGAAGTGTTACCCCGTGTAACTGTCACCGTAGCAGTACCGTCACTCTCATTAACTACTGGCTGAGTGAAATCGAGGCTAGAGCGATCGTTATCTTGAATGGTAATTCCGAGAGTTCTTTGAAGCCCTAGTGTTGCTCCCTCTGGCTGATCGATGACAAAACTAAAGGCTTCATCTGGTTCTGCTAAAGAATCGTCATTGATCGGAATGGATATCTGTCTGGTGCTTTGTCCTGACGCAAAAATAAGTGTTCCAGCGCTTTCTGTGCCTTCACTCCCGTAGTCAACTCCTGCTTTGGCAGTACCAGCTATGGTTGCATACTTGATTGAAGATGTGCTGCTTAAATCACCAGTTCTCAACAACGTTATGGTCACATTACCAGCACCTTCGTTAACTGTTGTGGAAGATGATCCTAATGTAATCGCGGTCTGAATATTTGGTGAATACAGTTGGGACTGAGGAATGATTTCTTTGGACTGAGAGGAACTTGACCAAGACAGTCGAGAAACGGCATCGCGTGTATTTTCGTAGTACTCAAGTTTAATATCGTACTTCTGACCTGCAACCAGTGCGATCGCGCCACTCGATTCTGTAGCAGATTGATCGACAAACTTATTGATGATTTGCTGACCATTGACCCACAGCCGCACCCCATCATCAGCATTGGTGTAGAAGTTGTAAGTCTCGCTGTACTTGGCTTCCACCTGACCTGTCCAACGCGCACTGAAGGTTTCTGCACCGATGGATCGATCTGGAGAACCAGTACCCCAGTTAAAGTTGACTGTCGCATCTGTGCGAGTTTGCTTTAAGTTGGTGAAGTCGATGTTGTCGTAGTACTCTGCTTTGAGTCCATTTCCTTGAGATAGCACGCTGGCGCTACCGGAAATACTGGGTTGTGCTTTATCAATGCTTTGTAGAGATGATTGAGCATTAATTATTGGACTTGGAGATGTTGACAGCTGTTGATTTTGTGAATCATTCATTGAGATATATGCCTCGCAATAGTGCTAAAACTAATTCCATAATCAATGTTCCAGAATTCGGTTTTATATTGGCTTTTTAAAAAATCTTAATCATGTTAATTGTGAATATATTTATTAGTCTTGGCATGTATTACTTCAGTTAAATCTGGAGATAAACTCCTTATTTCATGTTTGCTTTTTTGCTCATTTTATTTACAAGTTTTCCACCTATTAAAAAACAGTACGAAGTGATATACATTGCTTGATTTTTCAGAAAAGCATATATATAGAAAAATGTGTATGCTAAAAAATACAAAAAATTCCTTAAAGGGCGTATAAGTCCTTATGAATCTTTGTTTTTTTCGACAATTTTCTGAATTTTTGATGCATGTAAATCCAGGTTAGTGAATTTAATCAAAAATTACCAAAACGTAATTCTGAACGCACAAAGCGTGCCAGAGGCTCTATTACAAATTGGTTTAATCTCACTTATATGCAGGTGCATAAAGTTGATATGAAGCAACATCTAATCAGGCAGATACATACTTAAGTAGTTAAAAGTAGTGAATTTACCTATTATGCTTAGATATTGGTTGTAAATTAATAAACTACACATTTGACACTATAAAATGCTGTTACATCTATGTTAGTTGTGGAACTTTATTTAAATATTCACATTGATATATCCTTCATAAGGTAATAGCAAAGTTTTGATGAACTTTAAATAAAAATCTCTAACATATTTGATGATGTCATGTTTTTTCTCTGATGAAATATTAATTTCATAAAATTTCTATAAAGAAGACTTTTTATATTTAAAGTTTTGAAAAAGTGTTATTCATCTATGCTTCATCTTGAGTGTTAATTCATATCTTTGTTACAAGATCCACCAGAGATATATAGCGCTTGGAGTTTGCATGAAGTACATTTCTAAACCTCACCCCCAACCCCTCTCCAAAGCATCAAAGAGGGGAGTATTTGAGTAAAGCAAATATGGGGTGAGGTTCAGGCTGTATTGCACCCAAGTGAGAACCGCTATATTTTTTGGAGCCTTTTAACTTCTTTCTTTCTTTCTTTCTTTCTTTCTTTCTTCGTGTCCTTTGCGTCCTTCGCGGTTCGTTTTTCTTTCTTATACTTAAAATATGGTTTAGCGTATCTTCATACAGAATTGGTATAACGCTCTTCTATGACTCTGGAGAGAGATATAATCTAAGCGATTATAAATCGCGGCTACACAAGCTCTCGTCCGCCTGCGCGGACTAACGGCAAAATAGGGTTATCAAATTTAATCTGACGAGAGTAATAAAAGAGCGCTAAAGCGCAACTACGAGCCAAATACAGAGATTTTACTTTTTGTTATATATAGGACTTACGCAAAATTATGGAAAAACGAACCGCAAAGGACGCAAAGGACACGAAGTAATAAGAGTTTGAGGAGTTTTTGCGTAAGTCCTAATATAGTTTGGTTTTATCTTGCCTACCTACTTACGTAGAAGTTGAGTTTTAGGCTTAAGTGAACGGGAGCATCCCGTCAGGTGCAAAAACCTTGATAGCCGTCATCCCCTAACCCCGAATCCTATATGAAGGGATTCGGGGAACTAGAATTATGTCTCCCCTCTCCCATCTGAAGGAGAGGGGCTGGGGGTGAGGGAAAAGATTTAAGCCAAAATTGGGATGCTCCCTAACTGAACTATAGGAATCCGATTTGATTTCTGAAAAAATCTAAGTATTATGTAGGGTGTGTTAGGCGTAAGCCGTAACGCACCAAAAGCTTTGGGGGAGGTGCGTTACGCTGACGCTAACACACCCTACGTGCATTTCAAAAATCAAATATGAGTCCTATATATTGATTCTGCAACAAGAAACCACCGAATATATCTACGCCTTGGGTGGTGTGCAGCTAGGGGGCAAAGAACTATTTTTAGATGACGACAAGCCAAAGAAGCGTCTAAGTAGAGGCATTATTAGGATAAATATTAGGTACGATAGCTACTATCTGGGCTTATTTTCTGCAACGACAATTAGAAGTAGCGATCGCTGTTGGCACTAGTCTGGTAGCTATTTATCTTTTAGCTTGTATCTCCGGTTCAGCATTGCGGTTAATGATTAGTCATTAGTCATAGGTGAAGAATAAAATACAAATGACAAATGACTAACTTTTACAATTCTGATTCCGTATCTGGAGCAACAATTTCGCCAGTACCCAATTGCAGTATTAA
The DNA here is from genome assembly GCF_036916975.1 of Nostoc sp. Classification (GTDB taxonomy): domain Bacteria; phylum Cyanobacteriota; class Cyanobacteriia; order Cyanobacteriales; family Nostocaceae; genus Nostoc. The sequence goes on from NZ_JBALFF010000078.1 coordinate 93,537, forward strand.
GTCCTGCTCAGTAATTAATCCACTAAGTTCTTTTACTTGTAAATTCATTTCTTCACAAGCTTGTCTGAGTTCGCGTGCAAATTTATTGAGGTCTTGACCATAGCCACATTGATGAGCAGCAGTTTCAATTCCTTGCTTGGCATTTGCTCTAGCACAATCTACTAGTTCCGTGCCATGCAGTGGTGTAGGAGATGCCATAGACGTACTTATTATTTCTTAAATGTTTGCTGCTAGATAGATTATCAATATTCCCGCATTTACTCATCCCTCCAATGGAAGACCATCAGGGTAGAGTTAGAAGTTAATCCAAACTCCAAACTCCAAACTCCAAACTCCAAACTCCAAACTCCAAACTCCAAACTCCAAACTCCAAACTCCAAACTCCAAACTCCAAACTCC